>NZ_WQAG01000003.1:0-515561 GCF_013031565.1 Ruegeria sp. HKCCD7255 | reverse complement strand
GGGCTTTGTTGGGAGTATCCAGAGTGTAATCCATGCTTTGGAGTTAGATTTGCGCGCGCCGATTGACGACCAGCGCTAAGGGCTCCCTGCAGACCTTCGCTGCTCTCAGTGTGAGTGACGGCTAAGCGGACCAAGCGGTCCTTGAGTATTTCACAGCGCCCCTTAGAGACGGGAGCTACCAATACGAAATGCCACCCATGTGTTAGGTGGCATTCCGCATTCCGGCATTGGAGCCAATGGCGACCTGTGGTTGGAAGAGGTAAGGCTTAACCACGACCATCAGTATGGCGCACTAGCCGAAATCTGTGAACCATCTCAGCTGGTACAGAAGTCACAGTCGATCTCGCGCAGAAAGCCAAGTCGCTGGGCGATGGAAAGATGCTGCATGGTTGGGTTTTCCCAGTTTGCTTCCAGCGTATGCAGTTCAATCGCTTTGAGGTTGGTCGCGTGGAAGAACGCTTCGACATAGGCTTCGCTGGGGGCTTCGATGACAACGTAGTGGGTGTCATTCTCCGTGAAGCTCTCGACCGCGGACACTTTGAGCGCTTCCATGAGCTTCGGGCTGGCCTCTTCGTATTCCCGGTCGATCTGAACTGCGAACTGTTCGGCACTTACCGGCAGTGCAATGATCGTTGCGAGCAGGGCGGCAGGGATAATTGAGCGTTTCATCGGTTTCTCCTTTGCTTGCTTGGTGGAGAAACGGTGCGCTTTTGGCGCCGATGTGACAAATGAGTTTGCTTTGGCTCTTGGGCAAGATATTCTTGGGTCAAATGTCCAAACGCCTTCCTTCCCTGACATCATTGCGGACCTTCGAAGCAGCGGCCCGCAACTTGAGTTTTGCCAGGGCGGCTGATGAGCTGTTTGTGACGCCGGCAGCGGTCGGGTTTCAAATCAAGCAGTTAGAGGAAGAATTGGGTGGTCCACTCTTCATCCGAAAGCATCGGGCGATCGAGCTCACTGATAAGGGTCAAGTGCTTCAGAAAAGCTTGGGTCAGGTATTTGAAACCATTCAAGCCGCTTGGGATGAAGCGCACGAACCACTGCAAGAAACGGTGCTCAAAGTGAGCGGACCAGCCAGAGCGGTTCATAGTTGGGTCATGCCCGCGCTTTCCGCTGCCAAATCGCAGCGTCCAGACCTCCGGGTTTCCTGGGACCTGAGCAAACAGAACCGCGACATCGCCAGCGGCAAGATCGACATGGCGATCCGGTGGGCATTGGAGCCGGAAGCCGACTTGCACTGGGAGCCACTGTTACGTACCTGGTTCACCCCCATTGTGCGGCCCGATGTGGCCCGGTTCGTTCGACGACCGGCGGATTTGCTGAAACAGGGTTTGATCGATGTCGAGTTCGCGACAGACCCGGGCAACAAGCAGTCGACATGGGCCACGTGGTTCCGGGTCAACGGCCTCGACGCACCAACCGATTACGCCGTGACATGCGCCGACACGGCAAGCGCAGTCGATTCCGCAATAGCCACCGGCCACGTTGCGATCGGCGGATCGTTTCTGGCATCCGAGCACCTGAGAAGTGGTGCACTTGTGGCGCCATTCAAAACCGCAATAGCGCCGTTTTCCAGGTTCTGGCTTGTTTGCCGAAAGGACCTTGCGTCAACCCCTGAGCACCAGTGGTTTTTGGATGCCGCTTGGGAAGGCTCTGCGGCCTTTGATGAACTTACGAAAGATATGGAGCTCTTTCATCCTGATGGCAGTCTCGTCGCGAACTAAAAGCAAGTTGGGCTCTTGATGTATTCCGGTCGATCTTGCGGCTAGTGTTCGCGGACGTGGTGTGAGTTCTGCGCCTGTCATCAAAGTCTGAGTTGGGCTCGTAGCAGCCGTTCCGTCAATTCCGCTGAATGACTGCTCTGCGGACAAAGCGGAAATCGCATTGCATATCTACTGGTCATTGCCGCCGCTTACTTGGCAAAGCCGCTGCCGCGGTGCGGCCGCCAAAGCAGCCGTTCGCTGTGGATGCCAGAACCTAGTTCAATAAAACTCGCTGCTTGCGGGACAGCTGTTACGTCACTTTTCGGTTCAAACGGCACTGAACGGCCGGCAGAAATTTGTTCGCGCTACTTTTTTCGGGAAAGCAAAGCCTTGGATTACTATTCCAAGTAACCTTGTCACTTCATCCCCAGATTGGTGACACCCTCATTCGGTGCGCGGTCAGAAAAACTCTAGCTTTCAGATCTTTGAACAAAGACTATAGTCGTCACGTTAAGCCGTTAGGCAGCTCCTCGCTCCACTTTCGCAATTCGTCGAGAAATCCAAGCGCCGTACCACCAAACTCGGTGATGGAATATTGAACGGAAATAGGGGCGGTATCCATTACTTGCCTCGCAACCAAGCCCTGCTCTTCTAGCTGGCGCAGCCGCTCGGCAATCATCTTCTTACTGGCCCCGCCGATCATGCGCGAAAGATCGTTGAAACGCACAGGTCCGTCCCTAAGGTGCCACAAGATCGAACCTGTCCACTTTCCGCCAATGATCCGCATACCGCGCTCGATTGCACACGGCTCATGACACGCCTCTGAGACCTGTCGGCGCCCTTTGGCATCCTCATCAATTCGCGCCCGCATCATCGTCCTTTCGCTCAGACAACCAGGTTACTAAAAGTATACTAGTTGATTTCTCATACCTACACTCTCAAATGCTATTTGAACCCGCTGAAAGTCAAGGGTTCAGAGATTGCACAAATAGGATATGGACATGAGCAAAATCCTGATCGTGAACGGCACTCAGCCCTACGAATTCGCCCCCGGACAGTTGAACGCCAGCCTCGCCGAGAGAGCGTGCGACATGCTGACGGCAATGGGTCACGACGTTCGCGTGACCACCGTCGCCGACGGCTATGACTCGAATGCTGAGGTTGAGGCGCACCTCTGGGCCGATACAGTCATCATGCAGTTCCCGGTGAACTGGATGGGTGTTCCGTGGATCTTCAAGAAATACATGGATGAGGTTTATACGGCCGGCATGGACGGTCGCATGTGCGCAGGCGACGGTCGAACGACTGACTCACCCAAAGCCAACTACGGCACCGGCGGCACGCTGAATGACAAGAAATACATGCTGTCGGTTACCTTCAACGCCCCGAAAGAAGCGTTCGATGATGCGTCCGAGCCTTTTTTTGCGGGTGCCAGCGTCGACGACCTACTAGCACCGATGCACTTGAACGCAAAGTTCTTTGCCATGCAGCCCCTTCCGACTTTTGCTGCATTTGATGTTATGAAGAACCCGGAAATCGAGGCCGATTTCGCTCGATTTGACGTACATCTGAAAACCACATTTGCCGAGGTTGAACATGTCCCAGCCTGATATCCATCTTTACACTGCGGGAACGATGAACGGGTACAAGCCGGTTATCTTTCTAGAGGAGGCAGGCGTCCCTTATGACCTGACTCACATCAACTTTTCCAAGCAGGAACAAAAGGCACCGGACTATCTGGCGCTGAACCCTAACGGAAAGATCCCAACAATCGAGGATCGTTTGGAAGGGCGCGCCATCTTCGAATCCGGAGCAATCCTGTGGCATCTGGCCGAGAAATACGGAAAGTTCCTGCCTGCGGATCCAGTAAAACGGTCCGAGGTGATGCAATGGGTTCTGTTTCAAGTCGGCCATGTAGGCCCCATGATGGGACAGGCAATGTATTTCCAGCACATTGCAGCACCCAATGGCCACGAAGAGCCCTTTTCAATCCGCAGATACGTGGACGAAAGCCGCCGCTTGATGGAGGTGATGAATACACGTCTGGACGGGCGTGAATGGATCGCTGCGGACGAATACACCATTGCCGACATGATGCTGTACCCGTGGGCGCGTGCTCATGTCTGGGCACGGGTGGATGTATCGGACCTGCCATATCTGAACGCATGGTTCGACCGCATTGATGCCCGGCCCGCCGTGCAGCGGGCGTTGACCATTCCCAAGGCCAACCCTCAGTTCTGGGACGCCGCCGCAGATGCCAGCGCCTTTGCTAAGGAAAACGCAGCGCGGTTTTCGAGCGATGTGAAAGGAAGCTGAAGCGGTGAATGCCGGGTATTTCCGGCATGATCACCACACGATCGGACTGGAAATTCCAGTGCGCCCTCGCTGAACAACCGTTGCAGGGTTGCAAGGCGAGGGTCTCCAAGACAACCTTCATCCTATAGAAAAACACTAAATCGGGGTGATCGCTTGCCGACCACTACAACCTTGGAATTTTGAAGGGTCCCTAATTTATGGCACTGCATAACCACCCCATGTGGCGGAAGCCGCAACATCATCAAGACCTCGACCACACTCACGACCATGTCCACTGGGCCGAGTTGTTCTATGACCTGATCCATGTTGTGACGATCTTCCTTCTTGGGAACTACCTGTCACACCACCTCGATCTGAATGGGTTTCTTGTGTTCGCCGGTGTCTTCATCACGCTCTGGTACGCGTGGGGTGAGCTCAGTATTTTCAACTCGATCTACGTCAGCACCGATTTCTGGCATCGCCTGATCATGGCCGTGATGATCTGTACGGTGATGTTCATGGCCGCCGCCATCCCCGCCATCGACAGCAAGGGCTGGGTTTTCTTCGCGTTAGGTTTTGCCGCGAACAGAGCCATGATCGCCGCGCTATATTTCCGTGCTCAGCGAACCAATTCCTCGGGCGTTTCGATGTCGGCGGCACAGATCCGCAACTTCTCGGCCTTTGCAGTGATCTTTGCCATCACGGCGTTTCTGCCTAAACCGCTTGCCTATTGGGCGTTTGCTACCGCGATGGTTGCCACGCAGGCGATGTACATGATCCCCGGCGTCACTGTCCTGCGCTTTGAACGGTTCGTCCCGCGCCTCGGTCATATGGCAGAGCGGTTTGCCTTATTGACGCTGATCGTTTTGGGTGAAGGGTTCTTCAAACTAGTCGTCACACTGTCTGAGAAAGGCATCTACAAGGTTTCACCCGACGTGCTGGTCAACTTTGTTATTGGCGGCGTTTCGATGTTCGTGATGTGTTGGATCTATTTCGACTTCGTTGGCAACGCCAAACCTAAAGACAAAAAGGTTTCGACCTTGGTGATCTGGTGGCTTGCTCATCTGGTGTTGATGTTGTGTGGCGTCATGGTCGGCGTGGCCCTTGCGGCCGAGGTTAAGGTCGGGTTTTGGGAGCCTTACCCAACAGAATACGCTGCCATTGGCTGTTTCGGCCTTGCAGGCTATGTCGCCATGCTTTGGGTACTTCAGAACGTCATTGAACACCGTGTGGCCTCAGATTTCGGGCGTTGGGATGTGCGGGTGTTTGGGATCGTTTTGGCAATCGCCTGTTTCTATGTTGTCCCGCATGTCCCCTCGTTGGTTGGCAATATGATTTGGGGCACAGCCTTGCTGTCGCAAATCGCGGTTCCCTTGATGCGCGCCAGAGCGAAGCTTCGCCATGACTGAAGCTGTGACAGGTGCAAACTACCTGAGAAAAAGAGTGTACTGGTGGCTCGAGCGCCCAGACCGTGCTGCGACCGGACCTTGGGTGCTTGAACTCGCACTAATCGCTCTGATCACGCTGAACGTGGCCGCCGTTATCCTTGAAACGGTCGATTCAATCTATGACCGCTGGGGGTTCGCACTCAATCTGTTCGAAAGTCTTTCATTGTTCGTTTTCGTAGTGGAGTACGCGGCTAGGCTTTGGGTTGCGACAGAAAACCCAATCTACAAAACGCGCGCATCCTGGGCCGTTTCTCCAATCGCTATAATCGACCTATTGGCCATACTCCCAGCGCTGCTTTACCTACTCTTTCCGGTTGACCTGCGGCTGCTAAGAACCTTCCGTATGTTGCGCTTGCTCAAACTCACAAGGTACTCACCCGCGCTCGGCATGCTGCTTGCGGTGTTCGAGGAAGAAGCGGGCGCCTTTTTTGCGGGTTTCTTCATCCTGATGGTGATGCTGATTTTTGCTGCAAGTGGCGCTTGGCTAGCAGAGCACGAGGCGCAACCAGAAGCCTTTGGCTCAATCCCAGCGGCGATGTGGTGGGCGATGGCGACTTTGACAACCGTCGGCTATGGCGACGTGACACCTATTACTGTGGCCGGAAAGATCTTCGGTGCTGCGATCACGGTGATTGGCATTGGTATGGCTGCATTGCCAGCAGGGATCATCGCAAGCGGTCTAAACGACCAGTTGCACCGCCGACGTGCGAGCTTGGAGCTCGAATTTCGAAAGGCGTTGGAAGATGGCGATATCTGCGAGGCTGATGAGAAGGAAATTGACGCTGTTCGCAAGCAATTGGGTCTCTCGCGCCGCGCTGCGGATCATATCCGCAACCGCGTGCATGCGGAAACGCTGTCACAGGTTGATCACTGTCCCACCTGCGGTCAGCCAACGAAACAAAGTGACAATCCCTGATCGGTCACGACGACAACCCGGCGTTGACCGGAAAATTCTATCACAGCATGCTGCGCTGCCTCCGAGGTCCGTGATGAGCCCTTAGCCACGGATGCTGCATCGGGCATGAACTACCGTTGCGTGAGCATTTTTCGGGATCACCGCAATCCAGAAAGCGAGATTCTCGTTATTGTTCGTCTTCTCGGCCAGATAGAACAGCAACCAAGAAAACGAATACTATTGTCTGCGGGGCCTTGTCAGAAGAACTTTGCTTGAGCGGGGCAGGGCGGTTGCGTAGCTTATGCCCATGACCAGACTTGCCTCTTTTAAATACTTTAAAACTAGTCCCGAAATCATCCGCCTTGCAGTGATGCTGTACATCCGTTTCCCGCTTTCTCTTCGGAATGTCGAAGATCTGCTGCACGAGCGAGGCATCGACGTGAGTCACGAAACTGTCCGGTATTGGTGGAACAGGTTTGGCCCAATGTTTGCTGCTGAAATCCGAAGAAAGCGTGTTCAGCAACTGCGCGCATACTCCAAGTGGAAGTGGCATGTGGACGAGGTTTTCGTGAAGGTGAATGGCGAGCGGCATTATCTTTGGCGGGCCGTTGATCACGAAGGTGAGGTGCTTGAGGCCGTCCTCACGAAGCGTCGAAACAAACAGGCCGCGTTGAAATTCCTCAAGAAATTGATGAAGCGACACGGTAAAGCGGAAAGCGTCGTCACGGATCGCTTCGCCTCATACAGAGCCGCGCTCAGAGAGCTGGGCGCGCTCGAAAAACATCAGACGGGAAGGTGGCTCAACAACCGCGTCGAGAACTCGCACCTGCCGTTTCGACGACGCGAACGCGCGATGCAGCGTTTCAGGCGCATGCGAAGTTTACAGAAATTCGCTGCCGTCCATTCCTCCGTCTACAACCACTTCAACCAGGAAAGATCGCTAAGCAGCAGAGATACATTCAAGCTGACCCGCGCCGCCGCTCTTAGCGAGTGGCGTCAACTTTGTTCCGGATAAGTTTGCGGTTTCCGCGGCAAACTGAGACTGGTTCGAATTCGTCTGACAGCACCATGGGGAGTCTCCGTCGCGCCCAACATTACAAGCCATGAAGACGGTCTTGCAGGTTATTCCGATGATGAACTGAAGGCGATTATCACAGTGGGCAAGCGACCGGATGGCAGTCGGATGCTTCCCCCGATGGGGTATGCTTACTACGCTACAATGACTTCGGAAGATCTAGAGGCAATCGTTTTGTACCTGCGGTCGATCCCACCCTTGCCCGATCCATAATACGCACTGGTTCAAAACAAGAATCCTACCCAAGCGCCTTGTCGGAGATGTCTTCAAGCGCGAGCTCTGGCTACTAGTAGTAACTGAGCGGCTTCAATCGGTAATTGATTATTTCGAGAGGCTCGAATGACCGCCATGCGGACAGTGCAGCCATAATCCATGAGTATGGCGATCAACCGATTGAAGTCGTCAAGCTTGTTCAGAATGGTGAAACGGCGTCGGCGCTTCGTCCCAGGGATCTGAAGCAGAACCTCGTGGCGGGATTTGGCAATATCAATCGCCACTAAAACGGCTTCTGACTGTGTAATAATGGTGTCGGTCATAGTCGGTTTCCTCTTCGGTGTGGTTTGTCGCAAAACCACTGTAGAGACCTGAGAACCGGCTATGATCACCTGCTGCGCTATTTGAGGGCTGCGCAGGAAATCATAGCCTCTGCATTAACATCATTCCGAAGGTGTTACGGGACCGAACTGACCAGTAACGCGTTGCTCAAGTGGCAAGAGGAGCGCAAAGTCGATTGGCACTACATCGCACCAGGCAAACCCATGCAAAACGGTCTGGTCGAGAGCTTCAACGGCCGGATGCGCGAGGAATGCCTCAACGAACACCTGTTCCCGTCATTGCGCCATGCCTGCCGCACAATTGCGGCATGGCGAGCCGACTACAATCACCACCGCCCACACTCGAGCCTCGACGGGCTCACACCGTGGGAGTATCACCAACGGTCAAGAGAGGACCAAACACTGAACAGAGCTGACTAAGAAACGCGGACTCCAAGGGGAGCAGGTCAGTCTGGGTCCGATGCATCCGCCTGCCATCGACTGGATTATGGGGCAGGTCGAGTTTTTCAACGGCAACTATGAACCAGCGCTTAGTTTTCTAATGGGAGCAGCGCGGCTTAACTCGTTGGCCACTGCCTTTCTCGCCGCGACGCTATCGTCCGTCGCGTAAGGTCAACAAGACAGTAGACAACGCCAAGCGAGTTTGACTTAATACGTCTATAAAAAACAGTGTATTTACTGACACATCGCTAAATCCATCGGGGGAAACAATGAACAAATCTTTGCTTGTATCACTAATTGCCATTGCTGCATTGGCCGCACCCATGTCGCAGGCAGAAACACTGAGGTTGTTGACCTGGGGTGGTTACGCCCCGGAAGATGTTATCGCAAAATTTGAGGCTGAAACGGGCCATACCGTCGAAGTAACAACCTCAAATAACGAGGAAATGATTGCGAAGCTGCGCGCAACAAACGGTGGCGGCTTTGATCTGGCACAACCAAGTCAGGACCGGATATCCAGCGCACAGGAGGAGTTTGGGATTTACAAACCGATCGACATGTCGCGCGTGAATGCGGAGCTGTTCATTCCATCGATGCTCAGCGCGACCGCCGGGAATACCACATATGACGGCGAGGTTTACGGCCTGCCGCATGTATGGGGGACCAGCGGCCTGGTCGTGAACACGGCAGAGGCCGGCGATGTGAGGGATTACACCGATCTTTGCGATGCATCTGTCGCAGGCAAAGTCTCGTACCGCCTCAAGCGTCCGACGCTGATCGGATTTGCGTATTCGATGGGATTGGACCCGTTTGCAGCGTATGGCGACACCGAGGCGTATCAGGACATTCTTGATCAGGTTGAAGCCAAATTGACGGAATGCAAACCCAATGTGAAAACTTATTGGGGCGGAGGTGACGAGATCAAGAACCTTCTGCGTTCGGGTGAAGTTATTGCGTCGATGGCTTGGGATACGGGCGGCTGGCAGTTGAACGCTGACAATCCGGATATCACTTTCGTAGCGCCCGAAGCTGGCGCGCTCGGCTGGATCGATACATTCGTTCTGCCCGCCCGTGGGCGCGCTGACGATGCCGCATATGACTGGATCAACTTTGTGATGCAGCCTGAAATCGCTGCGATGATTACAAACACCGCCGGAAACTTCACCGCAGCGGTGGACGGTGACGCAGGCGTGAACGCAGATCTCAAGGCGCGCTATCAGGGCAGCTTTGATCAAGAAGCGATTGACAACATCAAATGGTATCCGCCGGTGCCCGCTGGTCTTGAAGCCATGGAAGGCTCGACATTGGACCGGATTAACGCCGCGAACTAAAGCCTCAACACTGTTCGAGCTGGGGCGCCTTTGGGTGCCCCTTTGCATCTTGCGAGGTTGCATTGTGATACCAACAAACCCCGATCTTGAGTGCCGCGATCTGATCAAGGATTTCGATACGTTTCGCGCCGTGGACCACATCAGATTTGACGTACCGAAAGGTTCTTTCTTTTCAATTCTTGGTCCTTCGGGATGTGGCAAAACTACGTTGCTTCGCATGATTGCCGGTTTTCAGACGCCATCATCTGGCGATCTGTTGATCAAGGGACGTTCCATGATCGGCGTCCCGCCAAACAAGCGACCGGTGTCAATGGTGTTTCAGCACCTTGCCCTGTTTCCCACGATGAACATCGGCGACAATGTTGGATTTGGATTGCGTCAGCGGGGGGTGTCACGGTCCGAGATCAAAACACGTGTTTCGAAAGTTCTTGAGCGCGTCGGCCTCCCCAATGTTGCCGAACGTCGAGTTGACCAACTTTCTGGTGGGCAAAAACAGCGAGTCGCCATTGCCCGATGCATGGTTCTGGAGCCAGATGTCCTTTTGCTGGACGAACCCCTTGGTGCGTTGGACTTGAAACTGCGTGAGCATATGAAAGTCGAGCTAAAGGCGCTTCAGGCGGCATTTGACACCACCTTTGTCTATATAACCCATGATCAGTCCGAAGCGCTGGTGATGAGCGACAATATCGCAGTGATGAACAACGGCAGGTTCGAACAGATCGGAACGCCACATGATGTCTATAACGCGCCGGAAACTGCCTTTGTCGCCGGCTTTGTTGGCGACGCGAACAAGATCACGGCGCGGGTAAGTTCGGCTAAGGATGGCGTCCTGACTCTCAGCGCCGATGGCGAAAGCGACATTCGCGTCGCCGCTCAGAATAGCGGTTTCCACGTCGGACAACTCTTACAGGTATACTTGCGACCAGAAGCGATCGAATTGTTGCCGAACGGGGCCGAGGCGGACAAAGCGTCGAATGTCAGCCATGGCATCGTAGATGCAGTATTGTTTAATGGCGCAAACAGCATGGTCACAGTTAAAGCCGAGGGTGGCGTCCTCTGGAAGGTTGCGTTGCCTCAGACTGGCGGTTTTTCCTCCTTGCAAAAGGGGGACGCAATACGCACGCGTTGGCATCCTGCACAAGCACGCTGTTACCAAGCGGCTGAGGGTTAGGACATGTCATCCGATACCTCACGGTTGGGACTCTATCTGCTGCTGGCACCGATCTTCCTGTGGCTGACGGTGTTGATCATCCTGCCTCATGTTGGCCTCTTCATTGTCTCGATCAGCGAAAAGGTTGGGCCGCGAGACTACGATACTGGATTTGCCAATTATGCCGCTTTCTTCACTGAGCCATTGTACTGGCGCACCTTCGCTCGCACCACGATCATGTCGGTTTTGGCGACCGTGCTCACGCTGATCCTTGGGTTCCCGATCGCCTATTACATTGCCAAACTCACCAAGGGTCGGGCTAAGACAACGCTGTTTCTGATGTGCATGATCCCGTTTTGGGTCTCGGAACTTGTACGAACCTTTGGCTGGATGATCCTTCTGCGCGAGACTGGGGTGTTCTCAAATCTACTGCAATATCTTGGATTGGTCACTGGGCCGGTCGAAATGCTCTACAACGACGCGGCCATCATGGTCGGCCTCGTCTACACCTCGATCCTGTTTATGGTCGTACCGCTTGTCACGACCCTGGACAGTCTGGACGACAGCCTGATCGAAGCGGGCTATGACCTCGGGGGTACAAACACCTCTATTATGCGCGAGATCGTGATCCCGCACGCCATGCCGGGCATCGTGTCTGGCTGCATCGTCGTCTTCATGCTGTCGCTGGGCAACTATCTAACGCCAATCCTGTTGGGCGGCAAAGACAGCCTTTGGTTCACAGGTATGATATATACTCAGTTCATAACGCGCTTTAACTGGGAACTTGGGTCGGCCTTCGGCTTTCTTCTTTTGGCGCTTTCATCGCTTGTTGTCTTCCTTGGGCTAAAAGTGTCAGGCCAGTCTCTGTCCAATACGATGGGGCGCTCATGATACCCAGCATTCCCCAACCCGTTTTTACCCGGTTTTGCTATCGCGTCTACGTCGCCGTTTTTTTCATCTATCTGGCGCTACCATTGGCAGTGGTCTGTGTGTTTGCCTTCAACGACAGTGTGTTTCCATCGCTTCCCTGGGAAGGCTTCACGCTGGCTTGGTTCTTTGGCACCGACGCACCGTTCATCGGTGTTTTCAACGAGCGTTCGATCATGCGCTCGATCGGAACCTCTGCTTTCGTGGCGATCTGGGTTTCTGGCCTTTCCGTAGCTGTCGGCACCAGTAATGCATTTCTGTTCGCGCGTCATGAATTCCGAGGCAAGGCGTTGCTTTACATGCTGATGCTACTGCCCCTGATTATTCCTGGTGTGATCCTGGGCATCTCGATCCTTGTATTTTCCAGCTCGGTTGCGAATACACTGGAGGATGCGACCGGACTGTGGTTCGACGGTCTCAGGCCTGGCCTGATGCTGGTAATCCTGGGGCAGTTTTCCTTTATCACCACCTTTGCAACACTTGTAATCTCTGCGCGGCTGCAAAAGTTTGATCTCAGCCTAGAGGAAGCGGCGTTGAATCTGGGCGCCAGTAAATGGGGTGCAATCCGCCAGATCACCATACCGTTTTTGTTACCAGCGATTTTAGCATCCGCAGTGGTCGCTATGTTAATGAGCTTCGAGAACTTCAACACAACGCTCATGCTTGTTGGATCGGAGTCGCCGCTGACGATCACAATGTTCGACAAGCTAAAACAAGGTTCGACGCCTGTCCTAAACGCGGTCTCTTTGTTGTTGATGGCAGCGTCCGCCATTCTTGGCCTGTTATCGCTGCTTTTTCAAAACAAGAAATCCTAACGAGCGCTCCTTTTATAGCGCTCACAGAAAGACTCGAACCAAACTCAGCTAGTCCAGTACAACCTGCTGTTCAGAGCGGTCGTTCGCTGCAGCTTGCTTGAACGTCTACTTTGCGGATTTGCTGTCGTTCATCCCGATGGTCTGAAAGACCGCTTAGGTTCCTAGGCAGTCAGTTATCTTCGGCCGAGCGCGCCTTAAGCCACGTCACGACATTGATGACCGTCTCGCTGTTCTTGGCTGTTCGCGGCATGAGGACATAGAAATCACTTCCACCCGCGTCCAGCGCTGCGCCAACCTCGACCAAGCGTCCAGCCTCAAGGTCATGAGCCACCAGAAACCGGCTTACTAAGGCCAGACCTTGCCCGGCGATAGCGGCATCGACCGCAAGAGACGTTTGGCTCAGACGAAGGTGCCGAGGCGACTGTTCCTGTACACCCAAATGCGCGAGGTAGCTGGGCCATTGGTCGTGGGTGTCATGAATCTTCGGCATACTTGCAAGTTTATCTGGTTCAAGAGGAGTGTCACCCATGTCCCCAAACTGCGGCGCAGCGACCGCGATCAGCGATTGCCTGAACAAAAGCGTTACGTCCAGTGACGCGCCAAACGGCGGCGATCCCTGACGCACTGCAAGGTCAATCCCGTCGCTGTGGAAGCTGGAAACTCTTTCGGTCGCCATAAT
Source organism: Ruegeria sp. HKCCD7255 (assembly GCF_013031565.1). Taxonomy (NCBI): domain Bacteria; kingdom Pseudomonadati; phylum Pseudomonadota; class Alphaproteobacteria; order Rhodobacterales; family Roseobacteraceae; genus Ruegeria; species Ruegeria sp. HKCCD7255. The sequence goes on along the minus strand of NZ_WQAG01000003.1, from coordinate 502,248 downwards.
CCGCAAATCGATATCAGGATGGGCTACGGTGAAGTCCGGCAGATTGGGGATCAGCCATTTCGCAGCAAAGGTCGGTGTGACGCTGATGACGACTTTGTTTGGCTCCGGCTTCAATTCTGCCGTTGCGGATCGAAGGTCAGCGAAGATCCCCGCAATCCTGTTGTGATAGCTGCGCCCGACCGATGTGAATGCCAGACCCTTTGGAACACGCTCAAACAAGATCAGATCAAGATGCGCTTCTAGTTGGCGCACGTGCTGTGCAACAGCCCCTTGCGTAACGCCCAATTCATCAGCGGCAGAGCGGAAACTGAGGCGGCGGCCTGCAGCATCAAACGCACGCAAACTGTTGAGCGGGGGAAGTTCAGTCATTCTACAATAGTATTTCTACTGTCATGTGACATCAATTCTGAATCGAAATTTCTCAGATAATAGACAATTTGGGAATCAACCAGAAAGGATTCTCGATATGACAGTAGAAAAAGTAGCTTTAATTACGGCAGGCGGAAGCGGCATGGGTGCAGATGCAGCGCGCAAACTGGCAGAAGATGGCTTCAAAGTTGGCATCCTGTCCTCGTCCGGCAAAGGTGAGGCACTCGGTGGCGAACTTGGTGGCTTTGGCGTTACTGGCTCTAACCTTGATGGAGAAGCGCTGAACGCTTTGGTCGAAGGTGCGAAGGATCGCTGGGGTCGCGTCGATGTCTTGGTGAACTCTGCCGGCCACGGACCAAAAGGTCCGGTTCTCGAAATCAGCGACGACGACTGGCATCAAGGGATGGAAGTCTACCTGATGAACGCTATCCGTCCGACACGGCTTGTCACCCCCTTGATGCAGGCGCAGGGCGGCGGAGCAATCATCAATATCTCAACCTTCGCGGCATTCGAACCTGATCCTCTTTTCCCCACGTCGGGCGTCTTCCGGGCCGGGCTCGCCGCGTTCACAAAACTCTATTCCGACAAGTACGCAACAGAGAACATCCGCATGAACAATGTTCTTCCGGGTTTCATCGACAGCCTGCCCGAAACCGAGGACCGTAAAGCACGGATTCCTATGGGGCGGTATGGCAATGCCTCTGAGGTCTCGTCCTTGATTTCGTGGCTCGCCTCAGCGGAAGGCGGCTACATGACAGGGCAAAACCTGCGCATCGACGGTGGGTTAACCCGTGCCGTCTGACATCTTGGCCTTCGCGTCATCGCGCGAGCGCCTGGTTTTCGCGGTCAAGTGGGGCGCATCCGCCGTTCAAATCATGGGATACACCGCGACGGGGTTTGGCTGGACGCCTTGGAACCTCTACTTGTTTCTTGTGGGTATCGTGGGGTGGTTCGCAGTCGGCGCACTGTGGAATGACAAAGCGCTCATGCTTGTCCACCTTGTCGCCCTGGGCGCAATGATTACTGGAATGGCAAGCGGCTGATGAGCAAGAGCAGTCATTCGGGCGTTGCGTAGCATCTGGGAGGTTTGGGCTCAAAGCAGACTTTTGACTATATTCAAACGAGCCTCACCACCCGCTCTGCCTCCTAAATATCTGTTTGATGCTGAACGGGTGCCTGCCGCATTTGGTACACCGGGCTTTACCCAAAACGCTGCGCAGGGTGACATCGCCGCCGAGGCGGTTAACCAACTCACTTGGCTGGAAGCTCGCACCATGGGTACAGCGGACATCATCGCAGTGGATGTATATCCAGTAGTCATCGGAGATGCTGGAAATCGGGATGGGCAGGATCTGACTTCTGAGTTGTCGGGGTGGCATTACGCAAGAATAGGGAAGGGCCTCACCCGGGCAAGCCGCGAAGTGAAACCTTGCCGAATTTGCTGAAAACCAAGCCTTCGTCTACAAGCGTTCGGGGTAAGCAGGGACCACATGTGATGGCTGAGACGCGAATCAAACGGATCAAAGTGACCTCTGAGCAGGAGCTTCGTAACTGGCTTGCAAAGAATTCATGCGGCCAGCAGGTTGTCATGATTGTGACCTGCAATAAGAAGTCCCCGGCGAAACACATCAGCAGCGCTCAATTGAGGGAAGCTCTTCACGATACTGGCTGGGTTGCTGGTCACACCCAAACACTCGCTGGCAATCTTCTCGGACATGTCATCAGTCATAGCTAATCCAATTGCTGGGTATTGTGTGTGACCCGCTTCACTGAAGTGGCTAACTCCTCGCATGTTTCTTTGACTTTGGAAAAGTTAAGCCGGGCGCGTCAGTCTGGGTCTTCGAATTTGAGAAAACCTTTGTAGATTGGTTCCGGCTCAATCTCCTTTGGGGCAAACCAATCACTTGCTTCCTGGAGGCTAGAGTGTAGTGCGGCCCAGAGCTTAGCTTTCATTGTTGCCTCACGGCTGAATTGAGAACTGCGCGACAACTGGTCTGTGGTCCGGCCCTCCAACCTTTTCAGCATCGCAAAACGCGCTTTCGGTTTCGTGGATCGCGACGTCAATTGTACCGATGTTTGGACCTTCCTTTATGAAGAAGTGATCCAGCATTGAGTCAAAGTCTTCGCTGCACTGGGTCTTTATCGGGTTTTGTGGACGTTCCCATGTCATAACGCTTTCAAGGGTTTTGAAGGCATCGGAGTTCTGATTTCCATCGGCGCTGGATGGTTGTACCGGAATGTTGAAATCACCGGTCAATATCACCTGCACATCGGACCTTTCGATCCATGCTTTGATGATTTCTGCTTGATGTGCGCGGGTATTCTTACTGTCACCGCAGCATTTCAAATGAACATTTCCAACGTAGAACTCGACACCAGTGTCTTTGTCCTGCAATCGTATGAACAATGCTCCGCGAAGGTTCCAGTCTGGCTCACCCAACCGTCCGCCTATCGCTCCAGGCTTGGACCTTATGCCATGGAGTTCAACGTTTTCGACCTGCCTGAACCGGGATGAATTGTAGACGATAGCCAGTTGGTCATCTCTGCGGTGCTGCTGAGAAATCGTACCGCTTTCGCTCACGATGGCTCGGTAACTGCTTCTGCGCCCGACCGCTCCCGCCGCAACTGTGTATTCTTCCACTGCGCTAAGGCCAGCCACCTCTTGCAATGCCCACACATCAACCTTCCCGACGCCGCGTATTGTGCGGCTCACCATGAATGGCTGGGTATCTGAAGCGGATTCAGTGTTTAGCGTGCCAACTGAAAAGTCTTGGGCGTGAGCCGATGTAAAAGGGAAAAGCATCAAAAATGCTGCTAAGAACCTCATAGGAATCTCCAATATTCATCAATCAATGGAACGACAATACATGCCTATCGTTGGTTCTTCTAAGGATTTGTTCCGACACCTGACTATCCGTTCATTGCGTCCTTCGCGGCGCAAGACGACAAACTAGATCCCGAAAAGTCGCTAGATTTTGGAACAAGCAGGTTTTGCTAGCTTAATCCGAAAAGTGTTACGCTTGTCTTTGTTTAAGACCTGGAAATTTGATTATGCCCCCAGAAGACAGACATCCCAACGCAGAAATAAACCCGCTGATTGCTAAGCTCTAGGAGCGGACTCTAACCATCCTTCAGGACCCATTGAGTGAAGAAACCCGCAAGGCTCGCCGAAACCTTCTCACCTTTTGTGCTGTGTCTATGTTCTTTGCATTGGGAGGAATTGTACCAAAAGAAATCAGTGCGCTGGGTGTTGAACTGACGGTCACGAACCAGAAGTACTTGTATTTGGTTGCCGTGCTGATTGTGGTCTATATGGCGGTGACCTTTTTGGTGTACGTCGCAGCAGACACCCAACGCCTCCTGATCGCCTACCGGGCTTTCAAAGGAGACTTCAACATGGTGAAAGACGCAGCGAATGAGCGTTTCCAAGACAGGTTGCTTTTAAGAGGAAGGGCTTGGAAAGGAACTGTCTTGTTACGCGCGGTCTGGGAATTGCTTGTGCCTTTACTGGTCGCCCTTGCGGCGATAATCGCTCTCCAGAACACGACGATCCCAATGTGACTCTGTGCAGCACGCACAGTTAAGAAATTAGGCAGCAGCTAAGGGGTGAAAAGGTAGGTGAAAGTTGCTGGGAATTGGCAGTTCTATTCAGAAGGGCCCGAACTGGTATACGGGAAGGCTCGCAGTATTTTTTGCGGCATTTGTGCTTTACGCAATTAGTCAGACGCTCGGCGGGGTCTTTGCTTTTCTCTTCCCCCCTGAGGGGAAAAGGCATCTGTGGAGCAACCTAGCGGGCGTCGACGCTACAGGGAAAAGCCGTAGGCGCACGCACTGCGCAGAAATCCCGGTTACCGTCTGGCTGAGAATTAAGCCTGTTATTTCCCGTTTAAAAAACGGCGGTCCCGATATCCCGGCATCGGATTTCTGAGCATCTAAAAAACTCAGATTTAGACCTGACCCGCTGCTACATCTGCTACTTCTGCTGCATGAGAAGGGCAAAGGTAACCCCACGCCGAAAGTGGGGAACGGATCGGCATGGGGTTATTTACGGAGTTTTCGACTTTCAGACGTAGGCCACTCTCACACAGACCTACGTCTTCACTCTCACACGTCGAACTCCGAATTGAGTTACTCGAAACAAAGAACTCGTAAACAGTACTTGATACTGGCAGTAGCACCTTGCGCCCAAATCCAAAGCAAAAGCTGTTGAAAGGGTATAATTTGCGCCCGATGGGGGTGCTATCCAGCAACAGTATCGATTTCGTGGAAGACTGGATACAGACTGGCAACAATTTGAGATTTGATTTCCTGAATCCGAAGTCGGCCACTCGCGTGGATTTTGGCTGAATTTACGTCAAATGGCCAAGTAAAGTTGAAAAAAGTAGAAGAATAAAGCCGAACCATGCGAGTCTTCTTTCTCTTTGTTCGGGGTGGTCTAAATAGTCGAATGCATGAAACAAGACGGTGGTGATTAGACTTGTCGCCGCCAAAACGGCTAGAACAGCGGCTGCAAGAAATCCCAAAATTGCGATGGAAAGTCGCGTCTCATTCGAAAACTCGTGCGAAAAATCAGTACCGGCGATGAGTGTGATTGGCACAAGAAACAGACCAACGTATATCAAGAGAAATGCATTTTGTGTCCAGTGGTTGGATAGTAGATTCTCTTGCCACGCTTTCCGAATGAACAGTTTTTTCAAACGTGAAAGCCAACGTATCCATCTGTCTTCTGGGATAAGCAGGTAACGCTCGCCCTCGCTCACATGTAAGCGATAGAGACCAACAGTCTTGTTTGGTACGATCTGAACGTAAGCGTCAGAAATATTGCCAGCCTGCATAAACTCCAACATTTCGCTGGACAGGTCATCATCGCGAACGGCGGTGAAATAGGCGACCTCTGCCTTTGTCTAAATCTGAGCGAGATACCAAGCGGTGTTGAAGATATCTCCGGCAAAGCCCAAGCGAAACGTCCTTGCGTCACCTGTCGGAGCGAATTCGGCCATGCAGTCACCAATCGACAAAACGCGCTTCGGACCAGAACGGTCAGAGAAAATCGTCACGGCGCGGGGTGAAGGTGTCAATTAGAACGCCCGGCACAAGACAGACACAGCCGTGGGTCTGGTCGGAAGGGATCACGAAACTGTCACCTGGACCAACCTCGCGCTCTTCCTGGCCAAGCGTAAACCGAAATCGGCCGCTTTCCACGTAAGTCGATTGCACATGGGGATGGTTGTGAAGGGCTCCAATGGCTCCCGACGCCGCAAACCTGAAAGCTACAACCATCAACTGATCATGATCCGACAAGACTTGCCGGGTCACATCGGGCCCAGTTGAGACAATGGGATACTCAGACATTATGTGATCCTTGTGTGTTACGAGAAAAGCATGCCGCCGTTGATGTCGATATTCGCACCGGTGATGAAAGCGCTGTCGTCGCAGGCAAGAAACAGGACAAGATTTGCCGTATCTTGAACATGACCTTGACGCTTGAGTGGGGCGTTTGCCTCGAAGCCGCATCTCCCGGCGTCCGGTGTGTGAATATTGTGGAAATCTGTGTCGATCATGCCGGGGCAAAGCGCGTTAACGCGGATTTCTGGACCAACTTCCTTGGCTAGCCCTCGGGTCATGGTCATCACCGCACCCTTCGAGGCGGCGTAGGCGACGGCTCCCGGACCGCCTCCGTCGCGACCGGCTTGACTTGCCAGGTTCACGATCGCCCCGCTTTTCATGTGCGCCAGGCACGCCTGAGTCATAAGAAACGTACTGGTGACATTAAGGCGCATCACGGCCTCCCAATGCTCTAAAGACATCTCCGCAATGGTCTTGCGGGCAATGAGTCCGCCCGCATTGTTAACGAGGATATCGACGCCGCCAAAGGCTTCCACTGCCGCCTGAACAAGCGCATCCGCATCTACCTTGTTGTTCAAATCCCCCTGAACTGCGATTGCACGGCCACCTCGCGTCTTGATGGCCTCGACGGTCTCATCCGCTCCTTTGGAGCTTGAGAAGTAGTTGATAGCGATACTTGCGCCTTCTGAGGCTAATTTCTCGGCGACGGCTCTGCCGATGTCGCGGCCCCCTCCTGTGACGATTGCGGTTTTTCCTTCGAGTTTCATGAGAAGTCCTTCAAAGCTGAAATCGGCGCGAAATAGATTGGACAGTAGTCGTTAAACGCTTATGCGCCGCGTTGCACAAAAAGATCATAGATTTCAGGGACATTGCCATGGCCCATGCCTGCCTCTAGAGCGGCAGCCAGGTTAGCGGCAGTACCTTCTGCGATCTCGGCCCGGGTATTCATGTTTTGTGTCATCTGTACAAAATATCCGATGTCCTTGGCAGCATTCGCAATCGAAAAGCCAAGATCACTGATTCCATCGACAGCATAGTTCTTGCAAAACTGCATGAAGGGCGAATTGGACGGGCCCGCCGACATGATGTCGAACAGCTGCTGCACGTCAATTCCGGTGCGTTTGGCAACAGCGAAAGCCTGGCTCATCGCGCAAACGGTAGTCATGCCCATGAAGTTATTGATCAGCTTCGTCACGTGGCCTGACCCAAGCGCACCAAGGTAAAAGACGTTTTCACCAAGCACGTCGAGCACCGGCTTCACCTTGACATAGGTGTCCATGTCACCTGCGGCCATGATATTAAGCAACCCGTCCTTGGCGTGTGCTGGCGTGCGCCCCAAAGGCGCATCAATCATTCCCGCCCCTTTTGCATCTAAATCCGCTCCGATCTTTTGGGTGGATGCCGGAATGGACGTGCCGAAATCAATGATGGTTGTCCCCGGCTTGATACCAGCGAGTATCCCTTCGTCGCCGTAGATCAAGCTTTCGACGACTTCCGAAGTCGTAACGCAGAGCATCACGATATCACTGGCTAGAGCGAGTTCTTTCGGCGTGCTGGCTTCCACCGCGCCCCGCGCAAGCGCAGGCTCTAGGGCGCTCCGCGTCCGCCCCATCACCACCAGGTCATACCCGTTGTTTTGCAAGCATTCGGCCATGTTGCCACCCATCAGGCCAAGGCCAATGAATCCAATTATCGGGGCTGTCATATGTCGTTACTCCATGCTTTCATGTGGGCGTGTTATCGAATGCATCTGCGCCCGCTTGCGCCACCTCGAGATCCTGCGCGGGCGATCCGGAACTCACGCCGATGCCGCCAACGACAACGCCGCCTGACATGACCGGCAAGCCGCCCGCAACAGCAACCATGCGCCCGCCCAGAGCGGAGGAGATTCCGTGCGCAGGCATGCCAGGCTGATTTACTTCTCCCAAGACATCTGTGCCTTTCCGGATCCCAGTCGCGGTAAAACTTTTGTCGATGGCCAGTTGAATGCTGGTAATCTTGCCACCGTCCATACGCTCAAAAGCGATTAGATTGCCGCTTTCATCGGTCACCGCGATGCACATCGGCACACCGATCTGACGTGCTTTGGCGCGTGCGCCTGCGATCAGCCTCTCAGCATCGGTGATATCCAGTCTCTTAATCGTCAACATGTGCTGCACGTTCCGCTGATCATTGGGAGATTATTAGGTTTGGCAACGTCAGGGAAATCGCCGGTATGAAGGTGATCAGCATGAGCGCTGCAAAGATTGCGAGGTAAAACGGCCATATCGTTCTTACGGCTTTCTCCATTGGTAGCTTACCAACAGCGCAACCTACAAAAAGGCAGGTGCCCACAGGCGGCGTGCACAGGCCCAGGCCGAGGTTGACCAACAGGATCATGCCAAATTGCACCGGATCGATCCCCAGCATGTTCATAACCGGCAGAAAAATCGGTGTGCAGATCAGGATCAGCGCTGCCATATCCATGATCATTCCAAGAAGCAGCAAAACTGCATTGATCATGAGCAGGATGAGGATCGGATTTTCGGTTATACCCAGCAGGAATTCGACCGTCTTGGTGGGCACGCGGTTGTAGGTCAGCATGTAGGCGAATGCACCCGCACAAGCGATCAGGATCATGACCATCGAAGTTGTGCGCACTGAAGATATCACAGCCTCCTTGAACCCCTCCCAGCTAAGACTGCGATAGACGATAAGTGTCACGATGAAGGCATACATTGCCCCAAAGGCACCGGACTCGGTCACGGTAAAAACTCCAGACAAAACCCCGCCAACGATGATCACCGCCGTCAGCAATCCGGGGATCGAACCGACAAAGGCAATGGCCAGTGCTGTCCAGCCGGGAAATTGCTCGGCCTGATAGCCGCGTTTAACCGCCACAACATAGGCTGCAATCGCAAGGCAGCAGCACATCAGCACGCCTGGCACCACACCCGCCAGAAAAAGCTTAGAGATCGACACCGCGCCACCAGTAGCCAGTGCAAAGATAATCATGTTGTGGCTGGGTGGAATGATGATCCCGGCGATGGAGGAGGTCACCGTGACGTTGACCGCGTAGTCAGCATCATACCCTTTGTCTTTCATTACCGGGACAAGGATTGATCCAAGTGCCGAGATGTCCGCGATGGCCGATCCAGAGATCCCACCAAACAGCATTGACGAGAACACATTGACGATCCCCAGACCTCCACGCACAGCACCAACCGCTGCCTGCGCGAATTTGACCAATCGCATGGCGATCCCGCCATGAAACATAAGCTCGCCCGCGAAGATGAAGAACGGGATCGCCATCAGCGAAAAGACGTTGACCCCCGAAACGATCCTTTGAAACCCGACAAAAAGCGGCAGGCCTTCGTACCAGAACGCCGCCAAAGCCGAGATGCCCAGGGCAAAGGCTACCGGTGTACCGATTATGACGCAAAGGGCAAAGACCCCAAGAAGAAGCATCAGTCCCATGATTAGCCCTGATCTATGTTGTCTTGGCGCTCATCCCTGCCGAGAACTAGGCGGATGAGGTGACCAACGGAAAAGAGAAACAAAAGCGCGCCGCAAATCGTTAACGGCAGTGAGCGCAGACCTTCCGACCACTGGATCAAGGGTATGAGTGTGTTCCATTTGAACTTGGTCAACTCGATCCCGTACCAGAACATCATTGCACCAAACCCGGCCATCAGAACGTCCGATACTATGACAAAGAGCGTGCGCACCGGCGTCGGGACGATGTTGCGAAAAATCACCACAGAAAGGTGCGTGTGATTATGCACCCCGGCGGCTGCACCCAAAAACGCAATAACCATGACCAGAAGTAGCGAGACTTGCTCGACCCACGTGGGCGTGTTGTTCAGCACATAACGTCCAAAGACCAGCCATGCGAATATCGCGGTCATGCAAACAAGAGCGATCCCCGCGATTAAAACACAAGCTCGTGAAAGAAAATCGAAGGCTCTGTCCATTGGTCGCAAAAACGCCGGTGCTTTTTTGTACTCGTTCATGTGCCCCCCTTTTTGGATAAAACGCCCGGCTACCATTCTGGGAGCCGGACGCTCGTTTTTGTCTGATCAGACGAGCTTATTCGGTGGCTTTCGCCATATCGACCAAGGCCTGCATGTCGGGGTTTGCCGCCAGGTAATCGGCATAGACCGTATCCATTGCCGCTTGGAACGGCGCTTTGTCAGCGATTTCGTTTACGGCGATCCCGGCGGCTTCCACGTCCTTGCGCGCCTGCTCGGAGCCGATAGCCCAGAGTTCGCGCTGAACAAGTGCTGCTTCTTGCGCAGCACTGCGGACGGCCGACTGCATTTCAGGGCTCAAAGCGTTAAACTTAGAGGTGTTCACGCAAATGCACTCGGGAATGATAAGGTGCTCGGACAGCGAATAGTGAGTGGTTACTTCGTAGTGGCCAACGTTCTTGAACGAGGGGAAGTTGTTTTCAGCACCGTCCACAACACCGGTCTTCAACGCTTGCTGAACTTCGGCAAATGCCATTGGTGACGGGTTGCCGCCCATGGCCGAAATCATCGATGTATAAAGATCATTGTTCATCACACGGATCTTCAAGCCTTCAACATCTGTCGGTGTGTTGATCGGCTTCTGGCTGTAGAACGAACGCGCGCCCGCATCAAACCAGGCAAGAGGTAGCACGCCCGCTTCGCCCATCGCGGCAGCAACGGTTTGACCCGCTTCACCTTCCATGACACGGAACATGTGCGGCACGCTCTTGAAGATAAACGGCAAGGACACCAGGTTCGCCTCTTTAACCATGGGTCCAATGGGCCCAAGGTTAAAGTTGCCTACCTCGATGGCACCGATGCGCACTTGCTCCAACGCATCGGGTTGCGACCCCAGAACACCGCCATGGAAGACGTCAATAGTGATCTCGCCATCCGTGGCCGTATCGACCAGCTCAGCGAATTTATCCATGGCCGCGGTGTTCGGGTGGCCGTCGTTGTGAATGTTCCAGGCACGCCAGCTCTCGGCGGACGCAGAAGTTGCGATGAGAGCAACCGCGCTGGCAGCTGCAAATAGCGATTTCGTAAAAGTCATGGGTTCTCCTCCCCGTTGAATTTTGGACAGGACCTGGCTTTTCAAAGTTAGGGAGGTCGGTGGAAGCATGGCCTCCTGCTTCCTCCCAGAGCCGGAATCACTGTCCCTATATCGAGTACTAGTATCCAAGTTTTGTCAATACTTGTCACCTAGTATCCCAGATAGCTTGACACAGCGCCTCTTAAGACTTTTCATAGGGGTAAAGATCAGTTCCGATTTGGGCTCTTTGAAAGAAGGTCTATATTGGAACAGTTTCAAGTGTTTAGGGGTGTTATGGCGGGCCTCAACTTGCCGATGCCATTGGGAAGCGAGATAGAATTCGTGGAAGATATAGTCAGACGAACCACAACTGATGCGGTTTATGAAAAACTGCATGACGAAATAATCTCGCTTGAAATTCTTCCCGGTACAAAGCTGTCGGAGTCCGAAGTCGCGCGCCGATTTGGCGTCTCTCGTCAACCCGTCAGGAATGCGTTCACACGACTTGGCAATGACGATCTGTTGTTGATCAGGCCGCAAAAAGCAACCGAAGTCCGCGGATTTTCGATGGAGAGGGTGGAACTCGCCAGATTGGTGCGCCTGGCCGTTGAATTGGAGATCGTTTACCGCGCGGTCGGCGTTTGGGATGCATCATGCCAAGCTCAATTGGCCGACAACATACGCTTGCAGGAACAGGCTATCGAGAGTGGTGATCTGACGACATTCCACGCGCTGGACTATGATTTTCACAAGTTGATTTACGTTCTCAGCGGTAATCCTACGGCCTTCGAAGTCATGCTTGAATGCAAACAAAAGGTGGATCGACTCTGCCTCTTGAGCCTCGAAAAATCCAGCGAAGCCACGTCGATTTTGGCAGACCATCGCGCGATCGCTGAGAGCTTAGCATCGAGAGATCTTGACGCAGCGCAGGCCGCGATCCGGGCGCATCTGTCGCGACTAGATGAAACGATTGAGTTTATTCATGAGACTCATCCGAACTTTTTCGAATGATTGGTTTTTGAAGGTTCACTGACACCACGCCCTTTGGCCGATGCAACGCAGTATCTTGTCGTACTTTGCCTGCCAATTATAGCGACATGGCCTACGACTGCTTTGTCCGCTTTGCCGTCATTCGAGCCACTCGAATCAACTGAATCCGCCGGATAACCGCTTTGAGCCCAGAGTAACATCCATTCGACAAGGTAAATGCTCTCAGAAGAGCGGCATCAAATCGTGGCACGTCAAATAGGGTTTCTCATTGATTTGTTTCGAGCCCAAAAGCTTTGTAAGATGTTTCTACGTCGGCATCTGGTGCTAACTGGAGCATTTCTTGGATAGAGTGACCAATAATAACAACCCACACACTAATGGCTGATTTTGGCTGTTTTGGTTGGCGCCACCGCGGCCCGGAAAACGAAGTGAACCCACCTTTGGGTGGTGGCATATGGGACGGGTATTACTGGATCGACGAAGACGCGGTCATAGATGAAGAACTAAGGTTGGATTTGCGTGCATGGCACGCTCGTTTTGAGCTTGGAAATTCTGGAAGCGATGAACATTGCTTCAAATTTGATTGGAAGAGTTTCCATAGTGAAGGCGTTGCATTCTGCTGCAGGCTCAACGCTGCATTCGGGTCAACTGTTCGTATACGATACGAAAAACCCGTCGAGGACCCCACCCACCGCGGCAGGAGCCCAGCGCAGATCGAAGCTGATGGGCGCGTTGTAGAAGTGCCGTGGGATCATGATCTGGAAAGACAAACGTTAGATAGATTCGTGGAAGATGTGCGAAGGCACCCAGAAAATGGTCGATTTGCTACGAGTTTGTTCTTGGTCGCTTCTAAACTTCAGTAGTTCAGATGCGACCTGACGGACGCTGCCAGAAAGCGGCCAACTTTCAGATTGCGTCGATCAAATTCTCATGCGCACGCGATGAGGGGCCTGTTTAGCCTTTTCTTTTGGTCCTGTGCTAAGACCGCCATGCAATCGGCAGCGTCGTTTACCTGGTACCACTCGGGCCTGACATTGACCGCCAGCTCGAGTCTTCGCGCCGCATGCTGAGCGCTCGGACTTAGGTAAAGGCTCACCGTTATCATTCAGGTCTAGTTCCACCAACCGCTTGCCGATTACACCAGAACAATGCGAGCAGTCCCTTCGGTAGTCTCTGTGTTTGTGAGCTTCCGCAGGGCACGGCCCCCAACGTGACCGAATTGTCAACCAATTTAAAGGATCGATCTGAATGTGCGAACGCATCTAAACTTCCAGCCTTGTGGGTCGCGCCATCAGAAAACACCAACATTTTTTAAAATAGTTGGCAAACCCCATTACGGGCGCGAGGCGACACCAGTTGTTCTGAACGAGACTTCTGCCACCTCTGTGTTGTTGTCTGAGGCAGTCGAGATTTATCTTACACAGTAAGGGCCGATCTCTACATTCACACCAACGGCAACCGGCCATATGTGATTCTTTGAACTGAGGTTCCGGCGCTTGGGCTTTTTTCGGTCTTGGACAGGCCTGGTCGCTGTAGAACAGGGCACGGCTTTCGACTATGTAGATAATCTTCCCACAAGGGTTTTCGCACCGGCTTAAGCCTCCAATACCCATCGAAAATAGCCGTTTGGATTAAAGGCTCTTTACACAGCCGTTCCTCCCGCGACAACATGCAAGAAATAAGTGAATTCGAATATCGGGATAAGTTTCCCGGTGCGCTCGTGATGATTAGCGCCTCGGATAGTTGGCATTGTAAGGGGGAGATTATGGTCCGTATATTTCGTTGGATAATACCCGCGGTTTTGGTTTTTGCACCAACACTTGCGGGGGCACAAACTGAACAGGAGGGTACTGTTGACCCAGTCTCAGACGACGACCTTCTGACTCAGGCCGAGCTGGAAAATCTTGTCGCCCCAATTGCCCTGTTTCCCGATACGCTTTTGATTCAGATCCTTGTTGCAGCGACCAGCCCGATGGAAGTGATCAAAAGCGACCGATTGCTCACCAGTCTTGACGGTGAAGAGCCTGAAATCATTCAAGCGGCTGTTGAGGCTGAAGAATGGGACGAAAGCGTAGAGGTTCTGGCCGTCGCTTTCCCCGAAGTGATTGAAGATATGGCTGCTCACATCGAATGGACTGAGACGATGGGCGATGCCATGCTTGCCCAAAGCGACGACGTGATGGCAGCCGTCCAGACGATGCGAACCCAGGCGATCAACAATGGGGCTCTGGTTTCCGGAGACGAACAGGTCGTAGAAGTCACGCAGGACGAAGATGTCATTATTCAACCCGCCGATCCCGAAGTTGTCTATGTCCCGCAGTACGACCCTCAGGTCGTTTACGCAGACAACAATAGCAACCTTGTAGGCGATGCTATCGTCACCGGTGCAGTAGCGTTCGGAACCTTTGCCGTGATTGACGCCATTTTCGATGATGATGACGATTGGAATGATTACTGGGGATGCCGGAATTGCGGTGGATGGGGAGGAGGCCCGATTTACCGAAACCCAAATATTGATCTGGACGTTGATCGCAACGTGAATATCGACAGAGACGTCAATATCGGGAGCGGAAACAATATCGGCAATGGGAACATCAATCGCTCCAATACAGGCTGGACGCCGGATGATAGAAAGAAAGATCAGGCGCGGGACAAGATTAGTTCCAGAAAAGACGATGGTGGCAAAACCAAGCTGCCGATAAATAAAAGTGACAGCAACGCGGACGCGTTGCGGAGCAAGCTGTCCCAGACATCTGGAGCGCCGGATATTTCGCGACCTGGTTCACAAGCCAAAACCGAAGCAGTTCGAAAAACCATGAAGGATGGAGGCAAGCCCAAGGTAAACAGGCCGACGCCAAGCAAAGCGGTTAAAGATCCGGCCAAAAAACCAGCAGTTAAGAAACCTTCGGCGGCCAAGTCCCCCGTCAACAAGGCCTCTAAACCCAAGGCGGTAAAAAAGCCGAAGGCGACCCAGAAGAAATCCAGCGGGCAAAAGGCACGCAAAGCTTCGCAACGGGGTAAGGCCAGCGGTAAAAAAGCCAAGCGGAGGGGATAAGACATGAAACGGATTCTATTCAAAACAGCTGTAATTGCCGCGCTGTTCTGCGGTCCGGCTAAAGCGGACCCTGCTGCGTATGGCTCTCCGCAAGAGGCGCTTGAGGCGATGGTTGCGGCGCTAAAAAGCCCGGACGAGGGTGGTGTTTTAGCCGTCTTTGGGTCGGAAGCTGCGGACTATCTTTCAGATGGAAACCCGATCGAGGACAAGATCAACAAATTGGCCCTGCTGTCGCTTTACAGAGAAGGGTATCGGCTTGTACCGCAAGACGATGGCTCTGTCCTGATCGCGCTTGGCGAGGAAGGGTGGCTTTTCCCAGTCCCCATCGCAAAGACGGACACATCATGGTCGTTTGACAACGACGCTGGTCGCGAAGAAGTACGCCTGCGCGAAATTGGCCGCAATGAGCTGGACGTGATCGAATTGATGGAGGCCTATGTCGAAGTTCAGGCCGATTTCCGGTCGCAGGATCAAGACGGTGACGGGGTCAGGGAATTTGCGAGCCAGATCATCTCAACCTCTGCGGATCAACGAGATGGATTGTTCTGGGCAGATGAAGGCACGCTTTTGGGAGAGCTTTTTGCGCGCGCCTCGGCCTTTGGGTACAGTGACGGTGAAACCGATCACGCACCCGAGCCCTATTCGGGATACTATTTTCGCATCTTAACAGAACAGACAGATGCGGCACCCGGTGGTGCTATGGACTATTTCGTCAATGGGCACATGGTAGCAGGTCACGCCCTTCTGGCCGTCCCGGCAGAGTTCGGAGAGACGGGGGTGCACAGCTTTATGGTTTCGGAAAACGGTATCGTCTACGAAGCCGTTTTGGGTGAGGACACGTTGGAAAAGGCGGCAGCCATGACAAGCTTTGATCCGTCAGAAGACTGGCATCCGGTGAACTAAACTTGCTCGCCGAATTAAGCATTCGAAATATGAGATTATTCGCGAAGCTTTCAGAGAATTCATGACAATGAGTTCGGTCAAGACACTTGCGGGGGCTGCAGTTGGTATCGCGATTGCACAGGGTGTATGGCGTGTGATGTCCCGGTCAGGCGGCGCATCGGGAGGGAGCGTTTCGGGTCGCGGTGCACCCTACGGCGGCTCAGCTTCCCGAACGCCAGCGTCAGGGGGGGAGTTTTGGGCGGCCTGATCGGGAGTAAACCACGCATCGTTCGAGTAGGAAGAAATCGTCGTTGATTTGTGCGCGTACTGATTCTGGCTGCAAACGCGGATGGCCGCATAGAGTCGAGCGAAAAAGAACAGTTTAGTGGCCTTCGCGGACGGCAAATGGGCTGTCGTGGTGTCCTGTGAAAGCGTAGAGGCTGCGCAAGCGTCGATGGACAGTTTATCGGATCTATGCGACTGAAACGTTGTTTTTCCGTGATTGGCCTTGATGTTTGGTATGGCAGACGTCCGCCCAAAGCTTTGCCGCTTTTTCTCATCAACCACATCATCATGCGTTTGTGGCTTGACTTGAGCGCCCAGCGCACCACCCGTTAAGGGATGCTACGAAAGATATTCCTGACCATTTTCGCGTCCACTTTTCTCTTAGCCGCGCCTGCCGTTTCACAGGCGACGGAGGTTGATCTAGAGCTTGTTCTTCTCGTCGACGTCTCTCGGTCGATGACCGAGCGGGAACTCGAGATTCAGAGACAGGGCTATGCGGCAGCCTTGCAGTCTGACGAGGTCTTCGCGGCCGTTCGGTCGGGCCTGTTGCAAAGGATAGCTTTGACATATGTCGAGTGGGCCGGCACGCAAGAAGTGGTCGTTGATTGGCGACTTGTGGAAACGCGCGCTGATCTTGAAGGCTTCGCGCGCGCTCTTACCACGCGTTTCGATCCCGCTCTGCGCAGAACTTCAATTTCTGAAGCGCTGATCTTTGGTGCGGCGATGATCGAAGAGAACGAATTCGAAGGTCTGCGCAAGGTGATCGACGTTTCAGGCGACGGGCCTAACAATCAGGGGCGTCCGGTACTCCGAGCCCGTGAAACAGTGCTGTCAAAGTCGATCACCATAAACGGATTGCCGCTCATGACCCAAGAAGGTTTGGGCAGCCAATGGCATCTCGACGACCTCGATGTGTACTACGAGAATTGCGTGACGGGCGGGCCAGGTTCTTTTGTCATTCCGGTTCTTGACTGGCAGGACTTCGCAGAGGCCGTCCGCCGAAAACTGGTGCTGGAGATCGCGTCGACGACCGTGCTCGAATACTTCAGATTTGCGCAATTCAATTCGACCGATACTTATGATTGCTTGATAGGTGAGAAAATTTGGGAACGGAACCGGCAAATCTGGAGCGAGCCCTAAAGGTGGAAACTTTGACACCGAATTGCATGCGCGTTCTCTGAAATCTGCGGCTCGGAGCGAGCAAGACAGCAAAGGCGATCCCATCACGGAGTTTGTTTTTTGGTGGTTGAACTGCCGCACATGCGCTGCGCTAGCAGTACCGTCCGCGCTCTTGAGCGATGCGTGTCGTAAGTTTTGGGCCGATCCAGCGCCCCTACCGTTTTTTCTCCCGTGACTGCTTGTCCGGGTTCACCCGACACGACGTCAAAACCTTGAACCGCGCGATAGCCGGTTTGTACGGTATCGGATTTGCGGGGGTTCGCTGACGCATAGTGACTGTGCGTTCTCGCTAGTGGCGAGCAGTTGCCCGACCTCCCATCTTTGGCCTGAAAGGAGACAACCGATGCTCGATACATATACCATTCGCCAAGATGACATGCCTCAAGAAATGCGGTTTCTCTTGGACCAATACCCCCGCGACAGCTGGGAAGCCCATCCGGGTTTCAAAGAAAAAACCAAGCATTGGCTCGGTGCGCATGAGATGTTCCGCCGCGTCGCAGAACGTATTCGATTGGATACAGAGAAGCTGTTGAACAGCGACATGGGGTTTGACGACTATGCAGGACGGCTTTCCGACTATGGCGGCAATCTGGTTGGGAACCTGCATGGTCATCACGGTTGGGAAGACCACAGCTATTTCCCTGAATTGTCGGCTGCGGACCCTCGTTTTGATGCGGGGCTTGAGTTGCTGGAGCAGGATCACTCCGATCTGGATAAGGTGCTGAGTGACTTTACCCGGACGGCGAACCGTGTGATCAAGCTGTCCGCACTTGATGAGGCGCAAGCTTACGACGAAGCCGGACAGCTCCATGCGACGAGCGATACGATTGAAGCGTTCCTGAAACGGCATCTCAGCGATGAAGAGGAATTGGCCGTGCCAATCATCTTGCATCACCGGCTCAGAGGATGATGCTGAAGTCATGACGGATGCATCTACCGAAGAAGACCAAACTGATATCAACAAGCGCCGCGCACGGGGTGAATTCGTGCGCGGTATTAGCGGCTTTCGCCACGCCATTGGCGATCCAGTGTTTCCGGCAGAACCTGATCGCTATCACCTGTTCGTAGCCCTGAATTGCCCGTGGTGTCACAGAGTGACGCTGGCGCGAAATGTGTTGGGCCTTCAAAACAGCATCACCATGGACGTTGCATTTCCAAACCGAACCGGTGACGACGATCCAGAGGCGCCAAACCTATGGGAGTTTGCACCTGATCGGATTGCATCGCTCACAGGTGAGACTTTGCCAGAATGCACGAGCGAGACCGGCACCGGCAAAGGATTTCGCCTTGCCAAAGGGATCTATCGTGCCGAAGGCTCTGAAGAGCAATCCCTTCCAATCCTGTATGACAAGATACAAGGGCGTATTGTTAACAACGAAAGCGCTGAAATTGTCCGAATGCTGGACGCTGCGGCGGATTCACTTGGCAGCACAATCCCGGCGGCTGAACGCGTTAGGCTTTACCCAGACGAAGTGCCGCGTCATCAAATTCACGACCTGAACGAACGGATATATACAGCGATTAACAATGGTGCCTACAAGGCCGGGTTTTCGTCTGATCAAACGATCTATGAAACAGCTTTTGACGCCTATTTTGAGACACTCGAATATTTGGAGGAGCATCTATCAGATGGCAGGCCGTATTTGACAGGAAACCACTTTTCAGAAGCAGATCTTCGCCTGTTCCCAACTCTTTATCGTCACGATCCCGTCTACTATGTGCGGATGAAACTTAATGGTGCCCGAATCCTGGATTACCCATACTTGTGGCGGTGGCTGTGCCGTGTATACGCGTTGCCCGGAATTGCCGAGGCAGGGTCTCTTGTACATTGCCGCCAGGGTTATTTCGGGCGCAGTTGGAATTGCGTGGTGCCCAATGGTCCACTCAAGCCAATGTCGTACCCTGAGGCCTATCTGCATCCTGAGCTCGCAACACTGTAGGACTCGTCAAGGTGTTATTGGGAGGCCTAGTTTCGAAGCCAAACGTTTCCATTTCGGAGTACGAGAGCATTTTGTCTCTGCGTTTCGAAACCTGCATATCTTGGTTGCGAATGGTCGGTTTGGGCACAGTGATCAGTAGAAACGCAGTTGCAATTGCAGTATTGGACGAGGGGACGCGAGCTTGGCTCTGGGCCGAACCTATGCTCGGGCTGGGGCGGGCTCATCAATTGATGCTGCGATTGCTTCAGGATCCGCAATTGAGCCCAAAGCAGTCATCAGTATCGCTTTCCCCCATGCCCGTTACATTACCCTAAGTTCCCTGAACCATTAGAAAAACCTCAACCGGTTCGCGGATACCCTTTAGCTTGACCTCTCCTGCTGAGACTGACTTGAATTCGTTTTCCACAGCGATCGCCGCGCGGGTGCTGAGTAATATCTCGCCGTCCTCGGCCATATCGCAGAGTCGTGCCGCCACATTGATCGCGGTGCCCGAGGCGGTGTAGTCTGATCGATCTTCGTAACCGACCATGCCTACGGTTGCATATCCGAGCGATACGCCCACGCCAAACCCAAGCCTGTGACCAAGTCGTTTCCATCGCTGAGACAACTCAACCATTTTCGCCCGCATCGCAACCGCGAGCCGAACCGCATCCCCGGCAGGGTCGTCACAGGGCAACGGGTCGTTGAACAGCACCATGATCCCGTCGCCCATGCGGTGGTCGACGCCCGCACCATGCGCGTTGATCAACTTGCCCATTTCCTCGTGATAGGTCTGCAGCACCTCGATGGTTTCTTCTGGTTCGGCAGTTTCGCAAAACGCCGTGAACCCACGAATGTCACAGAAAATAACGCCCAAAAGCGCGCGATGGCTCTTCAGCATGGTCTCAGAGCCTGAAGAGATCACCGTGTCGGCGACAGCGGTGGGAAGGAAGCGTTTAAGGCGGCCCATTCGCTCAATCTCGCCCACCTGTTTCTCAACGCGGTCTCCAAGTTCTGCATTCAGCTTTTCCAAGGCTCTAAACTGTCGCGCGTTTTCGATGGCGATGACGGCTTCGGTGGCGAAATTCTCGACCAAAAGCAGGTCGTCAGGTGCGAATTTGCCGACCTCTCGTCGCAACAGAACCAGATTGCCAAGAGATTTACCCTGCGAAACAAGCGGGACGAACACACGCGACAGGATACCATCGACGTCCACCAATTTTATCGCATCCACATGCCTGGATTTGTAGAACTCCGTCTCACGTATGTCAGGTTCTTCGACGATCCGGCGTGTTTTGACGCTTTTGTAAGGTGCGAATTCTCGGCCGACTTGAAAGACGTTGCCGACTTTCATCATATTAGTCGCTTCCCCCGTGGCAGCAGCTATTTCCCACTCGGTATGGTCCTCATTGATCAAAACCACAAAGGTCATCGGAGCACTACACAACCGCGCGGCGTTTTCTACGATTGTCTGAAAAACTGGTGTCTCATCGTCGCGGCTTTGGCTTATGACAGTCAGGATTTCGCGCGTCGCGGCCTCGCGGTCATGCGCGCGCGCAAGTTCGGCTCGAAGGTTTTGTCTATAGACGTTATCCTGTGAGTCCGGCACAACTTGCCCTCAGCTCCTGATCACGTTTCAACATGGATATCACACAGGGCTTGCGAGACCAGAAAATTGCAGAGCGGGCGTAAAGCGAGGCAGCTCTGCCTCGCAGTCGGTGAATCCGCTTTTCCAACGAATGCGCGCCAACAACGAATGGTGGGTAAGCGATTTGCGACCCAACTCCTTCAACATGTATTATGATTACTCTGGACCGACCGGCGCGTCGCGCAGAGTTTTGTAGGAGCGATTTGGATTGGGAACTGGCAAAACTGATCGTTGGTGGCTTCTGGGTGCGATGGGCGCAATTCTCGGGGTGATCTTGTTGGACGAAACTGCGGTTGGCGTCGCGCTTCCAACAATACGCCAAGAACTGGGACTTTCAGAGATATCTGCTCATTGGGTGGTCAATATCTATCTTCTGACATTGGCCTGTTTGGCGGCGGCTACGGGTCGAATTGGGGACATAGTCGGAATTAGGGCGCTTTTGACCGCAGGGCTTCTTGTTTTTGGAGTGGCTTCAGTTGTTTCAGGATTTGCGCCAAACGGGCTAACGCTGCTTATAGCGCGTGGCATTCAGGGCGTTGGCGCCGCCGCAATCTTTCCGTTGTCTCTGACATTGATAGCCTTGTCATTTGATGGGGCCGAGCGCGGCAAAGCTTTGGGTATCTATGGAGCGATCGGAACATGTTTCCTGGCGGCTGGCCCCTTGGTCGGCGGTGCGCTTACTTCCGGTCTCTCCTGGCGGTGGATCTTCTGGATCAATCCAGTGGTCGTTACATGCGTCGCCTTTGTGGTTTGGCGGTTATGGCGCGATCCTCCAAGACACATCAAAGAGCGTTTCGATTTGACAGGTATGGTTCTGTTGGTATTCGGGCTTTCGCTTTTGGTCTTCGGAATAATGCAGGGGCCTGACGTTGGATGGCAACAAGGCAATGTGCGCGCTGCCCTGATCACTGGCGTTCTCGCACTTGCGGTATTCGTATTTGTTGAGAACCGGCGCAGAGATCCTTTGGTCGCGGTGGCTCTTTTCCAAAATCCGACCTTCACAGCCTCGAACCTAATTGTCGGTGTCGCCCAATATGGAAAGATTGCCACCTTTGTTTTTGGGTCGATGTACCTGCAAACGGTTGAAGACTGGGGGCCATTCTGGGCCGGATTGGCTTTGCTGCCAGCTGTCATACCGACAACCTTTTTTGCACCAATTGCCGGCAAGTTATCTGACGAGCGCGGTACCCGCTGGCCTGCACTTGCTGGGTTGGTGTCCATTACTGTCGGTCTCTGCCTGGTCGCGGTTGGAATGATGCTTAAGACAACGGCCGTTGTTTTCGTTGGGTTTGTTTTGTTTGGTGCCGCCGTTTCGCTGATGTTTGTACCGTCTCAGCGTGCTGTCACAATGTCGGTCCCTCCGAATATGCAGGGACAAGCGGGCGGGATTGTACTTTCAAGCCAATTGATTGGGGGGACAGTCGGCATGGCGTTGTCTAGCACAGCGCTGGCGGTGACGTTGTCACATGCGGCGGTATTTTGGCTGGCTGCATTCGCGTCACTGATGGTTCTCATCTACTCATACTTCGCGATTGATGCGCGGGACTCCTGGAAACAGACTGCTTAACCCTGAGCTGCTACCGAACAACTCTTTGACCTCAAAAGCCGATTAAGCTGACCTATACAAACGGGTCCATTTTGAATTTCGTGACAAGCAAGCTGTCGGCCGATTGCATGGCCCCATTTGTCCAACCCTGAGAGACAGACCACGCTTCATTGCAAATGTGCATGCCCGGCACGGGCTCTTGCATGTACCCGATGATATCCTTCGGATCCGCCCCAATTCCCCACAGGTGATAGGCAGCACCCCAGGGTTCGCGCCCCCAATTCTGGTAGGTGGCGGCAACAGGATTGGGCAAGTCATCACTCAAATTATGGGATTTGCGGACCTGGCTCCAAACTTCTTTCACAAGCCGGTCGGACGCTGGCAGAAGTTGGCGCATTGATGGCGCTATGGGGTCTCCCTCAGGTCCGGTCGCCCGATCAATCCAATCGGGTGCACCGAAAGTCGACCCTTGGGACAAGGCCTCCCAATACTCGATCATCTCACCATCGTGATAACTCGCCATCAACAAAGCATGGCCTGACAGGTCGTCTACACCCCAGCGATAAATCTGTCTTGCCGGCAAATCCGTGATGACGCGCCCGACAGAAAGGTTTCGGGGCGTCCACCAATCCTGATCAAACGCAAGATGCACCTTGGCCAATGGCACTTTGTAAACACTCTTCACGGCACGTGCAAAACGGGTATCGCCAGAAAACACTTCGGTATTGATCAAGGATGGAAAGGCATTTGGCGGAATTGCCAGGATCACCCGCGCGGCCGACAGGCTCGTTTGCCCAGCTTCCGTCTGGAAGGTCAGATCAAAACCCGCATCAGGCCGCCGCCTGAGGTTGACCAGTTTATGTCCCAGATGAACCTTCCCCGGTTCGACACATAGGCTCTGGCAAGAGCTTTGGGGATTTGTTCGAGACCATGATCCAGTTTGAAGTACTTGGTTTTGTACGCGAAGTCGCGTTCAAACCAACTGATTGCTGTTTTGCTGTCCCAATTGGACAAAGGAGAGTTGTAACCCAGCACGTCGCGCACGAAATCATAGGTCTCGCGACTACGCTGTTGAAGCAAGAGTTCCCACAACCCCGTGTCCTTCAGAGACAGAGTGCCTTCGCTCGCTCTCTTGTTTAAGTCGTCAATCACGTACGTCAGAAGGTCATCTCCACGCGCGATGACTGCGCGTTCCCGATCAGACAACCCGTAAGGAACGGACGTGGCTTCAGAAAGCTTTGAGAAGTGCTGCCCGCGCAGGTAATAGCCCGTGATCGGGTAGGCAAAGTCCTGTAGTTTCTCGCGCCCGATCATTTCATCAACGATTTTGAGCGCGTGTTTGTCTGTGCGGCGCAAACGCATACCACCGATTTCCGCGGTTTGAGAGGTCAAGTTGGGGAAATGCAGCGAAAGGAGGCGTCCTCCTATCCGATCGGTCGCTTTAAAAACGCCTACTCTTGTGTTGGGTGCTTCGCTCAATCGCATTGCACAAAACAGTCCAGCCACCCCGCCGCCCACAATTGCGATGTCCAGGTCCGTTGTCCCGGTCTGCGCCCGAACTGCCGGTGCCGCGAAGGCAAACGCAGTAGCGGCGCCAGCTTGATTTAGAAAGGTTCGGCGTGTCGGCATCGTGGTTTCTCGAGCTGCAAAGAACAAAGTGCCGTATGTTCGGGCATATGGAAAAGTCAGATTGGCTTATTCTTGGGGGCCAGTTTGGTCGTTTTATCGGGCTTTGCAAAGCTTAGTTGCGATAGTCAGCTTGGACTGACCCTCTGACGCTCAAACCAAAAGGTGTCTCATATCAAACTGAGCGTTCCGGAAGCCCGCTTTAATAAGTTAAAACGCAGCATTGTCTTGTGCTTTGGCCGGTATTTAGGCGGTTGCGATAACCAGCTTGGTGCCCCAGGTTTCGCAAGATTGCGACAGGTCCTGAGGGAATGCGTGATCTGTAAAGACGACATCGATATCGGCAAGCGATGCAATACGCGCCGGAGCGCTTCGGGACAGCTTTGTTTGGTCAACCACCAGAAAGGTCGAACGGGATTGCCGCAAGATGGCTTGGCTGACGCTGACTTCCTGAATGTCAAAATCCAACAGGTCGCCTTCGTGGTCCAAAGCCGAACAGCCGATAACGGCCAGATCAAACTTGAATTGCCGGATTGTTTCAGCCGCAAGGTTTCCGACAAGCCCGCCGTCTGACCGACGCAGAGTACCCCCGGTCACGATGATTTCGCAGCCTGGGCTGTCGGCCAGTATGTTCGCGACGTTCATATTGTTTGTCACAACCAAAAGGTTCTGATGATACCGCAACTCCTCTGCGACAGCTTCGGTAGAGGTCCCGATGTTCAGAAACAGCGACGCGTTATTTGGGATTTCGGCAGCGCAGGCGCGTGCGATGGCGCGCTTGGAGTCACGATGCAGCGCGCGACGTTCCTCGTAACCGATGTTTGTCGTTCCAGAACTTAGGACCGCGCCGCCATGAACGCGTTCAAGGCGGCCAGCTTCCGCCAAATCCGTCAAGTCGCGGCGGATCGTTTGAAGCGTTACGCCGAAGTGAGACGCCAGACCTTCGACTGTTACCTTTCCGTCTCGTCGTGCGATGTCGAGGATTTCGGGATGGCGAAAGGTCTGGGTCATTTGGTGTCTTTCAGGACGAAACTCGGAAACAAGCCTACGTGCTCAAATTTGCTGGATACGCCGGAAAAGGCAACCAAGTTCTTTCGGTTTTCCAAAATACCGCGCGAAAAGTTACGCGGTTTGGCGAAATTTCACCCAAAAAGACCAAAAACGAAAAATATCGAAAAACAATTCTTGCAAAAGAACGAAAACCGCAGTTAAAGGCGTGCAAGCGCGCCGAAAAGGAGACAAAGGTGGCACATTCGGAAAGCATCGAAGTTTCGGACCTTTTCATCATAGGTGGCGGCATTAATGGGTGCGGCATCGCGCGTGATGCGGCGGGGCGTGGCCTGAGCGTGACACTGGCCGAGATGAACGATTTGGCCTCGGCCACCTCGTCTGCTTCGACCAAGCTGTTCCATGGCGGTTTGCGGTATCTTGAGTATTTTGAGTTTCGCCTTGTCCGTGAGGCGCTGATCGAGCGGGAAGTGTTGCTGAAAGCGATGCCGCATATCAGCTGGCCGATGCGATTTGTGCTGCCTTACCATAAGGATATGCGGTTCGAGTCGGATACGCCGACGTCCAAACTGCTCAACACCGTGATGCCGTGGATGAAGGGGCGCAGACCAGCCTGGCTGATCCGTTTGGGTTTGTTCATGTATGACAATCTGGGCGGGCGCGAGGTGCTGCCAGGTACCAAAACCGTTGATCTGAGATCTGGGCCAGAGGGCCTACCCTTAGAGGATCGCTTTGAGAAGGCTTATGAGTATTCCGATTGCTGGGTCGAAGACAGCCGCTTGGTTGTTTTGAACGCACGCGATGCTGAAGCCCGTGGAGCGCGTATACTGGTCGGGACACAAGTGTTGTCGGCTGAAAGCGAAGACGGTATTTGGCGCATCGAAACGCGCGATACCGAAACCGGGCAGACACAAACGCACTATGCGCGCATGTTGGTGAATGGCGGTGGGCCCTGGGTCGGCGATATTATCCAGACCAAAGTGCGCGTCAACTCACGCGAAGGGGTTCGGCTGGTGCGGGGCAGCCACATTGTGACCAAGCGTCTGTTTGACCATGACAAGTGCTACTTCCTGCAGGGCACTGACGGGCGCATCATTTTCGCGATCCCGTACGAGACAGATTTCACGCTGATCGGAACCACCGACGCCGAACACAGCGACCCCTCTGTCAAACCGACATGCACCCCGGAAGAGCGGGATTATCTGCTGAGCTTTGCCAACCAATATTTCAAGCAGGACCTGACGCAAGATGACGTGGTCTGGACCTATTCCGGTGTTCGTCCTCTTTATGACGACGGGGCCAGCAGCGCCACCGCGGCGACGCGCGATTATACGCTGAAGGTGGATACCAGCACAGGCGCGCCGATGCTGAATATTTTTGGCGGCAAGATCACGACCTATCGTCGCCTTGCCGAAAGCGCGCTGGAGCATATCGCCGAGCATTTGCCAAACGTCAGTGGCCCTTGGACGGCGGGTGTGGCTTTGCCCGGTGGGGATTTTCCGGTGGATGGCGTTTCCAATCTGACCGCGCAGCTGAAGACGGATTATCCGTTCCTCAGCGACTATTGGGCCGGTCGCCTGATCCGAGCCTATGGCACCGAGGCACAGGCCGTGCTGGGCGACGCCAAGTCGGCTGAGGATCTGGGGCGCGACTTTGGCGCGACATTGACCGAGGCAGAGGTCAACTGGCTGATGGCCAAGGAATATGCGCGCCACGCAGAGGATATCGTCTGGCGGCGCAACAAGCTGGGCTTGCGGCTGAGCGAAGAGCAGATTGCAGATCTTGAGACCTGGATGGCTGAGCAGCGCAAAGCCTAGCTTTCACTATTTCGCTCAGTCGCAAAGAAAAAAGCCGTTCCCGAAGGAACGGCCTTTCTTTCACTGTCTCTCGAAAGAGGATCAGGCAGCCAGAGCAGCCTGAGCTTTGGCAACGATCGCGCCGAACGCTTCCGGTTCGTGCACGGCCAGATCAGCCAGAACTTTGCGGTCCACTTCGATACCGGCCAGGTTCAGGCCGTTGATGAAGCGGGAATATGTCAGAGCCTCGTCATGCGAACGTACAGCTGCGTTGATCCGCTGGATCCACAGTGCGCGGAAGTTGCGCTTACGGTTCTTGCGGTCACGGGTTGCATACTGGTTCGCCTTGTCGACGGCCTGAGACGCAACTTTGAACGTGTTCTTGCGGCGACCATAATAGCCTTTTGCGGCTTTGATGATCTTCTTGTGACGGGCGTGAGCTACGGTTCCACCTTTAACGCGGGACATATCGGTATCTCCTCTTAGCGGTCGTAGGGCATGTAGCCCTTGACGATCTTGGCGTCGGGGGCGGACAGGGTGGTGGTGCCACGGGCGTCGCGGATGAATTTCTTGGTCCGCTTGATCATGCCGTGACGCTTGCCGGCCTGGGCCGACATGACCTTACCGGTCGCAGTCACCTTAAAGCGCTTCTTGGCGCTCGATTTCGTCTTCATCTTAGGCATTTCCGTCTCCTTTTCCGGGTTCGGTTCCAAACGCGACTCGGCATGCCATCTCGGCCGGTCACGCGATCAGAGGCGCCGTTTACGCAAGTTTGATCAAGCTGGCAAGGGGGGAGCGACCAGAATCTGCGTTTTTCGCAGGGTGGCCCGGGCGCCGGGGCGACAAGTGCCGCCCCGGTGATTTGGCTTAGTGGCCGAACTTGCGGATCTCACCGCTTTTCAGGCGTTCAGCATAGGAGGCCAGCTCTTGCCGCACCACTTTCATCAGGAAGTAGAGCGCAAAGACGTTCACAACCGCCATGGCAAAGATCGCCGCATCCGAGAAGTCGATAACCGGGCCAAGATTGGCCGCCGCACCGATCACCACGAAGACGCAGAAGATGACCTTGAAGATCAACTCGGTGGTCTGTCCTTCGCCGAACAGATAGGTCCAGGCCTTGAGGCCGTAATAAGACCAGCTGATCATGGTCGAGAAGGCAAACAGCACCACAGCGATGGCCAGAACATAGGGGAACCAGCTAAAGGCGCTTGCGAAGGCGGCCGAAGTCAGGCTGACGCCCGAATTGCCGTCTACAGTCGCGATTGCGGTACCTGCTTCGTTCAGCATGTATTTGCCGGTTTCTGGGTCGATGATCAGCTGTTGGGTGATGATGATCACCAGCGCAGTCATGGTGCAGATCACCACAGTGTCGATGAACGGTTCCAGCAGCGAGACAAAGCCTTCGGTGATCGGTTCTTTGGTCCGCACAGCCGAGTGCGCGATGGCCGCAGAGCCAACGCCAGCCTCGTTCGAGAATGCAGCCCGGCGGAAGCCCTGGATCAGCGCGCCAACCATGCCGCCAGCAACGCCCAACCCGGTGAAGGCCCCGGCGAATATCTGGCCAAAGGCCCAGCCGATCTGATCTGCATGCATGATGATGATAACCAGCGCGGCCAGCACATACATCACGCCCATGAACGGCACGACTTTCTCGGTCACGCGCGCGATGGATTTCAAGCCACCGACGATCACCGCAAAGACGATACCCGCAAAGACCAAACCGGTGATCCAGCCCGGGTAGTCCCCGGTAATTCCTGCGATCTGAGCATGGGCCTGATTGGCCTGGAACATGTTGCCCCCGCCCAAAGCGCCCAGGATACAGAAGATCGAGAAGAGGACCGCCAGGATCTTGCCGCCCGGCAGACCAAGCTCGTTGAACCCTTTGGACATGTAATACATCGGGCCGCCCGAGACGGTGCCATCTTCGTATTCATTGCGGTATTTCACGCCCAGCGTACATTCGGTGAATTTCGACGCCATGCCCAAAAGGCCTGCGACGATCATCCAGAATGTGGCCCCAGGCCCGCCGATACCAACAGCAACTGCCACACCAGCGATGTTGCCAAGACCCACTGTACCCGAAAGCGCAGTGGCCAGTGCCTGAAAGTGGCTGACCTCACCAGCGTCATTGGGGTCAGAGTAATCACCTTTCACAAGGCTGATCGCGTGGCTGAAGAACCGCAGCTGCACGAACGCGAAATACAGCGTGAACACTGTCGCCGCAATCACCAGCCACCCCACGATCCATGGGAACCCTGTCCCTGGGAACGGTGCGAAAATGAAGCTGACAAATGGCCCGGTGAAGTCGGCAAAAGCCTGGTTGATACGTTCGTCCAGCCCTGGTGCGTCTTGCGCAGCGGCGGCGCTGGACGTGAAGATCATCGCCAGCAAGACGCCGATTTTGTTGATAAAGTTCATATTCGCCCCCATCAATTGACGACTGTTACTGGAACATCTGCGTGCATCACCAGATACTGGGTCGAACTGCCAAACAGGCGTTTTTTGATCCCATCGGCGGATGCGCGACCAACAACGATCTGAGATGCGCCGTTTTCGACAGTGATTTTGTTCAGCGTTTCTGCAACGTCACCGTGGCGCACGATGCCGCGGGCGGTGAAACCTGCGGCGCCCAAAGCGTCTACTGCTGGTGTAATCACCCGCGTAGTGGCCAGTTCAATCTCTTCTTCACGCCGTTTGTGACGCTGTGCGTTCTCCTCTGGTGTCTGAAATGTAAATGGGGACCATTCGATCACGTAGGCCACCAGAAGCTCGCAAGTTCCGATACGCTCTGCCAGATCTTTGGCAAAGGCGATCGCGCGTTCTCCGGATGGTGTCCCGTCCAACCCTATGACAATTTTTGTTGTCATCTCGACTTCCTTTTTTGTTTGTTTTTCCGGGGCCCGTGCCCCCGGCCGAGCAGCCGGATTCTGGAACTAATTTGAGACTGCTCGTAGAAATACCTTCAAGACTGTCCACCTGAAGATGTGTCGCATTGTGCCAAACTCGTGTTTGGCGGTCAAATTGTGTTTATTTTTTAGGCACTGAGCGGCTTGAACCAAATGCAAAAACCCAAACTCGGACAGGGCGAGTTTGGGCTTTTCCTGCGTCAGGAAGATCTGATCTGAAAAGAAGGCTTGTGGCTATTCCGGGTCAGTGCTGTAGATCAGGCGTTCATCACAAGGTGCCACGCGTAGAATGTTGGTTGTTCCTGGAACATTGAATGGAACACCCGCAGTGACAACGATCTGATCGGTTTCGGTGGCGAACCCACCGGCGCGCGCTGCGCGGGCTGCGTTCACCACTGCACCTTTGAACCGTTCCAGCACCGGTGTCATCACACAGTTACAGCCCCAGCTGAGGCACAATCTGCGGGCGGTAGTGCGTTGAGATGTCATGGCGATGATCGGAACACCGGGCCTTTCCCGCGCTGTCAGCGAAGCTGTTGTGCCGCTTTGGGTAAAGCAACAGATTGCCTTGATGTCGGTTTTCTCAGCGATCTCACGGGCCGCCGCTACGATGCCATCAGCAATTGTCGTGCCCTTCGCGGAGCGCGAGGAGGCAATGATCTGTTCATACGTAGGGTCGGCCTCGACCTCGATCGCGACCTTGTTCATCGTTTGAACCGCCTCAATCGGGTACGATCCAGCAGCAGATTCAGCGCTGAGCATGATGGCGTCTGTGCCTTCATAGATCGCTGTTGCGACGTCCGAAACCTCGGCGCGCGTGGGCATCGGGCTGTCGATCATGCTCTCCAACATCTGAGTTGCCACAATCACCGGTTTTGCCGCACTCCGGCACTGGCGCACCAAGCGTTTCTGAATTGGTGGAACGGCGGAAACAGGCAGTTCAACACCCAGATCGCCACGGGCCACCATGATCCCGTCAGAGGCATCAAGGATAGCGGCAAAATCTTCGACCGCTGCGGGCTTTTCAATCTTGGACAGGATCGCCGCGCGCCCGTCGGCCAATGCGCGCGCTTCGAACACGTCCTTGGCGCGCTGCACAAAGCTGAGAGCCAGCCAATCGACGCCGAGTTGGCAAACGAATTCAAGGTCGTCCCGATCTTTTTCCGACAGGGCCGCCAAGGGAAGAACAACGTCAGGCACGTTGACACCCTTGCGGTTCGAGATCGTGCCGCCAACTTCGACGGTACAATTTGCGAAATCTTCGCCGCACTCCTGAACGATCAGGCGAATCTTGCCGTCATTGACCAAAAGGCGGGCACCAGGTTCAAGCGCCACGAAAATCTCGCGGTGGGGCAGGCAAACGCGCGATGCGTCGCCGGGTTCGGGATCAAGATCCAGACGGAAGCTTGCACCTTCCTCCAGCTCTTCCGCGTCATTGGCAAAGACGCCAACCCGCAGCTTGGGCCCTTGAAGGTCGGCCAGAATTGCAATCGGACTGTCCAGATCCTTTTCGATCTGACGAATGATGCGATGCCGTTCGCGAATCTCGTCATGGCTGCCGTGGCTCATGTTCAGGCGGAAGACATCCGCACCCGCCTCGTGCAGGGCGCGAATGGTATCGTAATCATTCGACGCCGGTCCCAGCGTCGCCACGATTTTCACACTTCTCAGGCGTCGCATAGGTATTGCTCTCCTCATGTCCCAAATGTTACCGCAAACAGTGTTTCAGCTGCTTATTGCGCAATTCCCTTTCCGAAGCAACTGTCCTACACCTGCGGCAAACTAGACAACAGGCTCATGACATATTCTCCGTTCTTCGTTCACGGCGCTGACCGTCCGTCGCGCTGGTTGATAAGCTGCGATCACGCCACCAATACCGTCCCACCCGAAATCTGCGAGGGCGATCTGGGCTTGCCGCGGGAGGACATGGAGCGCCACATTGCATATGACGTCGGCGCCTATGAAGTCTCAAAGCATCTGGGCGAAATGTTGAGCGCGCCTGTCGTGGCCGCAAATTTCTCGCGCTTGGTCATTGATCCCAACCGGGGCGAAGACGATCCGACCCTGCTTATGAAGCTTTATGACGGCTCGATCATTCCAGGAAACAGACATGCGGATACGGCCGAGCGCGCGCGTCGTCTGAACCTGTGTTATCGGCCCTATGACGCGGCCTTGGGCCAGTTATTGGCTCGGCCCGGCACCGTTCTGGTCTCGATGCATTCTTTCACCCGCCAATTGCGCGGGCGCGAACCGCGCCCCTGGCATATTGGGGTGTTGCATACACCGGACGAAAGGTTCTCGGCCCCTTTGATTGCGCGGTTGCAGCAAGAAGATGACCTGTGTGTCGGAGTGAATGAACCCTATGCAGGGGTCCTACCTGGTGATGCCATAGATCGACATTGCACCAAACACGGCATTCCCAATGTCCTGATCGAGCTGCGCAATGATCTGATCGCAGACCACGCGGGCCAGCGGGAGTGGGCCGAGCGATTGGCCGTGATCCTGCAAGACGCGCTTGGGCGCAGCGGACTATAGGTCAGTTGAAACGTGGGCCTTTGGTTGCTACCTCCAACAGAATACGCCACGCAATAGGAGCCGGACCATGGACAAGCAAACGGAAATCGAACTTCAGGCTGCCGCGTTTCGGCGGTTGCAAAAGCATCTGATGGAGGATCGCACGGATGTCCAGAACATCGACATGATGAATCTGGCCGGGTTCTGCCGGAACTGCCTGTCGCGCTGGTATCAGGAGGCTGCGAACGAAAAAGGTATCGAGATGGGCAAGGACGAAGCTCGTCAGATTTTCTACGGCATGACCATGGATGACTGGAAAGCCAATTATCAGACCGAGGCGAGCCCGGACAGACAGGCAGCCTTCCAAGTGGCCTTCGAAGAGAATGTCGGCAAAGAAAGCTAACGGCTGCAACAAAAAGCCCGCCAATTAGGCGGGCTTCTAAATTAGATCGCTGCCTTGCGGCTTTCGTCCAGATAGATCTCACGCAGTCGCTTGGCAATCGGCCCTGGGGTGCCATCCCCCAGCGCGACGCCGTCGATTTCGATTACAGGCATGACAAAGGCACTGGCCGAGGTGGTAAAGGCTTCATCAGCCTCTTTCGCCTCGTCGATGGTGAACAGGCGCTCTTCGATTTCCATCTGCGCTTCTTGCGCCATCCGCAGCACCGCCTTGCGAGTGATCCCATGCAGGATGTCAGTTGACAGCGGGCGCGTGACGATCTTGCCGTTTTTCACGAAATAGGCGTTGTTGCTGGTGCCTTCTGTCACATAGCCATCTTCGATCATCCAGGCGTCATCGCAGCCCGCGGCCTTGGCCATCATCTTGCCCATCGATGGATAGAGCAGTTGCACGGTCTTGATATCCCGACGCCCCCAGCGGATGTCGTCGATCGATATGATCTTGGCGCCTTTCTTCGATGCCGGGCTGTCGGCCAGGCCGGGTTTGTTTTGGGTAAACAGAACCAGCGTTGGCTTGGTATCCGCAGAGGGAAACACAAAATCCCGGTCGCCATCGCTGCCACGCGACACTTGCAGGTACACCAACCCCTCGTCGATCTCGTTCAGGTCCACCAGCTTCCGGTGAATCTCCAGCAACTCGTCCTTGCTGCACGGCTCGGCCATCTGCAATTCGTCCAGTGAGCGTTTCAGGCGCACCGCGTGGCCTTCAAAGTCGATCAGCTTGCCGTCCAGAACGCTTGTCACCTCATAGACGGCGTCCGCCATCAGGAAGCCGCGGTCAAAGATCGAAACCTTGGCCTCGGTCTCGGGCAGGTATTCGCCATTTACGTAAACGGTGCGGGTCATGCTTGTTCCTTTTCGTCTCGAAGGCTTGGGTCAGCCCCAAAGTGTGGCCGCAGGCGGGTGGACCCCTGCTTCATCAAATCTCAGCGGGGTAGAGCGGTCTTCGGCCAACAGAAGCGGGCCGTCAAGGTCTGTGACCATCGCACCCTGTGCCAGCAGTGTTGCAGGCGCCATCGCCAAAGAGCTGCCGACCATGCAGCCCACCATGATCTTGTAGCCCTCGGCTAGCGCCGCCTGACGCAGGGCCAAAGCCTCGGTCAAGCCACCGGTCTTGTCCAGCTTGATATTCACCACGTCATATTTGCCTTTCAGCGCGGGCAGGCTGGCGCGGTCATGGCAGGATTCGTCGGCACAGACAGGCACCGGACGCTCCATCCCGATTAGCGCGTCATCGTCCCCGGCGGGCAGGGGCTGTTCCACAAGCGCCACGCCCAGACGCACCAGATGCGGGGCCAGGTCGGTATAGACATCGGCGGACCAACCTTCATTGGCGTCGACGATGATCGTGGATTTGGGCGCACCCGCGCGTACCGCCTCAAGACGCGGCATGTCGTCAGGGGTGCCCAGCTTGATTTTCAGCAGCGGGCGATGGGCATTGGCCGTGGCCTGTGCCCGCATCGCGTCTGGCGTATCCAAGGACAAAGTATAAGCCGTGATTTCAGGGCCCGGTACCGTAAGCCCGGCCAAGTCCCAGGCGCGTTTCCCTGCGCGTTTGCATTCCAGATCCCAAAGGGCGCAATCCACCGCATTCCGCGCCGCGCCAGCGGGCAGGAGGTCGATCAACGACTGCCGTGTGAATTCTGCGGGAAGGGCGGCTATCTCGGCCTCGACCGACTCCAGCGTCTCAGCATAGCGCGAATAGGGCACGCATTCGCCCCAGCCCTGATGTCCCCCGTCCGAGATTCGAACCGTCAGCACCTTTGCCTCGGTCCGGGATCCGCGCGAGATGGTGAACACCTGCGCCAGCTGAAACACATCGCGAGAGACTTCTACCTGCACGCACCCCGTCCTTCTTCTCGTTCCAATTACGGCCGCCGGAGGCGGATCAAGACCCACCAACCGGCGCGCCGTTCAGATCACAACGCGGCCAGCGCGTCCACCAGTTTACCGGCGCCAAAGCGATAGGGGTCTGTCGCGGGCAGGCCCATCTCGGCCGCGACCTTGGCGATATAGTCTTTCGCCGCGTCCTCGCTCAGATGCTGTGTGTTGATTGAAACACCGGCAACCTGGCAATCGGGGTTTGCGACGCGCGCCAGCGGCAGCGCCGTGTCGCGCAGCTGTGCCAGAGTCGGCAACGAATATTCGGGCAGGCCGCGCATATGCGTCCGCGTGGGTTCATGACACAGGATCAGCGCATCAGGCTGGCCGCCATGGATCAGCGCCATGGTCACGCCGGAATAGGACACATGGAACAATGAGCCCTGACCCTCGATATGATCCCAGTGATCCGCATCGTTTTCAGGCGTCAGATATTCGACAGAGCCTGCCATGAAATCCGCGATCACTGCGTCCAGAGGTACCCCTTGCCCAGTGATCAGAATGCCTGTCTGGCCTGTGGCGCGGAAGGTCGATTTCATTCCGCGCTTGCGCATTTCGGCATCCATCGACATCGCGGTATACATCTTGCCCGCTGAACAATCGGTGCCCACGGCCAGACAGCGCTTGCCGCTGCGCTTTTTGCCATTGGCGATCGGATAGCCAACGGTCGGAACCCGCACATCATGCAAAGTGCCACCATGGGTTTGCGCTGCGGCCACCAGATCCCCTTCGTCGCGCAGCAGATTGTGCAGGCCCGAGGCCAGATCATATCCCATCTCAAGCGCGGCGATCAAAACCTCTTTCCAGGCTTCGCTGATGATGCCACCCCGGTTGGCCACACCGATGACCAGAGTTTTGGCTCCGGCCTCTTTGGCTTCGGCCAATGTCATGTCGGTCAAGCCAAGATCGGCTTGGCAACCTTCCATCCGCAACTGGCCCACAGCGTTTTCCGGACGCCAGTCCCTAATGCCAATTGCCACTTTGGCCGCCAACATGTCGGGCGCATCGCCCAAAAACAAC
The DNA here is from genome assembly GCF_013031565.1 of Ruegeria sp. HKCCD7255. NCBI lineage: Bacteria > Pseudomonadati > Pseudomonadota > Alphaproteobacteria > Rhodobacterales > Roseobacteraceae > Ruegeria > Ruegeria sp. HKCCD7255. Next base: position 466,797 of record NZ_WQAG01000003.1, on the reverse strand, counting down.
AGATACGGTGTCTCGATCATCGCGCTGCACTCCTTTGATTCCGGGACAAGGTAAAGAAGCGGCTCAACGAAGGCTTCGCTATTTGCCCGGGCTTTGACTGGAGGAGTGGGAAAATTTCCTGCTTTTCGGAAAACAAACGCGAAATTCTTCGAAGTTTTCAAAGTGATCAAACTTTCATCACCCTCAAGTGGCTCCGTTCGCCACTTTTGCTGCAGACGCATTGCCGCAGTCGCACAATGGTGGTTGCGCATGTCTTGGTAATTTAATACCCAATCGAGTGACGAAATCGTAATTTCATTGCTTGCACGAGGCCCAGATGAGTTTCCGTATCCAACCCAGCGCTCCGGCGCGACCTAATCGCTGCCAGCTGTTTGGCCCGGGATCAAACACCAAACTCTTTCCCAAAATGGCGGCCTCGGCAGCGGATGTGATCAACCTTGATCTGGAAGACTCAGTCGCGCCATCCGACAAAGACGCGGCCCGCGCCAATGTGATCGAGGCGCTCAATACGGTTGATTGGGGCTCGAAATACATGTCGGTGCGGATCAACGGGTTGGACACACCCTATTGGTACCGCGATGTGGTGGACGTGCTGGAACAGGCGAGTGACCGTCTGGATCAGATCATGATCCCCAAAGTGGGGTGCGCTGCGGATGTCTACGCAGTTGATGCGCTTGTCACTGCAATCGAGCGTGCCAAGGGACGCACCAAGCCTATCTCCTTTGAAGTCATCATCGAATCTGCGGCCGGTATCGCCCATGTTGAAGAGATCGCTGCCGCGTCCCCCCGTTTGCAAGCGATGAGCTTGGGTGCCGCGGATTTTGCGGCCTCAATGGGCATGCAAACGACTGGGATCGGTGGCACGCAAGAGAACTATTACATGTTGCGCGAGGGCGAGAAACACTGGTCGGACCCGTGGCATTGGGCGCAAGCTGCTATCGTGGCCGCCTGCCGTACCCATGGCGTTCTGCCTGTTGATGGCCCGTTTGGCGATTTCTCGGATGACGAAGGTTATATCGCGCAGGCCAAACGTTCGGCGACACTAGGGATGGTTGGAAAATGGGCGATTCATCCGAAACAGATCGCTCTGGCCAATCAGGTGTTCACCCCGTCAGACGCAGCGGTTTCTGAGGCGCGCGAGATTTTGGCGGCGATGGAACAGGCCAAAGCCAATGGGGAGGGCGCGACCGTCTACAAAGGTCGCCTTGTTGATATCGCCTCAATCAAACAGGCCGAGGTGATCGTGACGCAGGCCGAATTGATTGCCGCCGGAAGCTGATCAAAAAAGGCGCTCAGTTGAGCGCCTTTTGTCCATTCTACCGGCCAAAGACATCGTTTGGCGTCCACGTAAGACGCTCACCCTGCTTGCCCCATTTCATCATTAGACAAGACGCGACGTACTTCTGAAAATACTTGATATGCAGTGGGTACCAACCCGCTTGGGGAACTTCCACTTCCGTCCGCTGGTTGCGATCGCATGGCTGCCGATTGTTGAGATACCCAACTTGTTGTCCACCGATCCATGCATCAATGCCATCATTTGACCAGGTTTCCAGCTCGTAAATACCGGGTGCGTCAAAGCGGATATATCCGGTGATTTCTGCAGCTACATTGTATGCCTTGTCGTAGGTCAATACTGGATCACCATCATTGGTTTCTCGGTAGTCCAGCCCTCTCAACGGAGGGCCAGGCTGAGCTTTCTTAAGCAGATGCTCTACCTTGGCCAAATTCTGGATTTTGCGTGGCGGGTTGCCTTCCCAGGCATATTTGACGTCCAGACCTGCCTTCGGGTTCGAGGGTTGTGGGCTGGCGGGTTGCAGCTTGAGCGGTGCTGCAAAGGCCGCTCCGGCCAATAAGGCAACGCAGGTCGCGATTGCCCCCATCCGTGCGTAGTTCATCTTTGGTCTCCCTGACTGTGCGCCTCTTTTGGTGTTTTTCAACGATAAGGCTGCTATTTTCAGATGACACTAAGCTGTGAATTTTAACCTCGCAAGATTATTAAATTCACAGTTTTTCCGTTACGCGCGCAGGTCTTTGGGTGAATCCATCACCACATAGGTGGTGATTGAGGTGACATGGGGCAGGGTCCCCAACACATCGGTATGGAAGGTTTTGTAGGCCGACATATCCGCACATTCAACGCGCAGCAGGTATTCGATTGTGCCGGTAATGTTATGGCATTCGACAACCTCGGGCGCATTTTGCAAGGCGCGTTCAAACCCTTCCTGCGCGGCTTTGGTGTGCTCGCCCAGCCCAACGCCGATATAGGCGGTAAAGCCGACGCCAAGCGCCACCGGGTTCAGAACCGCGCGATAGCCAGAGATCACGCCTGCCCGCTCCAGCTCCTGCACCCGACGCAGGCAGGCAGAGGGCGACAGGCCCACGCGATGGGCGAGATCCTGATTGCTGATCCGCCCGTCGCGCGAAAGCTCGTGCAATATTCTGCGGTTTAGATCATCAAACTTGGTCATTGATTGTGAGGTTTAGAGATCTGCGCATGAAAAGGCAATTTCATTTGCCTGCACCCAAGAGATTATGCACCACATGACATATGATCTGCTCTTTGCCTTGATGACCTTTGCTTTTGTCTCGTCGATCACGCCGGGGCCCAACAACCTCATGCTGATGGCCTCGGGCGCGAATTTTGGCTTTCGGCTGAGCGTGCCGCATATGCTGGGGATCGGCATCGGCTTTACCCTGATGGTGGTTCTGGTGGGGGCGGGGCTGGTTCAGGTCTTTGACCGGTTTCCGGTCAGCTATACAGTGCTGAAGGTCGCTTCGGTCATGTATCTTGTGTATCTGGCCTGGAAGATTGCCCATGCAGCACCTGTACAGTTGGGCGGCGCAGCGGGCAAACCGATGACTTTCCTGCAGGCTGCGAGTTTTCAGTGGGTGAACCCCAAGGCCTGGGCCATGGCACTGACTGCGACAACTGCGTACACGCCGGATCAGACATTTTATGCCGTGTTGATTGTGGCCTTGGTCTTTGGTGCGATCAACCTGCCTTCGGTCAGCGCCTGGACCATCCTGGGGCAGCAAATGGCGCGGGTGCTTACGAACCCGCGCCGGTTGGTGATCTTCAACTGGACCATGGCGGCTTTGCTGATCGCGTCACTCTATCCGGTCCTTTGGCCGACCTGAGCTATTTCAAAGGCAGGCATATTTCGGTCAACAACTCCTCGGGCGCGGTCTCGCGCGGATCGTTTAGATAGATCTCATAGCACGGCTGATCGGCAGGTTCTTCGCCTGATGTCGGCAACCAATTGCCAAACAGGCTGTGATACGCCGCGTGCAGCCCTGAATAGGGGCCTTTGAAGGTCAGAACGGCCGTCTTTCCACCTGGGATTTCAAGATTTTCCATCCCTTCAGGTGTGGCGTCACCGCGAAACTCTGCCCCGGCATAACTGCGCAGTTGGTCTTCGGGTACAGCGTCAGGGCTGTCGAGGTACAGGCCGATCACCGGGCCAACTTGCGGCCAAAGCTGACGCGCCTCGCACAAAGCGCCAAAGGCCTCGAATTTCTTTCCGATCTCGGCGTAGCTGCCTTTGTGGGGCAAGGCGACAACGCGCCGGGCAGGTTCGGTCCGTGTTTCTACAGGATGCATTGGGTATTCTCCGGTTCTGAAATGTGGATTGGCAGGCAGAAATTGTCCCGATTTGCGGAATTCAACCGGGCTGCTGCCATAGGCCTCGGAAAAGGCCCGCGCAAAGGATTTCAGGTTAGGATAGCCGATATCTGCTGCCACCTTGTCGACCGCCGTGTTCGTTTGAACCAGCCAACAGGCCGCGCGGTGCAAACGGATCCTGCGCACAGCCTGTGCACAGGTCTCGCCTGTCAGCGCGCGAAACACCCGGTGCCAGTGAAACCGCGACATCGCGGCGACGTCGGCCAAGGCATCCAGCGACAAATCACCAGCAGGATTGTCATAGATATACGACAACACACGCAGCACCCGTTTCTCATAGCTGTTTGCCATTTGGCATCCTTCCTGTTCCTTGCCTGTTCTGGATCGCATGACCACGCTCCACAAATCTTGCTGAGTTGCATCCTGCGCAACGTCAGGTCATATAGCAGGGAAATTCCGCGTTGAGAGGCGTCATGACCCAGTATCTGGATTTCGAAAAACCATTGGCCGAGATCGAAGGCAAAGCTGAAGAGCTGCGCGCGCTGGCCCGTGCCAATGAGGAAATGGATGTGGCCGAAGAGGCCGCGGCGCTGGATGCCAAGGCGGCCAAGCTGTTGGATGAGCTTTATGCTGACCTTACCCCGTGGCGGAAATGTCAGGTGGCGCGGCACCCCGAGCGCCCCCATTGTAATGACTATGTCGATGCGCTGTTTACCGAGTTCACACCGCTGGCAGGCGACCGGAACTTTGCGGATGACCTGGCGGTGATCGGTGGTTTGGCGCGGTTCGAAGATCGGCCTGTGATGGTGATTGGCCATGAAAAGGGCTCGGACACCAAATCGCGGATCGAACGCAATTTCGGCATGGCGCGCCCGGAAGGATATCGCAAGGCTGTACGCCTGATGGAAATGGCGGGGCGGTTTGGTCTGCCGGTGATCACTCTGATCGACACTGCAGGGGCTTATCCGGGCAAAGGCGCTGAGGAGCGTGGGCAATCCGAGGCCATCGCGCGCTCGACCGAGATGTGCCTGAAGATCGGTGTCCCGCTGGTCTCGGTCATCATCGGTGAGGGTGGATCAGGCGGCGCGGTTGCCTTTGCAACAGCCAATCGGGTCGCGATGCTGGAGCACTCGGTCTATTCGGTGATTTCGCCAGAGGGCTGCGCCTCGATTCTTTGGAAAGACGCTGAAAAGATGCGCGAAGCGGCTGAAGCGCTGCGCCTGACAGCGCAGGATTTGTACAAACTGGGTGTGTGCGACCGCATCATCAACGAGCCCAAGGGTGGCGCGCATCGCGACCCACTGGCGGCGATGACATCGGTGCGCAAGGCCATTGCCTCGATGCTGAAAGATCTGGACGGCAAGGATGCGGCGGCCCTTATTAAAGACCGCCGCCAAAAATTCCTGGATATCGGCTCAAAAGGCTTGGCGGCCTAAGCATTAGCCACCCAATCGCCGCAACAAAGCAACCGAGGGCTCTCCGGTCACGGGCAGCCCGTTGGCACGCTGATAGGCCGAGATTGCGGATTTCGTATTGTTCCCAATCACCCCGTCCGCGCCTTGCGTGTCGTAGCCTGCTGCGGTCAGGCGGCGTTGCAGAGCCTTTCGGTCATCCAGCGTCAGCCCTGTGGCATCGGGTCCGAATGAGGCCTGAAACGGCGCGCCACCTGCGATGCGGTCCGACAGATGACCAACGCCAATCGCATAGCTGTCCGAGTTGTTATACCGTTTGATCACCTGAAAGTTGCGAAACACAGCGATGCGCGGGCCCGGTGTTTGTGGTTGCAATACGGCGACCGGAGTACCTGACACCGTGCCAGCTTCGCCGCCCCAAGGCTGCCCGCGTACCCAACCCGCGCGCGACAGATAGGCGGCGGTTGAAGCCAGCGAATCTGTCGGGTCATCCGACCAGATATCGCGCCGGCCGTCGCCGGTGAAATCCACCGCATAGGCCAGGTAAGAGGTTGGGATGAACTGCGTATGGCCCATCGCCCCGGCCCAACTGCCGGTCATCTTGTCAGGCGTGGTGTCGCCGTTCTGAATGATCTTCATGGCGGCGATTAACTGGCTTTCAAAAAATTGCCCGCGCCTGCCGTCATAGGCAAGCGTCGACAGTGCCGATACGACCTGCACGTCACCGCGCCGCGCACCGTATCGGCTCTCTAACCCCCAAACAGCCACGACAACCTCTTTGTCGACGCCATATTGCTGTTCAATCTGGCTGAGCGTTCCATTGTATTTTCGCAGCATCGCCTGACCGGTGCTGATACGCTCATCCGAGGCTGCGATGGCCAAATAATCCTCAAGCGAGCGCTTGAACTCGACCTGATTACGGTCACGCTCGATCACTCCGGGCAGGTAGCCGGCGCCTTGGAAAGCGCGGTCTATTGTGGCCTGCGAGATCCCTTGCGACGCCGCGCGCCCCTTGAAACTGGCGACCCACGCGTCATAGCCCGGATTGGGAACGGCACGCATGCGCGATGGGGCCCGGCTGTTCGAAGGCGTGCCTCCGGTACAGGCGGCGACCAAAGACGCCCCAAGCCCGATGGAAAATGTCCGTCGTTTAATCATGTTCGGTGACTGCTCTGTTTTGATGATTGCCCGTATACTAGCGCAGTTTATGAATTCGAGCCAGAACCTGTCGGCTGTTGAGGTTCAGGTTTTTGTAATGGGCGGGTCTCTGCTCAGCTGACCAGCATACGCAAGCCTTGGGTCACGTCGGATCGCACGGCAAGCCGCAGCCCCGGTTCGTCACCCGCTTTTAGCGCCGCAATGATCAGTTTGTGATAGCGCGGGGGTTCGGTTCTTCGCAGGCGTCCATATAGAGCGCGCATCGTGGGCCCCAATTGCAGCCAAACCGTTTCGGCCATAGCCAGCATCGCAGGCGCTTGCGCACGCAGGTACAAGGTGCGGTGAAACTCCAGATTGGAGCGGATATAGCCAACAGCGTCGCGCTTGGTGACCATTTCAGCCACGTTCAGGTTAATGCTTTGTAGCCGGTCGATCAGCGCAATGTGGGCGCGGGGCAGGGCGCGACTGGCCAGTTCAACCTCAAGCAACGCGCGCAAGGCGGCCAGTTCTTCGATACGGTCATTGCTAAGCTCGGGCGTCGAGACACGCCCCGACGTGGACAAAGACAACGCGCCCTCGGCGGCCAGTCGGCGCACAGCTTCGCGGGCCGGTGTCATCGAAACGTCGAATTCTTTGCCGATCCCGCGCAGGGTCAGGGCGTGTCCGGGTGCGATCTCGCCATGCATGATGCGCGACCGCAATGCGCGATACACCCGGTCATGGGTTGCGGGCTGAGAGTCAGAGGTGCGCGGGGTGTTCATTTCCCTATGTGATCACAAAACTCTCGCGGGTCAACAGCCGGATCACTCAAAGCGATACCGATGCAGGGCCGCACCGTTTTCGCGCAGCCAGCGGCGTTGTGCCTTGCAGGGCCCAAAGATCTTTTCAACCTGCGCCCAGAATGCCGGGGAATGGTTCATCTCAGCCAGATGCGCCACCTCATGCGCGGCCACATAATGCAGGACGTCGGAGGGCGCCAGGATCAGCCGCCACGAGAACATCAGCCCGCCCGCAGAACTGCACGATCCCCAGCGAGACCGCGTGTCGCGCAGTGTCAGTGTCGTGTAAGACCGACCCAATATGGCGGCATAGTCGTCGCAGGCTTCGGTCAATCGATCCCGCGCCAGTTCTTTTAGAAACCGCGCCAGACGCCGCGCTTCCGAGCCCTCTGGCAAGGCCACTTCACGCGCAGTCAGCGCTACCCTGCGACCGGTTGCGCGCACGATTCGTCGCTCGACCCCTTCGATCGGGATCAACTGTCCGATTTGCACCAGAGCAGGGTCTGGCTGGTCCTGCAGATGCTGTCGGATCCACCCTTCTTTCTGCTGTGCGAAACTCAGCGCTTCGGTCTCGGCCACACCATGGGGGTAGGTCAGTGTAACCCGCCCATCCAACTGGGAAATCCGCAGCGAGATGCGCCGCGCGCGGGCCGATTTCCGCAATGTCAGAGGCACCGGAGGTGTTCCGGGCAGCGCATGATGCCCCATAGTCGTTTTCCCTTTGCGTAAAGGCTTTGACAGTCCCCGCCTCTTATGGCAGGTGACCTGAATCATTTATAGGATTCACCTGATATCAAGGGGATTTGATATGCCCAAGGAAGAATGGGGCGTAAAGCGTGTTTGCCCGACCACTGGCAAACGCTTTTACGACCTGAACAAGGACCCGATCGTCAGCCCCTACACGGGTGAGATCGTCGAACTGGAAACCGGCAAAAGCCGCATGATCGCCGCTGACGCGGAAGATGCAGCCTCGGTCAAAGCGCGTGAGGCGTCGTCGGAAGACGATATTGTGCTGGATGATGACGACGATAACGTCGATGTCGAACTGGACGATGATCTGCTGGAAGACGATGAGGACGACAACGTCTCGTTGGACGATATCACCGATATGTCGTCAGAAGACGAGTCCTGATCCGGTCAGGGGCGACCTGTTCGCCCCGTCCTCTTTGTTTGCAGGATCGAGTGAAAGATTTTCGCCAATCTCGCGATTTACTCTTGCACTCGCCCGCGACGTCTCCTAAACGTCCGTCCACCGCAACGGCGGTACCTGCATGGGGCCTTAGCTCAGTTGGGAGAGCGCTTGCATGGCATGCAAGAGGTCAGGGGTTCGACTCCCCTAGGCTCCACCATCCTTCCATGATATGCTTTGAACTCAATAACTTCATGGTTTTCAATGGTTTTTCCAAGGGTCTGTTACATTGAGGTGTTACAGTGAGGAACCTTGAGAAGATGCCTGGACACCCCCGTCTGTACCGCCGTGGATCGACATATTATCACCGTGCAGCCGTCCCCAAAGATATCGCTGACTCGTACGGAAAGGTCGAAGAAACCTTCTAGCATTCAAGAACATCCACGCATCAGGCTAACACGCATGCTGGAAACTCTCGGCAGTGCCGTCTTCAAAGTTGGTAACGCGAAGCTGACGGGCGGCACCCACGTTCTTCAGCAGCCCTCCGGTCTAGTTTTCACAAGCGGTGATTGCGGATGGACCTTTGATCTCTCCGAGGCCCGTGCGTTCCAAGCTGATGATGCCCCGATGTTTGGGGCAGCAATCGTCCCATTGAGTGAAGCTCGTCAAATCATCGTCACTGTCGACGGTCTGGACAGTATGTACAGTAGCGTTCGTTTGCCCTTTCCGGCAATGTTGTTGACGATACCGGAAACTCAGACCGGCTTCTGGCCAGCAGCGCTTATTACACAAGACGAAGATGCGCTCTACACGCAGGTGTTTTTTTCCAATGACGAAGGCTCTCTACCCAATCTTCTCATTTTCGAGTCTCGAGGAACGTCGGTTGACGTGCGACATTCCCCGTCACTGAAACTCGCGCGAGCATATGGGGATGACATCACGGATGATGCGGCGATGGAACAGGAGAAATCCTTGTGCTTTATGTTCTTGAGTATAGCGGTTGGGATGTCGGTTTTGTTCGACCACAACGCGATGTTAGAGAAGGATGAAGTGCCTGCCTACCCACGTGCCGAACGGCGGAGACATCAGAAGTCGGGTCGTACTCTACCAAACAGACGGATTATAAAGGTCAAACTAGGCGAACTTGGGAAACGACAGCTTCAAGCGACCCAAGAAATAGACGACCACGGCGACGAGGAGAGACAGACACGCCGTGCGCATTGGGTTCGGGGTCATATGATGCGTAACCGGGCAGGAGGTTTGAGTTGGCGGAACCCTCATGTCCGAGGTGCTGGCCCAATCATTGAGCAAGAAAGGCGGGTCTCATTCGACGAGGATTGAATGCGGTTGGCTTGGCGAACGAAGGCTACCTTCTCGGAAGGGGGATGAACTCCTGATCGTCACCGGGCGGGAGATGGAAACGGGGATTACTATCCCATGCCTCAGCCCGCCAAGCCTCTTTGGCTTCCTCAATGCGCTCCTTGTATGCCGTCTGACCGCTTCGAGCCCAAAGGCGACCACGATGATCGCTGGCAGCGCCATAAGGCTTGTCGCAAGTACCATGGCGTATTGAGATGCGGTACAGGGCGCGACCGCAGTTTTAACGAAATTGCGACCTAGTAATTGAATCTGAGTCCAATCCCGGCGCCTTGGTCATAGGGGCGATCAGCACCAATTCCGATCAGCACGTCTGCATAGAGCGCCACTCCAGGGCTCAGGTTCTTTCCGAACTGGAATTCTGCGGTCGCGGGCCAGGCGTCATTCTCCCAATCATAGGGCGCTTTAATATCTGCTTTGATCCAATACCCTTCACCAAATGGCTGAAGTGCAATTAGGCGCATCGCGGTTTGGCTGACATCAGTTGGTCCATTGTAAGATGCAAAGTGCTGGACCAGAGGGATCAGAGTCAGCCCAGTATTAGTGTTTGCAAATGCGAACCCACCAAATGGGGCTATCTGATCCGACCCGGTGCCGATGCCTTCGTCGGGGTCACCAAAATCGAGGATCCACTCCAAACCAAGTGCAGACTTCACGCTCCAGGTGTCATCCAAGGGTTTCTGTGAGGGAAAGTAGATCAGCTTGAAGCTTGTCTTTTCGAACCCTTTGAACCTTTCGCCAGTAGCATTCGTTGAATTGTAGTGGAGCTCGTATTTTAGTTTCAGATCGGGGCGTAACATGTATGCACCATCGACAAAGGTATCCCGACGGTCTGCATCCCCTCCAAGATCAAAGTACTGATATCGAATGTCGGTGTTGTTAACCGCAGCCAATGGATTTGACGCGTTTTCCTCAGCTTCGGAAGCAGAGCCTACCACGAGCAATTCACAGATCAGTGGAACAAGACAATGGAAGTTGCGTGACATCATACACCTGAGAGAAGTTGGAGGGTCAGGTGAGACGGCGACAGGTTCTCGCCGCCGTCTACCTTCATCATTGCCAGCTGGAGAAGATTTCTCGGGTCAACTCGCTTTCGGGACGAAGGTTCTCAATACCTTCATACGGCACACCCTTGCCCAGCGGCAGATGCGGGTGCTTTGCAATGGTTTTCTGATGGCGCTTGACCATGTCTTGGAATGATGCACCGGACCACAATGAATATCCGACAAGCGGATGTGCTTCACGTGGGTCGCGATAGACATTGAAAACGGGGGCCGCAGCTCCGGGCTGACCGGGGGCTGGCAAATGCATTTTGAACTCTTGCTTCACGACTGAACGCAACACGGGCCCTTCATACACATAGACGTAGTCGCGACGCGAGTTACCTTCACCTTCAAGTAACAGCGCCGTCTGGTCAATGCCGTCGATCACGCGGTCGCGAGGGATGCGGTCAGTTGCGCCTGCGATCCGCGCGAACGTGGTGAACAGGTCAGATACATGTACGATGTCACCTGCCGCACTGCCTGGCTCAATTGCGCCGGGCCAGCGGATGAACGCGTCAGTTCGCACTCCGCCTTCAAGGTGCTGCGTCTTGCCGCCGCGATAAATCAACTGGTTCAGACCGGACGTTCCTTCGTAGTGATACATCAAGCCATTGTCAGCCATGATCATGACGACGGTGTTGTCTGCCTTGCCAGTTTCATCTAGCTTTGCCAGAACCTCGCCTATCCAGCCGTCCAAAACCTGCAACTTGTCGGCATGGAAGCCACCATTGCGGGAAACAGCCTGATCCGGATAAGCAAAATTCAGCGGATAAAGTGGCCAATATTGCATGAAGAATGGATCATTCTGCGAGGCGAGGCGGTCTAGCTGTTCCAGTGCCTGACGCTGATAGCGCAGGTTCATTTCTTCGTATTTGGCTTGTGTCCATTCTTCGCCCGGCGCCATGTCTACTTCGCGAGCAGGGCCACCTGCTTCCCCTTCAACGCCGGTTACTAGACCGTAGGGCTTGAATCGCTCATCCAACTGGAATTGGTTGGACTGTCCGGACGGATGGAAGCCAAGCATATTGTTGGCAACCATCGCGTCGCGTGTCATCAGGCTGAGTTGAACCTGCTGATGCAAGGGGAATGCCGCCCAGTCAAAACCCTGATTATGCGGATAGGCCTGCTCAATATCGCCCTGATGCCATTTCCCAACGTGCGCGGTGTTGTAACCTTGTTCCTTTAGAATTTCGGCAATCGTGACTTCCTGGGCCGCAAGACCTTCGCCAACCAACGCAACTTTGACCTCCTCCACACCGGCACGTACCGGATGGCGACCGGTCAACATTGCCGTTCGTGTCGGTGTGCAAGATGGCTCGGTGTACATTCTCATCAAAGACATACCTTCGGTGGCAAAGTCGTTGATGTTGGGCGTGTCGAAACCTGTGACATAGTTCATTGTCCGGTTACCCATCTGACCGAAGCTCACATCGTCAATCAGAATGTAGAGGAAATTAGGCGGTTGCCCCCCATTCGCGCCACGGATCTCGGCAAGTCGAGCATCTATCTCCATATCCTGTGCGTCCCATTGCTCCCCAAACTGTGCGCGGAGATACTCGAACTCACCATCGTGGATGATAGGCGTTTCCTGAGCAAAGCTCGCGCCAGCGATGAATACTATGGCCGCGACTTGTTTTGAGACTGATTTCATCGGTATCCCTTCCTCTTTTGAACTACGTCTTCCCGGCCCGCCGCAGTGACCGGGCAATTTCGTCCCGAAGACCATCCAAAGTTTCGCGGATGTCGCAGGCAAACTGGTACGACTTACTTCCAGGCTCAGCGCTCAAAGAGAGGTGCTCGTCACTGAGAAGCTGATAGTCTCGGCAAATTTCATCGAAAACCGTGTCCTCCCGCCTTAGGTTCGCTATCGCGGCCTCCTGATTGGGAAATAGATTATCAACAGCGTTACACTTCATTTAGACAGCTCATTCGATGGAGCAGCATGTTTCCAAAGCGAACAACGAATTCACTTTTCACAATAGGTTTATCGGGGCATAATACGGTGTAACGATGGATGTAACTCTCTGAAAAAAATGGTATTATCCGGCAGATCATCCCCAGCGGCAGAAGATCAGGAAAAGCCCGACGCCAAGGATGTGCGGGCAGCGCTTCAGCGGCTTGTAAACTCCACGACCTTCGAAGGGTCACTACGACTACAGGACTTTCTCGTGTATGTAGTCGAGGAAACTCTCAACGGAAGGGCAGATCAAATTCGCGCCAAGACAATTGCAATGGATGTCTATGGTGGCTCAGTGGACGAGATAGAGCGCCGCGAAAATGTCGTGCGGGTGGACGCTGGTCGCTTGCGCCGCAAGCTTGCCGAGTATTACGCCGCGGACGGGCTTGACGAAAAGACGGTGTTTGAGCTGCCAAAGGGTGGTTACGCACCTCGAATTTCAAAAAGCGGCTCCGAAACCGCTCAGCCCGAGTTCTCAAAGCTGGAAATCAGTGCGCGCGCATGGGCTCGGCCAGGTGTTGGGGTTGTGGGGATTATCATTCTAGGCTGTTTTGCGGTTGCCTATCGTGTGAACTCGACGAAGCAGGATGCGCCGGCTGATTTGTCGGTAGATGGGCTAAGCCGTGATGAGCGTGGCGCGATTTTTGATGCATCCCCAATGCGACTGCAGGCTGTCAATCTGGCAAATACTGGTCGCGATCTGATCTTTCCCGCCTTGGAACCTGCGCGCCTTGAAGCGGCGTTGACCATTTTCAAAGGCGCAATTGAAAACGACGACAGCTATTTCGGCGGCCATGCAGGTGCGGCCCAAGTAGCTGCAACTATCGCGGTGCTGACACCTGATGCCGACCTCGGCAAAGAAATGTTGAACTACGCCAACGTGCAGGCCAACAGGGCCATTGAGTTGGCCCCGGAAACAGGTTGGAGCCAGTCCGCAATGGCCTGGGTCAAGTTTGCCACGGGAAACTGGCCTGAGGCCATGGAATTTGCGCAAAGAGCGCAGCGTTTGGCACCGCACGACGTTCATGTTTTGGAGTTCGTGTCGCTTGTCCTGCTCTATTCCGGTTCATTTGAACAAGTTGTGGAAATTAGCGAGGAAGCACTCTCAAAAATCGAGCTAGAGCGAGGCTATGTGTTTCAGAACGCGATGGGATCTGCAAAGTTCCATATGAAGGACTATGAAGGTGCCGTGTCGGCCTTTGAGAGAGCAACAGAAAAAGGCGGTCCTGTTGGACCTGTATCCGTTGCTTACCTCATGGCGTCACATCAGATGCTGGGGAATAAGGTGGAAGCTAAGACGCTATCGGAACAACTGTCACGCGAGTGGCCTGACAGTCGCGTGGATGCGCTGTTTGAGAGGCTTTTTGCAAATCCGCAATACGGGAAAGACCTTGGCGATGCTATGAGACAGGCCAATTGGAAACCACCAAGTTAAGACCATACTCTAGAAGTGCGCCAGCCAGGGATTCTATCATTTTCACTGGGACCGAATTATTCGCAATTCTACCATGTCCGTTGCTTTCGCATTCCTGTCAGTCTGACATCGTCGGGTCTAGCGTCGACGCATGCGGCAATTACTTATAAAAATGCTGGTATGATCCAACAATCGGCGCAGCCGCTAATACGGGTTGCGGCAGACGAAAATTCGATTGACCGCGTCAAAATGATAGTTGCGCGTTGCAAGCAGCTTCCAAGAACCCGAAACTGTCTAAGCTTGGCTCCGTTCGGTCATTTGCAGGTTTTTTGTGAGATTCAGCTTTGCGGACTTTCCGGACTCGTGCAGCCGCAGCGAGTGCGATCGGTGAAGTAAGCTAGTGGTATTCGCGCCTGCGGCGACGCGAGTTCGCCAGCGCAGCGATTTTCCCCTGACGGGTCATTGGCCGGCGCCTTCAACCGACGGATCCGTTGCCGTCATTCGCTGCGCCGGTGTGGAACTGGGAAGATGCGGACGAAGCTGGCTCCCATGCCGAAGCCCTCATCAGGGTCCACCAGTTTATTATCAATCGAAATTAGACTATCATGTCATGATTGGCAGGCAATTCCAGAGGCACCCGTAGCGTTCACGGGTGTTTCTCCTGCTCGCCCACGAGGATTTGCACATGATCGCGATGCCTCAAGAACGAAAACTCACGACCATACTGTCGGCAGATGTCGTCGGTTACAGCGCGATGATGAATCGTGATGAGAGCGGGACGCTCGCATCGTTGAAGGAACTGCGCCGGAATCTCATCGAACCCAAAATTGAACAATACCACGGACGAACCATAAAACTCATGGGCGATGGAACGCTTATGGAGTTTTCAAGCGTTTTCGACGCGGTCTGCTTTGCGGTGGATATTCAGCACAAGGTAGACGAATTCAATGCAAGCCGGGACGAGGAACCGATCCTGTACAGGATCGGCATCAATGTCGGCGACATTATCGTAGATGAAGAAGACATTTACGGAGACGGAGTGAATATTGCTGCCAGGCTTGAGGCCCTGTCCGATCCGGGTGGCATCTGTCTTTCGGGTTCCGTGATGGAGCACATCGCCGGAAAACTCGATCTCGACATTACGCCGCTTGGTGAACGACTGGTCAAGAATATCCCGACTCCAATTCTTATCTACAAAGTCGAGCGAAACGCGAAAGCGGCCAGCCTCTCGACGCCGATGCTGGAAGTGCAATCGCCACCCTCCAAGCGCCAGTTCACCCCTTGGATTGCGGCAGTCATTTTGGCCGTGCTATTCCTCACAGGTCTTGCCGTTTGGCAGCCTTGGAAACCCGAATTCGCCCGCGCGTCCGTTGACCGGATGGCCCTACCATTGCCAGACAAGCCGTCGCTTGTCGTTCTCCCATTCGAAGATTTCAGCGACAGCAAAGAAAACGAGTATTTTGCCGACGGAATGACAGAAGATCTCATCACCGATCTCTCCAAGATATCAGGTATCTTCGTCATCTCGCGCAATTCAAGTTGGACCTACAAGGACAAGGCCGTCAGGTCGCAGCAAGTAGCCGAGGAACTGGGCGTGCAGTACATACTGGAAGGCAGTGTCAGGCGGGCAGGAGATCAGGTCCGCGTGAACGCGCAGCTCATCGACGCGCTCGGGGGGCATCATATTTGGGCCGATCGTTATGACAGCCAGATTGAAGATGTCTTTGCCTTGCAGGACCAGGTTCTTCGGGAAATTACCACCGCTCTTGCCGTTCAGCTGACGGCGATTGAAGAAGGTGGATTGGAACGCGCGGAAACAGAGTCTCCGCTGGCATATGACGCTGTTCTGCGTGGCCTCGACCTTTTGCGACGTGACAACGAAGACGCTACCGCGGAAGCGATCTCTGCTTTCGAGAATGCGATTGAACTCGATCCCGACTACTCGCGAGCCTATGCAGGGCTGGCTGCGGCGCACTGGCGTATTGTTCAAAGTGTTTGGTTCCTTGCCGCCGGAGGCGGCTTCGAACGCTCTTGGAGAGAGGTCTTGAAAAACATCGATAAAGCGATGGAGGCTCCCTCTGCGCTTGCCTATTCGCTAAAAGCGCAGATTCTCGTTGAACAAGGGCGTCACTCCGAGGCGTTTGACGAGTTGGACAAGGCGCTCGCTCTGTCACCGAGCGATCCGGATATACATGTTGCAAAGGCAAAAGTACTGAACGCCACCGGTCGGGCCGCCGAAGCGGAGGCTGCGCTGCGTTACGCGGTCCGATTTGACCCCTTGCAGACCACGCGCTACCTGCGTGAGTTGGGCGTCGCGCAACTTCATCAAAGGAAATACCGGGAAGCGGTAAGCACGATGCGGCGTGTCATTGCAAGGGAAAACGACAGTGCGCCGGATATCATGACCCTTGTTTCCGCTCTCGGCCATCTGAACGAAACAGATGAAGTGCCCGCCTTGATCGAAAAATACAACGAGATCGCGGTCCCTTCTTTTTATGACCCATTCACTGCACAGGAGAGTCTTCTGTGGTGGTACGGAGACATGTTTGGATACGACCCCGAATACAGGCAGCACCTTTTTGAGGGGTTGGTCAAAGCAGGGGTTCCGGAAGGTGCAGGGAGTGATCTGAAATGGTCGACGGTACGCGAACTCGTTTCTCAATCAGAGGGGCTCTATTCGGTCGAAGATGTTCGCATGATCTCAACAGAGGAAGCGCATGAACTTTGGAGGAATAACGCCGCGGTTTTCGTGGACGTTCGTGCCGAACTCGACTTCGATGCCGGTCATATCCCTGGCGCACACTTCCTGTCGTTGATGGTCGGACTTTCACGCGAAGCGTTGATGGAAATCGCGTCAAAAGACGACACGCTGATCTTCAGCTGCCATGGACCACACTGCCCTTATTCTGCATATGCCGCAGCTAAGGCGCAGCTTTGGGGCTTCGAGGAGCCCCGCTACTATCCCGGTGGGTTCCCCGCATGGCAGGAAGCGGGTTTGCCCACAGAAACCACTGAAAGTCAGCAATAACGACATTCATATGAAGGGTGAAAGTCTTGTTTGGGTTCAGAGCCCGAATTAGCGGCGTCCGGCGTGAACGTCGCCTACCGATGGGCGAATGTCTCCGGATCGACAGAGACGGCTAAAGATCAAGAACTTCGCGCTCTTGACGAACGGCAGGTTTCATGCGGCCCGAACTCAGCGACCTGCCGCGGTGGCATTGAGCGGCTCAGAGCCCATAGCGACCGATGCTACGGTCGCCTTCAACGTCGGCGATGCGCAGAATGCGGTCATGGCGTATCTGCTGAGAATTCGGCATTCCGGGTATTGAGAGCGGCTATTGTCGTATCTCGAAGACCTTGAGCTGAAGGAGAGACCGCCATGAATAATTATGTTGGCTTAGATGTGTCCCTGACCAATTGCCGAGATTGTGTGTTGCAAGAGGATGGCACGCGCGGTTTTGAGGGTGAGTGTTCGACTGACCCGGACGCTACCAGCGAGACGATTTATCTATATGCTGTCTGCGTTGAACGGTTCTTGCATGAGCCTGTGCCGCTCTCAATTTGGCTCTCACGCGAGTGCGATCGCCTTGCTGTGCCGGTGGTGTATCTTGAGCCCGAAGAGGACATTTCGCGGCAGTGGCACGGTTTGCGGATTGAGTTACTCTCCGTAAATAGAGAGCGTTCTATGACCCGCCATTTTGGAATGGATCAAAGGCCGATGATGCATTAACAATCAAACGGGGGCAGCCAGATGAGGCTGCTCATGATATATTTGCTGGCAGTTGGGTTTCGGGTTGCGGCTTTAGCTCCGTTTCATCCGTTGGAGCTACAAGAATCTGACTACGCAATCTTTCGTGCTTCGGCGAAATCGCGGGCATTACGGTGCCGGTGCTTGTTTTTGTATGGCTTGCATTTGTCTGGTTCATGAGTGGATCCCTCGCGGCGGAGCTCTCCACAGCTTACGGCCAAGCACTTGTTATCAAGGCAATGCTCTTTTTCGGGTTACTGAGCCTTGCTGCCTTTAACAAACTGAATTCGTCCCCGCGTTAGAATATGGTGGCTCAGACGCGGCGTCTAAGTTGCGCCGTTCAATCAAGATTGAGGGCTTTGTTGCCCTCTTGATACTTATTACGACAGCAACATGTTCTTCTGTAACGACTCCGCCTGTGAACCTTTATGAAGAGTAGACTTATGACATCGCTTTCACGTCGCTTATTTGTAACTGGTCTATCTGCGGTTGGAGCAGTTCCCTTGCTACCAATAAACAGCCATGCCAACGGAACTCAGTCGGTACTTCGAGCAACGACATCAACAGCGCAACTCACCCCTGAAGGGTATCCGCGAACGGATGTTTGGGCCTATGCCCAACAAGGTGCCGGATCAGTTCCAGGTCCTGCGATAAGGGTTAAGGCCGGCGAGCGGGTGTCGCGCACGTTGCTGAACGAACTGCCACAGCCTACAGCTGTACACTGGCACGGCATCCGTATCGACAATGCAATGGATGGTACGGCTCCGCTCACCCAAGCACCTGTGCCAACTGGAGGCGAGTTCGATTACGATTTTGTCTGCCCCGACCCCGGAACATACTGGTATCACTCCCACAACCGGAGCCGAGAGCAGGTGGCACGCGGACTTGCAGGTCCATTGATCGTGGAAGACACCGAGCCCTGGCTGGGCCTGTCCGGCGCGGCAACTCGCGAATTGATCCTTGTGCTAGATGACTGGTTACTCAACGAAGATGGATCGATTGTAGAGGATAGATGGGACGATCTTCATGCAGCGGCTCATGCAGGACGGATGGGCAATACAGGGACAGTAAATGGACAGTCATACCCGGAGTTTGCGCTTCGCCCCGGGGAGCGTGTGCGCCTGAGGATGATCAACTTCGCAACCGACCGGATCATGCCAATTCGCCTGCCTGACCTATCCCCGACCCTGATCGCGCTGGACGGTCATCCCGTTGCACCGCGTAGCCTGGAAGTCTTGGAACTGGCGCCAGCGCAGCGGGCCGACATAGTCGTTGACGCACCGGCGACCTCTCCAGAAACGACCAGTCTCCTGGTCGACATTGGAAGAGGAAATCAAGTGGAGTTTGCCTCGTTCCGTATGGAGGGCAAACCGGTACAGCCCTCGGAAGAAAATGTCCGACCATTACCACCGTGGAAAACACTGCCAAAGGTTGATTTAGCATCTGCGCAAAACCAACCGCTGCTAATGAACGGTGGTGCCATGCGGGGTATTGATGAAGCCATTTATCAAGGCGAGACGATGGATTTCCGCGAACTGACATCTCGCGGCATGGCATGGGCATTCAATGGGGTCACCCATGGTATGGAGGAACCATTGTTTGTGGCAAGGCTTGGTAGAACAGTGCGCATGGAGTTGGTCAATCGCTCAGCGTTCCCACACGGTATACATATCCACGGACATCATTTTACTGTTCTGTCACGCAACGGTGTTTCTGCCCCTTACAAAGACGTACGGGACACCGTTCTCATCCTTGCTGATGAAACTGTCGAGCTGGCTTTCGTCGCGGACAATCCTGGCAAATGGATGATCCACTGTCATATGTTGTCACATCAGGCGACTGGGATGATGGGTTGGTTCGAAGTCGCTTAATCATATGAACCCTAGGTCTGCAAAGCAGATGCTCACGAGTACTTTGCGAATGACCGCACCGAGCCCATACCGGAAGTATTCAGTTTTCGCTGCACCTGCTCTGTTCAAGGAGCAGCCCGGCAGCGGGTATAATTGCCATTCGTTTGTGGCGCAGCGAATGACGGGTTCGCTTTTTTTTGCGCAATCATCAAGAAATCTACATACCAAACAATTTTAGAAAGCGTGCCGTGCTGGCGACTGGCCTATTGTCTTAGGCAGTCGCCGGAGTTTGTTTCACCTCCGCCCAATACGGCGAACACTACCATCAAAGGTCGGTACCGAGAGCACGAAGGGATCGGTTGGATAGCAGAGCGCCTGTTCTTCTAGCAAACCGATGGCGATCTCTTCACCCATCCGCAGGCTGTCGTAGTAGTCAGAGTAATAATGCACTCCGGCCATGTTGCGTCCGATCGAGATATTTGAAGCGAGTTTGTTCAACTCGCCTTCGAGCGTCAGAGGGCAATCCAGGTTCTTTTTGTGAAGCGCGTTGGCACCGTATTTGTCGAGCTTGGTCGGCTCAAAGCAGACAGCACCGTCAATTTGACTGAAGAAGCCGATCTTACCGTCGGAGCAATCATCGGCCTTCTTTCGGCCGAGCAACGTGCCAGTATCAAAAAAGGCTTTGACAATCGTCGTGCAGGCGCCTGCGACAGTGGCATGCCCTGCGCCGTAGGTCGGATGCATTGGCGAGCCTTCTGCAAATGCCATAGGCAGCAGGAAGTTGCCCTTTTCTCCCTTAAGATCAGGATCTTTTTTTGCTTTCTTTGCAGCGATTGCGCCCAAGGTCGAGGGCATATCATCCGTGCCGTTTTCCATCAGATCTTCGCACATCTTGGAGAATACACCGCAAAGCCTTGGGTGCGTGCACTCAATTGATGTGGCCTTTGTCATGCGCGCGGCAAGCGCTTCTGGGCGAAGTCGGAGATGATTGTTGAATTTCTGGAAGCGCACGGCTTTGAGAGCGCGGGTGGCCACTTCGGTCACCAATGTCAGAATATGCGGCCCGCCGTATAGTGCAAATCCTCCTGCATTTTGCGCCTGGCCTTCGCTTGGGTCAAAGACATCTCGCATGCCGGAGAGTTGCGCAAAACCGGGATCGAAAGGTGTTCCCATTCCCAAAAGGATCAGCGTGGCATTCAGATAAGCCTGATAGAGCGCATCGAAATGCACATAGGTCGCCAAATCGCGCGGGGTACAAATGAACCGGGTTTGATCCTCGAACATCTGGCCGGGGAAGCAGTCTTGACCGCTGGCGCGCGCATTAACGTCAAACCCATCCTGAACGTCCAGCCACTCTTTCCAGGTTTGCATGTAGTCCAGGCCTGGCTTAGCGACAGGGACTTTTTGATCGATGGTTTGCGCACCATAACCAATTAATCCATCCGCGACTTTCGCTCCGGACAATGTGTCATTACCGATAAACATGAACTGTGACAGGTATGGGCCCTTTTCGACGCCGAGCGATGAGCCGCGGAAGGCGAGCTGCCGTTTCTCATCGATGCTGCCGGTTGGCGCCGCAAGACGCGGGCGGCCTTGATAGCCATCCACAGCATAGTTCAAGGCTTCGAGGCGCGCGACTGAGGCGTCGATTGCGGCCTGTCCGTCGCCACCGCTTTCATCGAAACTGCTGAACGGGACATCCCTGAGAAGCGCAAGTTCATAAACCTCGGCCATTTCATAAGTCAGCTCATCGGAGCATAACTCTGGTGCTGGCGGCATGGTCACTGCTTGTGCATCAGGACCTTCTAAGTCGTATGCGACCCCAGCGGTTGGCGCCTCCCATCTGCGGCGAGGATGTGGGTCTTTTTCTCCATCGGGTACAACCGGGACCGGTACACGGGACGTGAAGGGTTCGATCCAGCCCTCGTCGATGGCCTGACGAAAGGCCTCAAAATGGCCCTTGTTCGAAACCAGACCGGTTTTGCGGTCGTGATCCAAACCCTTGGTGAAGCTCATTGGATAATGGGCGAAAGCGTAACGCTGCTCGTCTGGGTTAGCCTTGTGCTCTGGGTGAACCCGATCACGCGCCATTTTTGCTGCTGAAACACGGCCCTCAAAAGCAGTATCGCGGCGATTTACAGCCATAACAAATCTCCTACAAAAATGTATTTAAAAAGATAGTCGCTAGATCGTGCGGAAAATGGCCAAAAATGTAAAGCTTGTGATCGTTTCGAAGCGACCCGAGAACTCTGCTGCGTGTTAGATCTTCATCTAGCCGGTCATCAAAGCGGACAAAGGCCTGTAGTCGGCTTTGTCCACGTCTGGGTTGTCGGATCCAGTTGCAGCGAGGGTACGATCCCGGATCCGGCCCGAACCAAGCCGGTCAATGACCGGTCTGACGACAACTGTGCGCAGAAGCGATCATGGTGCCGGACTTGCGAGCAATTGCTGCGTCAGCAATAGCGGCGAGAGCAAAAGGCGGGTTTGTCCGCATGCCGGTCGTTCAGCAGATTTCTGCGAACGTCCGCTGTCGTTCAAATTCAGACTTTCTCCATCATCATTGAAGTGATAGCTAGCGACACTTGGAAAAAGGGCGACTCGGTTTGAACGCTCCCTAGTTGACAGGGAAGACAGTGAAAAAATCTCGCGCTCGCAACACAACATGAGCGCGAACTTTTTATGTTTCTGCTTGAAGCAACAAGAGATCAAGTCTGCATCAGCATGACCGACGACTATCACGGGAAAATGCTGCGTTCGATCGACGCCGGTGTTAGCGGCCTTACAGGTTCAGCGCCATTGGCAGACATGCGAATGTTCTGGGTCGGCTATGCGGTGCTGGTTGACGAGCAAAAGCGCCTTGTGGAAGAAACGGCAAAAGCGTCGCGGGATGCGATGCCGAAGGCCGATGCGGCAAGTTAATTTTCGGCCAACCCTGCCCTTACAGAGCCGCCCCTTGTATAGGGCGGCTTATTTTTGCTCGGGGCGGCTCTTAGCCCAAGGCAGGCAATCAGCTCTTCTCGCAAATAGAAAAAAGTGAATATAATGCGTTCAGGCCATTAACGGAGTACAAAGGGGTACCTAGTGGTGTTTGACATACTGGCGCATCGTGTCAATGAGACAGGACAAGGTGATTTGGTTGTTCAAAACACCACAACGCCAGCGATAATCAGCGGGGCAACAATATCTTTTGACGGCGGACAAACTTTTCAATCTTACACTTACTTAGGTCAGGGCAACTATAGGGGCACCGGAGAGTCAGGTGAATTCATCAGAGTCGGTGGACAAGTTTACGCTTATGACACTTTGAACCCTACTGGCCCTATGAGGACAGGCAATTGGCAGATTACGGAGAGCGACCTCGATCCCGACAATCCGCCATGCTTTGTTAACGGAACGCTAATACAAACTCCGCAAGGAGAAGTTCCCGTTGAAGATTTGAAAGAAGGGGACTTAGTTACGACCACATCTGGCTTCAACATGCCCATACTCTGGATCGGCAGTCGCCAAATCAGGCCTTCTATGCTTCTTCGTAACCCTTCACTACAACCTGTAAAAATAGAAAGAAGAGTTCTAGGGAACGTCCGACCGCTACTTATTTCCCAACAGCACAGACTACTGATTGCGGGATACAAGTCGGAATTACTTTTTGGTGAGCCGGAAGTTTTGATCCCCGCCAAGGCGCTGATTGGGCTCCCGGGTATTGGTTTGCAAAATTCCGGTTCGACATTCACCTACTACCATTTTTTGCTTGAAGGACACCAAGTGGTGTACGCAAACGGTGTTCCTTCAGAAAGCCTGTTCGTCGGGGACCAACTTGGTCGCAGTGTGTCTAGTGAGATTGAACTGCTGTTTCCCGACCTTTTTGTTCAACTCAGAAGAGTCAAAGTAGCAAGACCTGTGGTTTCACGTCGAGAAGCTCAGGTCTTACTTAATTAATCAAGACATTCGCGAGCAGGTTTTCCAATGAACTGGCTAAGTGTTTGTCATAACATTGCTACGCTGGGTCGAACGTCTGTTTCGTCCGCAGAGCAGTCGTTCACGCCAGATGCAGCGAACGAGGGCACCGAGCCCAGAGTGCTTAAATGCTGCGTTAACTCCAACGTCCGGTTTTCCAGCGTGTGAATTTTTGGTGTAGTCCAATGGCAAAATAAACAGTTTGCAGCTGACTTCGCATGAACGAACTGCGTTGACGCTTAAGCATCTCACCGTCAGTCTACACTTGTTTTTAAATTACGGTGGTGATGTGGAATTAATCGAAATTCTTGCTTTGATCGCTGGCCTTGTCGGCGAACCTCAAATTCCGGATCGTTTTGCGGCATACACGAACGGCGGCAATAACTCAGACTACCCAGTCATGGTCGCAAAATGCCCGACGCCGCTGGGGCGGAATGAAATCGAGGGCGAGACAATCGTCTGCGGCACAGTGAATGTGCCTGAACGCCATGACGCTCCCAGCGGCCAGAGGATCGACCTGTTCTTTACAGTAATGCGGGCGCACTCGACCTATCCTGAACCCGATCCTGTGCTGCATTTGCACGGCGGGCCCGGAGGCGGGGTCGTATCCCGCATTGAGATGTTCGCCGAGATTTTCGAGCCGATACGGCAAACTCGTGATGTCGTCATGTTCGACCAGCGCGCTTCGGTTCTGTCATCGACGTCGACAACATGCAGGGGGGCGCTCGACCGGTCCTTGGGCGACGTCATTACGGGTTCGTTCTCGTTCACGGAGACGCCACCAGATGACACCCGAATTACGCCAGCGGCTCTGTTACGTGATTGTGTTGCGGAAATCGAGGCAGCAGGCACCGACCTCGCAGCTTACAGTACCGAAGAGAATGCCAACGACACCGCCGCGCTCATGAACGCGTTGGGGTATGAAACCTACAACCTTCATGGCATTTCCTATGGCACACGCTTGGCTTTGGAAATCCTACGGTCCCATCCAGAAAACGTCCGCTCTGCGGTTATCGACGGCGTAGCCCCTCTGCAGGTTCCGCTTTATGATACACTGGCGGTTCCCGGTTCGGAGGTCATCGAGATAACACTGGCGGAGTGTGCCGCGGACGCCGCGTGCAATGCTGCCTTCCCGGACTTTCGGGACGTGTTGCGCGACACGCTGGACCGTGCCACGGCGGGCGAGCTTTTGAGCAATTCGGGCGATCCGCTGCCGGTCATTGCCGTCTTGACGCCATTTCTTGCGCGCAACGGGACTTACGCGGACCCAAGCGCCGCGACTGCCTTAATCCCTGCGTTTGTCTATGAGATTGCGCGGATGGCGGATGGCGAGCCCACGCCTATCGTGGACAAGATCATTGCAACTGATGGATACCCCCGCCGAACATCGCCCCTGGATGGTGTACGCGACGGACTGCTGGACGTCGAGATTGCGGCGGTGGATGAAGCGGAGAGCAGTGCCGAGGTCGCCGTGCAGTCGGATGAAGCTCTCGACGGTGCGATCGACGCCTTGCGCGAACGACTTCTGGAAACCGAAGTGCCTCTGACACGCATTTTTGACGACGAGATGATCCGGGGCGCCGGAAAGATTTTGGAAAACGAGGATCGCCGCCGCGCTGCTCTTTTGGGGTATGCCCAGCTTCGCGAAGGTGAACCCGATCCGGAGGCTTTGCGGAACTACGTCCGGGATACTTTCCCCCAAGAAAGCCAGCGCCGTCTTCTGGCCTTAATAGATGCGATGTCGGATGCCGAAGTCGATGCCATTTTTGCCAACGTCCAGCGCGGCGTCAGCCGGACTTTGAAGGAAACTGCGGGAAACCTGCACACCTGGATTTACGCCTGTCAGGAGAGCATCCCATTCAACAGCCTTGAGGGGTTCCGCGAGACATCGGCCGCGCTGCCATGGCCCGAAGTCGGGCTGATTTACGAGCCGGTTGCAACGGAATTTTTTGCTGCGTGTAGCGCGTTCACTCCGGTAGAGCGGCCCGGATTTCACGATCCGGTTGTTTCGGATATTCCGGTTCTGTCTATTGGCGGGACATGGGACATGCAGACTGCTCCAAGCTGGCCTGCCCTTGCTGCAGAAACGTTGCCCAACGCGCAAACCTTTCTAATCCCCGAAGCAGGCCATGGCGCGATAGCCTATCAAGACTGCGTCGTCGACATGACACAAGCGTTCTTGACAAACCCCATGCGGACTTTGCCGGACACCTGCATTGAGCAAACGCGGCCAAGTTTTCACATTCCCTGAGGGCAAACAGCACGCGGACCAGTTCGCAAGACTATTTAGAAACTGAACTTCACATCGGCAAAGCGGTCATTGAGAATGACTGTTTGGACGGCGGTTTTGTCCGCACAGCTGTCATTCGTTGAAAATTAATCGATGTCTCGTGTGCGGACAAAGCTGACGTTCCTTGCTGCAAAGCACCGGGATGCAACCTGAACATTTGCTCTGCGGAATTTGCCGCCGCACAAGTTCAAATTGCATAATTTTCTTTGGAACGATATTTGCGATTGCAGATCGATCGGCTGATCCTACTCAAACTCACTCTCATTCCAACTCCTTGCAATAACCGCCAAAGCAACGATAAGACTTCAAGTCGTAAAGCGGAGATTTCACTCGTTGGAGCTAAAATGAGCGTTGCGGAAGCGACCAATCTGCAAGGTGCGAAGATAGCCGTCATTTGTAATGACACGGTAGTAACCTACCTGAGAGACAACTTCGATCACATTCCTAATCCTAACCAGTGGGACTTACCTGGGGGTGTTCGCGAAGCTGGCGAAACTGCGCTAGATTGCGCGTTGCGGGAAACACAGGAGGAGTTCGGCGTATGTTTGTCGAAGAGCTCAGTTGTTTACGAAGCAACCTTTATTGCCCAAGCAGCAGCTAATCTGCCGAAACGCGAAGTTGCCTTTTTTGTTTGTATGGTTTCTCCGGACGTTGTTTCGATAATCGAATTTGGCGAAGAGGGACAGTGTTGGGAGATGATGCCAATTACAAAGTTTCTTACGCGCGACGATGCGGTGCCTGAATTGCAAGCTGCGTTTAAGACATTCTGGACGCGTTAATGTAATGGTGGGCGCTTTGTTCCGCTGGGCAAAATAGGGCCGCTTAGGGCTCGGAACAGACCTTCGCCGGCTTTTGATGGACGTCTGCATTGTCACGACTTGCAGGCGTCAAAGATTGTGAAATCGATGGCTTCCTTCTCAATGACCAGTCTCACTACCATTGGAGGTTGGCATGAGTTGTCGACGAATTTAGTTTACTGAGGACAATTGACTTCCCGAAGGCAGCGTATTGGACGAATGGAGCAAAACGCATATCGGCAGCGCTCCCAAATACCGATGCGATTTCAAACAACTTCAGGCTCACATGAACTCTAGCTGGACCGCAAATAGTGCGGTTTAAAGATGTGTTTGGGGGTGCGATTGGGGGTACGTTAGAAAACGTAGATAGTAATTATATTTATATACAAATATTTAGATCTTAATTGGGAAGACGTGTGGGGGCGCCATTTTCCCATATTTCAAAGTGCAGTGACATCCATCTAAGCCATGTAGGTCTTGTCAGCAGAACTTTGCTTGAGCGGGGCAGGGTGCTCTCGTAGCCTTCGCGTATGATTAAACAATCGCCATTCAAGTATTTCAAAACCAGCCCCGAGATCATCCGCCTTGCGGTGATGTTGCACCTCCGCTTCCCGCTGTCGCTTCGGATGTCGAAGATCTGTTGCACGAGCGAGGCATCGGCGCGAGCCACGAAACTGTCCAAATTTGGTGGAACAGGTTACGGCCGATGTTTGTTGCTGAAATCAGACGGAAGCGTGCGCGCATTCTCGAAATGGAAGTGGAACGTGGACGAGGTTTTCGTGAAGCTGAATGGCAAGCGGCATTATCTTTGGCGGGCTGTTGATCAGGAAGGCGAGGAACTGGAAGCCGTTGTCACCAAACGCCGAAACAAAGCTACGGCATTGAAATTACTCAAGAAATTGATGACGCGGCACGGTTGCGCCGAGGAGGTCGTCACAGATAGCTTCGCTTCCTATGAGGCTGCGCTCAGAGAAATGGGCGCGCTTGCAAAACAACAGACGGGCAGGTGGCTTACCAACCGCGTTGAGAATTCGCACCTCCCGTTTCGACGACGCGAACGCGCGATGCAGCGTTTCAGGCGCATGCGAAGTTTACAGAAATTCGCATCCGTTCATTCCTCGGTCTACAACCAGTTCAACCGGGAAGGATCGCTAACCGAGACGCCTTCAAGCAGACACGCAGCGCTGCTCTTGCCGAGTGGCGTCAACTTTGGTCCGGATAGGTTCGCGGTTTCTACGGCACACTGAGACTGGTTCGAATTCGTCTGACAGCACCCTGTCAGGTGCTTGCCGAAGTCTGCCGTTTCTTTTCCGGCCAGAACTCATCCACCACGACATAAGCAACGATCACGAAGATCGCGGCACTGGCGACTTGCAGAACGCGCGTGATGCTTTTGACGTCGGCCTCATCCGAAAACGGAGAAATCGATCCACCATAGACGATCAGCACCGTTGTCAGGGCCGAGCCGGCCGCCGCGGCGAGCGAAGCTTGAGATTTTCCGAGCGCCCCAAGCGTTATACAGACGAAAAAGCAAAGCAGAACGGGTGTCAGAATAATAGGGGCGATGACGTTGATTTCGTAACAAAGGATGGATACTGCCGCACCAAGCAGGTTTGCCGTTAGCATTGCCTTTGCCACGGTTTTGCCCGCCGCAGGCATCGCCGCCAACTGCTGGCTGAGAAGCGCAACAAAGAACAGAACCAGCAACGCCGACGCGCCGGACACAAAAAATACCAAAGCAAATGGAACCGTGACAAGCGACATTCTGACGATCCGGCGATACGGATCAAAGTCTGGTGGGGACGCAAGTTTTTTCTCGGTCGCTGTCTGGGGGGCGGCTGGTATCACCACAAACATCAGTGTCGAAACAAAGCCTGCAAACAGCAGGTTCAGTGGGATCCAGAATACAAGCACCAAGGCCAGATCCTGCGATTGAAGCACAAGGTTGGGGATCATCAATGCCCCCATCAGGGCGATGACCCCCGGTAAAACACCTGCGCCGGAAATCGACCAAATGAACGACAAGATAATCCCCATGGCCACCAGAATGAGGAAAACCAGCGGATAAGGCGCGAAGGTCGATGACAGTAGGAAGGAAATGAACATCAACCCAATTGAGAACACAAACAACTTCGCGAAGGCAGCCAATGGCAGTGCGGCTGGGGCCTGAAGAAACAGGGCGGTGAACACGGCCCCGACAATGGACAGAGGCCACCCCAGAAACAGGCCCAGTGCGAAGACGCTAGTTACACCTAGCGCTAGTCTGTGTACTGCGCGCCGATCTTCAGTACGCATAAGACAGGATCGAAACCACGCGAATGTAGGCGCGGCCCACCGCGTTCAGCAGAGAGCTGTCGCTAAGGTACATGATCACGTCGGCTTGCCCGTTGAGCTGAAAGCGCAGGTCATCCTCAGCGCTTCCGGCCTCGTAGCCCGGCAGCACGATACGTACCGGAAAGCGCTCGGGTTCGCGAAGAAACCCCTTGGTGCTTGGTGGGCTGGCCAACTGTCCGGGTGTGTCGCCACCGCTTAGGGAAACGGCTGCGCTGAAGCTTTCGATGACGCCTGGGACAATTTTGCCGGGATGCATGTCCAGCACCACATCCACGGGAGATCCAACCGACGCCCGGCCCAGGTTGTTTTCGGTGAAATACGCCTCGATCCAGATATCCGTCGCATCCAGGAAGGTCAGCAGGTCCTGCCCGGACCGGGCATAGGTTCCGGGTGCGATCAGCAGGTTAGAGATCACGCCTGTCGCCGGGGCGCGCAGTTCAGTCCATTCAAGGTTAAGCTCTGCATCCGCCAACGCGGCTAACGCGCGCTGAATCTTGGGGTTTTCAATTCCTTCGTCACCCAACCGCTGCTTGGCCTTTTCCAGATCTGCTACGGCGTTTTCAAAATTCGCCTCGGATTCGGCCAGTTGACCTCGCGCATCGTCTGCTTTCGAGACGGCAATCAATCCTTTCTTTTCAAGTGCAAAAACGCGTTCTGTTTGGATGCGCATGGTGTCCAGATCACTCTGCGCCCTAGCCAGTTTGGCCTGAGCGGCGCTTACTTCTGCCGACGAGGCGCCAACCTCTTGGGTTGCTGCTTCCAGGTCTGCTTCGGCTTTGTCGCGATCAATTTCGTACGGTCTTGGGTCGATACGAACCAGAAGATCACCGGCCGAGACGACCTGACCATTTTCGACCAAAACCTCGATCACAGTTCCGGTGACTTGCGGGACGATCTGGGTTGCCACGGCCTTGACCCTGGCATTTCCGGTAAATGGCGTTTTTCGATCAGCAACCAGATACCAGACGAGAAGAATCATTATGACGGCTAGGGTCGTCCATATCGTCTTCCTCATTGCGCCGCTCCGTCCGCAGCGTCATGACCGTCCGGCGTGGCATCGATCCAAACCTTGAACAGCTCGTAAAAAACGGCAAACAGAACCGGTCCCATGAAAATGCCGATCAGTCCATAAGCCATCATACCGCCGAGAACACCGATCAGGATCACCAGCATAGGCGTTTCTAGGCCCTTTGAGATGAAGACGGGCCGCAGGAAGCTGTCCATTATCGTTGTGGGAATGGCGAGAATGGTGAATGCCAGGGCCGCGCCGCCTGACACAGAACTCCACGCGTAGATGATAACCGGCAAAAGAACCAATCCCGGCCCGATCTGGATGATCGAGAGGATCAGGCAGATAAACGCCAGAGTCGCAGCGGATGAAATCCCAAACAGCGACAGCAAAATCCAGACAACCACGGCCTGAATGGCAGCAACACCGATGACACCCTTGGTCACATTCCGGATCGTCGCACCCGCCAGCGTCACGAACTCGCCACCTCGCGGCGCGAATACCCGGTTGGCAAAGCGCTGAAGGCCTTGAACCAAATTCGGGCCGGGGCCGAACATGCCCCCCATGATCAACACCGAAAGTGCAAGACCCAACAGTCCGATTCCGATGCCCAGTACCTTTCCGAACAGCGACTTGGTGATCTCAAGAATCTGCGCCCCGTATTTTGCGAGCGCACCATCCAGGTTCCGTTCAAACAACCCCCAGACTTCTGCAATTCTTTCTCCGATCAGGGGCAAGTCCTTGATGCTGTCCGGGGCAGGTGGAATTTTCAATTCGCCGCTGTCAGCCTGTTCGGCAAACTCGGACCCAAGTTCAGCAGCCCCCGACACCGCAGTGGCAACCGGCCCCAAGGTCAGCACAAGACCCAGCAAAACCAGTATCGTTGCGGCCAGAGACTTTCGTCCGCCCAGCTTGGACTGCAGCCAATCGAATACCGGGTAAAGCGCTACACAAAGGATTGTGGCCCAGATCACCACGCTCGCCAACGGGGCGACCATTACCAATGCGCTGTAAAGAAATACCCCGAGAAAGAGCAAACGTATCGCAAGGTCGACGATCTTGGCGTCCTGTGTCTTTTCCATTCCATCCCTCCGTTACTTTGGCAACAATACACTCAAAAAAACTAATATGAATATCTTTTGTGAATTCCGGGCTTTGGTCGTAGTTAGGACCCTTGCGTCGCCTTGGATGGCGATCAGCCTAATCATCTAGAACCCAACCGTCAGGCGATCTTGCAGCACTTGAGTTTTTTGGCGTTTTTGTCGGTGACTATTCGTCGTCCTGAGATAGGATTGTGTTTGCGATTGTGGTCGCCGCGGCCACAAAGATGCCCAGACCTACGATGATGTAGACCATCGTAAAGATCTTCCCCGCCGCAGTCTGAGGGGAAAAATCACCGAAACCTACGGTCGAGATTGTCACGACAGAAAAGTAGATGGAATCTAACCAACTCCAGCCTTCAACATAGTGATAGAAAACAGATGCCCAGAGGACCATTCCAAGTGTGAAAGCAAGCAGGCTTTTGACCCGGCCGTCCCGCAAGGCGGCACCTATTCCCCGTGTAATTCTTGTCAGTGAGTTCATTGGTCCCTCATATATTTGAATTATCATATATCATTAACTTTATGGTATGAGAAACCGGCACTTGCTGCCCGCCAGAACCGTTAGAAAGATCGTGCATAGAATGACTTTTCGTTATCGAAATGTCCCGATAGGGCAGGTGTTACCGATATTTGGTGCGAGACTGCCCGGCATGACGACATCGCAGGTGTTTATGCGGACTGAAGTTGTTTCCTGTTTGATCAAGTCACTGGAAATTGGCAGCTTATCCTTCAGGCGCGCGCAGTGCTCAGGGCATCAGCAGAGCCGCGTATTGAAGTGTCGCACGTGGAATTGGCCTGGCCACACAGTGCTTCGAGACCAAAGGAGTAGAACGTGCGTTTGATATTCAACGGCATTTTGATTTGCTGCGCGATCGCGTTTGTTGCTGTTTTGGCGGCTTGGCTGTTTCTGTCCTCGGCGTTGTTTTCTTCGCTTAGGACCGGTTTCGTTGAAAACCTGATCTCCAAGAAACTTGGTCAGGACGTTTTGATTGAGGACGAAGTGCGTTTGGACTTTGGTCGGCAACTGCAGGTCTCGGCAGCGGGGCTGGTGCTTCCCGGTTCGTCTGGGGTAGACGCGAATCTGGCGGCCATCGACGCGATTGAGTTTCAAATCTCGGCCCGCGATCTTTGGAACAGCAAGCTGTCGCTCAGCAACCTTTCCATATCGGGTGTTCACCTGAATCTGATCACCGACAAAGACGGAAACGCGAACTGGCAGTCGCTTTCCATGGCGGACCCCCAAAAGTCTGGGAATTCTCAGGACCCTTCTGTCGGTGGAGTTTTGGCGGATCGTCGAATTGACCTGACGGACGCCACCATTCTGTACCAGAACGACCTGAACGGACTTGATCTGGATCTGCAACTCGAGGACCTGGTGCTGGCGCGTGACGAGGGAACGAATACGGCATCGGCGGTTGGGACAGGATCGTTAAACGGTGAAACATTTGACCTGAATGGGACATTCCCTGCAGAAAACCCGTTTCAGATGGCGATGGATTTCGAGCAGATATCGATTGCGGCTGAACAGATCCCCCAAGAGAACGGGTTACAGGTCAAGGCGACTGTGGAGGTTGCAGAACTCGGACAGCTACTGGACGCACTGAAACTTAACCGTGTGTTGGAAGGGGCGGGTAGTGTCGCGGCAACCTTCAAAATGGCTGATGGCGTCGCCCGGATTGATGATCTGAGCGTGTGGGCTGAATTGGACGGCGGGCAAAGCCTTTCGCTGACGGGCCAAATCGGAGAGTTGGGGAACCCCGCAGATGTGTCGCTGACGACCCGCATTCGGCTTTACCCCGAAGATGCGGAACCGGCCCCTGCGGCATCTCGCTATGATCTCAAGCTAATTGCGGTTGACATGGTCATGGACAGCGTGCCGGGGCAGGTGCCTCAGCGGCAAATGGTTATCAAAACCAACGGTTTTACCTTGGAAACCGCTGGTGAAGGGCCGCCGCCGATCAAATTTTCGGAACTTTCCAGAACGGCCGACGGTAATTTGCGGGTCGGAAACATAAACCTGCGCATCGGAAACCCGGCTGATCCATTTATCATTCTGAATGGATCAGTTGATAACGCGCTGCAATTGCAAGGCGTATCAGCCGAAGGCCAGATCGATATTCCCGCGAGCAGCTTGATTTCGCCCGAACTCATGGGGCCAGACGATCAGCTGGGTCGGTTTTTGGGTGACTTTCATTTGAACGGGAACATCAATCAACTTTCGCTGACCAACCTTGATGGCAAGACGAGCGAAACGGATGTCTGGTCCCTTGAGGTGCACGGCACGGTCAAGAATGTCCTCAAATTCGAAAACCTGGATCTGGCAATCGATGTCGACGTTCCGTCCGGTGCAGACCTGTTGGCCGCATTGTCGCTGGACCCGGTTGAAACGGGGCGGGCGCGCTTTGGGATCGATTTGGTGAGCGAAGGCACCGATTGGAACGCAAACGCCAGTGTCGAACTCGCCGAGTCCGTACTGCGCATAGAGGCCGATCTTGATGATGCGACAAGCGATCCAGTGCTGCGGGGCACGATTGAAAGTGACCTGATCAAGATCGATCAACTTCGTGACATCGTTCAGGCCGCCGCGCAACTGAGAAAACTCGGCGGCTCAGCGGAGGATGTCGAAGACGCCAGTGGCGAAGCAGATGAACCCGGCGCATTGAGGGATGTGACGCTGAAACCCATCGGACGTTCCATTCTTCTGTCGGGTATTGATATGGATGTTGATATTGACCTTCGGCATATCGAAGGCGCCAAAGGTATCAGCAGCTTGCAGAGTGAACTGACACTCAACAAAGAGGAATTGCGCGCAGGCCCGCTGGCATTTGAATACGGTGGGGCCCAGTTTGATTTGAGCGGGCAGATTGATCTCTCTGACGAGGCTCATCTGCTGACCCTATCCGGCAAGGCCGGTGGTTGGCAGTTGGACGACATCCTTCACAACCTGAACTTCAAAAAGGGTGCAAGTGGCACGATCTATGCGGATTTTTCGGTGACCGGAGGAACCGATTCCGCCAGACACTTTGCCAGTACCATGAGCGGCAGTGCCACGGTTTCTATGCGCGACGGGTCAATCGAGACACAGTTGTTGGACCTGGCGGGGCTGGGCGTTTTGCCCTGGGTTTTCTCCAAGGAAAAGCAGAAGGTTGCGCCAATCGTATGTATGCGCGCCCCCCTTAGCATTTCCAACGGCACCATTACGACCAAGCAAACCACATTGGAAACGGATCAGGTGCAAGTCGTCGTCTTCGGCGGTGTTAACATTGCCGACAAGGCCCTGGACCTGAACCTGCAACCGCGCAAAATCGGCGAGCCGCTTTCGCGCAGCCCGTGGCCGGTCACGTTAAAAGGCCCGCTGACCAAGCCGAACGTCAAGGTAAAGGACGGGCCAAAACGGCTCAAACGATCGGACGGTGCGGATCAAATGCCGACACAGCGGAAGCAGTGCATCCCAGATATCCTGCAATTGAAGTAGCGGTGCGGTCGGACCATCAGTAGGGCGAAGACAATCGCATAGGGCGCGTCAGATGCTCAAACCGCTTCGTCACTGATCAGGCGCATCCCGAGGTGGGCCGGCGGCGTTCCGACAGCGCAACCTCCACGTGCGGGATCCCTGACCAAATAAGACATCGCTGCCAAGTGCTCTCCACCCACGAAGAACGCCGGGCAACGATCAGGAGCGGTGCCACCATCCAGTCCATCGTAGCATTCCATTGTCCATTCCCAGACGCTGCCGTCGAGATCGATGACGCCTTCGGGGGATGCAGAAAAGCTGCCTTGAGGCTTGAGCGCTCGTGGGGCCAAACCCTCAATGAGATAGCTGGATGCCCAGGTTAATGACGGGTCCGTAAAGATAGGATCGGGTTTCTCGGGAAGAACCGCGGCGGCCATCGAGCTCCATTCATCAGCTGTCGGCAGCCGGAAATCGTGGCGGCTTCTTTTGTTGATCCAAGAGACATACTGCTGAACGTCCACATAGCTCAGCCCGGTTGCCGGTGTTGTAGCAGGGTCCTGGTCAGGTCGTGCGCGCAAGGTCAGCTCACAGCCACCTTCGTCGGCGCATCTGTTCCATTCGGTTACGGTGACTTCATACTTTTGCACGTAGACCGAACGCCCATCCGGCAAATTGACGGCCCGCTCGGCCATCGCGGGCAAATAGGCTGGATCCGGGCCGCGCTGCATGAGCGCGACCCAGACGATGCTTGCCGCCGCAATACCCAAGATGGCGAAACGAAGGGACGTCTTACCAAGTCTTGCTTCTGAGTTTGCGGCGACCGACATCGGTCCTCCTCCTCTCTTAGGTCTCGAAACTGCGCGGAGCGACAACCTGCTCCATCAGCGCATTGTCCCACTGACCTTCGACCACCACGTGAGCGGTCGCACCGAGCATCACACCCTCGATGAGGTTGTGGTTCACGTAGGCATAAACACCCGGTTGTTCGAAGGTGTACATCGCCGCGACCGCACTGCCGCCCCGCACGAACCAGGTTTCCATGTCCTGCAAAGGCGGGTCAGTGAACGAGCTTTCCCAGACATAGTTGCCGTGCCCGCCGATCAGATGCGGACGGGAGTCGCGGTTCGCCTGGTTGTGAACCATCAGCACGGTCTCGCCGACCTTCGCTTTGATCGCGCCTTCTCCGGTCAGAGCGCCCACGGCACCGTTGAACACCGAATGGGTCGGGATCAGACCGGGCATCACCTCAAGACTGTCGGCATAGTCGTCGCCTGCCGCCTCATAGGTGCGATAGTCGCCGTTTTCGTCCTTGGGCAGGTAATAAGGGCCGCAAAAACCACCCAAACAAGGCCGCGCTCTTGTGGTCTCTTGGGTCCAGCACCGTCGCGTTCTTCGGCGCTGGCGTCTGGGGCTTCCTACACACACTGCATGGGGTCAACTTTTACAGCCACGGCACGCAGATCACCGCCGCACACGGGCACCTGGCATTTTTCGGAGCCTATGTGGCGCTCAATATCGCGGTATTCACCTATGCGATGCCGATGCTGCGGGAACGTGCGCCTTACAACCAGGTGCTGAACATGGCGTCTTTCTGGCTGATGACCGGTGGCATGGCCTTCATGACCTTCGTGCTGACCTTTGCAGGCACCATCCAGACGCATATGCAGCGGGTGATCGGCGAATACTACATGACGGCGCAGGACGATCTGGCGATCTTCTACCTGATGCGGTTCGCCGCCGGTGCGGCGGTCGTTCTGGGCGCGCTCCTTTTCATTTACTCGATGCTGGTGGTGCGCAAGGACGAAATCATCGAACCCGGCCCCGCCAACCCTGTGCCAGGAGAGTAGGTCATGAACATGCAAACCACGCCAACCCTGCCTTTCTATCAACCGACGGGTCGCGAATGCGACCTGTTCGAAACGGCACATGATAATGGTTTGCCCCTTCTTCTGAAGGGGCAAACCGGCTGCGGAAAGACGCGCTTTGTCGAACATATGGCGGAGCGTCTGGGCAAACCGCTTTACACCGTCGCCTGCCATGACGATCTGTCAGCCGCAGACCTCATCGGGCGGTATCTTCTGAAAGGCGGAGAAACTGTCTGGGTCGATGGCCCCCTGACCCGGGCCGTACGAGAGGGTGGCATCTGCTACCTTGATGAGGTGGTTGAGGCCCGCAAGGACGTCACTGTCGTTCTGCACCCGCTTACGGACACCCGTCGCACGCTGATGATCGACCGCACGGGCGAGGAGCTCGCGGCACCCGCGTCGTTCATGCTGGTGGCCAGCTACAATCCCGGCTACCAGAACGTGCTTAAGCGGTTGAAACCCTCGACCCGACAGCGGTTTCTGTCGATCAGCTTCGATTTCCCCGATGCAGAGACAGAGATTGCGGTGGTTGCATCCGAGAGCCGACTGGAGCCGGGGCGTGTCGCGCCGTTAGTCCGTCTGGCAGGCCACATCCGCAACCTCAGCGGCATGGACCTAGAGGAAGGCGTTTCAACCCGCCTTCTGATCTACGCCGCGACGCTGATGGCCGGCGGTATGGGGGTAACCCAGGCGCTGGAGGCGGCAGTCATCGAACCATTGAGCGACGAGCCGGATGTACAGCAATCGCTGCGCGATCTGGTCAGTACGATCTACGGGTGACGATGATGCAACGGCGCGACCTCATGGAACCTGAAGAGACGGTCGGAAACATCTGGCACGACATGGCCAGCGGGATCGGGGCTGGCGTCACATACCCCGAAGCGGGGATCACGCTGGCCTCGGTCCGACCCAGCCTTGCCGTTCTCTTCCGCGCGCTCGGCGGCGCACCGGGGGTCGAACTGGCCGAGGTTGCACCAAGCATCGTGCAGCATCGGCAGGTCATGCGCCGCAAGCTCGGGGCCGAGCGGGATCGCGAATGGATGGCCCGCTTCGATGGCGAACGGCTGGCATTACCACCCGTCATGGAAGCCTTCCCCAACCCAGACCTGAACCGTGCCGCCTTTTTCTGGCTGACCGCACTCGCTGCTGTGACCGAGGTCGACGCACTTGATCCGGGAGCGTCCGGCCCCATGCGGGATTGCGCCTACATTCGCGCGAATGCAGCGGCCGCGGAGAAGGCTTTTATTGCCTGCCCCGGATTACGCGACCGCTATGTCGCTATGGCCAAGTTCTGTGCCGAGGCTCGGACAAACATGCACCGCTCTGCGCAAGAGGCCGCAATGGAACAGGCTATCCGCGACCAGCTGTGCGGCCAGAGGCCCGCACTTGATACTATTGACGCTGACGCTCGCAGCTACATGCCCTGCGCGCCTGTCCCCATATGGCTGCGCTTTGTACGCCCGGGCACGGGCGGTCAGGCTGCCGACGATGCCGAGGCCGATACCGCCGCGCCGGCACCCAACGCCGCTCTCAGCAACCGCAAGCTGGGCGAGCGCAAGGATCAGGATCAGCAAAACCGCAAGGACAGCTTCATCATTCACCGGTTTGAATCGATCCTGTCATGGGTCGAGTCGATGAACATCAACCGCAGCGTCGATGACGACGATGACGAAAACGCACGGAGGGCGGCCGACGATCAGGACCGGATCACACTGTCGAAACAGGACCGGAAGGTCGCCACGCGGCTGCGCCTGCATCTCGACCTGTCGCCGGCTGATGCCGATCACGAAGCTCTGGCGGGCAAGCATACCTATCCAGAATGGAACCATCGGTCACGCAGCTACATGGAAGATCACTGCCGGGTGCTCGATGCACCGATTGTGGCCGGTGGGGAAACCTACACACCCAACGAACGCCATATCCGTGAAGTCCGCCGCCAGTTCGAGGCCCTGCGCCCGCGCCGCATATTGCAACCGCGCCAGATCGATGGGACAGAGCTGGACCTTGACGCTGTGCTGACCGCACGTGCCGACATGGTGGCGACCGGGCGCGGATCGGATCGTATATGGCAGTCCGCGCGGCAAATGGATCGCGACGTGTCAGTTGCTTTCCTGATCGACACGTCGCGGTCCACCGAAGCGGCGATCGGCGATGCTTGCGTCATCGACGTGGCCCGTGACACGTTGGCGGCTTTGGCCGCCGGGATCGACGCGGCGGGCGACCGCTGCGGTATCTGGGGCTTTTCATCATTGCGCCGTGACCGAGTGTTCCTGACCCGCTGCAAGGGCTTCGAAGACCCGATGTCACCGGCGATCACCGCCAATATCGGCGCATTGAAACCCGGCCACTACACCCGGCTTGGTGCCGCGATCCGCCACGTCAGCGCGCAATTGGCCGAGGAACCGAGCGTCCGTAAGCTGCTGATCGTGCTGACAGATGGCAAACCCAACGATCTGGACCACTACGAAGGCCAGCGCGGGATCGAAGACAGCCACATGGCCGTGCGCGAGGCTCGTGCAGCGGGCCAGAGCCTGCATGGTGTTGTAATCGACGAAGACGGGCAGGACTGGTTCGCGCGCATCTTCGGGCGCGGTGGGTTTGCCCTTCTGCCTAATCCCGAACGCCTGCTGCGCGCGCTGCCTGACGTCTACAGAACACTGACACAGGAGACCTGATATGCGCTTCTTTCTTCCCCTCACCGGCGTCTTTGTCCTCGCAGGCTCGCGCCTCTTCGCGGACGGCTTCGACCGGCCGATCCCACAGGCGCAATCCGCTACGGCGGAATTCTGGTACGCCATGGCCTGCATCACGCTTGTGCTGAGCATGGTGGCGGTACAATGGTTGGTGTCGCGCAGATGACACGGGCGGGCTGGTCCACAACCAAAATCGCGGTTGCGCTATACCCGTTCGGTGCGGGCGCGGCGGCGGTCAATGTGTTCTTTGCCTCACTGATCTTCAGTTGGGTAGGCGGACCCGTGCTACCCACCAGCTTGTCGGTCCCCATTGGCGCAATCGTCGGTGTGCCTGTGACATGGTACTTTGCGCGGCACATCCGCCATCTGATGGATGTCGCGGATGAAAAGGCAGAGGTATGAGACTGCAACGGACCCGCGCCGCGGACGGCAGAGTTTCAATGCACAACAGTTCGCAAGCGGGAGCTCTATGATGGCTCAGACATCTGCAGAACAAATGCGCCGTTGGCTGGGGCCCGCTCTGTTCAGTTTCGGGTTTCGACCCTTTTTCCTCTTTGGAGCGGTCTGGGTCATTGTCGCCATGAGTCTTTGGCTGGCTATTCTGGCGGGAATACTCGACTTGCCGACCCGCTTTGACCGTGGGTCCTGGCACGCCCATGAGTTTCTGTTCGGCTATCTTGGCGCGGTGCTCGCCGGGTTCCTGCTGACAGCCGTGCCCAACTGGACCGGAAGGTTGCCGATCGTTGGCTGGCCCTTGGCGGGACTCTTTGCGCTATGGTGCGCCGGGCGCGGGGCCATCCTGTTCTCCCAGGTATTGCCGCCCCTGATCGCTCCCGCAATCGACCTCTTATTTCCCGTCGCGCTTGGCGGTCTGATCCTGCGAGAGATCATTGCAGGCAAGAATTGGCGCAATCTGATCGTGCTGAGCCTGCTAGCCGTCTTTACGCTGGCCAATGCGCTGTTTCACTTTGAGGTGCTTGTCGGTGAATATGCGGCGCAGGGCTATGGACTTCGGTTGGGCCTGGCGACAGCTGTGATGATGATCGCCGTTATCGGTGGGCGGATCATCCCGTCCTTTACCCGCAACTGGCTGGTGCGCGAACAGCATAGCGCACGTCCTACACCGCCGATGCAGCGCTTCGACAAGGCCACCTTGTTGCTGAGCCTGCCGATCCTGGCGATCTGGACGCTTCGGCCCTTTACGGCAAGCACCGGGCTCTGCCTGCTGGTGTTGGGCATTTTGCATCTGATGCGGCTGGCCCGGTGGCAAGGGCACCACACGCTGAGCGAGCCTTTGTTGTTTGTCCTGCATGCGTCCTATGTGTTCATTCCCCTGGGTGCCTTGGCGCTTGGCCTGGATCAGATCTTGAGCAATCCGGGCACCGCGGGGGCACAGCATCTGTGGATGGCAGGTGCCATCGGGGCGATGACACTCGCGGTCATGACCCGAGCCACACTGGGCCATACAGGCCGCGCATTGACGGCGGGCAAGGCCACGGTTGCAATGTTTCTGTGCATCTTTGTAGCAGCTCTGATGCGGTTCCTGACCCCGCTTCACCAGGGCCTGAGCACCCTTTCCGGCATGTTCTGGCTGCTGGCCTTCGGGGGGTTTGTTCTTGTCTATGGTCCGATGCTGCTGCGGCCAAAGGGAGTCCAAAGCACGTGACCGGGGCAGGCTTCATCGGCAATTTTTGCCTCGTTTTTGTCGACGCACTCGATCCCGGTGCGGCCCGCGATAAAGTCGCGCATCGTTGCCCAGGTCGGTCCGCTCGGGTTTGCCGTCGGCCACTCGATCCTGTCGCTTGCAATGCTGGCATTGCTTATCTGGGCGCCCGAGTGCTGATCAACCGCCGCAAGAAACGGGAGATGGGATCGGATCAGTGGCATCGATTGAACGAAATCGTTGCAGAGACTCCGGTTCTCGGAGGACCGGCGTCTTGGTTTGGCGACATGGCCCGACTTGTACTCGGCGTCGTCCTGTTTGCTGCCCTGATCGTCCTGCACCCCATTGTCATCGGTGTGTCGGCGCTGTGAACTTCGCAGCGATCTTCGCTTTGTCCGGTCGCTCAGGGCGCTCATGAGTAACGCAGGCCCTTTGAGACATGTTGATCAAATACTGAAGCAATGATGTGGGTGAGAGGCTGACGCTCGGGCAAAAATCGCGATGCATGATCCATTCTTTTTGACGAAACAAGCGAAGCGGCCTTCAATTTCAGAAAGCTGGGGTATCAGGGCCGCTGCACGGCGTCCGAATTCAGGCCTCATATCCTCCAGATCCAGAGCGAAGGTGCACATCAGACGCTCAATCGCGCGTGCATTAGGGCGATCTGATTGGCGTCATCTCTGCCCCGGTGAACTTCTCCGCCGCCAGCGCCGTTAGCGTATACCGCGTCATATCATCTGGCAGAGCGTCCTCGTCGATCAACTTCTGCCGTCTTGAGACCCAAGGCATATGCGCATAGCCGTGTAGCGCAACGCGGTCCGGCTCGAAAGTCAGAACCTTGTCAATCGTACCGTCATTTCGTTGCTGTCGCGCGCCGATCTGATTTTGCCAAAATCCGCTACGCATTTACTGCCGGAATCCTTTTCGCCGCGACTAGCATCAATGACCCGTTTCGTTGCCGCGCAGCAGGGCACTCACCGCGATCAACCGACGTGAAAACAGGCACTTTTCCAAGCAGAATGAGTCCCTGGCTGGTCCGTTCCGGGTGTTACTTGGCGGCACTCGTTTTGTCAGATTGTCGGTGCAGGGAAATGTCTAAAAAAGTAACAATCGGTGAGCTTCTTGGTGTTTTCGTTTGTGTATGGAAAAACCGATAGTGAGAAAAAACGCGCCCTTTGTTGCGAGGGGATAAACAATTGTCGCACCGGTGGGGGAAAATACTCGGCAGCGTGCCGAGCCGTGGTATGTTCGGGGGGCGGTGGACGCAGGGGAAGGCTTTGATCAATCCGGTGGCGCATGGATCCGCGATAGATTTGTGATTTGAATAGCCTGAGGGCGAGGTGCCCGCTTTGTCCGAGAACGGAGAGAATGGTTGACGTGTTTATTGGTTCTTTTGTTTGTTCTCTGCGCCAGCACGGTAAACGCAACCCCGGGATGTGAAGAAGACGCCTTGAGCCAGGCACGCACTCCCTTTGAATTGCCAGCAGATCTTGAGGAAATCCCAGAAGAAGAAGTGGTTGCCCCAAGGAAAGAGCTCACATCCTCTCCAAGGCCACGGCTACGTCCGTGCAGATTTCGTAAATTTGAGGTCGAAATCGAAAGGATGAATGATCGTGGTGCGATCTGCGGAGACTGGACCATAATTGGCGAAACCCGAAAGCCGTTTAAAGGCAGATACCCAGGCTGCGGCATCGTTGAACCTGTGCGTATCCGCGCTGTATCTGGGATACTGCTCAGCCAGTTTGCGACATTGGATTGCCCGACCGCGATCACGCTCAAGGCATGGCTTGAGAACACCGCCAAACCGGCCTTTGCAGATCAAGGCGGTGGCCTGAAGGGGCTACGACTGGCTGGTCACTATGCGTGCAAGACACAGAACAACCAGCCACGCGCGCGGCTTTCAGCCCATGCGCAGGGTCGGGCCATCGATATCTCATCCTTCATCTTGATGGATGGCACTATCATTACGGTTCAGGACGGATGGGCGGATGAGGACACCAAGGACGTGATGCGAGAACTGCACGCAGGCGCCTGCGGTGTGTTCGGCACGGTGCTTGGCCCTGATGCCGACCGGTTTCATGCCGGTCATTTTCATTTCGACACAACGCGCCGCAGAAATGGATCTTACTGTCGATAGGGTGCGGAAATGGTAGCCCGTAGGGGAATCGAACCCCTCTTTCCAGGTTGAAAACCTGGCGTCCTAACCGATAGACGAACGGGCCATTTTGGCGGATGCGCAGCCAAAAGTTGTCTCACTGGCGCAAAAGCAAAAACAAGGTGGTAGCCCGTAGGGGAATCGAACCCCTCTTTCCAGGTTGAAAACCTGGCGTCCTAACCGATAGACGAACGGGCCACGCGGCCTTGTGGAGGGCCTTTTACGGATTAGCCGCCCCCCCCGCAAGCCGAAAAGTGCCAGATGGAACAACTTTTTTGGGCCTTTCCAGGCGTCGTTGCACAGTGGGTTTATTGCGCTGGTGCCGCGTCTTCCAACCGCAGCTGAACGTTCTGGCGTCCACCCCAGCTGTTGATCTCAAGCCTGCCGGCGAAATGGAAGCGTGCACCGCCGTGATTGCTCAGCTTTTCGCCCAAAGGCCCGTCAAAAGCACCAAAGGCGATCGCGTCGAGGCCTGCACCCAGCCCATCGGATAAAGACAGCTTTAAATGTGTCTCACCCACCCGTTTGGCAAACCGCACCTGCAGGTCGGGCAGGGCATAGCGCGGGGCAGGGGCTCCGGCACCAAAGGGGCCTGCCTGTTCGATCTGCTCGATCAGATCAACCGTTGCGGCCCGAGGCATCAGTGCGCCGTCCAGCTTCAGATCTGCGGGGCCGCCTTTGCCTGCGCCTTGTTTTGCCAAAAGCTCGGATAGCCGTGCCATGGCTGGTTCCAATTTGTCTCGCATCACGGTCAGGCCTGCGGCCATCTTATGGCCGCCGCCTTTGACCAGCAGGCCCTCGGCGGCAAGCTTTTGGATCGACGCGCCCAGATCGACACCAGACACCGACCGGCCCGAGCCCTTGCCTTCGTCACCGTCAAATCCGATGACAATGGCCGGACGATTGGCTGTCTCTTTCAAGCGAGAGGCCACTATCCCCACAACGCCGGCATGCCATCCTTCCCCGGCGGCCCAGACCAGCGGTGCCTCCAGCCCGCGCGCCTCGGCTTGTTCCAGTGCTGCGGCGCGGACCGCGTTCTCGATTTCGCGACGTTCGGTATTCAGCGCATCCAGCCTTTCCGACAAGGCCTGCGCCTCGTGCAGCGAATCCGTGCTGAGCAAGCGCGCCCCCAGATCGGCCTGTCCGATGCGGCCACCGGCGTTGACGCGCGGGCCCAACAGGAACCCCAGATGGTAAGAACTTGGCGCGGTGTCCATGCGCGCAACATCCGACAGGGCAACCAGACCCGGCCTTTGCCGCTGGGCCATCACTTTCAAGCCCTGCCGTACAAGCGCCCGGTTGGCCTCGATCAACGGGGCCACATCGGCCACCGTGGCCAGCGCGACCAGATCCAGTAGGGCCATCAGATCCGGCCCCTTGGCGCCTTCGGCCCGCAATTGCCGCCCGGCCTCGACCAGCATCAAAAACACGACCCCGGCAGCGCAGAGATAGCCCAGATCGCCGCTTTCATCCTGCCGGTTGGGGTTCACCACCGCAACGCAATCGGGCAGAGTCTCGCCTCCCAAATGGTGGTCGAGCACAATTACATCCGCACCTTTGGCGGCTGCAATCGGTTCATGGCTGAGCGTCCCGCAGTCAACGCAGATGATCAGATCATGCACGCGGACCAGCTCCTGCATCGCGGGAACATTGGGGCCATAGCCCTCATCAATGCGGTCAGGCACATAGAGTGTCGCCTGCACCCCCATCTGCCGCAACCACACCAGCAGCAACGCGGCCGAGCTGCCACCATCCACGTCGTAATCCGCAAAAACCGCGATCCGTTGGCGCTGCTTTACAGCGGCAAGGAATCGCGCGGCCGCTGCCTC
Organism: Ruegeria sp. HKCCD7255; assembly: GCF_013031565.1. Classification (NCBI taxonomy): domain Bacteria; kingdom Pseudomonadati; phylum Pseudomonadota; class Alphaproteobacteria; order Rhodobacterales; family Roseobacteraceae; genus Ruegeria; species Ruegeria sp. HKCCD7255. The sequence continues at coordinate 422,159 of NZ_WQAG01000003.1, read as the reverse complement.
CATATCTTTCATCTCACGTGGATCTGGCAGCAGCTCTTTGAGCTTGGGGTCCAGAAATCCGCGCGCCTCGGCCACCGGGACACCACGGCGCGCCAGCACCTGGCAAACGGCACGGGGCAGGTCGGTCTGCTGCGCCATCATCTCAGCCGCGCGCTCGACCTCGGCCCCCGGGCCGACCCAACTGCGGCCTGTCAAGGATTGCTCAACCCCAAGAAAACTCATCGCGCCCCCCTCATGCGGCACAGCCGGACCTTTTCAGGCCCGGCCGCTTTATCTTTTCAAAAATACGCGCGCCGAAGGCAACGGCGCAAGCGGTTATGCTTCTTCGTGCGACCACATCGGTGTGCGGTAAGACATGCGGCGTACCGAACCAGTCTTCGAGCGCATCAGCAGCGTTGTGGTCTCGACCCAGCCGGGCTCGCGTTTGATGCGCGGCAGCAATGAGCCTCCGGTCACGCCGGTGGCGGCAAAGATCACATCCGCGGTCACCATTTCATCGCGAGAATAGATCCGGTCCAGATCGGTGATCCCGGCCTTGTTGGCACGGCCCCGTTCGTCATCATTGCGGAAGAGCAAGCGGCCAAAGATCTGCCCGCCCATGCATTTCAACGCAGCTGCGGCCAGTACGCCTTCGGGCGCGCCGCCTTGGCCCATATACATGTCAATGCCTGTTACTTCGCTTTCGGCGCAATGCATGACGCCAGCGACGTCCCCGTCGGTGATCAGGCGGATCGACGCGCCGGTCTCGCGCACCTCTGCGATCATCGCCTCGTGCCGGGGGCGTTCGAGGATACAGACGGTGATATCGGCAGGTTGGCAACCCTTTGCATTGGCAAGAGCTTCCACCCGTTCGCGCGGGCTCATGTCCAGCGTCACGACACCTTCGTCAAATCCCGGACCAATGGCCAGCTTGTCCATATAGACATCGGGGGCGTGCAGCATTGACCCGCGCGGGCCCATCGCGATGACGGTCAGCGCGTTGGGCATGTCTTTGGCGGTCAGGGTGGTGCCTTCCAGCGGGTCCAGAGCGATATCCACGCCCGGGCCATTCCCGGTGCCGACCTCTTCGCCAATGTAAAGCATAGGCGCCTCGTCGCGCTCACCTTCACCGATGACAACCACACCGGCGATGTCCAAAAGGTTCAACTGCTCGCGCATGGCGTTCACCGCGGCCTGATCGGCCGCTTTCTCATCCCCACGGCCCACCAGCGAGGCCGAGGCCAGCGCAGCTTGTTCGGCCACCCGAGCCAGTCCCAGAGACAATAGGCGGTCGTTGAAATCGATCTTGGCAGCGCTCATGTTGCGTAATCCTTTGGGCAGTGAAAGCGTTCTATTGGGCATAGCCTGCCGTCACGGCAGGCCGCAAGGGGTTAGACCTGCTCGATGCGCAGTGCGACCGGGGTGCCAGCGACCACATCGGTGCCGCTCAGCCCGCTCAGGGCATGATCCAGCGTGGCGCGCGTGGTCTTGTGGGTCACGATCAGTACCGGCGCGGTGCTTTCGGTATGCGCATATTGGCGCATTCGGTCGATCGAGACACCTGCATCGCCCAAAATCGCGGCCACTTTGGCCAAAGCGCCGGGTTTGTCCAGCAATCCAAGCCGCAGGTAATACGGGGCGGGCAGACCGGTCACCGCCGGGCTTGCGGCCTCAAGCGACGTTGCCGGGCGTCCAAAGGTCGAGATCCTAAGGCCACGTGCCAGGTCACAGACATCACCCATCACGGCGCTGGCTGTGGGGCCTTCTCCCGCGCCGGGACCGCGCAGCACAACCTGTTCGATGGCGTCACCTTCGATCACGACCATGTTCGTGCCGCCCTCCAGCTGCCCCAAAGGCGAGTCGCTGGGCACCAGGCACGGCTGCATCCGCTGCTCCAGCCCGCGCGCGGTACGTTGCGCGACACCCAGCAGCTTGATGCGGTAACCCATATCTTCGGCCTGATCGATGTCGTCCAGGCTGATCTGCTGAATGCCTTCGATCTGGATCCCGTCGAAATTTGGCTTCGTGCCAAACGCAATTGAAGACAGCAGAGCCAGCTTGTGCGCCGCGTCGATGCCGCCCACATCGAGGTTGGGGTCAGCTTCCAGATAGCCAAGCTCGGCACATTCATCAAACAGCGCGTTATAGCCCTGCCGCTGCGACTGCATGCGCGTCAGGATATAGTTGCAGGTGCCGTTCATCACGCCCATGACGCGCGTGATTTCGTTGCCAGCAAGCCCCTCGGTCAGCGATTTTATCACCGGGATGCCCCCAGCAACTGCCGCCTCAAATCGGATCACCCGACCGGCGGCTTCGGCCTTTTCGGCCAGTTCTTGCCCGTGGATCGCCAGTAGTGCCTTATTGGCCGTGACCACATCCTTGCCACTGGCCAGAGCGGCCTCGACCGAGGCTTTGGCGGGGCCGTTCTCGCCTCCCATCAACTCGACATAGACATCGATATCGTCGCGCTGGGCCAGCGCAATCGGGTCGGTTTCCCACGCAAAGTCCCGCAAGCTGACACCCCGGTCCTTGTTGGGATCGCGTGCGCAGACGGCTGTGATTTCAATCGGGCGACCCGTGCGTGTTTCCAGCAAGTCGGCATGGCGACGGATAATCTTGACCACGCCAATGCCCACGGTTCCCAATCCGGCTATTCCAAGCCGCAGCGCCTGTGTCATTCGCAAGGGTCCTTTCCACTCGAACGCACCCGTTGGTGCGTTAAATCAGTTGTCGGCTGCCTTAGCGGGTTCGGGGAAAGGGTGCAATCCGTCATGGCGAGCACCGCGCCGAAAGGCGCGTTGGCCTAGTTGATTTCTGCGTTTTGCAAAGCGTCTGCCCGTTCCGTCAGCGCTTCTGCCCGCGCGTTCAGGTCTTCTTCAACCTCGGCGGCTTCACTGACGGGATCTGCAGGCGGGCCAAGCGCTTCTGACAATGGGATCAGCTTCGGGTAGGGCGCTTTGCGCAGAGCAGGCCCTTCACTGCCTTCAAGCTCTGGGATATCAGCGCAGGCGGCACAGATCAAAAGACCCAAGATCAACGGTAGCGGTTTCATAAACGATCCAAAGCTCGCATCATCACAAATGTGATGCACCTTTTGCTGCGTCTGATCAAGCGGGCTTCTATCTGAACATCTGTTCAGATATGCTTGCGCCATGGCACGTACTCAGGGCTCTCATTCCGGCATCACCGGCCCGCGCGTTCGCGAAGCGGCGGTATCACTGTTCGCGCAACACGGCTATGCCGCTGTTTCCATGCGCCAAATCGCGGGTGAGGTCGGCGTGCAGGCCGGGGCGCTGTATAACTATACCCCAGACAAGCAAAGCCTGCTCTTTGGTCTGATGCGGGATCATATGCAGGATGTGCTGGCCGCCTATGAACAGCTTGAACCTGCTAAAGATGCGCAAGAGGCGTTACGCCAATTTGTCGGGTTTCACATCCGCTATCACCTGCAAAGGCCGGATGAGGTCTTTATTGCCTATATGGAACTGCGCAACCTGACCCCAGAAAACTTTGCCGAGATCGAAACCCTGAGGCGTCGGTATGAAGACACGCTCGAAGCCATTTTGCGCCGGGGTCAGGACAGCGGGCAGTTTTCGGTGGCGGATACCAAGATCGCAACACTCGCCGTCATCGCCATGCTGAACGGTGTGATGACGTGGTACCGGGCAGGGGGGCGGCTTTCCCTGGATGAAGTCGAGCTTGTCTACTGGGACATGATCCGGAAATCTGTCGCCGCCTGATGTGCCCTGTCAGTGTGCGGGCCGGATGAACGTGCCGTTGCGCAACTCGCGAAAGGCTTGTTCCAGCTCGGCCCGGGTGTTCATCACGATCGGGCCGTGCCAGGCCACCGGCTCATCAATCGGCGCGCCTGAAATCAGTAGAAACCGCACACCTTCGGGTCCGGCCTGAACCGTGACTTCATCCCCGGTCCCAAACCGAACCAAGGTGCGATCCCCAGACATGTCGCGAATGTTGACTTCTTGCCCGGCAACTTCTTTCTCCAGCAAGACCCCGGTGGGCTGCGACGCGTCGGCAAAGGCCGCTTGACCCTGAAAAATATAGGCGAAGGCCCGCCGATAAGTATCTATACGGAAAGTCTTTTTCACACCTGCCGGGATCGAGATGTCGAGGTATTGTGGATCAGCCGCGATGCCATCAACAGGGCCTGTCTTGCCCCAGAACTCGCCCACGATCACGCGCACAATCGTGCCGTCATCATCAATGACTTCGGGAATGTCCTTGCTTTCCACATCCTGATAGCGCGGGGCTGTCATCTTTTGGCTTGAGGGCAGATTGCCCCAAAGCTGAAACCCGTGCATCTGACCGGCGGCGTTTCCTTTGGGCATTTCCTGATGCAAGATACCCGACCCGGCGGTCATCCACTGGACGTCGCCAGCCCCCAGACTGCCGTGATTGCCCAGCGAGTCGCTGTGATCCACCGTCCCGGACAGGACATAGGTGATGGTCTCGATCCCGCGATGGGGGTGCCACGGAAACCCGGCCTGATAATCCTCGGGCCGTTCGTTGCGAAAATCGTCGAACAGTAGGAACGGGTCCAGCTCGGACGGGTCCTGAAATCCGAAGGCCCGGTGCAGCTTGACGCCTGCGCCTTCCATGGTTGGCATCGCCTTACGTGTTTCAAGTGTTGGTCTAAGGGACATGACGGCCTCCTGTCAGATTGCACACATATCTATCTCTTGTTCGAAGCCAATCAATCCGCAGGAACACACTGGTTCTGTGCGCGAATGATCAAGCCTGTCCTTTGCGGTGCAAAGCGGATATGGAAAGCCGCGCAGTCAGGAGAAATTCATGCAAGAAGAAGTGCTGGCCACGGTCGACGCCTCGGCCCCGCGACGTTGGATCGGGGTTGTGATGCTGGTCGTCATATCGGTTTTGGTGATCTACGTCGCGCTGGCGACACCGCCCGAGCTGGCGTGGCAGGTCTTTTTGCTTGTCATAGGCGGGGCAACACTGTGGTTGGCTCAGCGTATGTGGTCGGCAACGGCAGATGGTCTTGAGTTGACTGCTACCGTATTGCGAACACGCTCGGGCCGCGTGATCTGCAGGATCGAAGATGTGGTGTCGGTGGATCGCGGAGTGTTTGCTTTCAAACCCTCGAACGGATTTCTGATCCGCGTTGCGACCTCAGAGGGCAACGCCTGGGCGCCCGGCCTGTGGTGGCGGCTGGGCAACCGTGTTGGCGTAGGGGGTGTGACCGCGGCTTCGAAGACCAAGTTCATGTCGGAACTGCTGACCGCGATGCTTTCGGAAAATGAATAGCACTGGCAACTAATTGTCTTAGCCAAGCTCAATATTACAGTTGCTCGCGAGAGGATCGACAACGATTTGATCGAAGACCCGCGGATGCGTAAAGACGATGTTATCCATTTGAAAGAAATCTGCCCCAAACCCCAATTTGAACGGGCGAATGTAGGTGTTTGTGGTTTCCACAACGATCATCCGTCCCTTGTCCGGCATAACAGGCAACGACGCTTTCATGCCCTGGATGTTTGCCTGACTCCATTCCTTGCCCTGGTAGACGGCTCCCCTGACACATGACCATTCCAAATCAAGCTGGTCACCTGTCTGTTGATAGATCAAATATGTGATTCGTATGGAAGAATCCGTACGCTGCGACACCATGTTTTCAAACACCGCGTGCAGGTTTGTAAAATATGCGGTATTGACCTCTGACCGCTCACGGGACACGACGTCCGCCAGAGCATAGGCGGCCTTCAGATTGCGTCCGCTTTGGCGATAGCCGTCAAAGAATGTGAAAGACGCGAACATCGACCAGAACAGAAGCGGCACCATAAGCACAGCTTCGATCGTAATACCGCCGTCTTCACAACGACGAAATCGTTTGAAGAACCGCTTGAGTGATGCGCGGGGATACTGGTTACGCAGGCTCATGAACAAATACCGTGGTTGCGTGAAGTTCGTATGTTCCTGACGCCCGAGTGGCGGTCAGCTGCCCCAACATCGAGTTCAACCAAACCGGGTTGGCCTCGACACAGGCCCGAATAATCATCAACTCATTCGATGCTCCGGGGACGAAAACCTGATCTTCGGGTTTCCGGATGTCTTCTGCGGTATTGACGCAAAACGGGGTCGGATCCAGGTTTTGACCGACAAACGGATCAATGGACCGCATTTCCAGTTTCAGGTTCGTTTCGCAGTTTTTGATGTATCGCGCCTTATCGCAAATGATGTCTTTGAGCATGTCATGCTCCCAGGTGGCACCTGGTGAGGTATCGTATTTGTCGATGTTGTTCAGGCGGACATCGCGGATCACTTCGTCCAGAGCTCGTTCAAGATTGGCGTGATTGAAGGCCATCAAGCCCATATCTACACCTGAATAGGTGACAGCCATGTAGAACGGCAACCAAAATACCATTTCAATGGCCTGGCTTGACCCGTCTTCTTCGCGCCGGAATCGACGTAAATAGTTGCAGACGCGCCGGATCATTGGGTCAGCCTCAGGTTCTGGATGCTCGAGCCAATAGATGCGAATACGTCAATAATCTGGGTGCCATCAGCCTCGTAATAGGCGCCGTCGGCGGTCGCGCAATCCTGCAGCAGCGGCTTGACCCCGTCTGGTGCTTCGAAGGCAATCGAGAAGATAACGATCCGCTCCTGTTCCGCGTCCGCGCACAGCGACCGAACACGCGGGTCTTTGTCTGATTGTCTCAGTTCATCAGAGGACGCGTTGAACCATGTGTTGGCAAAAGTGCGACCGTATGCATTGTCCAAAAGGTCGTACATATAGTTCTTTGTTGTACGCTCCCACATTGAGGGCCAGTCGACTGAAACCACGGGTACCGCCGCGTCGAAGTTCGGAACCGGTTTGTCGCGCTGGTAAGAATAGTTGTAGCTGGTACAGCCATTGCTATCCCCGGCAGAGCATCGGATCTGACGATAGGTTGGTGCGGCACCATAGGCATCTGGCTGCACACGCTCGCGCGCCCAATAGAAGCCACGTGTGCTATCATATTCGTACAGATCAACTGTAGGCCACAGGAAATCCGGGTCCGAAGGATCAGTAATCGGAAGATTCGGCAGCGAATAGGTGGACGTGGTCGAGCTATAATAGAAACCCGAAGCGTCTTCGTGATAAGGTGGCAGAACCATGTGCTGGCGGGTGTTTTCACCATCCGTCATCAACACGACAACCTTCAAAGTATCCGCTGTTCCATTCGGTGCAGGGCGGTCCGAGAATTCATTCGGGATCGCACCAGTCGCAGTGATGTTGCTAATCAACGGCTGCATGGTCTCATCAAGCAGTGCAAGCCCCCATTTCAGGCCAACGTCAATTGATGTCCATCCGTAGGCTTCCATAGCGTTGATCCGCTGTTTGAGCACAGTCGCGTCTTTTTGCAGGATGGTCATTTCGCGCTGACCGGAATTGTTGCCATTCCCGATATTGTGGTTGTTAGACAGGCAGATGCGCTGGTCGTTCACAATACCACCGCTGGGACGTCGGTCATAGTTGCCAGAGTCGGTGAAGTACAATGTCTGCGGGATCGAGGGGCCGCCTGAATGGTAGTTGAAGGCGGTGGTCGAGAAGTCTGATGCAGCAAAGTCGATGCAGTTTGCATAGTCGTTGCGACCAGTCGTATTGAGGCGGCTCATCAGGATATCGGGAACCGATACCTGTTCCGAATAAGGAATAATCGAGATCGAAAGTTTGCCGTCTTCGGATTTTGTGGTCATTTCGTCCACAAAATCGGTGGCCGCTTTCTGCAAATTCGCCAGCTTGGTGCCCGCCATCGACCCAGATACGTCGAGAACAAGTGAGATTTCCACGTCACCGATGGATTCTTCGGCCACGCTTGCTGCGGCACTGGCGATGGTGTCGACACCTCTCCATTTCATGAAGTGCATTTCAACGTCGATATTGGCCTGAGCCTCTACACGACGATATCCTTGCAGAACAACAGCTTGCGAACCGCAAACATCAGGTGTCACTATGGGATCGCCGACCAAGTATTGATCCAGACCTTCTTTGCTTAGGTAGTCGACGACCACATCTTTGGGGCAGAGGTCTTGATCAAGGTCGGCTGCCGCAAGAACGGCGCGGTCCAAAGCGTATTGCAGTCGGGCCCGTTCACGATCAAAACGCATCACGTCCACCGCGAACCCGGCGGCTGTGAAGATCACCAAGATCAGGAAAATTGTCAAAATGGTCATCGAACCGCTGTCCGATTTTCCGAACGACCTCAGGCGGCGCAACGCGCTGAAGTTCTGGGTCATACCATTTCGTTTCGACTTCCAAACAAACTTATTCATAACGAATTCCTCTGCCGGCCGGGCACAATGCTGCCAGTGGTTGGCAACTCAATCAAAATATTCCGGGAACGTGGCGAGATTTGGGCGCTATGGCAGCTGAAACCTCAAATTTGGTCTATTTATGTGGGTATTACACGAGTAATCACAGGCTTTGTTTCGCGCCCTGAGACAATGGCGAGGTCGAGGTTAAAGAAGTCTTAACAAAACGACTCAGCTCGACCGGGCGTAATACTCGCTTCACCTTTTGATGAAAAAAAGTGCACTTGGTGATTGCTGTATCCGTAAAGCGGTGCGACAAAACGCCATGACCAACTGACCTGCCGGCACGGAGGATTTGATGACCAGTGTTCAGGAACCCAGTTTTCGGGAAAGCGTTGATTTAATGTTTAACAGGGCGGCCTCATTGATGGACCTGCCGCCGGGGTTGGAAGAAAAGATCCGGGTCTGCAATGCGACCTATACCGTGCGGTTCGGTGTGCGCCTTCGGGGAGAGATACATACATTCACCGGATACCGCTCGGTCCATTCCGAACATATGGAACCGGTTAAAGGCGGTATTCGCTATGCGCTGGCCGTCAATCAGGATGAGGTCGAGGCGCTGGCGGCGTTGATGACCTATAAATGCGCGCTGGTTGAGGCACCGTTTGGCGGCTCGAAGGGGGGGCTGTGTATCGACCCCCGCAAATATGAAGAGCATGAGCTGGAACAGATCACGCGACGCTTTGCCTATGAGTTGGCCAAGCGCGACCTGATCAACCCCTCGCAAAACGTCCCAGCGCCGGACATGGGCACCGGCGAGCGGGAAATGGCCTGGATGGCCGATCAATATGCGCGGATGAACACAACCGATATCAACGCGCGTGCCTGCGTCACCGGCAAGCCTTTGAATGCCGGTGGTATCGCCGGGCGGGTCGAGGCGACCGGGCGCGGCATCCAATACGCGCTGCGCGAGTTTTTCCGCAATCCGGAGGATGTGAAAAAGGCGGGCATGTCCGGCAGTCTGGATGGCAAGCGCGTGATCGTGCAGGGCCTGGGCAATGTGGGTTACCACGCGGCCAAATTCCTGAGCGAAGAGGACGGGTCTCTGATCACCGGTGTCATCGAATGGGACGGTGCGTTGTACAACCCCGATGGCATCGATGTTGAGGCGGTTCGGCAATGGATCGTCAAACACGGCGGGGTTAAGAACTATCCCGATGCCACGCATTCGGCTGAAGGTGGCGCTGTTTTGGAGGAAGAATGCGATATCCTCATCCCGGCGGCACTGGAAGGGGTGATCAACCTGTCCAATGCTGACCGGATCAAGGCACCGCTGATTATCGAGGCTGCAAACGGCCCGGTGACGGCCGGTGCGGATGAGGTTCTGCGCAAGAAAGGCACCGTAATCATTCCCGACATGTATGCAAATGCGGGCGGTGTCACTGTATCCTATTTCGAATGGGTCAAGAACCTCAGCCATATCCGCTTTGGTCGCATGCAGCGTCGACAGGAAGAGGCGCGGCACGAGTTGATTGTCAGCGAACTGGAACGCCTGGACCGTTATCTTGGCGGGGCATGGTCGATGTCTCCGGACTTCAAGGCCAAATACCTGAAGGGTGCGGACGAGCTGGAACTGGTGCGCTCGGGCCTCGATGACACCATGCGGATCGCTTATCAGGCGATGAGCGAGGTTTGGCATTCTCGTACTGACGTCGATGATTTGCGCACAGCTGCCTATATCGTCGCCATTGATCGGGTTTCGAAAAGCTATCGGGCGAAGGGCCTGTAACCGGGTTTTCAAATCGCGTCTGGGCCGGAAAATGCGGCCCGGGCGCGGGCCGTTTTTGCTGCGCAGAGTTGCACTTGGCAAAGGGCATTCCGTGAGCGGGCAGCATTTGGGCCGCTCAATACGCATTCTTCAGATTCAGTCAAAATCAGTCGCGCACAGACCAGTCCGGGTCGAAAACAGAGGCGGATTGAGATTCGTCGCTTGCTAGTGCTGGCCCAAGTTGGTTTTCTGCCGACTGAGCTGCACGGAGGTTTGAATGCGGTTTTCCGGCTTGCGCGTCCTCAAAGAAGGTTTGACCGGCAACAAGGGGTGGACGCCGCATTGGCGCGATCCCGAGCCGAAAAGCGAATACGACATCCTTATCATCGGTGGCGGCGGTCACGGGCTCAGCACAGCTTATTATCTGGCCAAGGAACATGGTTTGACCAATGTCGCCGTGCTGGAAAAGGGCTATATCGGCGGTGGCAATGTTGGCCGGAACACGACGATTGTGAGGGCCAATTACTTTCTGCAAGGCAATTCCGAGTTCTACTCGCATTCGCTGAAACTCTGGGAAGGGCTTGAGGAAGACCTGAACTACAACGTCATGCATTCGCAACGCGGCATCATCAATCTGTTCCACTCGGACGGGCAGCGCGATGCAGCGGCGCGGCGAGGGAACATGATGATCAGCCAGGGGGATGATGCGATCCTGCTGAACCGTGATCAGCTGCGCGAGATGCTGCCCTATCTGAACTATGACGATCTGCGCTTTCCGCTCTATGGCGGGCTGTATCATCCACGCGGCGGTACAGCACGGCACGACGCGGTGGCCTGGGGTTACGCCCGGGGTGCGGATCAGCGCGGAGTGGACCTGATCCAGAATTGTGAAGTGACCGGTATCGATATCGAAAACGGCGCGGTGCGCGGCGTGCAAACCACGCGTGGGCCGATCCGGGCCAAGAAAGTGGCGATGGTTGCGGCGGGTCGGTCGGGGCAGGTGGCGGCGATGGCCGGGATGCGCCTGCCGATTGAAAGCCATGTGTTGCAGGCCTTTGTGACCGAAGGGCTCAAACCCTGCATCGATCATGTGGTGACCTTTGGTATGGGGCATTTCTATATCAGCCAGTCGGACAAGGGCGGGTTGGTGTTTGGTGGCGACCTGGATTTCTATGCCTCCTACGCAGCGCGTGGCAATCTGCCCACGGTCGAAAGCGTGATGGAGGCCGGAGTGGCGCTGATGCCGATGATCGGTAAGGCACGGGCGCTGCGATCCTGGGGCGGGATCATGGATATGTCACCAGACGGCTCTCCGATCATCGACCGGACGGGGATCGAGGGGCTTTATCTGAACTGCGGCTGGAACTATGGCGGGTTCAAAGCGGTTCCGGGGTCCGGAAACGTGTTTGCCCATCTGATCGCGACGGATCGGTATCATGAGAACGCAACCGGGTTCCAACTGGATCGCTTCCGCACCGGGCGCGGGATCATCGATGAAGAGGGCAAAGGCTCTCAACACAATCTGCATTGAGGGCGGTGATGTCGGATATCCGTATTTTTGACAAGAAGAAGCAAGGGGCGCGGCTATGAGGATCACCTGTCCGCTTTGCGGAGAACGGGATCGGCGCGAGTTTTACTATCGCGGCGCGGCTGTGGATCTGGCGCGTCCTGAACCGGATGCGGGCGAGGCGGCCTGGGACGAATTTGTCTATCTGCGCGACAACCCGGCGGGCATGACACGCGAGCTTTGGTACCATGAGGGCGGCTGCGGTGCCTGGATCGTGGTCACGCGCGATACGGTCACGCATGAGATTTCAGGCACGGATATGGCCTCAGGGGTGAGCGCATGAGGATTGCGGGCAAAGGGCTGGTTGATCGCAGTCAAACGGTGCCGTTTGTCTTTGACGGTGTGCGCTATGAGGGTTTTGAGGGCGATACGCTGGCCTCGGCCTTGTTGGCCAACGGCATCAAGCTGATGGGGCGGTCGTTCAAATATCATCGCCCGCGTGGCGTTTTGACGGCGGGAAGTGAAGAGCCTAACGCGCTGGTCACCGTTGGTGCAGGCGCGGCTCAGGAGCCAAACGTCCGGGCGACGATGCAGGAGATTTACCCGGGCCTTGAAGCGCGCGGCCAGAACCGGTGGCCGAGCCTGGGGTTCGACATGATGGCCGTCAACGATCTGGCGGCGCCGTTTCTGGGGGCGGGGTTTTATTACAAGACTTTCATGTGGCCCAAGAGCTTTTGGGAAAAGCTCTATGAGCCGATAATCCGGCGCGCTGCCGGGCTTGGGGCTTTGTCCGGTGAGGACAATGCGGACAAATACGAAAGCGCTTATGCCTTCTGTGATGTTTTGGTCATTGGTGCCGGGCCTGCCGGACTGATGGCCGCTCTGACGGCTGCACGAGCGGGGGCGGATGTGATCCTGGCGGATGAGAACGCGCGGATGGGGGGGCGTTTGCTGGCCGAGACCTATGAGGTGGATGGCAAGCCGGGTCCTGTTTGGGCGGATGAGGTTCTGGCAGAGCTGCATAGTATGGGCAATGTGCGCTTGATGACGCGCACGACTGTCGCCGGGGCTTATGATCAGGGCACCTTTGCCGCGCTGGAGCGGGTGTTGCATCATACTGATCACCGCCCGCGCGGGGCGCCGCTGGAAACCTATTGGCGGATCGTGGCAAAACGCTCGGTACTGGCGGCTGGGGCTTTGGAACGTCCCATAGCCTTTCGCGACAATGACCGACCGGGGATCATGACCGCAGGGGCTGTGCGCGCCTATTTGAACCGCTGGGGCGTCAGCCCGGGCCGGAACGTCACCATCTTTGGCAATACGGACGACATTCACCGAACCGCGCGTGATTTGCTGGAGGCCGGGGTCCATGTGGCTGCGGTCATCGACAGTCGCCATGATGCGCCGGGCTCGGATGACTATGAGGTGCTGCGCGGTGCGCAGGTCTGTGGCAGCGCCGGTCGCAAGGGACTGGAGTCCATCACCGTACGGCGGGCCAGCGGTGAGGACCGCATCCAGACCGATTGTCTGGCCATGACCGGCGGGTGGAATCCTTCGGTCCATCTGACCTGTCATATGAATGGCCGTCCGACCTGGCGCCGCGAGATCGAAGCCTTTGTGCCGACACCGGGTGCGGTGCCCGGGATGGTGACGGCAGGCGCGTGCAACGGAGCCTTCTCGACCGCGGCCTGCCTAGAGGAAGGGATTGCCGCAGCGGAGTCGGTGCTGGGTGATCTGGGCAAGACAGCGCCAAAAATCGCCGTGCCGCAGGCCGAGGATACGCCATATGAGATCGCGCCGCTCTGGGCTGTGCCCGGCAAAGGGCGGGCCTGGCTGGATTTCCAGAATGACGTCACGGTGAAAGACGTCAAACAGGCTGCGACTGAAAACTTTCGGTCGGTCGAGCATATGAAACGCTATACCACCCAAGGCATGGCAACGGACCAGGGCAAGAACTCCAACGTGGCGGCGCTTGCCATTTTGGCTGATGCCACCGGGCGCGGAATACCCGAGACCGGGACCACCACGTTCCGTCCGCCCTATTCTCCGATCGCGATTGCGGCTTTGGGAGCAGGCGCCGAAGGCAAGGGGTTCAAGCCGCAGCGCTTTACCACGTCGCATAAGGCAAGTGTGGCGCGTCAGGCGCCGATGGTTGAGGCGGGGCTTTGGTACCGGCCCAGCTATTTCCCCAAAGAGGGTGAGAGCAACTGGCGGCAGTCCTGCGACCGAGAGGTCAATATGGTGCGCCAGACGGTTGGGGTCTGTGATGTCTCGACCCTGGGCAAGATCGACATTCAGGGCCCGGACGCGGGCGCATTTCTGGATTTCGTCTATACCAACATGTTTTCGACCCTGAAGGTGGGGCGCACCCGTTATGGCTTGATGCTGCGCGAGGATGGGCATGTCATGGATGATGGTACCACCGCGCGGCTCGGTGAAACGCATTATCTGATGACCACCACCACCGCCGCTGCGGGTGACGTGATGAAGCATCTGGAGTTCGTGCATCAGGGCCTGCGCCCGGATTGGGATGTCAGTTTCACATCGGTCACCGAACACTGGGCGCAATTTGCGGTCGCAGGGCCGAAATCACGCGAGCTGTTGAACGGGATCCTGGACATGCCGCTGGATGATGACAGCTGGCCCTTCATGGCGTGCGGCCCGGTGTCGGTTCTGGGCGTCCAGGGGCGGCTGTTCCGCATCTCATTCTCGGGCGAGCATGCCTATGAGGTCGCAGTGCCTGCGCGATATGGCCCAAGCCTGTTCGACATCCTGACCAAACGGGCCGAGGCATTGGGTGGTGGGCTCTATGGGATGGAAGCGTTGAACGTTCTGCGCATCGAAAAGGGCTTTATCACCCATGCGGAAATTCACGGGCGCACCACTGCCTACGACATCGGAATGGGGCGGATGGTGTCGCAGAAGAAAGACTGCATCGGCAAAACCATGTCGCAACGTGCAGGCCTGGAAGAACCCGGGCGCGAACGGTTGGTTGGGTTGAAGCCAATTGGTGAAAGCAAGCAGTTGCTGGCCGGTGCGCATCTTTACAAAGAAGAGGCCGAACCGGTGCGCAGCAATGATCAGGGGTACCTGACCTCGGTCTGTTACTCGCCGACGCTGGGCTCGATGCTGGGGCTGGGTTTTCTGGCGGATGGGCCCGAACGATACGGTGAGGTTGTCAAAATGGTCGACCATCTGCGTGGCGTGACCACACTGTGCGAAGTGGTGAATCCGGTATTCTTTGACCCCGAAGGAGGGCGCGTGCGTGGATAAGCTGAGTGCCAATACGCCCTGCGATGGGCTGCTGCCACTGACTGTTGGCTCCGTGACGCTCAGCGAGGTCGACGCCGGGTCAATCCATTCGATTTCGGCTTTCAAGGGAAAGCAGAAGCAGGTGTCCGATACGCTCAAAGCGGCGCATGGGATGGCATACCCGGCGGCCAACCGGGCAACGGGCAAGGCTGGTGCTCGGGCGATCTGGTTTGGCCCTGCGCACGCGATGCTGATGGGGCCCGCGCCTGATGATGCACTGGCCGAAAACGCGGCCGTCGTGGATCAATCAGATGCTTGGGCGGTTGTTCGGATCGAGGGTGCGGGTGTCGAAGACGTCTTGGCACGTGTCACACCTGTCGATCTGCGCAGCACGCGGTTCAAGCGCGGCCATACCGCACGGACGTTGTTGTTTCACATGACGGCATCGATCACGCGCATCGGTGACACCGCGTTTCAGATCATGGTCTTCCGGTCCATGGCCGAGACGCTGGTTCACGATTTGAAAAGGGCGATGGAAGGCGCTGCCGCGCGCGGCTAAACTGCCCTGAACGAAACGAATCTTCGGAGACCCCTATGTTGCGTATCGCCTGTGTTGCGGCCCTGTTGGCCACCCCTGTGGTTGCGGAAGAAACCAAGGAACAAAGCTGCAAGTTTCAGGCTGATGTTGTAGCCGCGATTCAACAGGCGCGGCTGGATCGGGTGAAGGAACGGGATGTGCCACAAGCGGTGGCGGACAGCGGCCCCACGTGGCCCGAGAATTACAATGCCGCGATCCCGCTGATCACGCCTTGGGTCTATGAACAAAAGATGCGCGATGTGCGTAAGAAAGACCTGGGTGCTGCCTGGCTTGAGCTGTGTCTGCAGCAATAATCCACAGGCACTGCATTTCGCTGTGGACAACCCTGCGCGCGCCCCTTGGCGCGCGTTTGCAATTCTGGCAGGTTTGATCCATGTCACTACCCCCCGGTTTTCTGGATGAATTGCGCACTCGCCTCAGCCTTTCTCAGGTTGTGGGGCGCAAGGTCATGTGGGACCAGCGCAAATCCAATCAGGGCAAGGGCGACATGTGGGCGCCGTGCCCGTTTCACCATGAAAAGACGGCTTCGTTCCACGTCGATGACCAAAAGGGGTTCTACTACTGCTTTGGCTGCCATGCCAAAGGTGATGCAATCAGCTTTGTGAAAGAGACCGAGAATGTCTCATTTATCGAGGCGGTTGAGATTCTGGCGCGCGAAGCCGGGATGCCGATGCCCGCGCGTGATCCCAAGGCGCAGCAGAAACAGGACCGACGCGCGCAACTGGCGGAGGTCATGGAGCAGGCGGTGCAGTTTTTCCGTCTGCAGCTGAAAACCGGGGCAGGGGCGGGTGCGCGCGATTATCTGAACCGTCGGGGGCTGGACGGCGACGCCTTGGATCGGTGGGAGATCGGGTTTGCCCCGGATGGCTGGCAAGGGCTTTGGGATCATCTGACCGGCAAGAACGTGGCCGAGGATCTGATCCTGGGGGCAGGGCTGGCAAAGCCGTCGAACAAGGGCAAAAAGCCCTATGACACTTTCCGCAACCGGATCATGTACCCGATCCGCGACTCGCGTGGGCGCTGCATTGCCTTTGGCGGTCGGGCGATGGACCCTAATGACAATGCCAAATACCTGAACTCGCCCGAGACCGATCTGTTCGACAAGGGCCGCAGCTTGTATAACCACGGCCCCGCGCGGCAGGCGGCGGGCAAGGGGCAGCCTCTGATCGTGGCCGAGGGCTATATGGACGTGATCGCCCTGGCTGAGGCTGGGTTCGGGGCTTCGGTCGCACCGCTGGGCACGGCGATTACCGAACATCAGTTGCAGTTGCTTTGGCGCATTTCAGATGAGCCGATCATTGCTCTGGATGGTGACACGGCGGGTCTGCGCGCAGCGATGCGGGCCGTTGATCTGGCTTTGCCATTGCTAGAGGCTGGCAAGTCGCTGCGCTTTGCCTTGATGCCCGAAGGCAAGGACCCTGATGACCTGCTTCGCGCTGATGGGCCCGCAGCGGTGCAGACGGTGTTGGATGCTGCGATCCCCATGGTCAAACTGCTCTGGCAGCGCGAGACCGAAGGCAAGGTTTTTGACAGCCCCGAGCGCAAGGCGGCATTGGACAAGGTCTTGCGCGACAAGATCAAGCTGATTCGCGATCCTTCAATCCGGTCCCACTACGGGCAGGAAATAAAAGACCTGCGCTGGCAATTGTTTCGTCCGCAGAGACAATCGCCCAATCGGCCCTGGCAACCGCGCGGCAAGTGGCAGCCCAAGCCAAACGCGACACCGGGTGCGCGGGCGTCTTTCCTGGCCTCGTCGGAAAACGCAGATATACAACTGCGTGAAGCCGCCATTCTGGCCATTGCCATCCTGAATCCTGAGGTCGTGGTACAGTTTGAGGTCGAACTGGAAGACATGGAGTGCCAAAACCCCGATCACGCTGCCTTGCGCGCGGCGATTTTGCGCCATGCGATAGACGACCCTCAGAACCTTCAAGACCACATCGTGGAAACTTTGGGGGCCGCGCCCCTTGAAAACCTGTTGGCCCTTCGCCATGTCGCTGTGATCCCCTGTGTGTACAAGCCAGGCGACGTTGAAAAGGCTCAGATGACGCTGGCCGAGGAACTCGCAAAGATCAAAGCGCTCCGGGGGTTGGATGCTGAGATTGCCGAAGCGGCAGAAGAATTGTCTGATCTGACGGATGAGGCGTTGACCTATCGGCTGGCGCAGGCCGCCGAGGAGCGCAATCGCGCGAGCCGCAGTCAGAATGAAGACAAGGCCGTGTTCGACATCGCCGACAATGGGGCGCGAATCAACCGCGACGAGAAAGACGCGTTTGAAGCCATCATGTCGGGTATCAATTTCGAAAGGAAACGCCGGTAAAGTGGTGTTTTCGTAAGGCACTGGAAAAGAAAAACAGGTAAACGGGTGGCCGAATCAGATTCACGCGCTAATGATTCGGCTCTAACGAATCACCCATCCCTGCAGGAGCATTGAATGGCCGCCAAGGATACGAACGAAGAACGCAAATCCGACGAGCAGGAACAGGAAATCTCGCTGGACATGAGCCAGGCCCAGGTCAAGAAGATGATCGCCGAGGCCCGCGAGAAAGGCTACATCACATATGACCAGCTGAATCAGGTTCTGCCACCTGATCAGGTCAGTTCGGAACAGATCGAAGACGTGATGTCGATGCTGTCCGAAATGGGCATCAACATCATCGAAGATGAAGAGGCCGAAGAAGAAGAGAACAAAGGCTCGACCGAACTGGTCGCCGCCGAGGGCCCGCGCGAGGTTGCGCTGGCCGGGGCGCAGACCGAAAAGCTGGATCGCACCGATGACCCCGTCCGCATGTATCTGCGTGAGATGGGCAGCGTCGAACTGCTGAGCCGCGAGGGCGAGATCGCCATTGCCAAGCGGATCGAGGCCGGTCGCAATACGATGATCGCCGGTCTTTGTGAAAGCCCGCTGACCTTCCAGGCGATTACGATCTGGCATGACGAACTTCTGTCCGAAGACATCCTGCTGCGCGATGTCATCGACCTGGAGGCCACGTTTGGAAACCAGTTGGACGAAGACGGTGACGTCGAAGAACCGGTTGTTGATACGTCGAAGGTTCAGGCGGCCAAACCTGCCAAGGACGAGGGGCCCGAGCTGGATGCCGATGGCAATCCGCTGAACAATGACGACGACGATGACGACGACGATCAGGCCAACATGTCTTTGGCCGCGATGGAAGCGGCGCTGAAAGATCAGGTTCTGACCACGCTGGAACGGATCTCGACCGATTTCGCTATGTTGAGCGAAATGCAGGACAGCCGGATCTCGGCCACCCTGAATGAAGACGGCACCTTTAGCGACAAAGACGAGGCGACCTATCAGAAGCTGCGTTCTGAGATCGTTGAACTGGTGAACGGGCTTCACCTGCACAACAACCGGATCGAAGCGCTGATCGACCAGCTTTACGGCATCAACCGTCGGGTCATGTCGCTGGACAGCTCAATGGTGAAACTGGCCGACCAGGCCCGCATCAACCGTCGCGAGTTCATCGACGCCTATCGAGGGCGCGAACTGGACCCGAACTGGCTGGCCGAAATGGCAGAAAAGCCGGGCCGTGGCTGGCAGATGTTCATCGAGCGCTCGACCGCCAAGGTCGAAGAGCTGCGCGCAGATATGGCGCAGGTCGGTCAATATGTTGGTCTGGATATCCCTGAATTCCGCCGCATCGTTCAGCAGGTTCAGAAGGGCGAAAAAGAGGCGCGGCAGGCCAAAAAGGAAATGGTCGAAGCCAACCTACGCCTGGTGATCTCGATTGCCAAAAAGTACACGAACCGTGGTCTGCAATTCCTTGATCTTATTCAGGAAGGTAACATCGGCCTGATGAAGGCGGTGGACAAGTTCGAATACCGTCGCGGCTATAAGTTCTCGACCTACGCGACCTGGTGGATCCGTCAGGCTATTACCCGCTCGATCGCGGATCAGGCGCGCACGATCCGTATTCCGGTCCACATGATCGAAACGATCAACAAGCTGGTGCGCACCGGTCGCCAGATGCTGCATGAAATCGGACGTGAGCCGACGCCGGAAGAACTGGCCGAAAAGCTGCAGATGCCGCTTGAGAAGGTCCGCAAGGTGATGAAAATCGCCAAAGAGCCGATCAGCCTTGAGACCCCCATCGGGGACGAGGAAGACAGCCAACTGGGTGATTTCATCGAGGACAAGAATGCTGTGCTGCCCCTGGACAGCGCCATTCAGGAAAACCTCAAGGAAACCACCACCCGGGTTCTGGCCTCACTCACACCGCGCGAGGAACGGGTTCTGCGGATGCGCTTTGGCATCGGCATGAACACCGACCACACGCTGGAAGAGGTTGGACAACAGTTCAGCGTGACCCGCGAACGGATCCGTCAGATCGAAGCAAAAGCGTTGCGCAAGCTGAAACATCCCAGCCGGTCGCGCAAGCTGCGGTCGTTCCTGGATCAATAAGGCAAAAGGTGCTGCGGCGCCTTTTTCTTTGCCTTGAAACGGGTAACAGGCTGCGCTTGATCTCACGCTGGCTGAACCACGCATCAAATTGGCGAGAACTCACAAGACCTGCACCGTCGCGATTTCTATATCGCGGCTGTCCACTCATGGGACGGGCCGGGGCGAGGTAATTTTGCCGACGACCCCCGGCCGCAGTCAATCCGTGTTCAGCGGGTGCTCGACCCGTTTGCGAAAGGCGGTTGGGGCCTGACCCGTCCAACGCTTGAAGGCGGTCGAAAACGCGGCCTGATCGGAATAACCCAGCGAAAACGCGATTTCGGAGAGCGCCATTCCGTTCTTGATAAACGTCTGCGCCAGATCACATCGAAGGTCTTCGACAATCTCGCGATAGGTTGTGTCTTCTTCAGCCAGCCGCCGCGCCAACGTCCTAGGGCTCAGGCCCAATTGCGCGGCCGCGTCATCGGCGTGAATGATGGTTCCGGGCATCGATTGGGTTATCAATCCTTCTACCTTCGCCCGCATCTGTTGTTGGGGCGAACGCCGCTCGGCCAGTAAACGCTCGCCATATTCCAGCAGATGCGCCCGCAGGCTGGGCTCGTAGGTTGGGATCGGCGTGTCCAGAGACGGCAGGGACAGGATGATCTCCATCCGCTCGGCACCAAAGGTTACGGGGAAACCGCCGATCTTTTCATAGGCCTGCGCCTGTTGCCCCACTTCGTGCTCGAACCGGATCTCAAGGGGATGCAAGTCCGTCTGCGTCAGGTTGCGCATCCGGGCGATGGCCGCAAACATCAAAAATTCGGTCCTTCTGTGGTACCGGCGAAAGCTTGGGTCCTTCCAATCCACTTCGAACACCGCAGCGTTTCCGGTAGAGCGCAGGGCAAAGCTGAGTGCAGGATCGATCATCCAATTAAAATAACACGTGTTTTCAAGTGCTTGCCTGAGGTCGCGTGAGTATTTGCTGATATAAGCCGTCACACTTGAAGAGACATCGAACCCAAGACCTGCTTGCGCCGCAAATGTGATATTTTGCAACGCGTCGCAGGCATGGCGCACGAACAGTGCCTCTTGATGCGCGCTATAGCTGGTTGCGGGCGCTGATATCTGAATACGGGACAGGCCGCTTTTCTGTAGCACTTGATCCGTTGTGTCAGGCATGCCGGATACCTGATCTAAACTACGGGTCAGTACCTGAATTCTGGAAATATCGACGTCCATATCCACGCAATCTGATTTTTGAAATCAATTTCGATATTAGCGAGTAGTAGCTGCAGTGGGCCAGCTTTTTGAATCGCTTAGCGGTCCCGGGCAATTAATTGGCTGGAAAACACAAGATTTTGACTGATTGGCGCATGAACGTACTGTAAGGGACGCATAGATACGGGCTGCTGTCGGGTCAGTGCCTTATGGGGATGAGGCCAGAGCCCAAACAAGCGGCCCACCAAGCCAGCTTTCCGGGTTCCCCGACACGCCCTTACCCTATCTGTCGCATTGTCGGTCCGGGTGTTTCATGACAGCTTGAAACGGTAGGAATGCGTAGTCGCGGGCCATTTTATGACGAAGACGCTGGAAGACTATTGCGCTGAAAAGGCAAATCTAATCGTCTTTGATGGCGAATGCGTCCTGTGCTCAGGATTTTTCCGGTTCATGTTGACCCATGATCGCCACCACCGGTTTTCTTTTGCAACAGCGCAATCAGCTTTGGGGCAACGCCTCTATACGCAGTTGAACCTGCCAACAGGCGATTTTCAAACGAACCTCGTTTTTGTCGACGGGCAGGTCTATGAAAACCTCGACGCGTTTGCTGCTGCGATGCGGGCCTTACCGGGCGGGTGGCAGATCTTGTCTTGGTGTCGGTTTTTGCCGGGCTTCATAAAGACGCCGCTTTACCGTTTGATCGCCAGCAACCGGTATTGGTTCTTCGGGCGGTCGAAGGTCTGCTTAATGCCCGATACCGCGATCCGGGCCAGGTTCGCTACGGATGGATTTTGAAACTTTGAAAGACCCGTTCTTGCAAGTGCTTGGTGAGTTTCACGCTTTACCTGATGCGCTTGCGGTGCTGCACAGCCGGTCTGGTCGCTTTTCGGGCCGCTGCGAGGTCGTGCGAGGCGAGGGGTGGGTCGTGGGTACTCTGCTCGGATTAGGTCGCTTTCCCAAATCGTCTCCGGACCAACCCGTGTCCCTGACTATCGAGCGTACAAGCTCTGAATGGGTGTGGTCGCGCGATTTCGGCGGCCACAAGACGGTTTCTCATATCCGGTTGGACGCGCATACCGGCTGGGTCAAAGAGGAAATCGGCAATATTCGCATCTGGTTCAAACCTCGTTTTGAAGCCGGGATGTTGCATATCGATATCAAGGCGCTTTCGGTGTTTGGGCTTCCATGTCCGTCTTTCCTGTTGCCCCGGTCCGCCTCGATTGAATTTGCGGATGAGGAGGGGCGTTTCGCATTCGACATCTCAGCGCGCGTGCCTGGTCTGGGCCTTTTGATCCGATACAAGGGGTGGCTGACACCCGATCACTTTTTCCCTGCGGAGTGCTGAAAGGATTGTGATGTCGGTCGCGGTCTAAAATCGGGCACTATATTTGCGGTAGGATTGGTTAGCAAAGGACACAAGTACGATGAAAAATTTGGTTCTTGTCACATGCGCAGCGGTGCTTTCCCTCAGCGCCAACGCATCGTTTGCAGTGGGAGCGTTCGGGTTCGATGCAAACGCGATCAGCGACACAGAATTCGAAGTTATTCCACGAACAAGAAAAGATATCGATGGGTATTGGTGCGAAGCATCCGATTTTGCACGTCGGATATTGGGGGCCAGTTGGCAACAACAGATCTATGTTTTGCGCGGTTACGGTCCCAGTGTTACAACAAATCGTCGCACGGCCGTTCAGTTTTCATTGACCAAACCGACAAACACCGCTCAAGAAGGCAGCGGCGTTTTTTCGGGTTTTCGTCCCGGAGACAGTATGTCGGTGCAACGGGCAAACACGCGCTGTACCCGTATTCGCATCAATTCCTGAACGGGTAGCAAAAGCAGGTGCAAACCGAGTTTACAATTCAGACACGCGGCGCTGGGCTATATGAGTTCACGACCCAAGTGCGTGCTTGGGTCAATCATCAGCCCAGCGACGGGTTGCTGACGCTGTTTGTGCGACACACCTCATGCTCGTTGTTGATACAGGAAAACGCAGATCCCGAAGTTCAGACGGACCTGCAGGCATTTTTCGAGCGGCTTGTTCCACCGACCGATGACCCCTCAATGTCGTATCTGCGGCACACTTACGAAGGGCCGGATGATATGCCGGCCCATATCAAGGCGGCAATGATGCCGGTCAGCCTGTCGATCCCAGTGGCATCGGGTGTGCCTGTGTTGGGAACATGGCAGGGCATTTACCTGTTCGAGCATCGCAGCGCGCCTCATCACCGTCGCGTTGCAGCTCATTTCGCGTGACCCCTTTATGTAGCGGTGAACATTTCCGACTACCCAAATCCTAGCGGCTGCCCTATAGTTGTGGATAAGTAGGCCGCAGCGCTTACAACAAAAGGCGGAACTAGGGACGAGGAGACGGCGGATGCGCTGCCCGTTTTGCGGAAATATCGACACTCAGGTCAAGGATTCACGCCCGGCAGAGGATCACGTCGCGATCCGCAGGCGCCGGTTTTGCCCCGCATGTGGTGGCCGGTTCACGACCTATGAACGGGTGCAGTTGCGCGATCTGGTGGTCATAAAGACCAATGGCAAACGCGAAGACTTTGACCGCGATAAGCTTGAGCGTTCAATCCGCATCTCGATGCAAAAACGCCCGATCGAGCCGGACCGCATCGATCAGATGATCTCGGGCATCGTACGCCGCTTGGAAAGCATGGGTGATACCGACATCCCGTCCAACAAGATTGGTGAGATCGTTATGGAAGCTCTGGCCCGGATCGACACTGTGGCTTATGTTCGGTTTGCAAGTGTCTACAAGAATTTCCAGGCGGCCGACGACTTTGAAGAGTTTGTGCACGAGTTGCGACCGCCGCAGCCAACCTCGGACGAGTGACCGCAGAAGATAACCGATACATGGCGTTGGCCCTGTCACTGGGGCGGCGAGGTCAGGGGACGTGTTGGCCTAACCCCGCTGTGGGTTGTGTCATTGTGCGCGACGACCGGATCGTTGGCCGCGGCTGTACACAGCCCGGTGGGCGCCCGCATGCAGAAACCCTGGCGCTTGCGCATGCGGGCACCAAGGCTCGTGGGGCCACAGCCTATGTTTCGCTGGAACCTTGTTCCCATCACGGCAAAACGCCGCCCTGCGCACAAGCATTGATCGACGCAGGGGTCGCGCGTGTTGTTTCCGCCATCGAAGACAGTGATCCACGCGTTGCGGGCCAGGGTTTTGAGATGTTGCGCGCCGCTGGGATCGAGGTTGAAACCGGTGTTTTGGCCAAAGAGGCGGCGCAAGATCACGCCGGGTTTTTTCTGAAGACCGAACAAGGCCGCCCGTTTTTGACGCTGAAACTGGCAAGCAGCTTTGACGGACGTATCGCTACAGGCTCAGGCCACAGCCAGTGGATCACGGGCCCAGCTGCGCGCCGCGCTGTCCACGCCATGCGCGCGCGCCACGATGCGGTGATGGTGGGGGCAGGGACCGCGCGCGCGGATGACCCCGCGCTGACGGTGCGGGATATGGGCGTCACCCATCAGCCAGTGCGCGTTGTCGTCTCGCGCCATCTGGATCTGCCGCTGATGGGTAATCTGGCACGTACGGCCAAAGAGCATCCGGTTTGGATCTGCCACGGTCCGCATCCCGATCCCGACCGCATTCGCGCGTGGGAAGGGTTGGGAGCAAAGCTGATCCCGTGTGCGTTGGAGGACCATCACCTTGATCCCAGCGACCTGCTGCAACAGCTTGGCAATGCAGGATTGACCCGCGTGTTTTGCGAGGGCGGGTCGGCTTTGGCGGCCTCACTGCTGGCCCGTGATCTGGTGGATGAATTGGTGGGATTCACCGCAGGTCTTACCATCGGTGCCGAAGGTCTTCCTGCCATCGGGGCGCTGGGATTGGACAGTTTGGACAACGCCGCGCGGTTCCAATTGATCGAGACGCAGACGGTAGGCCCAGACATCCTGCATCGCTGGCGCCGCGCGAACGACTAGACCTCAGCGCCAAAGATTTGCATGGGTCGCGAATGTACCCTGTAATTTCGACAATAACCTGTTCAAAAGACCGATAGACGGATCGGGCCCGTTGGCCAGCCGTTCAACGACAACCTCGACCGGGCAGGGCATGCCTGTCACCGGATCAAGATAGCGCGGATAGTCGATCAGCGTGGCGTGAATCAGCCCGGCCAGCGTAGGCCGCGCACCGCGACGAGCGGGCACACCGCCCAAATCGGTGGTCAGCCCCCATCCCGCATAAAATGGTGCGCCCAGAGTGGTCACCGGGATCTCGCGTAACAGGGCCTCAAAGCCCAGCAGTGAGGTCATTGTCCAGACCTCGTTCACATGCTGCAAAAGGTCAGCAGGATCCGTGTGGCGCAGGATCACATCCGCAAGACCTTGGGTCTCGACTGCTCCGTCCCGCAACCCTGCTTCGACATCTGGGTGTGGCTTATACAGGATGACCGCATCCGGGTTGGCATCCCGAACAGCCTGCAACAGCGCCAGATTGCTGCGCACCTGGCTCGTTCCCAAACGGATCGAGGCGTCGTCTTCCACCTGCCCTGGCACCAGAATCCGATGACCCTCGGGCAGAGGCGGTGTCGGTTGGCCGATATTGTATTTGCTCAAGCCAAACTGGCGCAGCTGAGTGATCAGTGCTTCGGCCCGCAGCTGTTGATCGGATCGCAGAGCTTCCCGTTTGGTGATCCAGTGTTCCAGCTGGCTGGGCCGGGTCGGGTCATAGTAAATGCCCTCGTTATCCGTGACCAACGACAGCGGCGGTACAAGCTGAGCCCCCAATCCACGCGACCGCAGAAATCCATCCTCGACCCGCGTGACGGCCGATGCTTCGCCCGAGCGGCTGGCCCAGACCATGTGCGGCTGGTTCGGGGTGCCTTCTGTTGCGGCGGTAAACCTGACTTTCTTGTACCGGCCAAACATCCGTTGCAGATGCGGGCGCTTCCACAGACGCATGCCCGAGGCGGTCCAGCCCTTGTGATCCGCATGCCAACTGCGCGTTTGCGCCTCAAGCGTGTCGAGCACCATTTCCAGTTCACAAAGTTGGTCGCGATAGGGGTCGTACCAGGTGGGATAGAGGATCATCGCGGCAGCAAAAAGTTGCGCTCGGGTCAGGCTGCGCTGGCGCCGAGGCAGCGGGTCTTCATCCTGCGTCAGGCCCCAACCCGAATAAAAAGGCTGACCAAAGACGCGCGGCTTATGCCCCGCCAAAATCGCCTCGAACCCCAGCTGCGAAGACAGGGTATAGACCCCAACTGCCCCCTCCAAAAGCGCCCAGGGACTTGCAGGGGTTTCCAGCAGTGAGATGCGCTGATTTTCGTCCTCGGCGGTGAAAAAGCCCGGGCGATGCCCCGCAGATGTTTCAGGATGGGTTTTGATCACAACCTGCGCACCGGGGTTTTCCTCCTGTGCCATGACCAGCATTTCAAGGAATCTGGCCCGTGTGCCGCGATTTGCAGTGACCGAGGCATCGTCGCGGGTCTGGTCGACGACCAGAACATATCCGGGCTCGGGCAGTGCGGTGTCGTTGTCGAAGGCAGAATACTTGCTGAGCTGCAATTCCTGCATCCGGGCCATCGCACCGCGCGCGCGGTTCAGCAGAGCAGTATCGTCCAGCGGTTCATTGACCAGAAGCTGCTCCAGGTCCGACGGCGTTGACGGATCGAAATGCACCCCGGATCTGTCCAGCAGCAGTCCCAAAGGTGGCTCGCCGCCGCGCCCCGGGTGCAATGACCGCAGAAACGCATCCTCGACGCTCAGCACTGGCGCTTCGTGTTTCTGCGCCATGCCCAAACCGCGATGCGCTGTCGGGCTGTTTCCCCAAACGCCAACCCAGTCGCCCTGGCCCGGCACCCCCAAGCGGATATCGTAGCCCGACAGAGACAGAATGCGCCGGACGCGCCGCTGGGTCAGAAAACCGCCATTGTAAACCAAAAGCCGGGACCGTTTGGTCCCGGCCTGGGTATCCGTTGCAGGATCGGGCGTCATCCGCCTGTCAGGGTCGTGATATTGGCAAAGGGTGTCAGGCCACCGGCGATCAGAGAGACCGATTTACTCCACTGGGCGTAGGGGGCTTCAGTCACATAGATCGTATCGTCGTCACGGATGACAAAATCACGGGCCACGAATAGACCATTGGGTGCAGTCAGGTTCAACAGATAGATCACACGCTGTTCACCTTGCAAATTGGGCTGCCCCATCACATTGCGGGCGACATCCTCACGCTCATTACGCAGAACAAAAATACCGGTAGGGTCCGAGGACAGCGACTGCAAGCCACCAACTTGAGCCAGAGCTTCGAGTGCTGAAAGATCCTGACTGTCGAACGCGACGCGCGACTGCCCGCCAGTGGCCCCCAGCGCGATATAGGAGCGGCTGTCTTCTTCCACCAGGATACGATCACCGCCCCGCAAGGCGATGTCGGTGGTTGGCATACGAAACAGATCGTCGTACCAGATTGTTCCCTTCTTTCC
Organism: Ruegeria sp. HKCCD7255; assembly: GCF_013031565.1. Taxonomy (NCBI): domain Bacteria; kingdom Pseudomonadati; phylum Pseudomonadota; class Alphaproteobacteria; order Rhodobacterales; family Roseobacteraceae; genus Ruegeria; species Ruegeria sp. HKCCD7255. Next base: position 394,729 of record NZ_WQAG01000003.1, on the reverse strand, counting down.
GTCGCGGATGACCGTGACCAGGGCAATGTCGGTGGCGACCGTAACACCGCCTGCACCGGCCAGCATGCCCGAGAGGGTCCGTGTCGGATGTTCGATCGGATAAAGGCCCGGCACGCCGACTGCGCCAGTCAGAGATACAGCAGAGCCGTTGCCAGGCGCGCGGCTGATCTGGACCTGCGGATCAGGGGTTTGATCTTCCAGCTTGCTCGAAATCAACATGCGCAATTGTTCAGGCGTATTACCGGCTGCGCGGACACGACCGGCGTAGGGGACAAAGATAAACCCGTCTGCATCCACCTGAACACCTTCCAAACTGGTTGCGTTGCTGGTCTCGCCTGACAACAGGCCGTCATCCACATTTTCCCAGATTGTAAGGCTAAGCACGTCGCCCGGACGCACCGTATCTGCCGTCACGCTTTGTGCATTGCGGAAATCATGAGAAAACCCATATTGCGGAACGGTCGACGTGGCGCGCGCAACGCGATCATCGACTTCAACGACGAAGGCGTTGCCGCCATTCGCGGTCGATCCTGCCAGAATTTCTGTTTTGTTCGGCCCTGCCTTTGGCAGCTGACATGCTGCCAAAACTCCGCAAACAGCTGCTATCGCAGCCATGCGCGCCCATCGCATGGAAGATAAATGCACTGCCGGATATCCTCAATATTCTGTGGTTCTTGTCTTTTGTTTTCGGCAACGTACCTGTTTTTTACGCCAACTTCCAGTTGCAGGTCTTTGAGATTAGCCGATGATTCGCAACTGTGGCCTCTCAGCCGCGCTGCTGGTGAAACGGGCCTGATAGGGGTCTTGCTCATTCAGCATCATATCGACGGCGCGCCTTAACAATTGACGGCGACCGCGTCGCGAATAAAACCCCCCGGGAACCTGGCTGGTCGCCAGCAAAAACCGTCGGTAGGTTCGATAGTACTCGGCGTCTGGTGGCTGAGGGTTGGCAAAGAACTCCGACACAGATTGTCGGGAGACAAATTCGGGCTTGTCATAGACCGACTGCCCGAAACTGCGCAACGGCAGGCCGCGCCACAAAACCTGCTGTCCTGCGGTCGAGTTTATGGTGACCGCCGATTGCGCATCGTCCAGCAGGCCGGCCAATTTGCCCCCCGGAACATAATGTACGCGATCATCGATCTTCAGCTTGCGGGTCAGTTGCGCGACCAACCGGCGCAAAGGTTCGCGGTGGTTTTCCAGGGGATGTTCCTTGATCACAAGGTGGTGGTGTCGGGGCGCACCTTCGGCAAACCCTGTTACCATCTCCTGCACAAAGTCAGACATCCGCGCATAGCCGGAATGCGACTGGACCGAGCTATCATGTCCCAGTTGCAATAAAACGAGGTGGTAGGGGAATCCGCTGCGATTGACTTTCCACGTTGCCAGCTCGCGCCGCAGGCGGTGAACCGGCATGCGCAGCAATCGTTTGAAATACAGCGCAAATTCCTGAGATACAGAAACCTCGCGATGTGACCGAAAATGGCGGTAATTTCGGTTCAAAAACATCACGAACCAATGATAGAGCGCACCATAGAAAATATGCTGCCGCATATCTCCCCAATGGGTTGGCGGCGGGGGTGATCGCTGCTCGGACCGATCCAGACATTGCTCCATGTCAGCCACGCTCATCTGCATCAGGCGGGAGTTTCCGTTCGAGCCGTCGCGCTCATATGTGACCCACCAAGGGCGCAAATAGCCTTCTTCGAAGACATGAACCGTAAGGCCCGCAGCTTTTGCAATCTCAACAGCTTGTGAGTGAACGGGACGGGTGTCGCCATACAGCACCAGATCTGTCACGCTCAGTTCCGCGATCATCTGCCGGAAGGTGTCGGGCCAGTTCTCGGGCGTGTCCATGAAGGGGATGTAGCTTTGCGTATCGCGCCAAAAGGCCTGGTCCCCGGCGTTGAAGCCAACCCGCCATGCTCTCGCACCAGTCGCGCGCAGTACTTTTGCCAACGACCAGAAAAACGGACCATGGGGTCCTTGAAGGAACAAAAAACTACGCTGCCCTGAAGCGGATTGATCAAAGGACATGGGACTGCTTCTGCCTCTTTTCTTTCTGACAATGCCTGTTTGTGCCCATCGGAGCAAGGCAGGGCTTGCCCGCAAGCTCACTTGCCCTTACCTCGGTGCCAGTCAGCCTAAGCGAAAGAGGGTTAAGGAATGTTCACTGGGATCGTTACTGATATCGGCACCATTGCCGAGTTGGACCAGCAAGGTGATCTTCGCGCCCGCATTCGCACTGGCTATGACACCAACGGGATCGATATCGGAGCTTCGATTGCCAGTGATGGCGTGTGCCTGACCGTTATCGCGCTGGGCCCTGACTGGTATGATGTCCAGATCAGTGCCGAGACCGTGTCAAAGACCAACCTGGACGCATGGTGCCTCGGTAAGCGGGTCAACCTTGAACGCGCGCTCAAAGTCGGGGACGAATTGGGCGGGCATATCGTGTCGGGCCATGTGGACGGTGTGGCAGAGGTGATTGCCGTAAAAGATGAGGGCGACAGCACGCGCGTGACATTGCGCGCGCCCAAAGACCTGGCGCGGTTCATCGCGCCCAAAGGCTCGGTCGCGCTGAACGGGACATCGCTGACGGTCAATGATGTGGATGGGTGCGATTTCGGCATCAACTTCATTCCGCACACCAAAGAGGTCACAACCTGGGGCGATGTCGCTGTTGGCGACCGTGTGAACCTCGAGATCGACACGCTCGCCCGCTATGTGGCGCGTTTGGCGGAAACGGTCTAAACCTCAGGCGTTTGGTCCAAACCGCGCGGTCAGCTTTTTGGCCAGCCACCAAAAGAAGACCATCAGCAGTCCCGAGGCATAGCCGTCAATCGCATAGTGCCAACCAAGATGCACTGACCCCAACAGGATAGTGAAGGCGAAGCCTGTCAGCGCCCAACCGGCCCAACGTGCATAGCTGAATCCATAGAAGGCCAAAAGCACGCTTGAGGCGACATGCATACTGGGCATTGCGGAAATGCCCCGCGCGGGACCAGCATTGTGATAACCCTCCAGCAACATGTTTTGCACGCTCAGCGACCAGACCGGGCTTATTTCATTTGATTGGCGCAGCATTTCCATCTGCGGCGCAAACTCGAGCCCCAGACCAAAGGCTTCGAAATAGACCGGGCCGACCGAGGCAAAAACCGTGGCTAAAAGGTTGCCACCGACGAACCAGCACAACACGAAAGCCACAAGAAACACGGTGCAACGATTTGGGTCTCTTCGATCCAGGCAAGCCACGCAAACCGCAATATAAAGCATGGGAAACCACATGTGATAAGCGACATTCAGCGCGGTGGTCACGTAAGGTGACCCAAAGATGGGCCACAGCAATACCCAGGGATCAAAGCCGCCGTGCAGCCATCTATCCCATCTCGCGAACTCGGTGTCCCAGAGAGACGGGTTCACCGCATGAATTTCATTCTTAAGGAACGTGTACGACGCAATCAAAGCAACGATGCTGCCAAAACAGAGCACTGCATCAGGAGCCTTTTGGGGGTCGGTCAGTTTAGACCACAGATCGTGTAGCAGCCATTTTATCGGTTTGGCAGGGCGGATCGAAAAAACGGCCACGCCAAAACGCCAAAGCACGAAATTGGCGAACATAAAGAGAAAAAGCTTGAACGAAAGCCCCAGCATGAGTGATGTCGAGGCATCCCAGAAAGACCTTCCGACATAAATGCTGACTGCGACCGCGCAAACCAGTTGTAATCCGACAAGCGACAACAGTAATCGATTACGCCAAAAGGCGGTTCCAAAAGCGACACTGGAGGCGGGCACGTCAAAGGTCTTGAACATGGTGCGGAAGGTCTTGTCTGACGTTGGAAATACTGCATACAGAACTCTGCCAGCTATCGGGCGATCAAAGGGCTTGTTTTGGGCAATTTGAGGACAAACCCGGGAGAGATCCGCCAAACGTCGGGTAAATGGCAACAATCGCAGGGCGCATACGCTCTGGTCTTTGCCTTGCGCGTGGTCTATCCCGCGTTGCAGAAATGCTCTTGTGAAAGGCTGCCCCATGAGCTTTGAAACCCCCGGTCCGGTCGAGGCCCAATTGCGCGACGCGATCAGCCCGATCGAGGACATCATTGATGAGGCGCGCAACGGCCGGATGTATATTCTGGTCGATCACGAGGACCGCGAGAATGAGGGCGATCTGGTCATTCCGGCAGAATTTGCCGATGCGGATGCGATCAATTTCATGGCCACCTATGGGCGCGGATTGATCTGCCTGCCGATGACCGCCGAGCGGATCGATTCCTTGGGCCTGCCGATGATGGCGGTCAACAATTCCTCGCGGCACGAGACGGCCTTTACCGTGTCGATCGAGGCGCGAGAAGGTGTCAGCACCGGGATTTCCGCCGCTGACCGGGCGCTGACCGTGGCGACCGCGATAAACGAACAAAACACCATGGCGCATATCGCGACACCTGGTCATGTCTTCCCCTTACGCGCCAAGCGGGGTGGGGTGCTGGTGCGGGCAGGCCATACCGAAGCTGCCGTGGATATCTCGCGTCTGGCGGGGTTGAAACCCGCTGGTGTGATCTGCGAGATCATGAACCCCGACGGTACGATGGCGCGCCTGCCGGATCTGGTGGAATTCGCCAAAACCCACGATATGAAGATCGGAACCATCAGCGACCTGATCAGCTATCGCGCGCGCAATGACAATCTGGTGGTCGAAACCTCGCGCCAGATGGTGACATCGGAATATGGTGGCGAATGGGAGATGCGGCTCTTTACTGATCAGACCCATGGGATCGAACATGTGGTCATGATCAAAGGGGATATTACAACGCCCGAGCCGGTCTTGACCCGCACCCATGCCTTGCATGAAGCGCCGGACATATTGGGGCTTGGTCCCAAATCCTCACGCGAGTTGCCGCGCGCGATGGAGAAGATTGCCGCAGAGGGTCGGGGCGTTGTGTGCCTGTTCCGCCAGCCGCGCAACTCGCTTTATGCGGCAGAGGACGAAGGTCCGCGCACTATCAAACGCACGGGTCTGGGGGCGCAGATCCTGTCCAAAATGGGGATTCAGGAACTGGTGTTGCTGACAGACTCACCGGAAACGAAATACCTGGGGCTCGACGCATTTGGTTTGTCCATCGTCGGCACCCGCTCAATTCTCAAGGATGACTGATCGTGGCTGAACAAGACAAACACGGCGTTCTGCCAACGCCGACATTCGACAAACCCGTGAAGCTGCTGATCGTGGCGGCTCCGTTCTATCGCGCCATCGCTGACAATCTGATCGCCGGGGCCAAGGCCGAGATCGAGGCGGCTGGTGGTACCTGCGAGGTGGTCGAGGTGCCCGGAGCGCTGGAAATTCCCACGGCTATCGCGATGGCAGACCGCCAATGCGATTTTGACGGTTATGTCGCGCTGGGCTGTGTAATCCGGGGCGAAACAACGCACTATGAGACGGTCTGCAACGATTCCAGCCGCGCCATCCAGTTGATGGGGCTGCAAGGTCTGTGCATCGGCAACGGAATTCTGACTGTCGAGAATGACGAGCAGGCCGAAGTGCGCGCGAACCCCGAAAAGATGAATAAAGGTGGCGGCGCGGCAGCTGCGGCCTTGCATCTGATCGCGCTCAGCCGTAAGTGGGGCTCTTCCAAAAAGGGCGTGGGCTTTAAGCCGCCGTCCGAGTCCATCCTTGTGGCGGGCGACAGCAACGGATCCACGACAGTATGACCCAGACAGACGCGCCCAAACCGGCCAGTAAAAAACGACTGATGAAATCCGCCGCCCGGCTTTATGCCGTGCAGGCGCTGTTCCAGATGGAGCAGTCGGGTCAGACGACCGAAGCGGTTGTGGCCGAGTTTCTCGATCACCGGTTTGGCGCTGTCTATGAAGGCGATGAGATGCTCGAGGGTGACACCAGCCTCTTCCGCAAGCTGGTTGACGATGCGGTGAACTATCAGGCGCCCATTGACCAGATGACCGACCGCGCCCTGGTAGCGAAATGGCCGATTGGCCGCATCGATCCAACCCTGCGCGCGGTGTTCCGCGCGGCCGGCGCAGAGCTGACCCAAAGCGATACACCGCCCAAAGTTGTGATCACTGAATTCGTCGACGTCGCGCGCGCCTTTTTCCCGGAAGGTAAAGAGACGAAATTCGTAAACGCCGTGTTGGATCACATGGCCCGCGAAGCCCAGCCCGAGGCATTCTGACACCTTTACGCGGCCCAAATATGCGCTAACCTGAATGTCACGGCGCAAAGGGGTTCGTCATGCCAAAACTGATCCGTCTGTATATCACCCAAGTGGCAATGGGCTTTGTCATCTCGGCAGTCTTCGTCGGTGTTCTGCTGGTCTTGAACGTGGCAAACCTGCGCACGCTCATCTTGGGCTCGGATATTGGCCTCGTTGCCTTGGCGATGATCTGGTTCATGAATGGCATCGTTTTCGCGGGCGTTCAGTTCGGGTACAAGATCATGAGCATGGCTGAGAAACCGCAAGGACCGCATCGTGGTACGCCAGTCGTTGCCGGCTTGAAACCCGCAACAATCCGGGTTGAAAAAACCTAAGAGCCGCGTCGGAAGGCTCATCCTGCCGCGGGTGTGACCTACGGAGCGTATTTTTGGTTCAAACGGCTTGAACATGACGCTGCGTTGTCCTTTCATGCCTGTCAGCGACAAGAAAAGGCAGCAAAAGAGCCGAGCTTTTGAACACTCTCACATATGAAGAGGTTATTGCGTCCCCGAGTTTTCGCGATGATCTTGAATCCTTAAACCACGCAATTGCCGAAGGGTTGTCAAAGGCTGGTGAGCCAGTGGCGATAAACGGTAACGTGTGCTACGGCCATATGCAGGAAGACTTCCACTTGACGGCTATGTCGCCTGGGATGGAGCCGAAAAGGCGTGCGCTTTTTCAAATGGCTCAGAGCAGCTCGTGTTTTGCAGAAGTGGGTGTGGCCGGAGGCCACGCTGCATTGTTGGCCCTTCATTCCAATCCATCGCTGAAGTTCATAGGGATTGACCTTGGTCAGCGGCTACGGGCGTCGTGGCCACCCGTGAACATCTACGTTCCTATTGTTTTCAAGTGGTTTGAGACCAGGTTTCCGACGCGCGTAAAGCTTTATCTGATGGATGCGGTTGATGGTCTTCGTCAGGCGGTGGCAGAACGCCCATTTGGTTCAATTGATTTGCTGCATTTGGACGCCGCGAAGAACAGCAGAGTTTCCGAGCTCGAGACAGCTTGGCCGGGATTGGCTGGTCGATGCTACTTGTTCCAAGGGGATAACAAAAACGGGAAGGTGAAGGAGAGTTCCAATCAGTTGATGGCAGAAGGGCGCGCGCGGCGGGTTAGCTCGTCTAGGTTTCAGAATTTCGCAAACGCCAATTTTGACGTATTGGAAACCGGGCCAGACGTGGCAGCGGGCAAGGTTAGTCTTGCTAGCCTCAAGGATGACAGGATCCTTCTTTGCGTTTGCCATCAGGATGATGAGACGTTGTTCTGCGGCTCCACCTTGGCGCATTTGAAAGATCGGGCGGATGTGACCATCGTCAGTTTCTTTCGACCCGCTCCAAACCGCAAAGACACAAGTACGCGTGAGGCGGCAATGCAGCGCGTCTGTGACTCACTTGGTTTTCAGAGAGTCCAGTTCCCATTTGCCGTAGAGCCTGATCATCGCAGGCTGAGGCGATTCATTCAGATGCCGACAGGGCCCGAGCAGACGCATCCCAAGATCGTGCGTCCGCTAAACCGTCACCCCTTGTTTAATCTTTTGGAGGGATCGGTCTTTGCCATGATGCAGCAGTTCGCCCCGTCGACTGTCATAACCCATAACAGCGTTGGAGAGTACGGTCACATTGAGCATGTGCTTTTGCACCATGCGGTTTCGCGTGCGGCCACACGATATAAATCCGCTCGAGTGCTGAATTTCGGGGTTGGGCTAGATAAGCCGGATTTGCTTGTGCCGTCTTGTCCTTATCAGAAGAACAGGTTCTTTGACGAATACATGCCGCAATGGAATGGTCGTAAGATCTATGATTTTGCGCTTTCGGACGAAAGTTTTGTGAACCACAATCTTTCAGACCCCGAAGTCTAGGATGCGTATGTGGCGGGACCACCAGTCAACCGTGCGGTGTGATTCCCGAGGACCTGTATGTACAGGTGGGCGCCAGGTAATCAGGCCAGGACCTGAACAGAGCCAGCCCCCTCGGAATTGCTTAAGGCCACCAGAATGCTACCAGTCACAAGAAGGGCAGAACCCGCCACAGGCCTAACTAGGGCGAATGGCGGGCAGGTACAAGGGGTCAGGCGTCAACAGGTTCGTGCAAGGCCGTACGCATCTTGCCAAAATGTTCGTCCCAGCCATTGTCCAGTGCCAGGATCAGTCCAAAACCTTCGGCGGTCTGAGGCAGCCCTTCATGGCGCAGGGCCAGACGGGTGCCACCCGGAACAGGATCGAGCGTCCATTTGACCACGCTCACCGCATCGCCCATCGGTTTGACGGTAAAAGTATACTCCAGATATTCAGGCTTGCGCGCGGCTGTCACCGTGCCCCAGATCAGCAGATCGCCGCTGGCGGTTCCAAACATCTCCAGCTTTTGACCAGCGGCCAAAGGGCGCTCGGGTTTGTGGAACCACTCGGCCAGCCGATCAGGTTCGGTCAGATAATCCCAAACCGTGTCCGGATCGGCGCGCAGAAAGATGGTTTTTTGCAATATAGTCTCGGTCATTTTGCTTTCCTTTCAATGGCTTCTTTCAGATTGGCCAGGCGATCATCCCAGAACTGGTCAAAATAGCTGAACCAGTCCAGAACAGGGGCCATGCCCATGGGTTCCAGTCGATTGATACGTTCGCGCCCCCGGGTTTCGACTGTGATCAAGCCGCCATCCGACAACACGGTCAGGTGCTTCTTCACCGCAGCGCGGGTCATGTCGAATTGATTCGTCAACTGAGCGATCGTCATGTCCTGTCGGGCCAGTATATGAACGATGTCCCGTCGGGTCGGATCGGCCAGCGCGCGAAACGCGTTTTGGGTTTGTGAGGTCATGGCAACTCCATTGTGATACCATTTGGTATCGTATTAATGAAATACCAAATGGTATCATGTCAACCCTGATGTGCGGCTTGATTTTTGTTCACGAATTGTTCACATTCACCACATGACTCTGGATCTGCAACCCGGACAAAAACTGGCCCGCGGCGTTTCGCGCCACTTGTTGACGCATGGCTTTGTATCTGTTGAGGAATTTGTGCCTGCGCGCGGGCTGCGCGTGGATGTCATGGGGTTGGGCCCAAAAGGCGAGCTTTGGGTGGTCGAGTGCAAATCCAGCCGCGCCGATTATCAGTCGGATGCGAAATGGCAGGGCTATCTGGAATGGTGCGACCGATTCTTCTGGGCGGTCGATACCGAGTTCCCGGTTGAACTATTACCGGATGAGACCGGCCTGATCATCGCCGATGCCTATGATGCCGAGATCATTCGGACCGGGCCGGAGACCAAACTGGCGCCAGCGCGGCGCAAGAAGATGATCCAGAAGTTCGCTGTTGACGCAGCCCGCCGCCTGCAAACCTTGCGCGACCCGCGAATTTAACCTTTGACCGCACGCGCGGCTTGGGCGGCTGCGCGGATCTCCTCGGCGATCTCTTCGGCTTCTTCCGGATCGAAATCCATCGGAATCTCGATGCCGGCGCCTTCAATGAACAGGCGCACCATACCTTGATCGGTCGGGCCGATTTGCAGGTTCGCTTCGATATCGCGTTCGGTGTTGATACCCATAGGTGCCTCCGGGGACTGAGATTGTGTGCTATCGCGCAGAGGGTTGAGAATCAAGCGAAGGATGCCGACAAAGATCGCATGTCAGATGTTCAGCTCAGACCGTTTCGCGCCGATGATGCGCCTTGGCTGGTGGAACGCCACGCCACGCTTTATGCCCGCGACGAAGGGTTTGACGACAGTTTCGAGCAGTTGGTAGCGCGTATTCTGGACGATTTCATCGCCGATCACGACCCCGAATGCGAACAGGGCTGGATCGCGGAGCGGGGCGGAACGCGACTAGGCAGCATCTTTTGTGTCTCGCAGGATGACCAGACTGCCAAGCTGCGCCTGTTTCTGTTGGTGCCCGAAGCGCGCGGGCAGGGCGCCGGGAAACGTCTGCTGCGCACCTGTATGGATTTCGCGCACACCGCAGGTTACCGCGAAATGGTCCTGTGGACCCACGAAAGCCACCGCGCCGCCTGCGCGCTCTATCGCTCCTTTGGTTGGCAGCTTTTGGACAGCAAACCGGTCCATTCCTTCGGTGTCGATCTGGTCGAACAAAGCTGGAGGATTCAGCTTTAATCCCCTTGCATTCCCCGCACGCCTTCGCTACATCGCCCTCCACGAGTGCCGCCTTAGCTCAGTTGGTTAGAGCGCTGGATTGTGGATCCAGAGGTCCCCTGTTCAAGCCAGGGAGGCGGTACCATCTTCCAACCCCGTTTTGTTGTTTTATTGCATTGGATTAGTGCGCTCTGTTGTGCGTCCAGGTGATGATGGCAATTTAGAACAAAAGGGGAGTAAACAGCAGAATTGCCCAAAACTTGCCCAAAAAAGTAAGTGAAACAGACACCCAAGAACTCAAAATTGGTGCGAAAGTGTCAGTAAATGTTTCGCTTGTTGCTGGTAGTTTTTTGCTGGCTTAGGTTTCGAACGAGCCTTTCGCTTCTGCTGTTAGTTTCGCGATGTTACTTGCGAGGGTTGCCAACACGGGATTCAATCCTGTCTAACATTCGGCGGGCCATAGCCGGGTTAACTGTGCGACGAATTTGGTCAATACGGTCACGATGACAGTTGCGAATACGTTTCCCGCTTCCACAAGGACAGCTTAAGTGCCCTTTTATTGGGTTCTTGCACAAGACTTTCAGGTGGTCGGCAATAAGTTTCGCGTCTGGTTCTAAACCCAAAATTTCTCCGAAAGCCTCTAACTCACCTTTGAGGCCGTGAGATCTTTCACCCAGCGGCCACTCTCCTTTCCCAGTTTGAGCCAACTTAGTTTCATACCAATGCTGGCTAAAGAAATAGTCGTCGACCGGGCCTAGAAAATACTCTTCTAAGCTACAATTGTCAGAAAGCAGCAGCCATTCCTCGTAGACGCCAACGCAACAGTTTCCGTGTTTTTCAAAGATGTGTCTGTCCAGAACCCGCTCAATTCGTCCACCGGTTTCGAACACCACCGGTTCATCCTCAGGAAAATTTGCAGGGACGGCGATTTTGACCTCAAAACTATCATATTCCCCGAGTGGACCGGTTAAGATATACTTTCCGTCTATACAAACCAAACTCTTCCAAACTGTGACACGTAGCTCGGGTTGATACCGAGCGACGTATTCCTTGGCCTGTTCAATCAATTCGTCTGGCGGGGCTGTTTCCTCCGCTATAGTCGCTATTGCGCCCATGGTTTGTTCCCGCCGCCCGATGATCGCTTTGCTTCCAATGCGGCCTGAGCACGATCCGCCTTCTCGGCGTCGGTAAGCGCTGCAGCAGCGGCGGAGGCAATCATAGGAGCGGCTAGTCCGGCACCTAGTGCTGACTTTTTCTCAAGAGGTGCGGCGGCGTTGTTAGCGGCGCGTTGTTCCGAGTCGAAGAAACTGTGGCGAAATACTTTTTTCCACGCTTGCTTAGCATCTGCGTCCCCCGCGTCCTCTGAATTCAACTTGTCGAGTTCTTCGACGCTGGCTTTCGCCTGTTCGATCAACCGCCCAATTCGGTCAGTATCTTTGTCGTCGGAGACCTGGACGCCATCTGCGTATACGGGTGAGTGTTTCGAGCGATGCGAAAGGATGCGGAGAGTTTCGCGGAAACTCTCATCGTCTCGCCCCTCCGCTGCAATATAGGCCTCAATAAACAGGGCCGTCGCAATTAGACCTCCCGGGAACTTTAGGCCCAAACGCTTTGCGTGCGTTTTGGCATAAAACTTGCCCAAGCGAATAATTCGGCGAAGTTGGTAGCTGCCTGATGTTTCAGGGCTTTTGGCTGAAACATGGGTTTCGATCCATTTATTCATCGCCGCGGGATCGGAAGTCACCCACTCGTCTCCTGCCGAAAGCTCGTGTTTCCAACCAGCCTCTGTCCAACTTCTGCGAAAAACTGGAAAGTCACATTGGTAACCATCGGAATAAACAACCCGAACACACTTCATTTTCGTTTCAGGATCGTATTTCATGTTGGTTGCTTTGGACGCGATTGCGTTCCTTACCCAGTTGCGGGTCGTCCGTGGGCCTGAGGCCTCGCTCTTTTCAAACACAACCCCAAGGTCAATGTCGTAACGGCTATCTTGGTCCGCTTCTGGTGGCTGTGTCATCGTCTTTTGGGCGTAACCGCCTTGGTTTATGGTGTCCACAACAGGCGGTTTTTCAGCGTCTTCTAGCCCTCGTTTAATGCGGTCAAGATTAGTTTCGCGGCGGCGTTTCATGTCCGCCCTTTGGTCGTTTGTGAGCCTAACGTGGCTAGAGTGGAATGAAGAAATTTCTTTTGAATAGTCGTACATATCGTGTCTCTTTCAGGCTGTACATCAACAACTGGGGCCTATACCTATGAAGTTCAAGTCCCTTTTTGAGACAATCTTTATGGAGAATTAACTTTGTACGCCTTGTTGCCTTGGAAGCTACTTTCAACAGTCTTGCTCATCATCGTCGCTGTGGCAGTTTATGTCGACGATGTGTTCGCATTGGTAGGTGTTTCGCTTCCCGAAAATGTTGTTGTGCGTGCACTTCCGGTTGTATTACTCACGGCGTTCTCAGTATTCTTCGCTCCCACCGGATACTATGCGCCTTGGAGAATTCTCTGGAGATTGGTTCCGGTGCTGAACAACTGGTTTCCGGATCTGAATGGTGTTTGGGTGGGTAAAACCAGTACAAACGGGCCTACAATCCGGAAATTGATTGAGATGGCAAAGAGCAACCAGCAATTAACTGAGCAGGAACTACACGACATACCAGAACAAGAAGACGCCATGGCTGTAGAAATTACGAATAGCTTGTTTAGCCTAAGAATTGACGCAGGCCTTAGTTCAACGAATGCGCAGTCTCATTCTATCGCTGCAAAGCCTTGGCGACATCAACACACAGGTCGGATTCATCTATCTTATGTGTTCCAGCAAGAAACACCAAAACCCGCCATAACTGATGAAGAGACACACCTTGGCGCCGCAGAGCTCGTTTTGGACTCGAACGGTTATGCGAATGCAGAAGGCACCTATTGGACACGTCGTTCATGGCGAACTGGGCGGAACACAGCGGGAAGCATTTCGCTGACGCGAAAAAACCCTAACAAGCGCAAAGGCAAATCACTTACAGAGTTTGCTGCCGAGCATAAAGCGCAGTCAGAGGATTAATCGGTGTGGTTACGGCGCCTAAACAACTCAAACTATCAGGTTTTGTGAAACGATCCTCATGATCTCATCCATTGTCCGCTGATCGTCAGGGATGAGGTGACCATATTGATCCAAAGTGAAGGCCACCGAGCTGTGGCCAGCTAACACAGACGCCTCTTTGATCCTTCCCGCTCTAACCAAGACTGAAACAAAAAAATGCCGCAGGCCGTGTAAACCGTGGTCTGCCAGCGGAGGCTTGAGCTGCTGTTCGCGCATTCTGTTAACTCGCTTTAGCAGCGGCTTCCAAAACTTGTTCTTTACATTGTTGTAGTCCAGCGGCTGACCTGTTCTCGTTGGAAAGACCCAACCCTCCTTTGTAGCAGGGCAGGCGAGGCGCCACTTAGCAAGTGTTGGTCGAACTGATTCCGGTATGGGTATCGTGCGCCGCGCGTTCTTTGTTTTGGTTTTCGCGATGCGTTCCTCTAGGGTTTGGCCCTTTCGTACTCGATCAACCATTCTGTTGACCGTAACCGACGAAAAACCAACCCCGAAGTCGCTCCATTGTAACCCAAGGCATTCCGAGATTCTGACACCTGTCATTCGCAGAATTAGAAATAGTGGATAATACCTGCGGTAGGTTCGCGCGACACGAGTATCATCCGACCTGTATAGATTGTAGGCCATCTCATCTAATTCAGCCATTTCCTCGTCGGAAAGTATGCGAACGGTCTTCATGTCTTCTTGTTCGCCCCAATCTAACTTGATTTTCACGCCCTCTGCCGGGTTTGAGAATATGACGTCGAGTAGGGCTGCGTACGATAGGATGGCTTTCGTAAGATTAAGCGCGTGTTTGGCGGTGTTCCGACTTGGGCAGTTTGCAATCAAGTAATCGCGAAACTCCCTCATTCTTGCTTTGTCGATATCACTGAGTGAAATCGCGCCAAGTCGAGGATTTATCCAGTTGCGAAGGTAAGACTCGTACGAAGAGATTGTCGATGACCGAATGCCTAGTTCCCCATCACGGCCCTTAGAACTGTCATTGATGTACTTTCCTGCGAATTTCTCAAAAGTGGTGTAGCCATGGGTAATCGCTTGGTCGCGCAATTCCGAAGCCAGTCTTTCCTTGGCCAACTGTTTTGCAGCACGCGCGGATTGGGCCGTGACCCGTTTTCTTTGACCGCTAGGGGTATAGTAAGCCTGAACCCAATAGCTCTTTCCATTAGTAGTCTCTGTTCTTGGGTTGCCGGACAGACACGCTTTCTTTTTAGACATTTCATTACCCCGAATACTAGCTGTATTAGGTAAGACAACTACCTTTCCAGAATTGAGTCAACGACTCTAAATGTTTGTCTTCAAAAGGAAAAAATGGAGAATTTGTCATTCTTCCTGACCCGGAGTTAGGTGGATTTCCATTGAAAATCACAATGCAAGAATGACTGACAAAAAACTCTGCCCAAAGTTTTGCCCAAAAAAATTCCTCGAATCAGATAGTAGTTTGAAAGAGTGAGTTTTATCCGGATTTTGAGGATCTCTTGTGGATCCAGAGGTCCCCTGTTCAAGCCAGGGAGGCGGTACCATCTTCCCAGCTTGATCGTTTCCAGTTAGTAAGCTGTTTCCCGGCACAATAGGGCGTCGGAGATGGTAAATTCTGTCAAAGGCAAGAGGCTTTATGTCGGCAAAAGCTCAACCTGACCTCCAATCTGCGACCTGGCTAAGCGTCGCACCCATGATGGATTGGACCGACCGTCATTGCCGGTACTTCCACCGCCTGCTTAGCGCTCGGACGCTGCTCTATACAGAGATGGTCACGGCACCTGCGTTGGTGCGCGGTGGGGCGGTGCATTTGTTGGCGTATAGTCCTGAAGAACATCCCGTGGCGTTGCAACTGGGAGGCTCAGACCCGCAGGAACTGGCGCAGGCGGCAGTGTTGGGTGCCGAGGCTGGCTATGATGAGATCAACCTCAATTGCGGATGCCCGTCGGATCGGGTGCAGTCGGGGACGTTCGGGGCTGTTTTGATGAAAGACCCCGCGCGGGTGGCAGAGTGCGTGGCCGCGATGCGAGAGGCGGTGGATGTCGATATCACCGTTAAGTGCCGTATTGGGGTGGATGATCAGGATCCCGAGACCGTCTTGCCTGAATTTCTTGACCGGATCCGCGCGGCCGGGTGTCGGCGCGTGACGATCCATGCGCGCAAGGCTTGGTTGCAGGGGCTCAGCCCCAAGGAAAACCGGGATATCCCACCTTTGGACTATGATCTTGTCCACCGGATGAAAGCGGAGTTTCCAGACCTGCATATCTCGATCAACGGCGGGATCACTTCAATTGCGCAGGCCAAAACCCATCTTGAGGCGGGGCTGGACGGGGTGATGATCGGGCGGGCGGCCTATCACCAGCCTGCAGATATTCTGGCGAGCGCCGATCCGCAGATCTTTGGTGCGGGCGAGGTCGCCGATCCGGTGGCGGTTGTCCATAAGATGGTGCCTTATGTCGAACGTCACCTTGCCAGCGGTGGACGGTTGCACCAGATCACCCGGCATATGCTGGGGCTGTTTGCCGGACGTCCTGGTGCGCGGGGATGGCGGCGTACGCTGTCAGAGGGCGCGGTGCAGGACAAGGCTGGCCCCGAGGTGATGCTTGACGCGCTGGCCCGCGTGACGCAGACGCAAGTGGAACAGGCGGTGTAAGACGGCCCCGGTGCCGTGGATGGGGGAATGATGCCCGAAACGATGTTGCTGGCCCAGATGCTGGGCCTTTTGCTGGTGATCGGTGCATTGGCCGGAGTGCTGGCAGGATTGCTGGGCGTGGGCGGCGGTATCGTGCTGGTGCCTGCGTTCTTTTATGCCTTTCAGACGCTTGGATATGGTGGCCCGCAGTTGATGCAACTGTGCCTGGCGACGTCGCTGGCGACCATCATTGTGACCTCGGTGCGCTCGGTTCTCAGCCACAACAAGAAAGGCGCGGTAGATTGGGAGATCCTGCGCGGTTGGGGGCCCGGCATCGCAATTGGCGCGATGGTTGGTGTTCTGGTAGCATCGGCGCTGCGGACCGAATGGCTGCAGGCCCTGTTCGGTATTCTGGGTGTGGTCATTGGCCTCTATCTGGGACTGGGTCGGTCGGAATGGCGTTTGGGTGATGCGATGCCCAAGGGGGTGCGCCGCGCGATCCTGTCACCGGTCATGGGGTTTCTGTCGGTGCTCATGGGGATCGGAGGTGGCAGCTTTGGTGTGCCGCTGATGAGCCTTTACAACACACCGATCCACCGCGCCGTGGCCACCGCTGCCGGGTTTGGCGTAATCATCGCGGTGCCTTCGGTGCTGGGCTTTTTGTTCGTGCCGATTGCGCCGGAACACCGCCCGCCTCTGACCATCGGAGCGGTGAACCTCGTCGCGTTTGTCATCGTCATAGCCATGACCACCGTGACGGCACCTTGGGGGGTCAAGCTGGCGCATGCGATGGATCCAAAGCCGCTCAAGCGCGTGTTTGCCGTGTTCCTGACGCTTGTGGCTCTGAACATGCTGCGCAAAGCGCTGGGCTTTTGATCGGCTTTGACGATACGGGCTGGATCCGGTTCCCAAAAGATTCGGTTCTGCTGAACTGGATCCGGCACGCTTTGCCCGCCGCACGCACCGCAGTCACTGACCCGACCCATGCGCGCTGGCTGGAATGCGAAGGCACGTGGTTTATCGGCGTCGATGTTCTGGACAATGATCCGCAGGGCCGAGTGGGACAGTCAGGGCCTCTGGCCGGGCAGGCGATGACATTCGTTGCCGAAAGATACGGAACACTTCCGCTGCACAAAGGGCAGGTTTCTGTGATTTATCCGGGGTATCCACGTCCCCGCGCGGGTGAGAGCGCGGCGGCTGCACGTTATCGTCGCAACCGCGACGCGGCCCATGTGGACGGGTTGCGCCCCACGGGGCCGGATCGTCGCCGCCGGGTGGAAGAGCCGCATGCCTGGATACTGGGTATCCCGCTAACCGAAGCCAGCGCTGACGCCGCCCCTATGGTTGTGTGGGAAGGCAGTCATAAAGTCATGGGCGCGGCTTTTGCCCAGGCGCTGGAAGGCAAGCCGCGTGACAGGATGCACCTTGAGGACATCACTGACATCTATCAGGCGGCACGGCGCAAGGTGTTTGACAGCTGTCCGCGTATAGAACTGCCTGCTGGGCCGGGTGAGGCATACATTTTGCACCGCCATTGCCTTCACGGGGTTGCACCCTGGGGTGAGACGGCGACAGCCGGGCCCGATGGAAGAATGATCGCCTATTTCCGACCCGAATGCGCTGGCGGTGTAGCCGAGTGGACCGAATCCCCGTAACCTCTTGCCATTGTTGGTTTGGGAGGTTGTTGAAATGATTTCTATTCAGGTGAATTCCGACGGCTCGATCATCGAAGCGGAGCTGTCAGGAGAGGTGACCAGCGCGGACTATTCCTCAAAACTGGTTCCAGCGATCGAGACGGCGCTTGCAGACAACGATGCTGTGCGTCTGCTGGTGATCGTGACGCCGGAATTCAAAGGGTATGATCTGGGCGCCGCGTGGTCGGATACAAAGCTTGGCCTCAGTCACTGGCGCGGGTTTGACCGTCTGGCTGTTGTGGCCGACCAGGGTTGGGTGCAGACCAGTGTGCGCCTGGCGGCGCCAATCCTGCCGTGCCCGGTACATGTCTTTGCTTTCGAAGAGTTGGAAGAGGCCCGCAGATGGATCCGCGAATCCCTTGGTGCAATCCACGTAACGGATTTGGGTGGGCCTTGCGTTCAGGTCAGCCTGATGGGGAAGGTTGACTCAGCCGAATACGCGCAGGCGCAGACGGACCTGGATGCCCTGCTGCACGAGCGCGAAGGGTTCCGGCTGTTGATCGACCTGCGCGAATTTGACGGTTGGCAGGGGCTGACGGCCATGGCATCGCATTTCCGCTTGGCTGCGGGTCACATCGGGATGCTGGATCGCGCTGCCATTGTCGGGGACAAAGCCTGGCAGAAAATGGCGCAGCGGATGGCAAGCCATGTCTTGGGAACGCGCACGCAATATTTCCCATCGGACGAGTATGAGAATGCCAAGTCTTGGCTGGCATCAGGATAAGGGGTCGGAAAGATGTCGATCCGCCAAGAGCTTGAAGCCGTGTTTGAAGCCTATGTTGCGGCCTTCCGACGGTTGGACGCCAAAGGCTGCGCAGCGTGTTTTACACCAGACGGGCAGCTTTTTTCTCCGTTCGGTCATGCCAAGGGGCAGGGTGCAATCCAAGCCTTGCATGCGGACTGGCTTGCCGAAGGGGGCGAGACCAAAGAGATGTTGGTCTTGGACGCGCACCAATCTGGAAACACCGCCTGGTGCGTTGCGCAATACTCCGAAAGTGACAGTGACGAACGGGGCGTTTCGGTCAATATCCTTGACCGTCACGCAGACGGAACGTGGCGCATTCGGGTGTGCAGCCTGAACGAAGACTAGTCGCGAGTCAGTCGAGCGGCACGCCCGCCACGGCGTTTTGCCAGACGCGGCTTGCGGTCGGGCAGGTCCTGCATGATCTTTGCCCGTTCCGAACTGTCCATTTTGGACCAGCGGGTGATCTCATCGATGGTGCGGTAACAGCCGGTGCAAATACGCTCGGTCGGATGAACGACGCAGATCTGGATGCAAGGGCTTTCGACCTCGTCCCGTTTCCAAACCATCTTTGTCATATCTGTGTTCCGATCCATCAAAGAAAGCGCAGCCGATCCAGCGCGCCTTGCAGAATATAGCCTGCCGCCACGTGATCAATAACCTCTCCGCGACGTTTTCGTGTCGTATCCGCCTCGAGCAGTGCTTTTTCTGCCGCAACCGTGCTCAGCCGTTCGTCCCAGAACCCGATCGGTATTTCGGTCAAACGCGAAAGGTTTCGTGCAAAAGCGCGGGTCGATTGGCAGCGCGGGCCCTCGGATCCGTCCATATTGCGCGGCAGACCAAGAATTATGCCTCCGATCTCGCGATCCGCGATGATTTCAAGCAGGCGGGCCGAGTCCAGCGTGAATTTCTTGCGCCGCACTGTCTCCAGAGGGCTGGCGACCGTGCGCATCCGGTCGGACACCGAAACCCCGATGGTCTTTTCGCCCAGATCGAGCCCCATCAGGGCTGTCATCGGGGCCAGAGATCCGACGAAATCTTCGAAGACGTCATGGATCATTTGGCAATTCCTGCTCGCAGCGCGGCTTCTTCGATCAGTCGCAGCGCTTCTGGGTCATCGGCAAAGACTGTTTCGGCCTCGTCCCGGATCGCGATTGCGCGCCCGGCTTCGCCCAACACGCCAAGAGCTGCGATCAGACGTGCCCAATCCTGCGGCGATCCACCTTCGGTTGCCAGCCGGTCGGACAAATTGTTGACCATCCCTCGGATCATTTCTTGCCGCTCTTCGGGGGTCATTTCGGCGGCAGCCTCGACATCTGCCTGTGTCGGGCCTGGCGCAGACGGGCTTAGGTTCGGCGCGTTGAAGACGCCGGCCCTGAAGGCAAGCTCATCCAGTTGGGCGCGTATGGCCTGAACCCAGGGCGCGTCTGCCGGGGATGTACGCACAATGTCCACCCACAGGCGGTAGGCCAGATCAGGGCGCCCGGTCTGTGCCAGCATCTGCCCCATGTAATAGCGCGCAGGCCCCAGGTCCGGGTTGCGTTCCAGCGCTTGGGCCAGGGCCTGCTCAGCCTCGGGTGAGACATAACCGCCGGCCGCAAGGATCATCATCTCGGCCAGATCCGCATAGTTTTGGGCACTCGCCGCGTCGCCGGAGAGTTCGATCACACGGGTCTGAGCCTCATAGCCAGCTTTGAAATTGCCTACATTGGTTTCGTGCTGGGCCAACAAAATGTGGCCCTGCAGATCATCCCGCCTTTGCCCGACCGCATCGCGCAGCTGGGTCAAAAGCGTCTGGTACTCTTCCGTCAAAGCGCTGGGCTGCGCCGGTGGCGCTGCTGCTTCGGCGGCTGTCTGGCTTGGGCGGTTCGCGTGGAACTCGGTCGCCAGAGCAATCCGCTCGGCCAGGGGCATGTCAGGAAAGCCAACCGCGCCCATCTGGCGATACATCAGCATCGCGCCTGCGATCAGAAAGGCGCCAACACTAACCAGCGTGATGACGGTAACAGCGCGCGACGGGCCGGTGCCGGAATGCTCGCCTTGCATCTGGGCATCGGCGGCCAGAATCCGACGCGAGATCTCGGTCCGGACACGCTCGGCATCCTCGTCACCGATCACTCCACGGGCCAGATCACGATCCACGCATGCCAATTGCTCGCGATAGACGCGCAGGTCATAGGCCGCTGCGGGCTCGCCCTGGCTGCGCCCACGCAACAACACGAATCCCAGAAAACCGCTGACCACAGCCGCGATGAAAAAGATGAGAATCCAGAACGTCATCGTCCCTCCTGACCCAATGCTTCGATTTAGACCTCTGAGGGTCGCGAAAAAAGAGGCAAAAGACCGCGAAGCGCGCTCATGTCGCAATAGTGCGATATTGCGGCGCTGCATGGCACGGCTAAAATGTCGCCGCGCGGCATATCTGCGCCAATCACCGAACCGGATGGATTCGCTCATGAAACACTACTCAGCTTTTGCTGTTGCCCGAGAAGCGTTGCGCTATCACACAGGGTGGGAACGCGCCTGGCGCTCGCCCCAGCCCAAGAAACGTTATGACGCAATTATCGTGGGCGCTGGCGGGCATGGTTTGGCGACGGCATATTACCTGGGTCGGAACTACGGCATCCAGAATGTCGCTGTGATCGAAAAGGGCTGGCTGGGCGGTGGCAATACCGGGCGCAACACGACGATCATCCGGTCGAACTATCTGCAAGACCCGTCTGCGGCGCTCTATGAAAAAGCGCGCAGCCTCTATGAGGACCTGAGCCAGGAGCTGAATTACAACATCATGTTCAGCCCGCGCGGGGTGATCATGTTGGCGCAGACCCAGCATGAAATTCGCGGCTATCAGCGCACCGCGCATGCCAATGCGCTGCAAGGGGTCAAGACCGAATGGATCGGGCCCCAGCGCGTGAAAGAACTGGTGCCGATCATCAACCTTGATGGTCCACGCTATCCGGTTCTGGGCGGGCTCTGGCAGGAACGCGGCGGCACCGCGCGCCATGACGCAGTGGCCTGGGGCTATGCGCGCGCCTGTTCGGCCATGGGGATGGATATCATCCAGCAATGCGAAGTGACCGGCGTGCGCTCGGATAATGGCCGCGTCGTTGGTATCGACACCACCAAGGGCGCCATCGATTGTGACAAGCTGGGCATCGTGGTTGCGGGCCATTCCGGTCAGTTGGCAGAGATGGCGGGCTTTCGTCTGCCGCTTGAGGCCGTGGCGCTACAGGCGCTGGTGTCCGAGCCGATCAAGCCCTGCATGGATGTGGTGGTCATGGCCAACACCGTGCATGGGTACATGTCGCAATCCGACAAGGGCGAAATGGTGATCGGTGGCGGCACCGACGGGTTCAACAACTACACCCAGCGCGGCAGCTTCCACCATATTGAAGAGACCGTCCGCGCATTGGTTGAAACCTTCCCGATGATCTCACGCCTGAAGATGCTGCGGCAATGGGGCGGGATCGTGGATATGACCGGTGACCGCTCACCCATCCTGTCGAAAACGCCTTTGGGCAATTGCTTTATCAACTGCGGCTGGGGCACCGGTGGCTTCAAGGCCATTCCGGGCTCGGGCTGGGGCATGGCACAGCTGATGGCCACGGGCCATTCACCCCTTACCGAAGCCTTTACTCTGGATCGCTTCAAGGAGGGTCGCTTTATTGACGAAAGCGTGGCCGCCGGGGTGGCGCATTGATGTCAGTCGACACCATCTCCACCGCTATCGCTTGCGTCGAACCATTCAGAACGGTTCGGCCTGCGGCTGCGTTGTCGAGCGGTTTTGCGTTCTTCGGATCGAAATATCAGTGCGGCCACCAACGAGATTGCGGCAAGGGTACAAATAACAGTCAAGAAAATTGTAAAAATATCCATCCGCTCAATTTGCGCGTGTGGAGTGCGAAAATCAAGCAAGGAGTGGCGCAATGCTGATCCTGAGATGCCCCTGTTGCGGAGTCGACGCAGAAGAAACCGAATTGGCCGCCGGTGGCGAAGCGCATCTGAAGCGTTTTGGGCCGGGATCGTCCGATGACGATTTTCACGACTATCTGTTCATGCGCGAGAACCCCAAGGGCGTACATTTCGAGCGTTGGCGCCACGCCAATGGCTGCGGCAAGTGGTTTCATGTCGCCCGCTGCACCCAGACGCTCGAAGTGTTCGGCACCTATTCCGCCCAGACGACCGAACCCCCGCAAGAGATCAAAGACGCCATCACCGCAAAACGCCCAGGCTGGACCTGGAGAGAGTTCTCGTGATGCTTCATCTTTTCCAAAATACTCCCGCCGGAGGCCCTGACGCCTCCACCTGCGAAAGGTCCGCAGCATGAGCACCCGCCTGACAAAACAGGGCCGGCTTATCGACCGGTCAAAGAAGATCTCGTTCACCTTCAATGGCACAACGATGCAGGGCTATGCGGGGGATACGCTGGCCTCGGCGCTTCTGGCGAACGATCAGATGATGATGGGCCGGTCGTTCAAATACCACCGCCCGCGCGGTGTGGTGGCCAGCGGCGCGGAAGAGCCCAATGCTCTGGTCGGTTTGGGTCAGGGCAATCGGTTTGAACCGAACCAGCGGGCCACCACGACCGAGCTGTTCAATGGCCTGACATCGGTGTCGCAGAACCACTGGCCCAATCTGGATTTCGACATCGGTGCGGTGAACACGGCGCTGGCGCGGTTTTTGCCAGCGGGCTTCTACTACAAGACGTTCATCCACCCAAAACCGTTCTGGAAACATATCTACGAGCCGTTCATCCGTCAGTCTGCGGGCTTGGGCAAAGCGCCTGACAAAGACAGCCGGGATGCGGACACTTATGAGCATTTCTATGCCTTTACGGATGTTCTGGTAATCGGTGGGGGCGTTGCTGGTCTGCAAGCGGCCAAGGCGGCCGCTCAGTCCGGTGCCAAGGTGATATTGATCGAGCAAACGGCCCATTGGGGTGGGCGCGCTCCGGTAGACGGCGGAACCGTTGACGGCCAACCTGTGGATAAGTTCGTGGAACAATTAGTTTCCGAATTGGAAACAATGAAGAACGTCACCCTGCGAAACAGATGCATGGGGGCAGGCGTTTACGATCATGGCTATGCGCTGGGATACGAGCGCCTGACCGACCATAACCCCGGCATGCAAGGCCCGCGTCATCGCTTGTGGCGCATCCGGGCCAAGCAGATCGTAACAGCCACGGGTGCTATCGAACGCCCGTTGTCATTCGCGGGTAACGATGTGCCCGGTGTGATGCTCGCGTCGGCCATGCGCGACTATCTTGTGAACTGGGGCGTGGTTCCGGGCGAACGAGTGATCATCGCCACCAACAATGATGACGCCTATCGCAGCGCGATCCTGCTGAAACAGGCAGGTGTGGATGTTCTGCGTGTGGTTGATGCCCGCGCCACCGCCGGTCCACTGGCGGAAGAAGCACGGCAACTGGGTATCCGCGTTGATCCCGGCAAGGCGATTGCAAAGGTCAAGGGCGGTAAGCGGGTCAAATCGGTGCAACTGTGCAATCAGGACGGTATCGGCGGCGCACGTGAAGAGGTCGAGGCCGACGCGGTTGCGATGTCGGGCGGCTGGTCCCCGGTGGTGCATCTTTGGTCTCATTGCGGCGGCAAACTGATTTGGGACGAGGCGCAAGCGCATTTTCGCCCCGATCCGACGCGTCCTCCGCTGGGCGCAGATGGCGAAGGCTTTGTCATTGCTGCTGGCAGCGCAAATGGACCTCTGGCGCTGGGCGACATTCTGGCCGATGCCGATGCGGCAGGCAAAGCGGCGGCCAAGGCGGCGGGGCACAAGCCCAAGCGCGCGAAGGCTCCGGTGGGCGAGGCCAGTTCCGAGGCTCCGATGGAGCCTGTATGGCTGATGCCCGCCAATGCTGACATCCAACTGCGCGGTAAGGCATGGCTGGATTTTCAGAACGATGTCAAAGTCTCGGACGTACAACTGGCCGCGCGCGAAGGCTATGAAAGCGTCGAACATACCAAGCGATACACCACGCTGGGCATGGCGACAGATCAGGGTAAATTAAGCAATATCAACGGTCTTGCGATCCTTGCTAATGCGCTTGATGCTGAGATTCCTCAGGTCGGAACAACCACCTTCCGCCCGCCTTATACCCCGATTTCGATGGGGGCCATCGGTGGCGAAGCGCGGGGCGAGGTATTCCAGCCGATCCGCCAAACCCCGATGCATGACTGGCACGACAAGCATGGCGCTGATTGGGAGCCCGTGGGCCATTGGCGCCGGACATACGCCTATGTCCGACCCGGTGAGTCGGTGCATGATGCGGTGAACCGCGAGGTTAAAAACACGCGCGAAAACCTTGGCCTGCTGGATGCCTCGACCCTTGGCAAGCTGATCGTCAAAGGCCCCGATGCGGGCCGTTTCCTGGACATGATGTACACCAACATGATGTCCACGCTGAAGGTCGGCAAATGCCGCTACGGTCTGATGTGTTCCGAGAATGGTTTCCTGATCGACGATGGCGTTGTGGCTCGGATCGATGAGGACACCTGGCTCTGCCACACAACCACAGGCGGAGCGGAGCGCATTCATGGCCATATGGAAGAATGGCTGCAGACAGAGTGGTGGGACTGGAAAGTCTACGTCGCCAATGTGACCGAGCAATACGCGCAGGTCGCCGTGGTCGGCCCCAATGCCCGCAAAGTTCTGGAAAAGCTGGGCGGTATGGATGTGTCGAAAGAGGCGCTGCCCTTCATGGAATGGCGCGATGGCAAGATCGGCGATTTCGACTGCCGCGCTTACCGAATCTCTTTCTCGGGTGAGCTGTCCTATGAGATCGCGGTTCCCGCAAGTCAGGGTCAGGCGTTCTGGGACGCGCTGATGGAGGCGGGTCAGGAGTTCGGCGTGATGCCCTATGGCACCGAATGCCTGCACATTCTGCGAGCCGAAAAGGGCTTTATCATGATCGGGGATGAGACCGACGGCACCGTGATCCCGCAGGATCTGGGGCTGCATTGGGCGCTGTCCAAAAAGAAAGAGGACTACTTGGGTAAACGCGCCCATGACCGCAGCCATATGACCGACCCAGATCGTTGGAAACTTGTGGGGCTTGAGACTGTGGATGGATCGGTTCTGCCCGATGGGGCCTATGCCGTGGGCGAGGGCGTCAACGCCAACGGCCAGCGCAACATGATCGGGCGTGTGACGTCGACCTATTACTCGGCCAATCTGGGCCGGGGCATCGCCATGGGCTTGATCAAACACGGTCCCGACCGGATGGGCGAGATCGTCGAGTTCCCCGGCACCGATGACAAAATCTACAAGGCCAAGATCGTGGACCCGATCATCTATGACAAAGACGGGGAGAAGCAGAATGTCTGAACCCATCAGCGCACTGAACCACGCCAGTTATGACGGGATCGCAAGCGTCAAGGAATGTGGTCTGCAAGGCATGATCACCCTGCGTGGAGACCTGTCCGACAAGCTTCTGGCCAAGGCCGTAAAAGATGCTACCGGTCAGAAAGCGCCAGGTCAGCGCGAGGCTTTGGTCAAAGGCGACACGGGTGTCTGCTGGATGTCTAGCGACGAGTTGCTGGTGCTTGTTCCCTACGCCGAAGTGGGCGCAAAGCTGTTGGCCATGACCGCAGCCCTGCGCGGCACGCACGCGCTGGCCGTCAATGTCTCGGACGCGCGCGCCGTTTTCAGCGTCTCGGGCAGCCATGCACGCGATGTAATGGGCAAACTGGCCCCAGTCGATTTCTCACCTCAGGCCTTTCAACCTGGCCAAATCCGCAGAACCCGCCTGGCACAAGTAGCCGGGGCATTCTGGATGGATGACGCAGACACCTTCCGCGTGGTCTGTTTCCGTTCGGCAGCCGACTACGTGTTCAAACTCTTGAAGACTGCCGCGCAGCCCGGCAGTGAGGTTGGAGCCTACAACCGCTAGGCCCGCCCAGGGGCACCATGAGATAGCAAAATTGTTGCTCGCATCCGCATGCGCTCGGTTGGGAATTGGCAGCGCTGTCCTTTTTTTTGCTTCGGTTTGCCTTGCGTTTTAACGCTCGACATTATTCATCTATAGATAGATTGAATTTTTCTCCCTTAATCTATTGCGAGAATTTTTTCGCTCCGCTATCGTACCCGTAATAAAGAAATAGTGTGCGGATTTTTAAGGGTTTATGCGCAAAA
This sequence comes from Ruegeria sp. HKCCD7255, assembly GCF_013031565.1. Classification (NCBI taxonomy): domain Bacteria; kingdom Pseudomonadati; phylum Pseudomonadota; class Alphaproteobacteria; order Rhodobacterales; family Roseobacteraceae; genus Ruegeria; species Ruegeria sp. HKCCD7255. Next base: position 368,165 of record NZ_WQAG01000003.1, on the reverse strand, counting down.
AGATTGCGTCTGCATTGTGTATTGCAGCATTTTTAGTGTCTTCTTCGGAAACAGTCGCCGAGTCATATTCCGAAAGTTTCGAATGTACGTTTGATCGTGGACTTGCGAACCTACCGACCCCGACACGGGTTGTGTTTTCGGTCGATGAATCTCGGCGCTCTGCATTGTTACACCAGGTCGATATTCCCGGAATCGTCACCAGCAGGCTTGCAGCAAGCATCGATCGGGATAGCTTCCGCCTTATTTCGATTTCCTGGCCCGGTGACACATACCTGTTTGCTGCAACCAATCGGCCCACGCATGCTGGCGATAATCGAAGCAGAATTCGCGATTTAAGATTAACAGAGTTTTCCCTTTTTCTTGATCGGGGAAACAAACAAGCCATCGTGCGATCGAAGGTCGCTGACGGGGCTTCTCTGATCGGAAACGCAAAGGGGAAGTGCGTTCCCGTAGATCTCAACAATTGAAAGCAAACAAAAGGGTACGATTTTGAAAACATAGGTTATTGCATTTGCAATTGGTGTTTCGCTTTTACCGTTAACGGCTGCAGCGCAGTCCTACAAAGAGACATTTGAATGTAGTTTCGCAAAAGGTCTTGCAAACCGACCAACCCCTTCGAAAGTTATCTTCTCAGTGGATGAATTTGGTCGATCTGTCGTTTTGCACGACGTCGAGATGCCCAAGATAACTACAAGGCCCGGGACGGGGCGGGTCAAACGCGACACGTTACGCGTATTGTCGATCACCTGGAGCGGTGAAACATATGTTTTCGCGGATAGTGGGCGGTCATATGCGTCCAACGAGTCGAGATACGATGCTGTTGATCTTCTGGATGTCGATTTCTCGCTGACACTGGATCGTCGAAACATGAAAGCGATCGCGAAATCGAAAACCTCGGTGGCCTATGCCTCGCGAGATGGTTTTGCCGATGGCTCCTGCACAAAAATTACAAATCCAAACAGCTAATAGGGGACAGGAATGAAAACGAAACTGCTTACGATAGCATTCGCAATGATGGCCTGCGGCGCAAATGCCGCCGTCCAGAATTATGATTGCCAATTGCACAGCATCGAGGCGCAAGGTTGGATTCCGCAGCGCGTGATCCTGAGCGTTGATACAGACGGCAAACAAGCACGCGCCTTCGACGGCCATATTCGCGAGTCCAACAATCTGGCAGGCTTGGAAGAATTCACACCAGCTAAAGCCAAGCTTAAGACAACCTCGAAGGGCGAGTATCGTCTGACATGGAAGGTCAGATTGTCGTCCAATAGCAGCCGCCGGTACCGCGTGAACTATATTGCGACACTGGATCCACAAACCAACCAGCTGGGCCTGCGGGCGACATTCCAAATGGACGGCCTTTCGAACAGGCCCAGTGGTGAGGGCCCTTGCAAGTTGATCGAAACAAGCCTTTTCTGAATACGCAAAGTGATCAAAAGGTCGCGCGCTGATCAAGATGGCCGCGCGACCCAAAACGTTTGACGCTGGTGCGGCTTTTCTTGTCTCTGCCCTTGACCTGCGGCCCTTGCCAAAGCATTTAACCCTTGGAAACTGCAACATTCATTTCAACAGGGGGCCGAGATGGCTTTTGAACTTCCTGATCTTCCTTACGCACATGACGCGCTGGCAGCCAAAGGCATGTCGGCTGAGACGCTGGAATATCACCACGACCTGCACCACAAGGCCTATGTCGACAATGGCAACAAGCTGATTGCAGGCACCGAGTGGGACGGCAAGTCGCTGGAAGAGATCATCGTTGGCACCTACGACAAGTCCGCGGTCGCGCAGAACGGTATCTTCAATAATATCAGCCAGTTGTGGAACCACAACCAATTCTGGGAGATGATGGGCCCCGGTGAAAGCGCGATGCCCGGTGAGCTGGAAAAAGCTCTGACCGAAAGCTTTGGTTCGGTTGATGAATTCAAATCACAATTCAGCGCTGCCGGTGCCGGTCAGTTCGGCTCGGGCTGGGCGTGGTTGGTCAAGAACGCAGACGGCTCGCTGGCCGTCACCAAGACCGAGAACGGCGTGAACCCGCTCTGCTTTGGTCAAACGGCTCTGCTGGGTTGTGATGTGTGGGAGCATTCCTACTACATCGATTTCCGCAACAAACGCCCGGCCTACCTGTCGAACTTCCTCTACAATCTGGTGAACTGGGAAAACGTCGCCTCGCGCATGTGATCTGACGAATACCCGTTTGATGGCCCGTCGGCAGAGATGCTGGCGGGCTTTTTGTTTGGAGAGTATTTGCCCGGATCGCTTTTGCTTCTTCTGAAAGTCGTAGCGGAGCCCAAGTTGGTGGCTAGCGATCCGTAAGTTGCCACCCCGAACAATTCGACCTGATTGCAGGCAAGGCTCTGTTTATATTCATAGCGGGAGAACACGCGATCAGCATCGAGCGCAGTCATATATGTGGACCGGAAGGATCGGACTACCTGAGAGCGATTTGACAGGCATTGCGCTTTATATCATTTTTGCAGTTGCAAGACGCTGCCCCCTCGAAGCTTCTTATAATTTTGTTGACGTCTTGTGAGTAGCAAGCCCGTCATTAGATGAACGCCGGGGGGGGGCGTGATATGCGCCAATTTCTGTTAGTTTTTGTTCTTTGTTTGGCTGGATGCGGTGAAGCATCTCGGGGCTTTTCGGAAACAGAATACTTGCAAAATATAGATAATTATTTGCAGGCGGATGATCGTTGTGGAGTACATCGATATGTGGTCTTGCGACCACGTGCTCTTTACCGCGACGACGAGTTATCAAGGGAATTGCGCGATTTTGTGAGGAATTCACGCGAGGAATGCTCCCCACCTGTCAGACCTGGCTCGAATGGTTCAAGAACTGATCAGCAGGGGAACACTCTAGAAAATGCAAACAACCGCGCTACACGAGCGACAGCCGACAATGGAACCAACAGCGCAGAAACGAACTCAAAGGATTCGGACGAAATAGAACGGGACGAAAATGAGAGTGAAAGCAGCGCCAGCAATGGCAACCGCAACGGTAATGGCAACGGCAAAGGAAACGGTAACGGAAACGGTAACGGCAAAGGAAATGGTAAAAAGTAGTCTCGACCGAGCTAAAGACAGCACCATCGAAACGGCAGTTTTGTCCGCTTAGCAGACCTTGAAAACCGCGTGTACGCCGAGGCGACCTTATCGCTTCACCACAGTAGAAAACCTGCCGAGGCGCCAACTTTCGAGCTGACGCCTATTGTACGGCCCCCCGCAATACCTAGCTATAGTAGGCGGGAGGGAGAAATCCGCCAAACAAGCAAAGACACCGATCGACCTGCGCTGAAACGACTTGGCGCGGTACGGATAAGATGTGTCTGCACCGCAGGGGGCAGCAAGTTTAACCTTGCAGGAGATCACTATGGGAACACTTGAACAGGGAACATGGGTTGTCATCGCCGATGGAGAAAAGGCATTGGTGATGGAGAATGTCACGGATGCACAGGACCCAAATCTGGTTGTTGTGTCGGTTGAAGAACCCGCCAAAACCCCAACCACCCCCCGGGATCGTGCCGGACGACGGTATGATAACGGACCCAGACAGAAGTCGGCGGTGGACGATAGCGGGTGGCGATCTCAGGCCCGATCCCTGTTTGTTCAAGACGTTGCCAATTTGCTGAACCGAAAAGGCCTGAAAGGGCGTTTTGACCGGTTGGTTCTGGTCGCAAGCCCCCATGTTCTGGGCCTGTTGCGCCGCAGGTTGCACAGCAAGGTGCTGAAGAAAGTGGTGGCCGAGGTCGACAAGACCCTCACCAACCACCCGCTGCACAAGGTCGAAAGGCTGTTGACGGACCGGCTGGCAAAGCCTGCCTGATGCGGGTCACAGGCTCGGGCGGTACGGGCCGCCCGGCGCCTCAGGTCAGATGCGTGCGTAAAGCCTCCATAGCTGTTTCCGCATCCTCGACCCAGGTGACAAATTCAGCCAGTGAGGCATCGGCAAAGCCCTGATCGATCACCTGATCCAGCAGGGCTTTCAACGCATCCCAATAGCCATCCACATTCATCACCAAAATGGGCTTTTCATGCAGGCCCAGCTGTCGCCATGTCAGGGCCTCGAACAATTCATCCAGTGATCCCGGACCGCCCGGCAAGACGACCACGGCGTCGGCATTCATGATCATCACCTTCTTGCGCTCGTGCATTGTTTCGGTGATCACGAAATGGGTCAGGTCGGTCTTGCCGACTTCGCGTTGCACCAGATGCACGGGGATCACGCCAAAGGTCTCGCCCCCGGCGGCTTGTGCGGATCGGGCCACTTCGCCCATCAGGCCCACATCTCCGGCCCCGTAGACCAGCCGCCAGCCTTCCTGCGCCAGTAAGCTACCGAATTGCTGTGCGGCCTGCGTATAGGACAAATTTACACCATTGCGTGACCCGCAATACACACAGACGGACTTCTGGGGCATATTTGTGTTTCTCCGGGCTTGTGTCTGAGGTTTTGACCCCTGATAGCGGGATTGATAGATTGTCTCAACCGCCGGGCAGAAAGCTTGCGAGACAAGGCGTTTCTGCGGCGGAATGGAAGGATAGGGATGGACGACAAGTCGGGAAGCAATGGCAGCGGATCGTTTGTCTGGGGAACGATCGCCGGTATCGCCGCAGTGATTGCTGCAGGCGGGTTGTATTTGTCGGGGTATTTCGGCACTGCGCCGCAAGAGGCAGAGGTTGAGCCTGTTGAAGCCTCGGCCCCTCAAACGTCTACCGCGCCGACACCAGAGACAGATCCCGCGCCGGATACAGCCAGCGCCCCGGCTGTTTCGGCCGACGAGGATGTAGCAGAGCCAGCCAAGACCGCAGAGGCGACCGGGCAGCCCGCTGCCGAGGACCCCGCCGCAAAAGAACCAAAGCCGCAACCCGAGATCGCCACGCCAACTCTGGACCAGATTTTTGTCGAACGCGATGGCTCGGCCCTGCTGTCAGGCAGCGGACAGCCTGGCACAAAGGTCAGCGTCAAGCTGGACGGTGAGACGCTGCATGACTTCATGGTTGATAGCAGCGGCCAGTTTGCCGAGTTCGTTTCGATCCCATTTGCAAACAATGCCCGCGGACTGGTTTTGGAAACCGGAGATGGTGATGAGCTGCGTCGGTCCGACGACTATGTAATCGCGGCTTTGCCGGAACCTGAACCCGCGCCCGCGACGGACGCACCGCAGCCTGAAAGCGTCAACACTGAAACTGCAGCCTTGGACGCAACAGTGGAAGATCAGGCAGAGGCCTCGCCAACTGTCAGCAATCAGCCTGACGATGAGGTCGCCAGCGAAGCGGACGGGAACGCGACAGGTCAAGAGACGGTTGAGGTCGCTACGGCAACACCCGAGCCAAACTCGGAAGCGCCAGCTCAGACTGCCGAAGACACGACAACCGAGACAGAAGCGCCGCAACAGCAGGTGGCGATCCTGCGTTCCGGGGAGGAAGGGGTGGAGCTATTGACGCCGCCCACCGTGAACGAAGCGCCGCCCAAACAGATTGAACTGGATACGATCGGCTATTCGGACACGGGTGAAGTTGAGCTGACAGGCCGTGTTCAAGCGGAATCATCCGTACGCCTGTATTTGAACAACGAGTTGGTCGCCGATCTCAATCCATCGGATGACGGTGACTGGCGCGGCGAAGTTGAAGGCATCGATCCCGGCGTCTATACGCTGCGCGTGGACGAGGTTGATGACGCTGGCACCGTGGTCAGCCGGTTGGAGACACCCTTCAAACGCGAACCGGTTGAAGTATTGCAGGCGGCTGAGGCTGCGGCGACACCTGACCCAGGGGCAGAGGTGCCGACAATTCGGTCTGTCACAGTTCAACGCGGCGACACGTTGTGGGCGATATCGCGAGAACGGTTCGGCGATGGAATCCTTTACGTCAAACTGTTCGAAGCAAACCGGGATTCGATCCGCGATCCTGATTTGATCTATCCCGGTCAAATCTTTACCGTCCCGGAATGATACTCGCCTCTGGCCCGTTCTGGGCCCGGGCCACTTTCTGAACAAAACCAAGGCACGCCATGAGACGTAAGGGCGCGACCAAATCCGAAGATATGCCTGACGCTGACGAACGTCGCTCGGGTTTGCGCACGATCCGCAAAGTGGCGCCTTACCTGTGGCCCGATGATCAGCCTTGGGTGAAACGTCGCGTTGTTCTGGCGTTGTCCATGCTGGTTCTGGCCAAGCTGATCGCGGTTTACACACCGATCCTTTATAAGGGCGCAGTGGACAGTCTGGCCGGTGAAGGTGTTCCGCCCTTGGCTTTGGGGGCCGTTGGCTTGACCGTTGCCTATGGTGTGGCGCGCATGATGACCGTTGGGTTCCAACAGTTGCGCGATGCTCTTTTTGCCCCTGTCGGGCAGAGGGCACTGCGGGCGCTGGCGCTTGAGACGTTCCAACATATCCATCAGCTTTCGATGCGCTATCACGTGGCACGCCGAACTGGTGGGCTGAGCCGTATCATTGAACGCGGTGTCAAAGGGGTCGAGTTTCTGCTGCGGTTCCTTCTGTTCTCGATCGGCCCGTTGATCCTTGAACTGTTGTTGGTCGCAATCGTTCTGATGTGGCTGTTTGATGTGTGGTATCTGGTTGTCGTGGCCGCCACGATCGCGCTCTATATCTGGTTCACTTTTGCCGTAACCGAATGGCGGGTGAAGCTGCGGCGTGAGATGAACGATCAGGACACCGAGGCCAACCAACGTGCCATCGACAGCCTTCTGAATTTCGAAACTGTTAAGTATTTCAATGCCGAACAGCGCGAAGCTGAACGCTATGATGTGTCGATGAAGGCTTATGCAGGCGCGGCGCTCAAGACAGCCTATTCGCTGGCGTTTCTGAATTTCGGTCAGTCGATGCTGATCACCGGGGGCCTGATCGGTGTGATGGTTCTGGCGGCTTTTGGGGTGCAGAACGGTTCGCTGACCGTCGGCGATTTTGTCATGGTCAACGCCTATATGATCCAGATCACCGTGCCGCTGAATTTCCTGGGAACGGTGTATCGCGAGATTCGCCAATCGCTGGTGGATATGGGGCAGATGTTCGACCTGCTTGAACAACCTGCCGAAGTGGTCGACAAGGCCTGCGCTCCGAACCTGCGCGTGCAGGGCGGTGCGGTGACGCTGGAGGATGTGCACTTCGGCTATGATCCCGACCGAGAGATCCTCAAGGGCGTTTCATTGACCGTTCCCGCAGGCAAGACTGTGGCGATTGTGGGCGCGACCGGCTCGGGCAAATCCACCATCGGGCGGTTGCTGTTTCGCTTCTATGACGTCACCGGCGGTTCGCTGAAGATCGACGGCCAGGATGTGCGCGATGTCACGCAGTCCAGCCTGCATGCCGCGATTGGGGTTGTTCCCCAGGACACGGTGCTGTTCAACGACACAATCCGATACAACATCGCCTATGGGCGCGACAATGCCACACAAGCTGATGTGGAAGAGGCCGCCAAGGCCGCGCAGATCCACGACTTCATCGAAACGCTGCCGCAAGGCTATGACACAAAGGTGGGTGAGCGCGGGCTGAAACTGTCAGGCGGTGAGAAACAGCGCGTCGGCATCGCCCGGACGCTCCTGAAAAACCCACCCATCCTGCTGCTGGATGAAGCGACCTCGGCGCTGGACACCGACACGGAGCAGGAGATCAAGGATGCCCTGGCCCGTGCCGGAGAGGGGCGCACCGTCATCACCATCGCTCACCGTCTCAGCACCATCGCCGAGGCTGACCTAATTGTGGTGCTGGAACGTGGCGAGATAATTGAGCAGGGCACCCATGACGACCTACTGGCGCGCGAGGGGCGCTATGCCCAGCTCTGGAACCGTCAGCAATCGGATGTGCAGGCCGCCTGACCTCAGGCCGCGAGATCGATCTGAAGCTTGCCCTGATGCAAAAAGAGGATCCGGTCGAACAGCGACAGGTCCAGTGGATTGGGCAGGCGTATGTCTGACCGGTCGGGCATGGGCTTGCCGCCCAGATCAAAGGATCGGTCGATTTGTGAGATCAGGACGCAGATCGCGCCGGTGGCCTTGGCATAGTCGCGCAGGGCAAGGGCCTGATCGTTCAGGCTGGGATTGCTTCGCTTTTGGTCCAGCAGTTGCAAATAATCCACCACGATCAGGGCAGGGCGCTGCGCCTGTTCCACGCGGCTGATGACATAGCTCGCGGATACGTCATCCGAGGTATCAACACAGAGCGCCTTTTGCGCTTCTGACAGCCCCAACGCTTGCAGGCGATCCGCGATGTCGCGTTGGTGATAGTCGAGGGTAAAGAAGTATCCGTCTCGTCCCAGCGTTTTGGCCTTTGAGGCCAGTTCCAGCCCCAGCAGCGTTTTGCCTTGGTCGGGTCTGGCCCCAAGCAAGATCAACTGTCCTGGCTCCAGCCGTGACAGGATCTTCGTTGCGGCTGTGTCGCTGGACGATGCGAGATGGCTCCAGCTTTGGAACCCTTCTTGTTGTGCAATTCGGTCCAGCGCTTCGTGCAATGGGATTGCGCGCTGACGGGCAAGCTGTTTGGCCTGTCGTTTCAACACATAGATGGGGGCGGATAAAAGCATAGGTGGTCCTCCTCTTCCGAGCAGCCGATGCAATCCCTCCTTATGCCTGCGCTCGAATGAGACGGGTCCAGATTGGATCAACTCCGCATGACAGATGCTTCCCGGATGGAGGGCGGAGGCCCGAGCAAGGCCTTAAGGAAGAGTGCCCAAGATCAGCCCCCAAGACAAGGTTCAAAACGAAAACAGGGCCTGCCATTGGCAAGCCCTGTGATCAATGCAGAGGGGTCATTCAGCCGCGCGAAGCGGTGGGCCGGAGGGTAAGTCCAACTCGGGGTCGCGCGGTTTGCTTGGGGGCGGGGCCTCGCCCTCGGTCCATACAATTTCTGTCGATTGCATGTTGCGGGCGGTGCGTCCGATGGCCATGTCGCGTGCGATCTGGCTGGACCGGCCTGCGGTGACCCGCGCAAGCGACTTGGCGATCCAGACGATATAGGTGGTCACCCAGACCCGCAGCGCCAGCAGCGAGGGCGTCACAATCAGCGTCAGCACCGTGGCGGTGCCCAGGCCAAAGACCACTGCGGTGGCCAGCTGTTTCCACCACAGCGCGGTGGGGCTGTCGATCGAATAGCCGCCGCCAATAAAGTCCAGCGACAGGCCGAACATCATCGGTGTCAGGCCCGCCATGGTGGTCAGTGTGGTCAACAGAACCGGACGAATCCGCGCCTCGGCCGTGCGCACGATGGCATCGATCCGGGGCATATAACGGCTGTATTCCTGATAAGTGTCGATCAGAACGATATTGTTGTTCACCACGATCCCCGCCAGCGCCACGATGCCTGTACCGGTCATGATGATCGAGAAGGGCTGTTCCATCACGATCATGCCGATCAGAACACCGGTGGTCGACAGGACCACGGCCAGCAGGACCAGAACCGAGTTGTAGAACGAGTTGAACTGCGCCAGCAGGATCACGAACATCAGGCCCAAAGCGGCCAGGAACGCGCTGGACAGGAAGGCCTGGCTTTCGGCCTGATCTTCCTGGTCACCGGTCCATTCCCAGGACACAGAACTGGCGAAGGGCGACGTGTTAAGCCATTCGGTCAGAACCGCGATCCGTTCGTTCGGGTTGACCAGGGAAAACCGCGCGTCGCCATCATCGATCATTGCGCGCAGGGCGCCCACGCTGTCCGCTCCGGTCAGTTGCACCAGTTCATAGGTTTTACCGTCTGCGCTGGTGATCACGGTGCCCGCAGGCTCGGCCCCGTCGGCCAATTCGCGAACCAGAGCCTGACGTTGCTCGGACCCGTCCGCGCCAGTGGTGACCACTTTGCTGAGGCCAGGTTCAACATCCGCCTTCACGTCATAGTACCGCTGCTGATCCACACGGTTGATCTGCGCCAGCTTTGCGACCGGCTTGCGGGTCACAAAGTTCGACAGCGGAACCAACCCGTCCGGTGTGCGTACTTTGAGCGTATCGAGCGTAGACAAGACGCGATCCTGATCGGGCAGACGGACGCGGATCTCGATCTCCTCGTCGGTGCTGTCGGGGCGCATCTCACCCAGCAGGATGCCGCGCGTGACCAGTTGCACCATGGCACCCACCGTGGCCACATCCGCGCCAAAGCGACCGGCCTTGGCCACATCCACGTCGATCTGCCAGTCGATGCCGGGCAGGGGCAATGTGTCTTCGATCTTGATCAGGCCCGGTGTGTTGTCGAACACCTCGCGCGCCGCCAGCGTGGCCGAGGTCAGATCCTCCCAGCCTTCGCCCTTAATGCGCAGATGAACGGGCTTGGCCGAGGCCGGGCCTTGTTCCAGCGGCAGGATTTCGACGACAAAACCGGGCAGTTGCGCCAGCTGCGCGTTCAGCTCATCAATCACAAAGTCGCCGTCAAATTCAGGCGCGACGAAATGCCGGTCAAACAGACCCCAGAACACGGATTCCGAGACGTTCGGGCGGTCTTCCCAGGGGATGATCTCGAACTGAACCTGGCCGATTGTATCGGCAGGCGGTTGGGCTCCACCATTGTTCTGGTTCAGTCCGCCTTCGCCAGCGAAGGCAAAGACGTTGATCACCGCAGGGTGGGCCGCGATGACCTCTTCTGCGGCCAGAACCAGTTGGTCTTTTTCAGCCAGCGATACGTTGCCGCGTGCGCGGACATAGGCGGTGGCCTGCTCTGGTTCGCTTTCGACAAAGAACTCCACACCGCGGGATTCCTGCGGGAACCAGACGAAGGTGACGTAGAATACCACCCCGAACACAGCCGCCAACGACACCAGCGGCATCACCGGGTTGCCAACGAGGAATTTCATCAGATAGCCGAACGGCGTGTGTTCCTTCGTGGTTTGGATACGCTCTTCGCGGTTGCGTTCGATCTTTGCCGCGCTCAGCGTTACCGAACCTGCAAAAGCGCCGAACAGGAACAGGAGCGCCCCCAACACGACCCCGCCGCCGGGCACCAGATAGTCAGGGTTCAGCATCTGCATCGCGCCCAGGAAGATCATGTAAAGCGCCGGGGGCACCAGCAGCGCCCGGACCCACCACGGTGTGCGTGCCCGCAGCCAGTTCGAAATACGATCAAATACGCGGCTCAGGCGGCCCGATACCCCGCCCATCACAGGCAGATAGATCAGAGCCACGATCAGCGAGGCCGAGAGAACAAAGATCAGCGTGACGGGCAACATGCCCATGAACTCACCGGGCACACCGGGCCAGAACAACATGGGCAAGAAGGCACAGAGGGTTGTGGCGGTGGATGAAACAATAGGCCAGAACATGCGCTGCGCTGCCTCGACATAGGCGTGCATCGGGCCCACGCCCTCTTTGATGCGCTTGTCGGCGTATTCCACGACCACGATAGCACCATCGACCAGCATTCCGACGGCCAGAATCAGACCGAACATCACGATGTTCGAGATCGTAACGCCCATTACGGCAAGGAAGGCAAAACACAGCAGAAACGAGGTGGGGATCGCAAAGCCCACCAGCAGCGCTGCCCTTGTGCCCAGTGACGCCAGCACCACGATCATCACCAGTGCGATCGCCGTCAGAACCGAGCCTTCAAGCTGTCCGACCATTGACGCAACGATACGGCTTTGGTCATTCGAGGTGCCCAGGGTGACGGCAGCCTGTAGCTCGGGCGGCCATTTCGTCTGCGCCTCGGCGATGGTCTCTTTCACCAGTGCGACTGTGTCGATCAGGTTGAAGCCCTTACGCTTGACCACCTGCAAAGCTACAGTTGCTTCGCCATCAAAACGGGCCGTACCTTCGCGATCTTCGAATGTGTAATTGATCTGCGCCAGCTCGCCCAAGGTAACCACCCGGTCACCATTGACCTTGATGGGCAGACCATAGACATCCTGCGCGGTCTTGAACGACGAGGGGATCTTGACCGAGAATGTCCCTTGCGCTGTTTCCACCTCACCCGCCGCGATCAATTGGTTGTTGTTCTGCACAACATTGATCAGCTCTGCTGCGGTGACGTTGTAAGATTCCAGTCGAAGCGGGTCGATCACGACCTCAAGCATCTCATCGCGGTTGCCCGCAATACCGGCCTCAAGCACCGCGTCAAGCGCTTCAAGCTCGTCCTGCAAATCTTTGGCTACGCGGGCCATAGTCCGCTCGGGTACGGCACCGGTCAGATTGACGATGACAATGGGGAATTCCGAGAAATTGATCTCGGTCAGCGTGTATTGTTCGGCCCCGGCGGGGAAATCCGCCTGCGCGCTGTTCATGGCATCGCGTACGTCGGCGGTAATGGCCGTTTTGTCCCAACCAAAGTCGAACTCGAGCGCGACACCGGCATAGCCTTCGGCAGCGGTGGCGGTCATTTCCTTCAGACCGTCCAGATCGGCCAACTCGGTCTCCATCGGTTTGACAAGCAGGCTTTCTGAATCTTCTGCCGAAATACCGGGGAATTGCACCGATACAAAGAGAGCCGGGATTTCGATATCCGGCTCACCTTCTTTGGGCAGACTGACATAGGCAAATCCGCCGATGATCAGCGAAATCGCAATAAAGGCCAGGACCATCCTGGCACGATCTGCAGCCCAACTGACAACACCGGTCATTGCGACGCTTCCCGATAGGTGGGCGCGACCTGGACGCCGCGCGTGACAAATTCCTGGCCGACAACAATAACATCAGCCGTTTCGGCCAGCCCTCCGACCCAGACGCCTTCGGACGTGTCGCGCAGCAGACGGATGGGCATGAAGTCCACCACGTTGCCAGCGCCCACGGTTCTGACACCCAATGTGCCATCGTTGTTCAGGGTAAGAGCCGATTGTGGCAGCTTGTGGGCTTTCACGCCTTCCGCCGCGATCTGAATGTCAGCCGTCTGGCCATCCCGGATCAGAAGCTCGGGGTTTGGAACGGTGATTTCCACTTCGAACGTGCGGGTCGTTTCATCGGCGGAACGGCTCAGGAAGGTGACACGACCTTCGACTTGCAGACCTGTTACCAGCTGCGCCTGCGCCATCGAGCCGACAAGGATGCGGTTTACCTCGGTTTCCGGGACAAAACCCACAAGTTTGATCGGGTTCAGCTGGATCACGGTGGCGCAAAGCGATCCGGGCTGCATCAGGCTGCCCAGCTCGGCGGTGTCACTTTCCAACAAACCACGGAAAGGAGCTTTGATGGCAAGTCGAGCCATTTCGCGCTGCGCGGCAGCGACCTCGGCACTTGCGGCTTCGATACCTGCTTGCGTTGCCTCAAGTCCGGCCTCGGCAGATTTCACACCGGCAAGGGCAGAACTCATCGCAGCTTCACTTGAAATACGGCGCGTTTCCGACCCGAACCCTGTCTCAGAGAGTTTACGGGCAGCCTTCAGATTGATGTCCGCCTCGGCCACAAGTGCGTGGGCTTCTTCAAGGCGGGCTTCGGCTTCGGGTACACGGCTTTCGGCCTCGAGTTGAGCGGCCAATGCCTCGGCAAGACTGGCCTGACGCGTGCCAACGTCGAGTTCGCACAACAAATCGCCAGCCTCAACAAAGGCGCCTTTGCGTTTTGGCTCGGATACAACCGTCGATGTCGTTTCTGCCAGAACTTCGACCTGACGGTTCGCCTTGGTCTGCCCGCGCAACTGAACGGCACTGCCGATTTCCTGGGCGGTGGAGCGCACGACAACGACTCCAATCGCGTTTTCAGACGACGCCGTAACGTCAGCTTCGGCAGATGCGGGTATCTCTGTTTCTGAGTCTTCGCGTCCGGCAAAGGCAAACAATGCATCACGCTCGAACACTACGAAATAGAGCACGGTGATGACCAATGCGGCGTTTACGAATGAAATCAAACGCATGTGAAGCCTCTCAAACATCTACAGTCGGAAAAACAAAGACTCAGTATGCCATGAAGTGGGGTCAGAATCCCAATTTGTCCATACTGAACTGAATAGTTCGGTTTAGTTTTTTTAGCAAGCCCTGCGGCTGTAGGGGGAAATGTGAGGAAACCGACCCTTGGCTTGCCCAAAGCACCGGGGTATGACATGGCGCTAGGAAATTGAGAAATACAGCCTGGGGGCGGGGATGAGCGACGTCGACAGTTTCATTGATGAGGTCACCGAAGAGGTGCGCCGCGACCGCATGTATCTGCTGCTGCGGCGATGGGGCTGGGTCGGCGTGGTCGCCGTTGTGGCCATCGTTGGTGGGGCCGCCTTCAACGAATACCGCAAAGCCAGCAAAGCGGCGCAAGCTGAGGCGCTGGGCGACTCCATATTGGCCGCGTTGCAGCAAAACAACTCGGCCGAGCGCGCCAACAGCCTTCAAGCCGTGGTCACAGAGACACCCGGAGAAGACGCAATCTTGAAGATGCTTCTGGCCGAGTCGCAGGTTCAAAACGACAATCTTGACGCAGCGGTCGCCAACCTGAACGCGGTCGCCGTTCAGGGCGACCTGCCGGAAATCTACCGCGCAATGGCCACTTTCAAAGCATTGTTGCTTCAATCGGAAAGCCTGCCTGCGGCGGATCGCCGGCAACAATTCGAAGCATTGACCGCGCCAGGTGCGCCATTGCGGCTGTTGGCCGAAGAACAGATAGCTCTGATAGATGTGGCTGAGGGCAATACCCAAGCTGCTCTGGATCGTCTGCAAACCCTGCGTCAGGACGCTGAAGCCAGCACCAGCTTGCAACAGCGCGCGGCGCAGATGATTGTCGCCTTGGGGGGCGAGCCCGAGCCGGTTGTGGCCCCGCAGGGCTAACCGGCGATCAGAGGAAGAAATGACAGGCGGGTTCAAAGACACATGGTAACACGACTTTTCCCACGCTTCGGCCTCGCGACTGCGGCGCTGGCCCTGACGGTGCTGAGCGCCTGTGAAGAACCCGAGATCATTCTGCCCGGCCCGCGTGAGGATATTCGGCCCGTCATCGACAACGAAACGATAGCCATATCCGGGGCCAGCCCGATCAGCCTTCCGGCCCAGACCAACAATGCGAGTTGGGCACAAAGCCCGGGCACTCAGGCATTCCGCACCACCCATGCCGCGCTCAGTTCTGCGCCTCAACGGATCTGGTCAGCCTCGATTGGCAAAGGGGATAGCCGAAAAGAGCGGATCACAGCGGACCCGGTTGTTGCTGGGGGGCTGATCTATACGCTGGATTCGGGCGCGACCGTCTCGGCGGTGAATGCGCAAGGGCAGGTTGCCTGGCAGACCGGTCTGATCCCGGCCAGCGAGAAAGAGGGCGACGCCACGGGCGGCGGCATGGCCTATGCAAATGGTGTGCTCTATGTCTCGTCCGGGTTTGGTCGTCTCACGGCAATTGATGCGCAATCCGGTGCGATCCGCTGGCAGAAACGCCTGAATGCGACCGGCAGCGGAGCGCCGCTGGTCAGCGATGGGTTGCTTTATGTTGTTGCAGGCGATGAAACCGCTTGGGTGGTCGATACCAAAGACGGGCGCATCGCCTGGCAGATTCAGGGTACGCCCAGCGTCGGCAATGTGCTGGGCGCGCCTGCTCCGGTGCTCGCCTCTGATCTGGCTGTCTTTGCCTTTGGCTCGGGCGACATCGCGGCCGCGTTCCGCCGGGGTGGTATTCGCCGCTGGAACGCATCGGTTGCAGGCGGGCGGCGCGGACGCGCTGCGGCGCTGATCGTCGATGTAACCGGCGGGCCGATGGTTGTTGGCAACACTGTCTATATCGGTAATCATTCTGGCCGGACTGTCGCGTTAGACGGCGCCACGGGTGAGCGGAACTGGACCGCGCTGGAAGGGGCTGTTGATACCGTCTGGCCTGCGGGCAACAGCATATTCCTGATCAGTGACCGCAGCCAGCTGGTGCGTCTTGACGCGGCGGACGGTTCGATCGTGTGGGCACAGGACTTGCCGGGTTTTATCAAGGACAAGCCCGGTCGGCGTGGTCCGATTGTGGCCCATTATGGCCCGATCCTGGCCGGTGGCCGCATCGTGATTGCCTCAAACGATGGTTTTTTGCGGTTCTTCAACCCGGTTGACGGAGCGCTTGTGCATCAGGTCGAGGTGCCGGGTGGGGCAACCACCGCGCCGGTTGTGGCGGGGCAGACGCTCTATGTCGTGTCGACCAAGGGTGATCTACACGCTTTCCGTTGACCGCAAGATGCGCTAAAGGGCGCATCTTGAGTCTTGAAAGTTGAGTATCATGTCGCTGACCCTCGCCATCGTGGGGCGCCCGAATGTGGGCAAATCCACCTTGTTCAACCGCCTTGTGGGCAAACGTCTGGCCTTGGTCGACGACCAGCCTGGCGTGACGCGCGACCTGCGCGAAGGCGAAGGCCGTCTGGGCGATCTGCGCTTTACCGTGATTGATACCGCCGGGCTTGAGGATGCAACCGATGACAGCCTGCAAGGCCGGATGCGCCGCCTGACCGAACGTGCGGTTGATATGGCTGATGTCTGCCTGTTCATGATCGATGCGCGCTCCGGTCTGACCCCAACCGACGAGATGTTCGCCGAAATCCTGCGCAAACGCGCCAAGCATGTGATCCTGGCGGCCAACAAGGCCGAAGGGTCGGCGGCAGATGCCGGTGTGCTTGAAGCCTATAACCTTGGGCTTGGAGAACCTGTGCGCCTGTCGGGCGAACATGGCGAAGGGATGACCGACCTCTATGCGCAGCTGATGCCTTTGGCCGATGCAGCGGCCGAGACGGCGCAGGACGACACACCGGAAACCGATATCGAGCTGGACGAAGATGGTGAGGGCGATGCGCCGCTGATCTCGGACGCCAAGCCATTGCAAGTGGCCGTGGTGGGCCGCCCGAACGCAGGCAAATCGACGCTGATCAACAAGATCATCGGCGAAGATCGCCTGCTGACGGGCCCCGAGGCCGGGATTACCCGCGACGCGATCAGCTTGCGCGTCGACTGGGCTGACCCGGATGGCGGCAGCACGCCAATGCGGATTTTCGACACCGCCGGAATGCGCAAAAAGGCCAAGGTGCAGGAGAAACTTGAGAAGCTCTCGGTCTCGGACGGGCTGCGCGCGGTGAAATTTGCCGAAGTTGTGGTGGTTCTGCTGGACGCGGCCATTCCGTTCGAACAGCAGGACTTGCGCATTGCTGATCTGGCCGAGCGCGAGGGCCGTGCCGTTGTGGTGGCCGTGAACAAATGGGACGTTGAGGATAACAAGCAGGAGAAACTGCGTGATCTGAAAGAATCCTTCGAACGTCTGTTGCCGCAGCTGCGCGGCGCCCCCCTGATCACAGTATCAGCCAAGACGGGTCGGGGGCTAGAGCGTCTGCGCGCCGCGATCCTGCGCGCCCATGACGTCTGGAACCGTCGTGTGCCAACCGCTGCGCTGAACCGCTGGCTGACGGCGATGCTGGAGCAACACCCGCCACCCGCCCCTCAGGGCCGCCGTATCAAACTGCGCTATATGACCCAGGCCAAGACACGGCCGCCGGGTTTTGTTGTCATGTGCTCGCACCCGGACAAGATGCCCGAAAGCTATAGCCGCTATCTGGTCAACGGGCTTCGTGAAGATTTCGATATGCCCGGAACTCCGATCCGCCTGACGCTGCGCGGGCAGGGCGACAAGAACCCCTATAAGGGCCGGCGCAAGAAAAATGCCGGCGCACTGGCCAAGCATCTGAAAGGACGGGCGTAACCGCGCCAATTTTCAGCATTTTTGTTCTCAGGGCGTGACAGGCTAGTGTCATCGCGATACCCTTAACCTGCGCGCCTCCCGTTTTGCGTGCAAGCTGCTTGTCTGCGGGTCAACCGCATCTAGTTTGAAAGGTGAATTGGCCGGGCCACTGTGGGGACAGGACTGGATGGATCTGAGAGAATACACAAGACAATACGCAGTGCAGGACAATCGACTGGCTGCGTTGAGCTATTTTGGAACCTTTGCGGTGTATTTCGCGTCGCTGGCGCTGGCGATCGCCTATGTTCACCAGTGGTACATCATGCTGCCCGCAGGCATCGTCTTTGCCTTTTCCGCTGTGCGTCTCTATGTGCTTCAGCATGATTGCGGCCATCATTCCCTGTTCGAAACACGCGCGCAAAATGAATGGGCCGGGCATGGTTTGTCGCCCTTCACCTTTGCCCCCTTTGAGGTGATGAAGCAGAACCACAACCTGCATCATTCGGGCATTGGCAACCTGGAGCATCGCGAAACCGGTGAAATTCACACCATGACATTGCGGGAATGGAACGCAGCCGACTGGAAAACGCGCCTGTTTTACAGGCTTTATCGCAATCCGTTCATCCTTGTACCGGTAGGCGCTCTGTTCACCTATTTCATTCGCTATCGCTGGCCCAAGAATACGCTGCGCTTTGGTGTGACCGGAGTTATTCTGCACAACCTGTCCATCGTGGTTTTCCTTGGGCTGCTCTATCTGATCGCCGGAGCAACCGGCGTGCTGGTCTGGCTGGTCTTTTCCTTTGTGGGCGGGATGCTGGGCGTCTTTCTGGTGTATCTGCAACACAATTTCGAGGACACCTATTGGGACCGTAGACCCGAATTGGATCCGAAAATTGCAGCGCTTCAAGGCTCGTCCGCGCTGGATTTCGGGTGGTGGTTCGACAATGCGGTGGCGTGTATCACGCTGCATGACATCCACCATTTCAACGCGCGCATCCCATCCTACCGGTTGCGGGCCTGCCACTATAACCTGCCCGAAGAGTACACCCCGCGGCGGATCAAATTCCCCGAGGCGGTGGCGGCTTTGAACCTGAAACTTTGGGATGAGGATGCCAAACGCCTGGTGCCATTTCCAAAGCCCGACTCAGACATCAGGTTGGCGCAGAGCAGTTAGCAGCGAAACTTCTATTCAAGGCATAGGCTTGCGCAAGTGTATATGCTGTGTATATACCATTGCCTGAGACGTTAGTGAGAGGACCAACAATGACAGCAGTTACCGAGGTGCGCGGAGTGGGGTCAGCATTGGCTCAGGCTTTGAGTGGTGCCGGTTTCAAGACGGCCGAAGACCTGGCCAAGGCCACACCTGAGGATCTGCTGAAGGTTCCACGTATCGGTTCCGCGCGTGCGGTTGCTCTGATCGCGGCTGCGAAAGAGGCGGGTCAGACGAAACCGGTGGCCAAGGCACCGGCCACGCGCAAGCCCGCTGCACGCAAACCCGCGACCAGATCGGCGACGCGCCGGTCCACTGCGCCAGCCCGCGCCACTGCTGCTGCCAAAAAGGCGGCGGCGGAAAAGAAAGCGGCCGAGCAGAAAGCAGCGGAAGAAAAGGCAGCGGCAGAAAAAGCTGCAGCAGAAAAGGCTGCTGCCGAGGCGAAGGCCAAGAAAAAGGCCAAGGCCAAAGCCAAGGCCGAAAAAGCCGCCAAAAAGAAATCCGAGATCGAAACCGCCTTCAAGAAAGCCAAAGAGAAGGTGAAGGAAAAGTCCAAGAAGGACAAAAAGTCCAAATCGAAGGACAAGAAAAAATCGGATAAGAAAAAGGATAAGAAAAAGGCGAAGAAGTAAACCTTCCTCGCCCGTTGTATCGGAACCGGTTCGTCTGCCGACGCGCCGGTTTTCTTATGTCAGCGTTCCGTCCGCTGTCAGAGTACGTTTGCCACCCAGATAGGGCGCCAGCACTTCGGGCAGGGTGACAGTGCCGTCTGCATTCTGACCGTTTTCCAAGACCGCAATCAGGCAACGGCCGACGGCCAGGCCCGAGCCGTTCAGCGTGTGAACATATTCCGGCTTGCCACCACTTTCGGGGCGGAAACGCGCGTTCATGCGGCGGGCCTGAAAGGCGCCGGTGGTCGAGACCGAGCTGATCTCGCGATACGCGCCCTGACCGGGCAACCAGGCTTCGATATCGAAGGTCCGACGCGCGCCAAAGCCCATATCCCCGGTGCACAGGACAACGGTGCGATAGGGGATGCCCAACTGCTCCAACAAATCCTCAGCGCAGCGCAGCATGCGTTTCTGCTCCTCATCGGATTTGTCCGGATGGGTGATCGAGACCATCTCGACCTTTTCGAACTGGTGCTGGCGCAGCATCCCGGCGGTATCCTTACCAGCGCTGCCAGCCTCGGACCGGAAACAGGCGGTATGGGCGGTCATGCGAATGGGCAGGGCGGCTTCGTCCAGAATGTCACCCGCCACCGAATAGGTCAGGGTAACCTCGGACGTGGGGATCAACCACCAGCCATTGGTGGTTTGATAGCTCTCTTCGCCGAATTTCGGCAGTTTGTCGGTGCCGTACATCGCCTCGTCCCGGACCAGAACCGGAACTTGCATTTCGGTCAATCCGTTCTTGTCGATATGGGTGTCCAGCATGAACTGAGACAGCGCGCGGTGAATGCGTGCGACGCCTTTGGACAGGTTCACAAAGCGGCTGCCGCTGGTCTTGGCCGCTGTTTCGAAATCCATGCCGGCAGCTACGGCAGGGATTTCATAGTGCTCTTTTGGCTCGAAATCGAACGCGCGTGGTGTGCCCCAGCGGCTGACCTCGACATTGTCGTCTTCGTCAGCCCCTTGCGGGACGTCATCGGCAGGCAGGTTGGGAATGCGCGCAAGTTGATCGGTCAGCAGAGCATCAAGGTCCTTGGCCTCGGTCTGCATTCGAGCGATCTCGGCCTTCTTCTCGGCGACCAAGGCGCGCAACCGCTCAAACTCGGCCTCATCTCCGCGACCCTTGGCAGCGCCGACCTCTTTGCTGGCCTTGTTCTGTTCGGCCTGCGCGGTTTCAGCTGCCAGGATCTTGGCCCGGCGGCTCTCGTCCAGTCGCAACAGATCTGACGACACCGGCGCGTCCCCACGGCGCGCAAGGGCGGCGTCGAAGGCGGCAGGGTTTTCGCGAATGGCGCGGATGTCGTGCATATCTCAGATCCTTGATAGGTGAATCACTGAAGCTGCTTATGCACCATATGGCTGCAAGGGTGTAGCACTGGTTGCCCAAATTGCGCTAACTGTCTGGCACCCCTTGCTGATGTGCCAGATGACCGTCCCATTCTTCGGCCGGTATCTTGGGTTCGGGCGGGTCCGCCATGTAAGAGGGCGTCATGATCTGAACGTTGTTCTCATTGAACACGGCCACGATGTTACGATGCAGATCTGATCTGATTTTGGGAATAATACTGCCCCGTGTGGTATAGCCGTTGATCTGATAGTTGATCGCGTAATCCGCCAGCGCGGTCCACAGTACAAAGGGTTCGGGCTTGGCCTTGAGACCCTTGGTGCGATTGGCGGCTTCGACCAGCATCGCCTCGACCTTCTCGGGCGGTTCTTCGTATCCGATCCCAACCGTGGTATGCAGCAACAACCCGCTGCCGTCGGTCTTTTTCGAATAGTTCACCACATCCGAGTTCATCAGCTGCCCGTTCGGGATCGAGATCAGCTCATTCTTGATGGATTTCAGATGTGTCTCCATCAGTTTGATTTCGACCACATCCCCAATATGTTCACCGATCTGAATCCGATCACCGATCGAGGTTGACCGGCGATAGATCACAAACAGGCCCGCCAACATATTTGACACGACCGAGTTCGCTCCGAGCGACAGCATCGCGCCAACCAGAATGGTCAGTCCTTGGAACGCTGCCGAATCCGAGCCGGGTATATAGGGCACCGCAAAGACCAATGCGATCAAAACGATGACGACGCGTGCGATATTGAAGGTCGGGTTGACCCAGTGTTTTTCGAAGTCTCCCAGGTCGAACGTGCCGGCTTCGACCGCATCAAAAAACACTCGCAAGCCTTTGATAATGTATAGTGTAATCCACGAGATAATCCCCAGCATGATCAGGTTGGGAATGTAGCTGAGAATGCCCTTGAAGATCAGCAGAACCGGTTCGGTCAAATAGGTCAGCAGCAGCTGGGCAAGGTACCTTGTCTCGGCAAAGGCCATAAGGACAAAGGTCAGGTAATAGTAAAAACCCAGGAAGAAGATGATGAGCAGCAAAAAGTTCAAAGCATAGCGGATCAGGGCAGCAATCGCTTCGGCCTGAACGCTCTTGGCCGTAGCGGTCTCGACATCCTTGAGATAGCGCTTCACCACTTTCAGCGTGCGGCGTCTAATGCGTCTATGCAGCCAAAGGATGACCACCACAAAGACAGCAAAACCGATGGTCCAAACACCGGCTTCAATCGCGCCCGAAACCAAGGCTTCGTCGGTCCGGTTGGCGCGGTAGGTGGTAATCGCTTCTTCGATGGCCTGCCCATGCAAAAAGCTCAGGACATCCAATTCCATCTGGTCCAGTTCGGCATCCGCTACCGTAACGATCGATACCATAACACCATCGGCCAGGATGCGCGTGCCTAATTCTGTGTCTTCAAAAGTGATTTCGACGTCCGTGTCGTCGGACGCCTCGGCGACTTGGATTATCGCGTTTTGCACGGTCTCTGCCCGTTCTGGCGCAGGCAGCGCGCTGGAGCCGCGCAAGAAAAACAGCATATCCCCATCAATGATCACCGGGGCCTTGAAACTGTCGCTTTCGCTGTCTGCAGGTTCGGGCAGTTCCGGCGGCACCTCTTGTGCGTAGATTGATGTCGAAACCATGATTGAAAGAACCACGGTCGAAATCAAAAGCCTAAGCAATCGGAAGGGGTTATAAGTGCTTCTCATTGCATCTCCTGAGCGGAAAGTATATCGAAACCCGCATATTTTCCTAGCAGTTTTCTGAGCTTGTTCGTTCTTCAAAGCGAAGACCGCGAAAAGAGTTGCCGCGCCAGAGTGCCGCCTTACCTTGCAAAGCCACGGATCAACGCATAGGTTCCGGCCAAATTTGCGGACAGCTCCGCATCCACAGAATAAAGGAATATCCCATGGAAGGTGGCGCAATCGCCCAGTTTCTCCCGCTGATCCTGATTTTCGGGATCATGTATTTCCTGCTGATCCGTCCGCAGCAGAAAAAGATGAAAGAGCACAAGGCCATGGTGGATGCTCTGCGGCGCGGGGATCAGGTTGTGACCCAAGGCGGGCTGATCGGCAAAGTTGCCAAGGTCAAGGATGACGGAGAGCTTGAGGTCGAAATTGCCGATGGCGTCAAGGTTCGTGTGGTGCAGGCCACCATTGCTCAGGTCCTGAACAAAACCGAACCTGCGAAGTAACTTCGCGCGATGCTCCGTTGAAAAGGCAGGGTAATGCTGCAAATTGATACCTGGAAGCGGGTTCTGATCTGGTCGGTCTGCGTGATCGGCCTTTTTATGGCTCTGCCGAATGCGTTTTACACACGCGTCGAAACGTCGAACGACGCCAAGGCCGCGATTGAGCTTGGCGTGGACACGCCGGAAAATCAGGCCGAAGCGGCGGAATGGCCCAATTGGTTGCCCTCATCGCTTGTCAACCTGGGCCTCGACCTGCGCGGCGGTGCGCATCTGCTGGCCGAAGTAAAGGTCGAGGATGTCTACGAATCCCGGATGGAGGCGATGTGGCCGGAAATCCGCGACGCGTTGCGGGATGAGCGTGCGACGGTTGGCACTATCCGTCGGCAGGAATCGCCCCCAGACCAGATCCGTCTGCGCATCAGCCAGCCCGAGGGAATGCCCCGCGCGCTTGAAGTGGTGCGCGGTCTGGCCCGTCAGGTGCAAACGCTCAGCGGCGTGGGCGCCACCGATATTGAAGCGCGGGCGCAGGGTGACACAATCATCGTGCAGCTGTCCGAAGCCGAGAAGCTGGCCACTGATGATCGGACCGTGCGGCAATCGCTTGAGATCGTCCGCCGCAGGATCGACGAGGTTGGCACGCGCGAACCCACGATCCAACGTCAGGGCGCGGATCGTATCCTGATTCAGGTCCCCGGAATCGGCAGCGCCGGTGAGCTGAAAGAGATCATCGGAACCACGGCACAGCTGACGTTCAACCCGGTTTTGGGGCGCGGAACGGATGAGAACGCCTCGGTTGGAATAGGTGAGAAGCTTGCACCGTCTTTGGATGAGCCTGACGTCTACTACAACTTGGATTCATCGCCGGTTGTTACTGGCGAAGAACTGGTCGATGCCCAGCCCGCCTTTGACCAGAATGGTCGTCCGGCGGTCAGCTTCCGGTTCAACACATCCGGCGCGCGTAAATTCGGCGACTATACACTGGAAAACATCGGTGCGCCCTTCGCCATCGTTCTGGATGATGAGGTGATCTCGGCCCCGGTGATCCAAAGCCATATCCCGGGCGGATCGGGCATCATCACCGGCAATTTCACCGTCGAGGAAAGCACCAACCTGGCCGTGTTGCTGCGGGCAGGGGCCTTGCCTGCGGAACTGGAGTTCCTCGAAGAACGCACCATCGGCCCGGAACTGGGGCAAGACAGTATCGACGCCGGTAAAGTCGCCACCATCGTGGCCTTTGTCGCGGTTCTGGCCTTCATGGGCCTCAGTTACGGCCTATTCGGCGTCTTCGCCAATATCGCGCTGATCATCAACGTTGGGCTTCTCTTTGGCCTGCTGTCGCTGATCGGGGCCACGCTGACCTTGCCGGGTATCGCAGGGATCGTGCTGACCGTCGGCATGGCGGTGGATGCCAACGTGCTGATCTTTGAGCGCATCCGGGAAGAGCTGAAATCGGCCAAAGGCCCAGCCCGTGCCATTGAGCTGGGCTATGAAAAGGCGCTGTCGGCCATTCTGGATGCCAACGTCACCACATTCATCACCGCCGTGATCCTGTTTGCCATGGGCAGCGGTCCCGTGCGCGGCTTTGCCATCACATTGGGCTTGGGTATTCTCACCTCGGTCTTCACTGCGATCTTCGTGACCCGTCTGATGATCGTGATGTGGTTCGAACGCCGCCGCCCCAAAACGATCGAGGTTTGATCATGAGACTGAAACTCGTCCCCCAACAAACCTCGTTCGATTTCTTTAGCCGCTGGAAGGTCTGGTTGGGCATCTCGGGCCTGATGATGGTCATCGCCTTTGCGTCCTTCATGCTGCAAGGGCTGAATTTCGGTATTGATTTCCGAGGTGGGACCACGATCCGCACCGAAAGTACGCAGCCGATTGATGTCGGGGCATACCGTGATGCCATAGCTCCGTTGGAATTGGGAGATGTCTCGATCACCGAGATCTTTGACCCAACCTTTGGCCCCGATGAGCATGTCGCAATGATCCGCATACAGGCCCAGGAAGGGGCCGAAGCGGTAAGCGCCGATATGATCACGCAAGTCGGTGAAGTTCTTGCCGCTGCCGATGCGGGGTTGAAACTGCCTTTTGAATCCGTCGAATCCGTCGGCCCCAAAGTCTCGGGCGAGTTGATCCAGACCGCCGTTATCGCGGTGGTTCTCGCGATTGGCGCGGTCTTGGTCTATATCTGGCTGCGCTTTGAATGGCAGTTCGCACTGGGCGCGGTGGCCGCATTGGTGCACGATGTGATCCTGACCATCGGCATCTTCTCGGAACTGCAAATCCGCTTTGAC
Organism: Ruegeria sp. HKCCD7255; assembly: GCF_013031565.1. Classification (NCBI taxonomy): domain Bacteria; kingdom Pseudomonadati; phylum Pseudomonadota; class Alphaproteobacteria; order Rhodobacterales; family Roseobacteraceae; genus Ruegeria; species Ruegeria sp. HKCCD7255. The sequence goes on along the minus strand of NZ_WQAG01000003.1, from coordinate 342,924 downwards.
CTCGCCATCATCGCGGCCCTTCTGACCATCGTGGGTTACTCGTTGAATGACACCGTGGTGGTCTTTGACCGCGTGCGCGAAAACCTGCGGAAATACAAAAAGAAAGACCTCAAAGAGGTACTGAACATCTCGATCAACGAAACCCTCAGCCGGACGGTGATGACCTCGGTGACCACATTGCTGGCGCTGATCTCACTTTATGTGCTGGGCGGTGACGTGATCCGGGGCTTTGTCTTTGCGATGATCTGGGGCGTGATCGTGGGCACTTATTCGTCGGTCTTTGTGGCCTCGACCATTCTGCTGTGGCTGGGGGTCAAGCGCGACTGGTCGAAACCGTCAAACACGGCGGGCAACCAATTCGCAAATATCGATGCCTGAGCTTTTCGGCCAGTCCCCACAGGGGCTGGCCATAATCATAGTCGGAGCGTTGCTGGGCGGCATCGTCCGCGGCTTCTCCGGCTTTGGCACTGCATTGGTCTTCCTACCCATCGCAAGCCCATTCTTGGGCCCGTTTGGTGCCATTATCGCTTTAGTGATCATGGATGTCTTTGGCCCCCTGCCAAATCTGCGCCGCGCCTGGGCGGATGTGAACAAACCCGATCTCGCCCGCCTGCTGCTGGCTTGCGGCCTGATTTTACCTATGGGTCTCTGGCTGCTCGGTCGAACCGAGCCCGAGGTCTTTCGCTATGTGGTCAGTGGGTTGTCGCTGACGATGCTGGTTATCTTGATCTTTGGCCTGCGCTATCGCGGGACTGTCACCGGCCCGATGGTCTTTGGCACGGGTGCCGCTGCCGGGTTCCTGGGAGGTATCGCGGGGCTGCCAGGCCCTGCGGTGATCCTGTTCTACATGTCGCGCCCGCTGCCCGTTGCGGTGATCCGCGCCACGATCCTGCTCTTCCTCTTGGGCTTCGACGTCCTGATGCTGGGTTATCTGACCGGGATGGGAGAACTCAGTTGGACAACCGCATCGCTGGGCCTAGTGCTGGCAATCCCGAATGTGGTGGGTAACCTGCTGGGCGGCTGGGTCTTCCGCCCCGAAAAGGAACATCTCTATCGCGGTGCAGCCTATGTGGTCATCGCCGCCGCCGCCTTGTCTGGCCTGCCAATTTGGAGCTAGAAAGACCTATGCGATTGAACGAAATCACCTATAGCGATGCAAAGCCCGTCGACGGATACGGCCCCGGTTTCTTCCGCATCGGGGGCACTGTCCACGACGGCGCGGTCCTTACTGGCCCCACCGGTACTTCTGCCTGGGGCGGCCTCAGCGACGCGGACCTGCTGCTTGAACTGACCACCCACGTGGATGTCATCCTGATCGGAACCGGGTCCGAGATGGCGCATATCCCGTCAGACCTGCGCAGCCAGTTGGAATCCGCGGGCCTGGGCGTCGAAATCATGAACTCCCCCGCCGCCTGCCGCACCTATAATGTGCTTCTGTCGGAAGGACGCCGCATAGCGCTCGCTCTACTTCCCGTCTGACGAGATTCGCCTTCATCTGGCTGAAATCACCCGATGGTGTACGAGGGACTGGCCGCTCACGCCGTCCCGCACCAACCACAGCCGGAGGTATTCCTGCGGCAAATCCCACCTTTTGCGCGGCCCAACAATCAGTTAAGCGGGTTTCATGACGCTAAAGGTTTCCGATCTGGCCATCGCCCGTGGTGGCATCCCTGTGCTCGAAGGGCTCAGCTTTACGCTGCACCCGAGCGCGGTGCTGATCCTACGCGGGCCCAACGGGATCGGAAAAACCACGCTCTTGCGCACCCTGGCCGGATTGCAGCCCGCCTTGTCAGGGCAGATCGCTGGGGCAGAGGACCAGATAGCCTATGCCTCACACGCGGACGGAATTAAGCCAACCCTGACCGTGACCGAGAATCTTAGATTCTGGGCCTCGGTCTTCGGCACCGCAGATATCAACCCGGCGCTGCAAGCCTTTGCTCTGAGCGACCTCGCGCACCGCCCCGCCGGGCAGCTCTCGGCCGGGCAAAAGCGGCGCTTGGGTCTGGCGCGCATGCTGGTCACGGGCCGTCCGATCTGGATCTTGGATGAGCCCACGGTCTCGCTGGACCAAAATGCCGTGACGCTGTTTGCCGACGTCATCCGCGAACATCTGGGGCAGGGCGGTTCGGCCCTGATCGCAACCCATATCGACCTTGGTCTCGACGCCAAGGTTTTGGAGCTGGCGCCCTTCAAAGCCAAACCAAAACCGATCGACGACACGGATGGAGGGTTCCTGTGATCGCCCTGCTGCTGCGTGACCTCAAACTCGCCATCCGGGCTGGAGGCGGGTTCGGCCTGGGTCTGGCCTTTTTCCTGATCGTCACCATCCTGGTTCCCTTTTCGGTTGGGCCGCAATCGGCGCTGCTCGCCACAATTGCACCGGGTGTTCTGTGGCTTGGCGCGCTCCTGGCCTGTCTTCTATCCCTCGACCGACTGCTGGCGCTGGATTGGGAGGACGGCTCGCTTGATCTGCTGGCCACCGCCCCACTGCCACTGGAAGGCGTTGTTTCGATCAAGGCGCTGGCGCATTGGATCACCACCGGGCTGCCCCTGGTTCTGGCCGCGCCGGTTCTGGGTGTGCTGCTCAGCCTGCCCGGACAGGGCTATGTCTGGCTGGTGATCTCACTCTTGCTGGGCACCCCGGCGCTCAGCGTGATCGGAACCTTCGGAGCAGCCCTGACCGTGGGGCTGAAGCGCGGTGGCTTGCTGCTGTCGCTTCTGGTTCTGCCGCTTTACGTCCCCACACTGATCTACGGGGCCGAGGTCGCCCGACGCGGCGCCATCGGCATGGAGGTTGAAACCCCCTTGCTGATGCTGGCTGGCATAACCGCAGCCACCGTAGCGCTGCTGCCTTTTGCCAGCGCGGCGGTTTTACGGGTCAATCTTAGGTGACAAGTGGGCGCGATTGATTGATGTCAATTGAGAACCGGGCCGAGTCAGACTAGATACAGCACATGACAATTGCAGCCAAAGCCAACTCTGTTTGGGAATACGCCAACCCCAAGAAATTCCTGGCGACCAGTGAACGCGTCTTGCCGTTCTTCTGGGTTACCTCTGCGCTGTGCGTGGGGATCGGGCTGATCTGGGGGTTCTTTTTCACCCCCGATGACTACAAGCAGGGCTCGACCGTCAAGATCATCTATTTGCATGTGCCCTCTGCGCTGATGGCAATCAATTGCTGGCTGATGATGCTGGCAACCTCATTGATCTGGCTGATCCGCCGTCACCATGTCAGCGCTCTGGCCGCACGCGCCGCAGCACCGGTTGGCATCGTGATGACCTTGATCGCTCTGGCGACCGGAGCAATCTGGGGGCAGCCGATGTGGGGGACATGGTGGGCCTGGGATCCGCGTCTGACCTCGTTCCTGATTCTGTTCCTGTTCTACCTGGGCTATGTGGCTTTGTGGCAGGCGATTGATGACCCCGACACCGCCGCAGATTTGACATCGATCCTGTGCCTCGTTGGCTCGGTCTTTGCGTTTCTCAGCCGCTATGCAGTCAATTTCTGGAATCAGGGGTTGCATCAGGGTGCGTCGGTGATGCGGGCCAGTGCAATCACGGGCACCGACACAGAGGAAAAAGTCTCCAACGTCTTCTTCTATCCCTTACTGCTCTGCATCATTGGCTTTGTCCTGCTGTTCATCGCGCTTGTGCTCTATCGCACCGGCACCGAAATTCGCGCCCGACGCATGCGGGCACTGTTGGCACGTGAAAGGGTAGGTGGATGATCCCCGATCTTGGAAAATACGCTGACACGGTGCTGTCAGCCTATGCGGTCTCGATCCTGCTGTTGATCGGGTTGGTGGTCTTCAGCCTTCTCCGCGGTCGCAAGGTGCGCACCCAGATGGAGCAGGTCGAGCAGAGGGTCACCCGAAATGGCTAGGATCTCACCCCTGATGATCGCGCCGCCGCTGATCTTTGGCGCTTTTGCCGTTCTGGCCGGGATCGGCATGTTCCGCGATGACCCCGACGCGTTGCCCTCTGCGCGCGAAGGGCAACCCGCACCACCTGTGGTACTCACACCTTTTGCCGACAAGACGGGCTTTGATGACGCCACGCTGCGCGACGGAGAGGTAAAGCTGGTCAATTATTGGGCCAGCTGGTGTGCGCCGTGCCGGGCCGAACACCCAAACCTGCAAGCTCTGTCGGATGAGGGCATTCCGGTCTATGGCGTCAACTACAAGGATCAGCCCGATAATGCGCAGGCCTTCCTGAATGAACTGGGCGATCCCTATGCGGGCATCGGTACTGATGCGCAGGGTCGCATGGCGCTGGATTGGGGCCTTTACGGCGTGCCCGAAACCTATGTGATCGACGGTGACGGCACTATCATCCTGCGCTTTGCCGGCCCCATCACCCAGCGGGTGATCGCAAGCACAATCCGTCCGGCGCTTGAAAAAGCTGCGCAAAACTGAACGTTACGCTAAAGGCGATACCCTCCGCCCACGCCCAGAATTTCGCCAGTAATGAAATCGGCCGCATCCGAGGCCAAAAACCGTACTGCCTTTGCGATATCCTCGGGCCTGCCAATTCGGCCCAGCGCTGTGTCCTTGACAAAGAGCGCGGTTAATTCCTCTGGCCGGGGGGCTTCGGGAATGTTGATCGCACCCGGTGCAACAGCATTCACGCGGATCCCCTCCGGGCCCAGCTCTTTTGCCATGGCGCGGGTCCACAGGTTCAGCCCCGCCTTGCTGGCCCCGTAGGTCGCGGCCCCGCGCGGGGGCAGGACGGCGTTGATTGATGAGATATTGACGATCGCCGCGCCTGCTTTCAAATGCGGCAGCGCGGCAGAAAGCAAGGCCGCGGGAACTGACAGGTTCAAATCCAAAATGGCCTGCTGGTCCTGCCAGTTAAACGCCTCTTTCGGCAACATCAGCACGGCACCGGCATTGTTCACAATCACGTCCAGCCGCCCGAACCGCGCAATCACCTGCGCTACAACAGCCTCTGCCTGGCCTTCCTCAGTCAGATCAGAGCGAATCGCCAAAGCGTTGCCTTGCAGCAGATCCTCCGACGGCTCCGAGTTCAGATAGGTAAACGCAACCTGATGATCGCGCCTCAGCTCTTCGACAATCGCACGCCCAATGCCGCGCGCGCCGCCTGTGATCAATGCAACTTTGTCCATGCGCTCATCACATCGACAAAATCGCGAAAAATCAACTTCTTCTGTTCAAAAATACCTCGGAGCGCGAGGCAGAGCCTCGCAAGAAAAAAGGACGCCCGAAGGCGTCCTTTCAGATGCTATCCGCTATTCGCGCTCAGCCCGCTTTGGCCAGGTTGCGCAGAACATAGTGCAGAACACCGCCGTTTTCGATGTATTCAATCTCGGGCGCGGTATCGATGCGGCATTTCAGGGTGATCGTCTTCTCGGTACCATCCCCGTAGACGATCGAACAAGGCACTTCCTGAAGCGGTTGGATCGTATCCAGACCATGGATCGAAACTGTCTCATCACCCTTCAGACCCAGGGTCTTGCGAGTGTCACCACCGGTGAACTCGAACGGGATGACGCCCATTCCAACCAGGTTCGAGCGGTGGATACGCTCAAAGCTTTCGGCGATCACAGCCTTCACACCCAAAAGCGCGGTGCCTTTGGCCGCCCAGTCGCGCGAAGACCCCGCGCCATATTGCTCGCCACCGAAGACGACCAGCGGTGTGCCCTGTTCTTGATAAGCCATGGACGCCTCGTAGACCGAGGTCTGTGCGCCATCGGGGCCTTTGGTATAGCCCCCCTCAACACCATCCAGCATCTCGTTCTTGACGCGGATATTGGCGAAGGTGCCGCGCATCATGATCTCATGGTTACCACGGCGCGACCCGTACGAGTTGAACTCGCGCGGTGCCACTTGACGTTCTGTCAGATACTTGCCCGCAGGTGTGGTTGTTGCAAAGGATCCAGCAGGCGAGATGTGGTCGGTTGTGATCATGTCCCCCAGGATCAGCAGAACCTTGGCGCCGTCGATATTTGAGATGGTGCCCGGCTCGGCCCCCATGCCCTGGAAATAGGGGGGGTTCTGGATATAGGTCGAGGTTGGTGGCCAGTCATAGGTTTCCTGCTGCGGAACCTCGACTTCCTGCCATTTCTCGTCACCCTTGAACACATCGGCGTATTTCGACTGGAAGGCCTCGCGGGTCACGGTTGCCTCAACCAGTTCGGCAATCTCGCTTTGGCTAGGCCAGATGTCTTTCATATAGACGTCGTTGCCATCTTTGTCTTGGCCGATCGGCTCGGACGTGAGGTCAATGTCCAGCGTTCCGGCCAGCGCGTAAACTACGACCAGCGGGGGCGAGGCCAGATAGTTGGCGCGCACATCAGGCGAGATCCGACCTTCGAAGTTGCGGTTGCCCGACAGGACCGAGGTTGCGACCAGGTCGCCCTCGGCAATGGCTTCCGAGATCTCTTGCTGGATGGGTCCCGAGTTACCGATACAAGTGGTGCAGCCATAGCCCACAAGGTTGAAGCCAACCTTGTCCAGATCCTCTTGCAGACCGGCGGCCTCAAGATAAGCCGAAACAACCTGCGATCCCGGTGCCAACGAGGTTTTGACCCACGGTTTGCGGTTCAGGCCCAAGGCCGCGGCTTTGCGTGCCACCAGGCCCGCGCCGATCATCACATACGGGTTCGATGTGTTGGTGCAAGAGGTGATCGAGGCGATCACAACCTTGCCCGATTCCATGGTGTAGTCTTCACCTTTGACCGCGACTTCCTTGCCCATGGGGCGCTTGAAGGTCTCGGCCATTTCTTTGGTGAATGCGGCTTTGGCATCGGTCAGTGCCACATAGTCCTGCGGGCGTTTTGGGCCCGAGATGGCGGGAACGATGGTGCCCATGTCCAGCGACAGGGTGTCGGTATAGATCGGCGCGTAATCTGCATCGCGCCAGAATCCGTTTTCCTTCGCATAGGCTTCGACCAGAGCGATCCGATCTTCGTCACGGCCTGTGTTCCGCAGGTAGCGCAGGGTTTCACCGTCGATCGGGAAGAAACCACAGGTCGCGCCGTATTCGGGCGCCATGTTCGCAATCGTCGCCCGGTCGGCCAGCGGCAGACGGTCCAGACCTTCGCCATAGAATTCGACGAATTTGCCCACCACGCCTTTTTCGCGCAGCATTTCCACAACTTTCAGAACCAGGTCAGTGCCGGTGGTGCCTTCGACCATCGCGCCGGTCAGTTCAAAGCCAATCACTTCGGGGATCAGCATCGAAATCGGCTGACCCAGCATCGCGGCTTCGGCCTCGATCCCGCCAACGCCCCAGCCCAGAACGGCCATGCCGTTGACCATGGTGGTGTGGCTGTCGGTGCCAACCAGAGTATCAGGGTACGCAACCTCGTCGCCGTTCTGATCGGTATCTGTCCAGACGGTCTGGGCCAGATATTCCAGGTTCACCTGGTGGCAGATACCGGTTCCGGGGGGAACAACGCGGAAGTTGTTGAACGCGTTCTGGCCCCATTTCAGGAACTGGTAGCGCTCCATGTTGCGCTCATATTCGCGATCCACATTCATCTGGAAGGCGCGCGGGTTGCCGAACTCGTCGATCATGACCGAGTGGTCGATGACCAGATCCACCGGGTTCAGCGGGTTGATCTTCTGTGCGTCGCCACCCAGACCTTTGATCCCGTCGCGCATCGCGGCCAGGTCCACAACGGCGGGAACGCCGGTGAAGTCCTGCATCAATACGCGGGCCGGGCGATAGGCGATTTCACGCGGGTTGTTGCCGCCATTCACGCCCCATTCGGCAAAGGCCTTGATGTCGTCGACCGAGACCGAGAAACCGTCATCCTCGAACCGCAGCATGTTTTCCAACACCACTTTGAGCGCGGCAGGCAGTTTCGAGAAATCGCCCAGACCGGCCTCTTGCGCGGCGGGGATTGAGTAATAGGAAATGGACTTGCCATTCACGCTCAGGCTGCGGCGTGTCTTGGCGGTATCCTGTCCGACTTTGATGGGCATCTAATGGCCTCCCTCTCAAATGACGTGGATTTTGGGATTCGCTGAGGCGTATCTGCATGACGTTGGCCTTCGGTTCAAGAGCTTACAGACCATCTGCGTCAATTTTTGTATACCATTGCACACATTTTTGTGCGTCACACTGCAGTATCTCTCTCGAAACCTTGATTGGAGGCGGAACCGTTAAGCAAGTATTGTGCCCGAAATGCTTACCAGATCGAGTAGTCAAATGTTCCGAGCCGCAGCCCTTGCGCTGGCATCTCTATCGCTTGCGCCCACCGCCCACGCCCAGCAAAACCCGGTTGTGGTCGAGCTGTTCACGTCTCAGGGATGCTCATCCTGCCCGCCTGCCGATCGTATCCTGGAAGAACTGGTCAAACGGGATGACATTATCGGTCTGGCACTGCATGTGGACTATTGGGACTATATCGGATGGAAGGACGAGTATGCCCATCCGGATCATACCTTTCGTCAACGCGCCTACGCGCGCGAGGGCGACCGGACGATGATCTATACCCCTCAGATGGTGATCAACGGTCAGCAGGATGTCGTGGGTGCAAATGCTGCCGAGTTGGCCGAGGTAATCAACTCTTATCTGACCGAAGCGCCAAAAGCCTATGTGCAGGCGGCGCGCGTGGGTGAGGATGTTACGGTTGAAGTGACCCCCGTAGAATTGCCGCAAGGGCAGACCTATGAAATTCGCGTGGTGCAGTATTCACCGATGCGACACGCCTCGATCAAACGCGGTGAGCTTGCAGGACGTGACCTGAGTTATGCCAATGTTGTCGAGAAAACGCAGATTGCCGGACATTGGGACGGGGTCGCGCCACAGAAATTCAGCGCATCTCTGTCTGAGGCACTGCCAGCCGTGGTCTTGGTGCAACGCGTCGGTCATGGCCCGATTGTAGCGGCAACCAAGGTCAAGTGATCAGGGCATGTCCTGCGGTTGAACGCCCAAGCCATTCCAAGCCTTCCAGCGACGGTGGATCCAGAACCACTGGCCCATATGCTGGCGAACCATACCTTCAAGGTCGTCATTGGTGTACTGGGTCATGGTTTTGGGGTCGGTATGCGCAACCGGATCGTGCAGGACGATCTCGAAATCGATGCCATTGGGCTCTCGGACCGCATAGCAGGGGATCAGAACAGCGTTGTATTTGATCGCCAGTTCGGCGTTGAGCACCGAGGTGACGGCGGGCTTGCCGAAAAAGGTCAGTTCTTCACCGCCATGGGCATGCAGATCGGAAACGATGGCGATGATGCCGCCCTTCTTGAGCGAGCGTACCATCTCGACCATGCCCTTGCGCCCCTGCTCGAACATGGGCGCACCGGTTTTGTAGAATGCCTGCACATACATGTCGTTGAAATAGGGGTTTGCCATCCGACGATAGAGGCAGCCGATTGGTTTGCCGCTGCGTGCCTGCAAAGCAATCCGCGCGGCCAGGTAATGGCCGAAATGGGCGGTGATCATCATCACCGGGCGTCCTTCGGCAACTGCTGCGTCAAAGGCGGCGACACCCGAGCCTGAAACCTTGGCATTGCTTTGGCGTTCGATGAAGCCTTCGGGTGAGAAATGCTCCATGATCGCACGGCCGGCATTGTCGGGTACTGCGCGGCTGATGCGACGGATTTCGTCTTCTGAAAGCTCGGGGCAGGTGAGTTTCAGGTTGCGCCGCACGCGCGTGCGAAATCCCACCACAGGTGCCAGTGTGCGCATGATCGCGCCCATCGCACCGATCCGGCGCTCGTAAGGCAACAAGCGCATTCCGCCGATAATACCCTTTAGGGCCAAGTTGATGGCATAGTAGCCTGCAAGCTCGAGACGGCTGCGGTCCGACTTTTCGACGGGCATTCGGGGGACTCACCAAGTGCTGTGATTTTCGGCACCAGACATATCGCCACAAATCGCCAACCACAAGCCGCGCAAGCGGGGGCGCGATGCTGTGTCAGTCTTCGTCGTCCTCATCGGTTTCAACCAGGGTGATGGTTCCGTCGTCCAGCAAAGCCCGGATCGCCGTGACGATCTGAGACATCGCGTCTTCTGCCTCACTCAATTTCACCTTGCCGCGTTCGGCCATTTCCTCGCGCAGGTTTTCTGCCAACCGAATGGACATGTTGGACAACATGAACTCGGCTGCGGCCTGGTCGCCTTCGGTTGCGGCACCGGCGAGGGCAGAGACCAGAACGGGCTGATCCACCCCGCGCAGAACGGCGGGGATGTCGCGGGGCAGGATGCGCGTGGGGATATGGGCAAAGATAAAGATCGATTGCCGGACGGAGTTTGCGAAATCGGCATCTTCTTCGTCCAGTGCGGTCAGCAAACCATCCCGTGTTGTTGCTGTCGACTGGTTGAGAATGGCTCCAACCCGTGCGCCGGATTCGTCTTTGAAAGCCGGGGTCGGGCGCTGATCCAACTGGGCCGCCAGGGACCAGCCGATCCGCTCTACAGCGTCCGGGGTGACATTGGCCGTTTTCGACACCGCATAGGTGATCCGGCGCGCCACAGGGCCGGGCAGATGGCCCAGTAACTGCGCGGCGTTGGCGGTTTCGAGCTTGGACAGCATGACCGCTGCAACTTCGGTGCTTTCGGCCTGCGCGATCTTGGCCAGATCTTCAATCGGCACCTCGCGCAACCGCTGCCACGGATCCCCAATCTGACGGACACCGGCCACTTTGCGCAGCCGAGCGGCGGTGGACGGTGCAATCTTGTCGTTGACCGCGTCCAAAGCACCTGCCAGCCCATGCGGAAAGGCCAGCCCGACACTGTCCAGCGCATTGGCGAACTCTTGTGCCACGGCGGCCAGGGTCACATGATCCACCAAGCCCATCTGGCCCGGTTGATGTGTGAGTTTTTCTTGCAAGCTATCGGGCAATTCCTCAAGCGGGATATCCGCGCCCTCGTTCAGCAGCAGGCGCACAACAATGGCGGCCTTTTCCCGGCTGTTCAGTCTGCGCGGTACAACCTTTGTAGCCGCGTCATCCGCGTCGACAACAGGTTGTTGACGGCCCGGCGTCATCTGTACCAATGCGTTTGTGTCTTGCATCTGCCCGTGAAGTCATAGTGTGATTCACGGGCAGATTAGCGAGGTCGGGGTAAAGAAACCCTGAAACTCAGTAGCTATAAGTCAGCCCGGTGCTGATCGCGTCGCGCAGAGAGGCTTCGGCCCATGTGCCTTCGCCGCCACGCGCCTTGATTTCCCGCCATTGTTCGATCGCCAGGTCGGTGCGGCCTTCGGCGACAAAACCCTGACCCATGTAGCTGCGTGCCAGAAGGTTGTCGGGATTTGCGTCAATGGCCTGCTGATAGAACAGGTTGGCCAGTTCAATCTCGCCCATCTTGCGATAGGTGAAGCCCCAATAGGTTTTCACCCGGTCATCGTCCTGATCCATAACCCGCAAGATGTCCTGCGCATGTTCAAGCTGCCCGTCATAGGCCAGTTCGCGCACGGCATCATATAATTGGTCTTGGGAAAAATTTGTCTTGTTGGGTTTTACACATTTGCCAGCAGCTTCGTCATAGACTCGGCCAAACAGGCATTTCTTGGTTGTGTTCGTCGGCTTGGGCGGGCTGCTATCGCCTCCGCCTGCTGCATGAACTATCGGTGCAAAGGCAAATGCCTGAAGGGCGATGGCCGAAGCGAGTACCAGACGCATATTCTTACTCCATTCTCAAAGTGATCAAAAAAAGCATAGCGTTGCCTTGTAAAAAGCGAACAACGCTGGTGCCAATTTTATTCACAAATTGGAGAAGAAAATTCTCAAGCAGAGATTTTGGTGCAGCTATGGCTGTCTGAATCCCAAACGGTACCCTCAGCGCAAGACTGGGTCTGCTTTGAGTGCCCATTACAGGCAAAGCTTGCAGTTGCTGCAAAAACAAGCGCCACAGCGCAGATGGTTGTCCGGATCATGGTGGTGTCCTTTCCAAAGACTACGCAGTGATCCTATCACAAATTCGCCAGCCTTCCAAAAAAGAAGGCCCGGATTGCGCCGCGCAACCCGGGCCTTCGGCAAAAACTGGCCAGAAATTAATCTTCGCCAAACACGCGGGCGAAAATCGTATCGACATGTTTGGTGTGATACCCGAGGTCGAATTTCTCTTCGATCTCATCCGGGCTGAGTGCTGCGGTGACGTCCGGGTCGGCCAGAAGCTCCTCTTTAAAATCAGTGCGGTGTTCCCAAACCTTCAGCGCGTTGCGCTGTACCATGGCATAGGCATCCTCGCGGCTGACACCGGCCTGGGTCAGCGCCAGCAGCACCCGCTGGCTCATGACCAGGCCGGGGAACTTGTTCATGTTTTCGATCATGTTCTCGGGGAAGATCAACATCTTGTCGATCACGCCGGTCAGTCGGGCCAGCGCGAAATCCAGAGTGATCGTGGCGTCGGGCCCGATCATGCGTTCGACCGAAGAATGCGAGATATCGCGCTCGTGCCACAGCGCCACATTTTCCATTGCCGGGATCACCGCCGCACGCACCATGCGGGCCAGGCCGGTCAGGTTTTCTGTCAGAACCGGGTTTTTCTTATGCGGCATCGCGGATGAGCCTTTCTGGCCCATCGAAAAGAACTCGGCCCCTTCCAACACTTCAGTGCGCTGCATGTGGCGGATCTCAATAGCGATGTTTTCAATGCTGCTGGCGATTACTCCAAGCGTGGCAAAGAAAGCGGCGTGGCGGTCGCGCGGGATAACCTGCGTGCTGATCGGCTCGGGCACCAGGCCCAGTTGATCGCACACATGTTCTTCGACGCGGGGGTCGATATTGGCGAATGTGCCAACCGCACCGCTGATCGCACCCGTCGCAATCTCGGCGCGCGCATCGCGCATCCGTGACAGGTTGCGGTCCATCTCGGCATAGAACCGCGCAAAGGTCAGGCCCATGGTGGTGGGTTCCGCGTGGATGCCGTGGCTGCGACCGATGCGGACTGTGTTCTTGTGCTCAATCGCACGACGCTTGAGCGCGGCCAGCAGACCTTCGAGATCGGCAATCAACAGATCCGCGGCGCGGGTCAGCTGCACGTTCAGGCAAGTGTCCAGCACGTCGGATGAGGTCATGCCCTGGTGAACAAAGCGCGCTTCTTCACTGCCAACATGTTCTGCCAGATGGGTCAGGAAGGCGATCACGTCATGTTTGGTGACCGCCTCGATCTCATCTATCCGCGCCACGTCAAATTCGACGTCCTTGGCTTTCCATACGGCTTGCGCGTTTTCGCGCGGGATCACACCCAGATCAGCCATGGCATCGCAGGCATGGGCTTCGATCTCGTACCAGATGCGGAATTTGGTTTCGGGCGACCAGATAGCGACCATGTCAGGACGGGAATAGCGGGGAATCATTGGCGGCAGACCCTTTTTGTGATTGGGATGAGGCGTTGGCGCGGGGTTTAGCCGTGCTGGTCCAAGGGAACAAGGCACGAGTGGCGGGATGAGACGGTTTGCCCTGATTTTGTTGATCTGGCCGGGTATTGCGACGGCTGATACGTTCAAAACCTTGTCGGGCGATGAAATTCTGACCGCCTTGTCGGGGCAAAAGCTCGATTACGGGCAGGGGGGCTGGCAGGTGTTTGAGCCGTCGATGGTGACAAACTATTTCTCAGGCGGCCCAAGCACCGGGCGCTGGGCTGTGCGGGGGGATCAATATTGCTCGATCTGGCCACCGTCGGACCTGTGGGCGTGCTATGACGTACAGCAAAAAGGCGACGTAATCCGATTTGTGGATGATGCGGGCGGCATTACAGACGGGACGTATTCCGAGTGAGCCTTCCCACAGGATTGACTGATTTCGAAGGGCGTTGGGCACTGACGCGACTGATCCGCGATGAGCGGGCCGGGCAGGTGGTGCAGGCCGATGGTGAGGCTGAGTTGCGCCCCGGATCAGGCGGGTTGATCTATGATGAGACGGTCACGCTGCGCATTCCCGGACAACCTGAAATGACCGGAACGCGGCGCTATTTTTGGCGCGCAGCCGAGGGCGGGATTGCCATCTATTTCGACGATGATCGCTATTTCCACGCTCTGACATTGGGCCGACCCCACGAGAAGGATCATCACGATTGCCCCCCTGACAGCTATGATGCAGAATACGATTTCACAGGATGGCCGCGCTGGAGCGTCCGCTGGACCGTGTCGGGCCCGCGAAAATCCTATGAAATGGAGACCGAATTTACGCGACGATAGCGTAATCATCTTGCAGCAGGGGGCCGGAACGGGCATTGCTGCATGTGCAAAGAGATCCGCAAGTGGAGAAAACGAAATGAATGCGAACGTATTGGCCAATGCAATTGGCCCGCGCGAGGGGACAGCGCTGCGCGTCAAACAGGTTGTACTGGTTGCCTTGGGCATTGTTGCTCTGGCCGTTGCAGCCAAGATCAAAGTGCCGATGTGGCCGGTTCCGATCACAATGGGGACCTTTGCGGTATTGACCATCGGCACCGCTTATGGCGCACGTCTTGGGCTGGTTACCATGCTGGGCTATCTGCTGGTCGGCGCGCTGGGCTTTGACGTGTTCGCAGGCTCGACAGCCGAGAAAAACGGCCTGACCTACATGATGGGCGGCACCGGCGGCTATCTGGTCGGCTATGTTTTGGCGACACTGGCGCTGGGTGCCTTGGCCGCGCGCGGCTGGGACCGCTCGGTTGGCAAACTGGCGCTGGCGCTGGTTTTGGCCAACGTGCTCATCTATGTGCCGGGCCTGCTGTGGCTGGGCCAATTGTTCGGCTGGGACAAACCGATCTTGGAATGGGGTCTGACACCGTTCCTGCTGGGTGATGCGATCAAGCTGGCTCTGGCGGCGCTGCTGATCCCGGCGGTATGGAAACTGGTCGGCAACGCGCGTACCTGATTTCCCTGGATTTCGACAAGAGCCCGCGGCCGGTATCTCCGGTCGCGGGTTTTTTGTGCCCCGTGTTTGCGGGGTGGACAAACAGGGGCATACGCGTCCAATCTGATGGCAGAGAAATCATCAGGTTATTAAGATATGCGCTTTCTTAAAAATTCCGCCCTTGGGGCTTTTACTGCGCTTTTACTGGGCAGCGCTGTGCCTGCCAGTGCAGATACTCCCGTCACCTATACAGATGGTGGCGCGCCGTTGTTCCAGTTCATTGTCCCTGACTTCTGGGCGCTTCGGGTCGGTGGCCCACGCGAGATTGAAGACACCAGCGGCAATGACCCGCGCAGCGTGTCGCGGGTCATGGGTATGCGGCCTGTAACCGATGATGCGGCTTGGATCGGGTTCATTTCGCCCGAAGGTGTTTCGACGATCGATGGGGGGATCCAATACCTGCGCGATATCGACAAGTTCCTGGTCAAGGACCCGCAGGTGAGCAGCAACACGCGTCAGCGCATTGGCGGATTGCCGGCTCAAGTCATCCGCGGCACCGGGCGGCGCGATGGGCGAGGTGTGAACTTTACCGCGACCGTGATCGACCTTCCGCGCGACCGTGTGGCTGTTGGCGTTGCCATCCTTCGTGACAGCGCCGATGCGGGCTATGTTGAGGATTTGAACGCCGTGTTCGAATCCTTCCGGTCACTGCGATAGGAGGGTAGCAAATGGCGTATTCGATCCTTAAGCGAACGGTGCTGGCTCTGGGACTGGGAGGTTCGGCGTTTGCTCTGTCTGGTTGCGATGGTGTCGCTGTCGGGTTTGGCGTCGGCTACGGCTATGATCCGTTCTACGATTCGATGCTTTGGAACGACTATTATCGTCGCGATGTCGATGTGGATATCGACGTTGATCGACCAGTCAGGCCCAATCCGCCTGCGGGCAAACCACCGTCCAGACCAAACCCACCTGCCGGGAAACCGCCCGCGCGCCCCAAACCGCCTGTCGCTAAGCCTCCGGCCCGACCGCGCCCGCCAGTGGCGCGCCCACCCACAGCGCGACCGCCAATCCACCGGCCTGGCCCGCGCAGATAGTTCTGACTGCGCTGCGGGGTGGCCCCGTGGCGCAGACCTATTCAGTGGGCAATAGCTCGGTCGTGATCTGAACTGTCCCTTCCAGGGTGCGATGTACCGGACATCTGTCCGCGATCTCCATCAATTTGGCCCGTTGTGCTTCGTCCAGCGGACCTTGCAATCGGATCTTGCGGCGAAAGACGTCCACTTTGCCTTCGTTGATGGCGAGACCGGCGTCCTGTGCGTGTACCTTGTTGTGACACACATCCACACTGACACTGGTCAGCGGCCAGCGCTTACGCCGTGCATACATGCGGATGGTCATCGACGTGCAGGCGCCCAAGCCCGAGGATACAAAGCCATAGGGCGACATGCCTCGGTCTGTGCCTCCGTAGGACACCGGCTCGTCAGCTTTGGCGTGATGGTGGGGACCGGACTGGATGTCCTGCAGATATCCGCTTGGATCGGCTTCGGTCACACGCACAACACCCTCAGGCGCGCCGATCGGCGGGGCGGGGGGGCTTAGCTTAACATAGCGTGACACCCAGGCGGTGATCACATCTGCTGCGTAATTCGCGTCTTCGATGCGCGTGATCAAATGGTCTGCATCATCCAGCGTCACAAAGCTTTTGGGATGTTTTGCGGCCATGAAGATACTGCTGGCATTGTCGATGCTGACCGTGGAATCCAACGGCGCATGCAGGATCAGAAGCGCTGCGTTCAGATTGGCAATCGCAGGCGTCAGCGCGGTTTCCGAGATATCGTCGACAAAGGCCTTGCCTATGCGGAAAGGTCGACCGCCCAACGATACTTCGGCACTGCCATCCTTTTCGATTTCCGGGAGGGCGGCCTCGAAGTGGTGTGAGACGTGGCCGGGATCCACCGGGGCGCCCAATGTCACAACGGCCTTGACCGACTCGATCGATGCACGGGCCCGTAAAACCGCAGCCCCACCCAGCGAATGACCAATCAACAGCGCAGGTGCCATATTCCGCCCCGCCAGATACTGAGCTGCTGCAGTCAGGTCCTGGACGTTCGATGTGAAGGTCGTATTCGCAAACTCCCCTTCAGAATGCCCCAGCCCGGTGAAGTCGAACCGCAAGACGGCAATTCCCATGGCTGCAAGACGTGCCGAAATGCGCCGCGCCGCCGGGATATCCTTTGAGCATGTAAAACAATGGGCAAACAGGGCAGTGGCCAAGACAGGCCCATCCGGCAGGTCTAACCGGGCCGCAAGTCGGCTGCCGTCATGTCCGGCAAAAGTTACGCGTTCCGTTGGCATTGGGAATCCTTGGTGTTTGGAGGCGGAACCATACTGGGTGCTGACGGGGAGCGGCTCAACCCCTATGTCAGAACCGTAACGGTAAGGTGAGGGACTGAAACTTTGTCTCGAATGATCCAACCGTTCAGCGGAGCATTGAATCTTTATATCACATTTCGTGATTCAATATCGATTAAACATTCATTTTCATTATTTTCGGGCGGCAACCACATTGGGCTTACAGATAAGTCACGAACGGAGGCCAAAATGGCACACGCACCTTGTGTCCCGCACAAACCCATCATTCAGCAAAGCCTTGTCTTTGCGGTTTTTCTGACCGGAGCAGCTGGATTTGCCTTAGGGCAGAACTGGCCGCTTGATATGGCCAGCCAGGACGCTGCCGCCACGCAAGAGGACTGGCATGGCAATGTCAGAAGGTCTAGTTGGGGGCAGAGCGAATAGTTTTTAAGCGGTGCCCATCAGTTGCGCATCGAACGGGTATTTGGTCAGGTTCTCATAGCCGTCTTCGGTGATCAGGACCTGATCTTCCAGCTTGATCGAGAAGTCGCCGCCAACCTCACCCACTGCTGCCTCGACGCACAATACCATACCGGGTTCAATCGGATAGTCATGCGAACCGGCGACCGCCTTGTCAGGATAGGCGACCAGGGGCCATTCGTCACACAGGCCAACGCCGTGCATGAGGCAGCCGTATTTCTGCGCCTGAAACTTTTCGTCCAAACGATGGCTCTTGGCAGTCAGTTCGGGGATCATCACACCGGGTTTCAGCATTTCCATATTGGTCATGATGTGCTCATGGGCGTGCTGCATCGCATAGATCATGTCGGCGCGAGGCTTTTGGTCGCCGATCCACCAGGTGCGTGAGATATCAACGCATATGCCGTATGATCCAATGAGGTCGGTATCAAAGGCAATGATCTCGTTTTGCTGCGTGATCCGGGGGCCGCATTCCTGAAACCACGGGTTGGTACGTTGCCCCGAGGCCAGCAGGCGGGTCTCGATCCATTCGCCTCCGCGCTTGATATTCTCGGCGTGAAGAACGGCCCAGATGTCATCTTCCGAGGTTTTGCCATCCCCCGCATTCGCACGGGCGAATCTTTCCATTTCGGCCACGGCGGTTTCGCAGGCATGGCTGGCGCATCGCATTGCCAGAATCTCGTCCGGGCCTTTGACGGCGCGAGTTTTTTCCGTTAGCTCCTCACCTTCCATGATCTCAAAGCCCTGCGCCTCAAGTGCGCGCAGGCCGTGCAGCATGATCTTGTCGACCGCCAGGCGTTTATTGCCGCCGCCATGTTCGTCGATCAGCACGCGCACCTCGTTCGAGAACACATCAGCCGCAACATCGACCTTGTCGCCACGGTCAAAATAGAACAAGTCCGCGCCCGAGCGCTGCTCGCGCACCAGCGGGTTGAACTTGGACAGAAACGGCGAATTCTTATAGTCCCAGATCACCATATACCCATCGGCGCAGAGCAGAACGGCGCGAAACGGATTATGCGTGTTCCACAGCTGCATATTGGTGCTGTCGGTGGCATAGCGGATATTGAGCGGGTCAAAGATCAGCAATCCACCATAGCCCCGGTCGACAATGGCCTGTGTCAGGCGCTGCCAGCGATAGTTGCGCATGGTTTCCAGGTTTGGCAGCTCAAGCCCGGCTGCGGCCCATTCAGAAAACGCCAGCTGCGTCGGTCCGATCTCGATCCGGTCATTGTCATTCGGTGTGCCGTCGCCCAGAGTTGCCCCTTTGGTTGGGTCGATCTTGCGCGTGTCGCGATATGGAACGTTCACTGAGGGCCTCCATTCTTGCCAGATGACTGTGCAAGGTGCCATTTTGCAGGTCGCAGTTATTTGCGACCGTTTCGACGTCGCTTTTTTACCGACATTTCCGGGTGAGGCTGTTAGTGCGGGCGCATGACTACGATCTTGCAGAGCTCCTTACCCTATGACCCGCTGACTGAAACCGCACTCCCCGGTATCGGCGCTGCTGACGCAGATGATTGGCTGCGTCGGGATGATGCCTTTGATGCGCAAATGCGCCGTAGGGCCGAGGTTTTGCGAGATCATCGCAAGGATGTTCTGGCGATGGACGCGCAGGCATTTGAACCCGCGCAAGAGCTTCTGGAAATGGCTTTGGCGCTACATTACCCTGATGCAGGGGATCATGCGCTGCGCCCGGATGGTGTTCGGGTCAAGATTGATCGCGCCAAGCCACTAGAGACGCTGTGCCATCTGGTGCAGGAAGATCTGTGTATCTTGCAGAAACAGGGTGACGAACACGTTCTGACCGGAGCCATTCTGTGCTTTCCGGCCAGTTGGTGCTTGTCCGAGAAGTTCATGCGCCCTTTGATCGGCATTCATGATCGAGTTGATCCCTATGACGCCAATATCGCCCGCCGAGTCCAACGGCTGTTCGATGGTATCCAGCCCGGCCGCCCTTTATGGCGCTTCAATGCCCTCTGGTATCACGACGCTGAGTTGTATCAGCCACGCAGTGTGAACGATCCACGCGAGATCATGGATCGCGGCTCTGCTCGGTTTCTGCGCAGCGAACGGCAGGTTCTACTCCGTTTGCCAAGAACCTGTGCAGTGGTTTTTTCGATCCACACCTATGTCCTGGACGCTCGAACCCTGCCCAAAATGGAAAACCCCGCCAAATGACGGGGCCTTCCTAGGAGGGTCTTAGGGTTGTCTTGTTCAAAAGCCGATAGCAGAAGTCACTCCGGCAATGGCGCCACTGGTGTTCAGCCCGAAAAGAGCCACTGTAAGAGCGACGACTTGCGTGTTCAGACGGAAATCCTCACCGCGGATCAGATTGACCGCTGCCAGTGACAATGCAATCGGGGCCGAGACGCTTGCAATCGCACCGGTCATGCCCCAGCTGGACAGGCGCAGAATATCGCTGGGTTGCTCCTCGGGCGCACAGGTTACCAAGACTTGCTCGGATCCCTCGCCATCGACGGGTTCAGTGCGAAAGGCGATGCTGAGCAATTGGTCATCTGTCAGCTGGATCGGGCGCGCAGTTGGTTCGGCAAAAGCCACCACATCGGCTTCATGGTTTGCCATGTTCAAACCCGCAAACGGGCCGCTGATCACATCAAAAATCTGCTTCTTGTCACGCAGCCTGCGTGGTGCGAATGAGTCGAATGCGCTGAGGAACTGCTCGGCTGTTAAGACGGTCTTTTCTGACAACCATTCGATACGACGGGTCGAACAGATATCGATCATCCGGTAGAGCATCACGACCAACATCAGTTCCGAGACTTCAGTGTCGTCCAAAATCGCCGAAACCGGAGTAACAGTCAGCGCGAGCCGGTTCTCGGGCTGTTTGCTCTTCTGACGCTCAAGCGTCTTCAACCCGGCTGCATTTTCCATGCGTTGGTAGCGGGGGTCAGCATGTTGCGGGAGCGAGTCAAGCGTCAGCCGTACAAGGTATTGGCTGGACACGATGCTGGCTTCGGTCTCGCTCAGCTGCGCCTTGCGTTCCACTTGGTAGCCATAGTCCTCAAGCGTTGCGGCAACGATGTCACTGAAATGTGTCAGCGCATCCTTAGCTTCACCGTCAAATTGAACGCCTCCGTGATAGTCGTGTTTTGAGGTCACAGACTTTTCCTCTTTCCGCCGCAGTGGTCGTTTTCACCAGCAATCATAAGGAGCGAACTTGGGCAAAATTTGGCGCTTTAAGAAAAAATCGAGAAATATCAGGGATTGGTTACGCATTGGAAACCAAGAAACATTGGATTTCATTAAATTGTTGTGTCCAAAAGATGGCAAGACGGGGCTTGTCCACCCGGTTCGGGATGTGGGTGTTAGTTATCGATTCGCCACGCAATAATCGCAATTGACTGCTGATAGACAGACGCTGCATTCCACTGTTTGATCACCGCAAAATTGGGCTCTCCTTGCTGATAGCCTCGACCGGGTTTCCAGCCTTTCTTGCGAAGGAAATTAGCCGTTGAGGCCAGCGCATCGGTCATGTTGTAGAAGTCAACTTCGCGATCTCCGGTGGCGTCGATACCATAGGTCAGGGCGTTGCCAGGCAGGAACTGTGTGTGTCCCAACTCGCCATGTTTTGCCCCTTTTGTGGCCATGGTGATGCTACCTTGGTCCACCAGTTTCAGCGCCCCAATGGCATGGGGCACAAAAAACTCGGATCGGCGACAATCATAGGCCAGCGTCGTGATTGATGACACGACGGGGCTATCACCCATGAAGTTTCCAAAGCCTGTTTCCATTCCGTGAATGGCGATCAGCACACCTGAAGGGACGCCAAATTGGCGCTCCAGGGCAGCGTAGAATTCGGGGTTGCGTGCCTTGCGTTTGCGGCCTTGGGCCACGATAGCGTCTGCGCCGCGCACCTGCATGAACTTGTCCAGCGAGTATTTAAAGCTTTTCTGGTTTCGGTCGGCTGCGATGGTGCGGGTTGCGTATTGGGTCTGCGCCAGGGCCTGCAGCCCCTTGCGTTTGACACCAGCGCGTTTCGCGGTCTTGGCGAAGTCTGCTTTCCAAGCCTCGAAACCCGCGCTGGTGTTACCGCAGGGGGCAGCTGCAGCAGCGGAAGTCAGGGCGAGCCCCAGAACGAACGCGGCGGTCAATCGAAGCATGTCTTTACCTTTCAGGCTAGGCCATCAAGGTCAGCCTAGGCCGGACAGGTTCAAACACAAGCAGTCTTCAATACAGATCAAGCTCTCCTGCTTCTTTGAGCTTTTCGAACCACTCATCCGGGGTGGACTGAATCCGCGCGTGCTTGACCATCATGGCATTCATATCCGCCAGGCTGGATGTGTCGGGCCAGTTTTCAGGCTGCCAGAGATTCGCGCGGATGACGCATTTTGGACAATGGGCAAAGACAGATCGAACATGGATCAGCAAGGCGAGCTTTGGCGCTTTGCCATTTACCTGCATTTGGTTCAGCAGGTCTGGGTCTTTGCACAGACGGGCAGTGCCGCGCAGGCGCAGCGTTTCCAATTTGCCCGGAACCAAAAAAATCACCCCGGCACGCGGATCGCGCAGGATGTTGTGGAACGTGTCCATCCGTTTGTTGCCGGGCCGATCCGGGATCGCGATCAGTTGGTCCGAGATGAAATGCACAAATCCAGGCGGGTCGCCGCGGGGCGAAATATCGACATAGCCATCCGGGTTGGCGGTTGCGATCAGACAAAACCCCGAAGCGGCAATGAAGTCGCGGCACATCTGGTCCAGCGCTGGGATCTCTTTGGCGACGATCTGCGGCAGCGGATGACCGGCCAGTGCTTCGAGCTCATCGGTGGATGTGATGAAATCGGAATAGGGGGCGAAGGGCGAAGGCTCAGGGGGCATTTGCGGGCTCCGATCTGACTATGCCAGACAATAGTGAGGGATCAGCATGATGTGGTCAAACCGGGGCCAACGAATAAGGGCGCCCCATTGGGACGCCCTTGCATTTCAAATCCAAAAAAGGATTAGCAGCTGTAGTACATGCCGTACTCAACAGGGTGCGGCGTATGCTCGTAGGTTTCGACCTCTTCCATCTTCAGTTCGATGTAACCGTCGATCTGGTCTTTGGTGAACACGTCGCCCTGCAGCAGGAAGTCGTGGTCCGAGGCCAGAGCTTCCAGAGCTTCGCGCAGGCTGCCACAAACGGTCGGGATGTCGGCCAGTTCTTCGGCAGGCAGATCGTACAGGTTCTTGTCCATGGCTTCGCCCGGATCGATCTTGTTCTTGATGCCGTCCAGACCGGCCATCAGAAGAGCAGCAAAGGCCAGGTATGGGTTTGCGGCCGGATCGGGGAAGCGAGCTTCGACGCGCTTGGCTTTGGGGCTTTCGGTCCATGGGATACGGACACAACCCGAACGGTTACGAGCCGAATAGGCGCGCAGAACAGGAGCTTCAAAGCCCGGGATCAGGCGCTTGTAGCTGTTGGTCGACGGGTTGGTGAAGGCGTTCAGCGTCTTGGCGTGCTTCAGGACACCACCGATGAAATACAGCGCCTCGTCGGACAGGTCGGCGTATTTGTCGCCTGCAAACAAAGGCTTGCCGTCTTTCCAGATCGACATGTTGCAGTGCATGCCGGTGCCGTTGTCACCTGCGATCGGCTTCGGCATGAAGGTTGCCGACTTGCCATAAGCGTGCGCCACGTTGTGGATCACGTATTTGTATTTCTGCAGCTCGTCGGCCTGTTTGGTCAGGCTGTCAAAGATCAGACCCAGCTCGTGCTGACACGAGGCGACCTCGTGGTGGTGCTTGTCGACCTTCATGCCCAGACGCTTCATGGTCGACAGCATCTCGGAACGCAGGTCTTGCGCTTCGTCTACAGGGTTGACCGGGAAATAGCCGCCTTTGACACCAGGGCGGTGGCCCATGTTGCCCATCTCATACTCGGTGTCGGTGTTCCAGGACGCGTCGGTTGCATCAACTTCGTAGGATACTTTGTTGATGCTGTTCGAGAAACGCACATCGTCGAACAGGAAGAATTCAGCTTCGGGTCCGAAATAGGCTACGTCGCCGATGCCCGAGGATTTCAGGTAGGCTTCGGCCTTTTCGGCGGTGCCGCGCGGGTCACGCTCATAAGCTTCGCCAGTGTCGGGCTCGACAACCGAGCAGTGCAGGCAGATGGTCTTTTCCGCATAGAACGGATCGACATAGGCGCTTTCGGTGTCGGGCATCAGTTTCATGTCGGATGCTTCAATCGACTTCCAGCCGGCAATGGACGAGCCGTCAAACATAAAGCCTTCTTCCAGGAAGTCCTCGTCAACCTGGTCAGACATGATGGTTACGTGCTGAAGCTTACCGCGCGGGTCGGTGAAGCGGATGTCGACATATTCTGCGTCTTCTTCACGGATCAGCTGAAGAACTGCGTCCTTGCTCATTCTCTCTATTCCTCTGATTGGAGATTAGTCGATTACAACGCGTCCGAGCCGGTTTCACCGGTACGAATGCGGATGGCTTGTTCTACGGGTGAGACAAAAATCTTGCCGTCGCCGATCTTGTCTGTTTTGGCGGCCGATACAATGGCATCGATGGCGGCATCGACCTGATCATCGTCCAGCACAACTTCGATTTTAACCTTGGGCAGGAAATCCACTACGTATTCGGCGCCGCGATAGAGTTCTGTATGGCCTTTCTGACGGCCAAATCCTTTGACCTCGATCACGCTGAGCCCCTGCACACCAACGTCTTGCAGCGCCTCTTTCACTTCGTCCAGTTTGAACGGCTTGATGATCGCCTCAATCTTTTTCATCACAGCTCACCTTGAATGGTTGTCTGGATGGCAGTGATCACGTCTAAGATCAGGCAGCAATGTGAATGCGGATTCTGGCTGCACGGGGCCCGTCTAAAACAAGCTGACGATTAAAATTTTATCTTGTTGCGCAAAAAGTGGGCAGATTTGAATCGAGCGAGGTAGATATGACAGAACTCCTGACAGCAGCGCAAATGAGCGCCATTGAACGGGCGGCCATCGACGCGGGCGAGGTCACAGGAATGGAGTTGATGGAGCGTGCTGGGCAGGGCGTGGTGGATGCGATTTTCGAAGAATGGCCGGAGTTGGACAGGCGAGGGGCCAGCCCCTCGCACTCCTTTGAGTATTCTAAAAAAGATGAAGAGCAACCCTTGCGCGCAGTGGTGCTGTGCGGTCCAGGGAATAACGGCGGCGACGGGTTTGTCGTGGCGCGGCTGTTGCGCGAGCTTGGGTGGGAGGTTTGGGTTTTTCTCTATGGTGATCCGGAAAAGTTGCCGCCGGACGCGCGGGTGAATTACGAGCGATGGTCTAAGCAGGGTGACGTGCATGACTTTCTCTCCGATTTGCCCGAAGAACTATTTTTCTTTTCAGCAGAGGGATTGGGTGTCGTGGTCGATGCGCTGTTCGGCACTGGTCTTTCTCGGCCCCTAAGCATTGATGTTCAGAGGCGCTTGGGCGATTTCCGCTCCATAGTGCCAATCTGCTTTTTGCACAGCGTTTCAGTCGATGTTCCTAGCGGATTTGATAGCGACAGCGGACGGTTTCTGGTGGAGGGCCAGTGGAAGCCGTTTGTGACCCATAATGATTTGTGTGTAACTTTTCACCGCCCTCGCGTCGGACACTATTTAGAAGACGCCGCCTTTGGGACTCTGGCTACCAAAAACATCGGGCTGGACGAGTTGGCCAGAGCAAGGAACTTTCAAAACTTGAAGGAAGGGTTGGCGCAGCTTTCGGATTTAGTGTCAGGTACAGAAAGTCCTGAGGAAATTAAGACAGCGTTACTAGAGGGGGGCGATCCAACTTCTCTAATCAAGTTCTTGCCGGATGAGCCGGTTGAATTGATTGAGTGGGTCCAGGATGAGGTCGAGAAATTCCCAACCGCCCACAAATATACCCACGGCCACGCGCTGATCCTGTCAGGTGGTTCCGGCCAGACCGGGGCGGCGCGGTTGGCGGCGCGGGGGGCGTTGCGGATCGGAGCGGGGTTGGTGACGCTTGGCGTGCCTCCTGCGGCGCAGATGGAAGTGGCGTGTCAGATTACAGCCTTGATGATGCGCCGGGTTGAGGGGGCGGAAGGGTTGGCGGAGGCCTTGCAGGACCAGCGTTTGAACGCGCTGTGCCTTGGTCCCGGCTTGGGGTTGGAGCGTGCACGGGCGTTGGTGCCGGTGGCTTTAGCCGCGCAACGGGCGACAGTATTGGACGCAGATGCTTTGACAGCGTTTGGCGAGGATCCGGACAAGCTTTTCGAACTCTTGCATCCGAATTGTGTTCTGACGCCGCATGGGGGCGAGTTTGCGCGCCTGTTCCCGGATATTGCCGAAAAGCTGACATCAGCTCCGACTGTGGGCCCGGCCTATTCCAAGGTGGATGCCACGCGTGAAGCGGCGCGACGGGCGGGGTGTGTTGTTCTGTTCAAAGGGCCCGACACTGTCATTGCTGGCCCTGATGGGAGATGCGCGATCAACGCGGCGATGTATGAGCGCGCGGCCCCCTGGTTAGCCACCGCTGGATCGGGTGATGTTTTGGCGGGGTTTATCACGGGGCTTCTGGCACGCGGGATTGCGCCCCAAAGCGCGGCAGAAACCGCAGCTTGGTTGCATGTGGAATGCGCAAGACAGTTCGGGCCGGGTTTGATTGCTGAAGATCTACCTGAGCAATTGCCTGCGGTTCTGCGTAACCTACTGAGTGATCAAAAAAACTGACGCGGGTCCAAAGGTCGTCATGACCGCGTGGCGCGGGCGATTTTCTGCGTGCTGAACCGAGGTTTCGGTATCAAATAGACACATATTATGATATCACGATGAGACTCACTCCTTTCCTGCTTTCGGAGTGAAAAGAACTTCTG
This sequence comes from Ruegeria sp. HKCCD7255, assembly GCF_013031565.1. Lineage (NCBI taxonomy): Bacteria > Pseudomonadati > Pseudomonadota > Alphaproteobacteria > Rhodobacterales > Roseobacteraceae > Ruegeria > Ruegeria sp. HKCCD7255. Next base: position 316,526 of record NZ_WQAG01000003.1, on the reverse strand, counting down.
ATCAGAGGCTTGCTGGTATGTCGCAGCGCTTCGTTACCCAGTGAGTATCCAGACTCGAACCGGTCGGACCCTTATTTGAGGTATGAAAGATGTCACGCAATTTCCGAATTTCTGTTTCTGGGGCCGCGTTGGTCGCAGGGTTGGTATCGCCTGCAGCTGCCGAATTGAAATATGAAAACAACAGCGGCGGGTATGTATTGCTTTACGGCCAGTTGCACCCGGCGCTGATCTCGGTCGATGACGGGCAGCAAACTGAAACGCGCCTTTTGGACAACGACCTCTCGAACAGCAGGGTCGGGCTGCGCCTGATGCAACCTTATGGCAGCAACGAATTTACTTTTCTGCTCGAAACGGCCTTGGGTCTGCCCAATTCAACAGAGTGGAACCAGTTGGGCACAAGTTTCAGCGGTTGGACGCGCACTGACATCCGTCACGTGGATTTCGCGTTGGAAGGAAGCTATGGCAAGTTTTCTGCCGGCCAGGGCAGCATGGCTGCCGACGGCGCTGCCGAAGTGGATTTGTCCTACGTTGGGACTGCGCTTTATTCCTTTACCAACGATGAAAACTCGGCCTTCTTCTACCGTGGTACAAATGGGGTTCTGAGCGGGATAACCATAGGCGACTCCAGCAGTAACTTTGATGGCGCTCGGCGCGGGCGTGTGCGTTATGACACCCCGGAGTTCAATGGATTTTCGGCGGGATTTGCCTATGGCCAGAACATATTGTCCAGCAGTGATGATGATACCTATTACGACGTTCGCGTCTCGTATTCCAACACGTTCGGGGACGGGGTGGAGTTCGGGGCGGCGCTTGCCTATGCGGTTCGCGATCGAGACGATAATTCCGGGGACCAGGAAGACTTTTTCGGGTCTGCGTCGGTTCTGCTGCGCAACGGGCTTGGATTTACGGTTGCGGCAGGCACGCGGGACGACAAAAGGGCTGGTGCGAGCGATCCGGACTATTTCTATGGCAAGGTCTCATATGAAGGCAATTGGGTCTCGTGGGGGAAGACGGGGATCGGGATCGACTACTACGATGGTTCGGATTTCAACAGCAGCGGATCCAGTACCGAGTCATGGGGCTTCGCGGTTGTTCAGAAAATCCAAAGCATCAACACTGATGCATACCTGAAATACCGGAATCACGATTTTGATGACGGAACATCGTTCGACAGCAATGACACCTGGGTTCTGGGTGCGCGCTGGCGGTTCTGAGCCTGTTTAACGACACACCTTGTCGCCCCGGTCGATCCGGGGCGATTTTTCGGTTCAAGGCGGTCAAATCCGGGGCTGATGGCGCCTTTGCCTCTTGCACGCGCGCGGCTGGGCAAATAGAAGGCGTCAAATTTGCCTGGCGCGCCCGTGTTGCGCGCCCCGAATCCTATGGGGACTACCATAATGCAGGTTACCGAGACGCTGAACGAAGGTCTGAAACGCGGCTACAACATCGTTGTGACCGCATCCGAGCTGGACGACAAGGTTAACGAGAAACTGACCGAGGCGCAGCCGGAAATCGAAATGAAAGGTTTCCGCAAAGGCAAGGTGCCTATGGCCCTGCTGAAAAAGCAGTTCGGCCAGCGTCTGCTGGGTGAAGCGATGCAGGAAAGCATCGACGGCGCGATGAACAAGCATTTCGAGGACAGCGGCGAGCGTCCTGCGTTGCAGCCTGAGGTCAAGATGACCAACGAGGACTGGAAAGAAGGCGACGATGTCGAGGTCGCCATGTCCTATGAAGCGCTGCCCGAGATCCCCGAAGTTGACTTGAGCACGGTTGAGCTGGAGAAGCTGGTTGTCAAAGCAGACGACGCGGCCATTGAAGAAGCGCTGAACAACCTGGCCGAAACCGCGCAGGATTTCAAAGCGCGCCGCAAGGGCTCAAAGGCCAAGGACGGCGACCAGATCGTGTTTGACTTTGTCGGCAAGGTTGACGGCGAAGAATTTGAAGGTGGATCGGCCGAAGATTATCCGCTGGTTCTGGGCTCGAACAGCTTTATCCCCGGCTTTGAAGAGCAACTGGTGGGTGTGAAGGCTGAGGAAGAAAAAGACGTCAACGTCACTTTCCCGGAAGAATACGGTGCCGAGCATCTGGCGGGCAAAGACGCCGTCTTTACCTGCACCATCAAAGAGGTGAAAGAGCCTGTCGCGGCAGAGGTCAATGATGAGCTGGCCAAGAAATTTGGCGCCGAGGATCTGGCTGGTTTGAAAGAGCAGATCTCGGAACGTCTTGAGGCAGAATATGCCGGTGCGTCCCGCGCCGTAATGAAGCGTGGTCTCTTGGATGTTCTGGACGAGAAGGTTTCCTTCGACCTGCCGCCGTCGCTGGTTGAGGCCGAAGCCAAGCAGATTGCACATCAGTTGTTCCACGAGGAAAACCCCGATGTGGAAGGCCACGATCATGGTGAGATCGAGCCGACAGAAGAGCACACCAAGCTGGCCGAGCGCCGCGTGCGTCTGGGGCTGTTGCTGGCTGAACTTGGGCAAAAGGCCGAAGTTGAAGTTACCGATGCCGAAATGACTCAGGCGATCATGAACCAGGCGCGTCAATATCCTGGTCAGGAACGCCAGTTCTTTGAGTTCGTGCAGCAGAACGCCCAGATGCAGCAGCAGTTGCGGGCGCCGATCTTTGAAGACAAGGTCGTTGACTACGTATTTGAACTGGCCCAGGTCGCCGACAAGGAAGTCAGCAAAGACGACCTGCAAAAAGCGGTTGAGGCACTGGAAGAGGAATAAACCTCTTCCTCCCGGGGCGATCCGGGGTGACAAAAAATGCGGAGCCGACTTATCTCGAAGACGGCTCCGCATGGGTGGCTTTTGGTTCTATGAGGCGAGGGGGTCAGACCTCATGAGCAAAAGCGCGGGGGGTTCCAAGCAGAGCAACTTTTTGCTCTGGCGAGAAAGTATCTGTTAGAGTTTCGATCAGCTTCAGCGTGGCCATCCGTTCGTCTTCGGTGGTCGAGGCACTGATCTGCTCCACAAAATACCTTTCAAGATCGGTGAGTGGCTTGTGGTCTTGGTTCGCAGGCGCAAGCGATTTTGAGCGCGCAAACAGCGCCAACGCTGCGTCTTCGGACAGGAACACATCATGTTCGATACCCGCATACGCGCGGATGCCAGCGATCCGTTCTTCCGAACAGTCCATCATAGCAGCCATGGCCACGACTTTGCCCATCGGTTTGGCCGTGCCAAGATAGTCGTATGGAGCGTTGCCCGATCGTTGCAGCACCCGGTTCATGACCGGATCGATCACCGCAATCGAATCCAGCACTCCGGCCTGCATCGCATATTCAAACGACCCGATCATGACCTCGCTGGTCACATAGGAAATCGAGTTCTTCCCGCGGCCGCGCCCCAGTTTTTTCGTGTCTACGCAAAAGCGCGTTGCCTCCCAAACCTGGGCGCTTCGGATCGGCGGTTCGCCATCCAGGATCGCGTTAAAGACGTCGGCCATCATATGTGGCCCGGTTGTCTGCAACAGGCGCATGCACCCAACGACGTCCCCATCGTCGTTGATGCTTACGACATGTGCCGGATGCAGGTCGTCGAACGCATCGCGCTCGCGCCCGTTTTCGATATTGACTTCCCAGCCCAGGCGATCCCCGAAAACGCGCGCGCGGAGTTGGTACATCTCGTCCAAGATGTCAGTGAATAAGTGTTGGTTGATACCATCGATAACGATGATCATTTCCATCCCCCTACAGATTGGTTACCGTAGGAGCAGGATTAACGAACATTTGAAATGAGACTATTGGGGGTTTCCCGTATTTTTGTATTTTTTTGTTAACCTGGCGTGATTAAGCCTAGACCTATTGCCCGGCCAATAGCCTGCGGCGTGGTCAAAGCGCCAAGTTTTTCCCGACCCGAACGCATGTGAACCTCGACAGTCCGGTGCGAGATCGAAAGGATGTCACCGATATCTTGTTGTGACTTGCCTTCAGCAACCCATTGCAGGATTTCTTTTTCACGGGTGGACAGTGAAGGAAGATAGAGCGCACGGGACAGGACGTCCGATTGCATGACTGTATCATGTGCATTGACGGCTGCCATTTGAAGGTCGCCCATCACGTACCGTTTGTACTTGTCCCATTCGGCATCGGAACAATCCCGGGTGACGTTCAGCAAGCCACATTCGCCGTAGGGACCGCGCACTGGAACCGTCAGACCGCGCGATGTTATGCCGAAATCATGCGCGTCCCGGAAGACCGCATTAAACTTTTCATCTTTCTGGAAACGCCCCCAATCCACCGGTGCAATACTGAGCATGGAGGTATAAATGGTGGGGTCGAATTTGTGGTAGCCGTGGCTACCGTAGTGAATCTTCCACTCATCGGGATAGTTGGCATATCCCTGTACATCGCCTCCGGCGGTGTTCATCGTGGCATAAGACGCATAGTCAAAGCCCAGCTCGTGGCAAACAGCGTTTATGATATCTGCGGTCGACTTTTCATCTTGGTCGAGCGCAGCCAGGTCTATGAGTTTCACCGTTCAAACCTTTAGAGCGATGCATCTTTTGACACTTTGCCAATTCAGGGGTGTCCAATGTTTACGTTAGGGCAGCTTCTGATACGGATGCAAGTGAGGGGTGCACATACTGTAATCTTAATTCGAATTTCATTTGACAGAAAGGCGCATTTTTTGTCGGGTCAAGAACGGTTTGGCCCCGGTGTTGCTGCCATTCCGTCAAAACCTGAGAAAAAAGCCACGCTTAGTTCGATCGCAGCCCGGTTTCGACAAGCATTCCGCGCGCTTTGGCCTCGGGGTAAAACCCTTTGGCGTATAGAAAAATAGCGCGATCCTGATTGCCGTCTGAAAGCAGCCAGGCCCCACGCAGATACTTGCCGGCGAATTCCAGATTGGTGTCCGCATCCAGCAACCCCTTGGCGTTTCCGCTGTATCCCATTGAGCGAGCCGTTGCCGGTAGAATTTGAAGCAATCCATAGTAGGGACGGTTTACAGCCCAGGGACGGTGGGTGCTTTCGCGGATGGCGAGCTTGTGTACCAGCTCGCGCGGGAGTTCATAATGGTCGGCCCATCTGTTGATTGATGCGCGAAGTTCGGGGGTTTCGTTAGGATAAAGCGGTGGATCAAACGTATCCCCACGCGATACAGCGTTGTCAGCTCCGCCGCAGGCTGCGAGCGGAAGAATTGCAGCCAAAGCCAGAAAGTCGCGACGTTTGAACGAGAGCATTTGGAACCTCTTTGTCATTGCTTGCGGAACATAAGGAACAGCCGTTACCTCGCAAGCCTAGGCATTTAATCTGGCGAAATTTTGCCCGTATAAGCTGAAAATGGAAAAGGCCGCGCTGTTGTCAGCACGGCCCTTCAAGTGGCTCGTCCAAATACCTTGTTAGGCTTGGGTTTCGTCTTCGGCAGCCTCTTCGGCAGGAGCTGCATCGGCGACCAGTTCGTCGTCTTCCGATGCCGCAGAACCGATATCATCAAACAGTTCGGCGATCTCGAACTCGGCTGCAGCTTCTTCTTCTGCGGCCAGTTCCTGGATCGATTTGCCCGAAGCTTGCAATTCGGCTTCTTCTTCCGAGCGCGCGACGTTCAGCTTGATCGAAACTTCAACTTCGGGGTGCAGGTGAACGGCGACGGTGTGCAGACCCAGCTCTTTGATCGGAGCGATCAGGGCGATCTGTTTCTTGTCGACGGTGAAACCTGCTTCGGTGGCGGCGTCTGCGGCGTCACGTGGAGTGACCGAGCCATAGAGCGCACCGGCATCCGAGGCCGAGCGAATCACGATGAACTGCTGATCGTCCAGCTTTTCAGCCAGCGCTTCAGCTTCTTTCTTGGTTTCCAGGTTGCGTGCTTCAAGCTGAGCCTTTTGGGCTTCGAACGAGGCGATGTTCGACTCGGACGCGCTCAGGGCTTTGCCTTGGGGCAGCAGGAAGTTGCGGGCGTAGCCAGGCTTGACGTCAACGACGTCGCCCATCTGACCCAGTTTCGCAACACGTTCCAGAAGGATAACTTGCATGTCAGTCTCTCCTTACTTCACGGCGTAGGGCAGCAGGGCGAGGAAGCGGGCGCGCTTGATGGCACGGGCCAGTTCACGCTGCTTTTTCGCCGAAACGGCAGTGATACGCGAGGGAACGATCTTGCCGCGCTCAGAGATGTAGCGCTGCAGCAGACGAGTGTCTTTATAGTCGATCTTCGGCGCGTTTTCACCCGAGAACGGGCAAACTTTGCGACGGCGGAAAAATGGTTTTGCGGCCATGGTTTATGTCCTTTCGTCAGGCGTTGATCAACGGCGCTCGCGGCGGTCGCCACGTTCGTCACGCTTTTGCATCTGAACCGACGGGCCTTCAGCGTGCTCGTCAACTTTGATGGTCAGAACACGCATGACGTCGTCATGCAGGCGCATCAGGCGTTCCATTTCCTGCACCGCGCCCGAGGGGGCATCGGTCTTCAGGAAGGAATAGTGACCCTTGCGGTTCTTGTTGATCTTGTAGGCCATCGTCTTGACACCCCAATACTCGCTATCGACGAGTTTGCCGCCATTGTCGGACAGTACGGTGCCAAAGTGTTCGATCAGGCCTTCGGCCTGCGCGTTGGACAGATCCTGACGCGCGATCATTACATGCTCATACAGTGGCATGTTCACTCCTGTTTATATCAAGGCGCATTTCAAAGGCGGGGCCATTTTGTCCTTCGCGACCCTGCCACGAGAGGCTGCGCGATTCACATCTGTGCGAAGGATGGCCTCATATACACGTTTGGGCGGTGGGAACAAGCCCTGCCTTACATGCCTTTGAGACGCCGTGCTATTTCCACCAGGGTGCCCAATTCCTGACGCTTTTCTCCTCGAGGTTGTTCATTAAGACGGGGACACCCGGAACATCGCAACAGATAAAGACAGGGCAAACCAATGGCCGTAGTGAATACGAACACTTTCGAAAAGACAGCGCAGAGCGCAGTCTATGAAAAATCAGTACCTCTGCTGATCAATTTCGCACCGAATTGGAAGGCAAGACTTGTACTGGCTCGGATCGCCGGAGCCCTGTTGATCATGATCGCCTTCTCGATGTGGTTGATGCCAGGTTCGGTGATGGGTGCCGAGGTATGGCCGTTCAAATTGATCGCATCGCTGGCGTTTCTGATTGGCGGTGTCAGCCTTCTGACCGTGGAATTGCTGGATACGCGTCCCGACGCCTATTTTGACCCGATCCGCCGTGAGGTTCGTATCCTGCAAAAGAACGAGAATGGTCGTCCGCAAACCGTTCTGCGCCGCAGCTATGAATCTCTGGGTGGTGCCCGTTTCTCGGACGATCAGGTCGAACTGTTCGACGTTGATGGCAGCTTGCTGATGAAGCTTCCCCTGCAATCGGCGGATGTCAGCCGCGCGCTGAAAGGACAACTGAGCCAGAACGTAACAATCCTCGGCTGAGTTTTATTCTGTTCAAAAAAGAACAGGACCTGTTGATCAAATAAACTTGAGTGCCGCCCTTGGGCGGCACAAATGTGTTATGAGCGAGCCTTGAGGTTTGCGAACTTAACACCGCGGAGATAACCATGAAATCCACCATTATTGCTGCAGCACTGGCCGTATCGGCGACAACAGCGTTTGCCGGCGCCGAAAAATACGTTTTGGATCCCAGCCATAGTCAGGTTTTGTTTTCCTATGACCACCTGGGTTTTTCGACCACATACGGGATGTTCTCGGGATTTGAAGGTGAGATCATGTTCGATCAAGAAAACCCAGCTGCCTCGAGCGTGAGTGTTTCCATGCCTGTCATGTCCATGTTCACCGGCTGGGAAGCGCGTGAAGGTCATTTCATGTCTGAGGACTTTTTTGGTGCGAAAGAGGGTGACCTGATCACTTTCACCTCGACCGGCATTGAAGTGACCGGTGACGACACCGCAAATATCACGGGTGACCTGACGATGAACGGTGTCACCAAATCTGTTGTTTTGGATGCCTCGCTGAACAAGGTCGACAACCACCCGATGGCCAACAAGCCATGGGCAGGTTTCAACGCGACAACCACACTGACGCGCAGCGAGTTTGATTTGGGCCAGTTTGCGCCGTTCGTTGGTGACGAAGTGACGGTTCAAATCTCGGTCGAGGCGCAAAAGGCCGAATAAGCCAGCCTCTACCGGATGAAATTCAGCCGCCAGAGCCAAACGCTCTGGCGGTTTTTTCTTATTGAGTCCGCGTGGCCGTCAACTCGACCCCAACGGTGACAACAAAACCCAAAGAGTCTTCGGTGGGCTGTGAGGTCCCGACGTCAAACTCCAACCGGTTCAACTCCAATGCGCCACTCATGGCTGCTGTGTTGTCCTGAAGGTCCAGCGAGAAGGGCAGGACGATTTCCATGGTTTTGTCACGTATGGTCAGCGGACCGCGGGCTTCGTAACCTGTTTCCGTCTTGAACAGATCCGCTTTGAACTGTGCGGTTGGAAACTGGGTCGCATCGAAGAAATCTGCCCCCATGGCCTGATCCGTCACGGTGCCCAGACTAAGCGAAGCGATGGCGACGGTGACATCGACCGACCCGGCGGGTCCGGGTGCATCAGGCTCGTCAAAGGTGATCGCAGCCGTCCAATCTGAGAACGCTCCTGTGACCGGGCTGCCCAATTGCGAAATCGTAATCGACAGAGCGCCATCCTGAACCTGCCAATCGGATTGAACTTCGGCCAGCTGTGCGTCTCCGTGTTCGTGATCCCCATTATCGTGACGACCGTGCGAGAACTCTCCCATCGCCCAGCCACCAGTGAGGACGACCACCCAAACGGCAATCGCCCCGACAGCCGGGACCAGGCTGTGATGTTGTTGCGGTGGTTGCGGTGAGTCTGAGCGGCCCGGCAACATGCGACGCAGAGTGCTGTCCTTGTCGACAATATGGTGCTTGAGCCCACCGGCAATATGCAGGCCCAGTGACGCGACCAGAACCCACATCAAAAGCTCGTGCAATGTACCTGTCAGCTCGGCCAGGCCGAGAGATTTCGGGACGAAAGGCAGGTTCTGTCCAAAGGGCCAGAGAATCGGCGCAAAACCCTCGCTTGCCGCGTGGTGGATCCATCCGGTCAGAGGGACCAGAACCAAAGAGCCATAGAGCAGCCAGTGAACCGTTTCGGCAGCAAAGGCTTCGGGTTTGTTATCCGCATTCAGAAGGCCTGGTTTGGTTTGCGTGACTGCCCAGAGGATGCGGGCCAGGGCGACAAAGAAAACCGTTACCCCTACAGTCTTGTGCAGCGAAAACAGATTGGCCGCGCGGGCAATCTGCGCTTCGGTCGGTGTGACCGTTGGATCAAACAAGACATGAGCCAGGTCGTTGGCGATCCAGCCCAGCGGCAAAGCCGTCAGGATCAGCAAGGCGGTCAGCCAGTGAAAGGCCTTGGTGACACTGCCGTAGCTTGAGGAAGTATTGCTCAGGGACATCGGGGAAATCTCCGGGACATTCAGTTCGCTACACCCTAAATCGCTGCCCATGGGACACAAGTGCGAGAAACGCACACAACCGGTGCCCAGATGCAGAGCGCAGGCAATGCTTGTGCCGCGCGGCCTGTCGGTTTACACCGCGCGGCAACCTGACGTCATCCAAGAGGCATCTATGACACGCGCGTTCGTATTCCCGGGGCAGGGCGCCCAGACCATTGGCATGGGGAAGGCTCTGGCCGTGGCTTATCCCGCGGCCCAAGCCGTGTTCAATGAGGTTGATGAGGCCCTGGGCGAAAAGCTGAGCGCCTTGATCTGGGAGGGTGACATTGCTGATCTGACGCTGACCCAGAATGCACAACCGGCGCTGATGGCGACCTCGATCGCGGCGATGCGCGCATTGGAGGCCGAAGGCGCGTCGATTACGGATGCCGCTTTTGTGGCGGGGCATTCTCTGGGGGAATACTCAGCGCTGGCTGCTGCGGGCGCATTGTCTGTCGCGGATACCGCGCGCCTGCTGCGCACGCGGGGGCAGGCGATGCAATTTGCCGTACCGGTGGGTGAGGGCGCGATGGCCGCCGTTCTGGGCCTTGATCTGGACGCGGTGCGCGCAGTGGCCGAAGAGGCCGCACAAGGTGAGGTGTGCCAAGCCGCAAATGACAACGATCCCACTCAGGTTGTTGTGTCCGGTGCGAAGGCCGCTGTCGAACGCGCTGCGGTGATCGCCAAGGAAAAAGGTGCCAAGCGGGCGGTGATGCTGCCCGTCAGCGCGCCGTTCCATTGCGCGCTGATGCAGCCCGCCGCTGATGTGATGGCCGAAGCTTTGGCCGGCGTTGAAATCAATGCACCTGCAGTGCCGCTGGTGGCAAATGTACGGGCCGAAGCCGTCACCGACCCGGATCAGATCCGGTCGCTACTGGTTGAGCAAGTCACCGGCTCGGTCCGCTGGCGCGAAAGTGTGCAGTACATGGTGACCCAAGGGGTCGACAGCGTCTGGGAGATCGGAGCGGGCAAGGCTTTGTCGGGGATGATCCGCAAGATCGACCGGGCGGTTGCATGTCAGGCTGTGGGATCGCCGGATGATGTGCAAGCGGCGCTGGGCGCGGGTCAATAACACGGATGACACCCGGCAGGGTGCGCAATGAGGAAGTTTTAGATGTTTGATTTGACAGGAAAGAACGCTCTGATCACTGGCGCGTCAGGCGGTATCGGTGGTGACATCGCGCGCGCTTTGCATGGCGCAGGCGCAACAGTGGGTCTGTCGGGCACGCGAGTTGAGCCGTTGCAGGCGCTGGCTGACGAGTTGGGCGAACGCGCTCATGTGCTGCCGTGCAACCTGAGCGATGCCGAGGCTGTGGACGCGCTTCCGAAACAGGCGATCGAGGCAATGGGGTCGGTCGATATTCTGGTCAACAATGCCGGGATCACGCGGGACAACCTGTTCATGCGCATGTCGGATGAAGACTGGCAAAGCGTGATCAACGTGAACCTGACCTCGACCATGAAGCTGTGCAAAGGCGTGATGCGCGGTATGATGAAAGCCCGTTGGGGACGGATCATCAACATCTCATCCGTGGTTGGCGCGACCGGGAACCCGGGACAGGCAAACTATGCCGCGTCCAAGGCGGGTATGGTGGGCATGACCAAATCACTGGCCTATGAGGTTGCCAGCCGAGGAATCACTGCAAATGCGGTAGCACCCGGTTTCATCACCACCGCCATGACCGACAAGCTGACCGATGACCAGAAAGCTGGCATTCTGGGGCAAGTTCCCGCCGGTCGCATGGGCGATCCGGGCGAAATTGCCGCGGCTGTTCTGTATCTAGCAAGCCCCGAGGCGGGTTATGTCACCGGGACAACCTTGCATGTGAACGGCGGCATGGCCATGTTGTAGGCGCTGCAATTGGCAGGCGCGAAAGCGTTTGCCTTGTGCGTTGTGTGTGCTATAGGCGGCGCATCTTAAAAGGGACCGGTTCCGATCGGTTCTTTGTTTTCCCGGGGACCCGGGACCCAAACCGCCCGGAATGGGCAAACCAAGGCCACCCCGCGCGGGCAAGGGCAGAACCGGGCAAACCGCCCTGAAATGGAATGAGGAATAGACATGAGCGACGTCGCAGATCGCGTAAAGAAGATCGTTGTTGAGCACCTGGGTGTTGAAGAAGACAAAGTTGCGGAAAACGCATCCTTCATCGACGATCTGGGCGCAGACAGCTTGGACACTGTTGAGCTGGTTATGGCCTTCGAAGAAGAATTCGGCATCGAGATCCCTGATGACGCGGCTGAAACCATCCAGACCTTTGGCGACGCCGTCAAATTCATCAGCGAAGCTTCCTAAGAGCTTCGGTTCTGAAAAAAGCGGCGCTTCCGGGCAACGGAGGCGCCGTTTTTTTGTGGCCAGACAAATTTCTCTCTTGCATGAGATGTTTACCCTTCGCAACGTATTGTCTGAGGCAGAAAACATAAGCGGGCAAGGGCATGATAAGATCCACCCCGATGATCAACACCGCACGGTTGACGCTGTGCGCGATGCGACCTGAGGACTTTAACCGGTTCGCAGAGATATGGCGCGACCCCAAGGTTGTGTGCCATATCGGCGGCAAACCCAAAACCCGTGGCGAAGCCTGGGAATCGTTCGTGCGCAATGCCGGGCATTGGCAAATGGCAGGGTTTGGGCAATGGGCTGTTGTGCTGCAAGCCAACCGGACGCTGATAGGTCAGGCGGGTTTCTTTTATGGGAACCGAGACTTGGGTGAAGATTTCGATACGTTCCCTGAGGCTGGCTGGGTCTTGGCCCAAGAAGGTCAGGGGCAGGGCTTTGGGTTTGAAGCGGCGCAGGCCGCGCATGACTGGTTTGATCGCGTGATTCCCGGCCCGTTGGTGTCCTTGATAGGCAGCAAGAACGAAGCGTCGCTGAAACTGGCGCAGAAACTCGGCTACACATTGATGCGCGAGGCCAAGTATCGCGGAACCGATGTTCACTTGCTCAAGCGGGATCGTCCACCGACGCGACATTGATCGATGCCGCAAAACAGTCCGGGTTTGCCGATCTTGTGAAACCGGAACCCATTTTGAGACTCTATGCTACCGTGGAAATCCAGAGTGATTCAGCGGAGGAAATGAGTCATGATGATCTACCCCACGATGGAGTTGCAGAACGGTCGGTGCGTGACCCTGGACAAGGGGCGGTTGGAAGATGCGTTGATCTGGCATGTGGATCCGGTGGAAACGGTGCGCGGCTGGGCGGCTGCGGGTGCCGAGTGGATGCAACTGACCGATTTTGACGCAATCGAGGGTCGCGATACCAACGCCGCTTTGGTGGAGGAGATCATTCGCTCGGCCGAGATCCCTGTGCAATTGGCCGGAGGAATGCGCACCCGCGAACATGTTGAGCATTGGCTAGATAAAGGCGCAGGCCGGATCGTGATCGGCACCATGGCGGCATGGGAGCCGAATCTGGTGAAGGAATTGGCCAAGCTGTATCCAGACCAGATTGTTCTGGCGGTGGATGTCTGGAAAGGTCGTGTGATGACCGAAGGCTGGCGCAGCCAGAGCGCGTTTACGGCCGAAGCCTTTATCGACGCATTTGCGGATACGCCTTTTGCGGCGATCCTTGTGACAGATATCGACAGCGACATGGAAGACGTAGAGGCGCAGTTGGGGTTGATATCGGGTTTGGCGGCGCAGTCTCGCACACCGGTGATTGCCAGCGGCGTGGTACGCAGCGCGGATGACATTTCGCGCCTGGCTTATATTCCGAACATTTCCGGGGCAATTGTGGGGCGCGCATTGTTCCGCAAAAAACTGTCATTGGAGGACGCGTTGCGCGTCGCCCGGGGGGCGCATGAGCCGGTGGCTCAGTTCCAGTAAGACTGCGGTGTTCGCCGAGGCATGCGGTCTGACCTGAGCATGTCAGCGCCAAGCGTTACGACGAGCGCAGCTTGCGTTTCAGTGCGGTCGCCCGGGCAAGTTGCCGTGGCGACCGCATATGCGAATACGCTGATGGTCTTGCCCCCGGACCCCGTGCCGGGGTATGAGCGGTTCTAATAACAGTAAGCAGGCAAGAGGCATATCTATGCGCAGAGTCGTTGTTACCGGCCTTGGATTGGTCACTCCTTTGGCCAGCGGGGTCGAGGAATCCTGGTCGCGGCTGCTGGATGGTGAATCCGGTGCGGGTCCGATCACTCATTTCGACGCGGTTGAAAGCGGCGTCACCACGACCTATGCCTGTGAAGTTCCGCGCGGCGATGGCACCGATGGCACGTTCAATCCTGACGATTGGATGCCACCGAAAGAGCAGCGCAAGATCGAAGATTTTATCCTCTATTCCATCGCTGCAGCCGATATGGCTTGTCAGGATGCGAACTGGTTGCCCGAAGATGAAGAGGCGCGGCTGCGCACCGGTGTCTTGATCGGTTCCGGGATTGGTGGTCTGGGATCTATCGCAAACACTGCGAACCTGATCCGCGACAAAGGCCCGCGACGTGTGTCGCCCTTCTTTATTCCCGGCGCGCTGATCAACCTGGCTTCGGGACAGGTATCGATCCGCCACGGCTTCAAGGGGCCGAACCACTCGGTTGTGACAGCCTGTTCGACGGGTGCACATGCGATTGGAGACGCAAGCCGTATCATCCGGGCGGGTGATGCCGACGTCATGATCGCCGGTGGCGGCGAGGGCTGTATCTGCGAAATCGGTATCGCGGGTTTCAACGCCTGTAAGGCGCTTTCGACGAAATATGCCGATGATCCCAAGAAAGCGAGCCGCCCTTATGACGTTGACCGGGACGGCTTTGTCATGGGTGAGGGCGCCGGTATCGTAGTGCTCGAAGACTATGAGCATGCCAAGGCGCGCGGTGCCAAGATTTACGCCGAAGTTCTGGGCTATGGCATGTCTGGGGACGCATATCACATTACTGCCCCATCCGAGGACGGTGACGGCGCCGAACGTTCGATGCGCGCCGCGCTGCGCAGCGCCGGGTTGGAGCCGAAGGATCTGGACTATATCAACGCGCATGGCACGTCGACCATGGCCGATACCATCGAACTGGGTGCGGTCGAGCGTTTGCTAGGCGATCACGCCAGTGAGGCGACCATGACCTCGACAAAGTCAGCAACAGGTCACTTGCTGGGGGCTGCAGGTGCGATTGAGGCCATATTCTCGATCCTCGCGATCCGCGATCAGGTTGCGCCGCCGACAATCAACTTGGAAAACCCTGCCGTGGAAACGCCTATCGATCTGGCACCCAACACCAAGCGTGAGCGCAAGATCGACGTGGCCCTTTCAAACTCGTTCGGCTTTGGCGGGACCAATGCCAGCGTGATCTTCGGAAAGGTCAGCTGAATGTGGCGGGCCCTTGCATCGAACATGTTGACCATCCTTGTGGTTGGCCTGTTCATCATGGGCGGTGTGGTCCTGTGGGGGCAATCGCAATACAGGGCTGAAGGCCCTTTGGAAACCGCGATTTGCCTGCAGGTGCAGCCGGGCTCGAACATGACGCGTGTCAGTCGTGATCTGGAAGATCAGGGCGCGATCAGCAGTGGCACGATCTTCCGCATGGCCGCCGATTACAGCGATAAGTCCCAGCAGTTGAAAGCTGGCAGTTTTCTGGTGCGCGAAGGCGCGTCGATGGAGCAGATCATTGACGAGATCACCAGCTCGGGTGCCAGTACTTGTGGCTCAGAGATCGAGTACCGGATCGGTGTAACACGTATTCAGACCCGCGTGCGAGAGCTTGACCCGGCCACGTTGGATTTCGTCGAGATTGCTGCGTTTGACGCAAGTGATGAACAGATCCCTGATGCCTATACTGAGAAGCGAGACAATGCGGATACGCGGTACCGTGTATCGCTGGCCGAAGGTGTGACGTCGTGGCAGGTTGTGGAAGCGCTCAAGAGCTTTGGGGCGCTGAGTGGCGACATTGCCGAAATCCCACCCGAGGGGATGCTGGCCCCCGACAGCTATGACGTGACGCCAGGGGCGGCGCGCGCAGACGTTTTGCGGGACATGATGGAAGAGCAGCAGCTGCGGATCAACGCGGTCTGGGAGGCACGTCAGGACGATCTGCCGATCACCAGCCCTGAAGAGATGTTGATCCTGGCCTCGATCATCGAAAAGGAAACCGGCGTGCCGGAAGAACGCGGGCAGGTCGCGAGCGTGTTTGTGAACCGTTTGAACCAAGGTATGCGTCTGCAGACAGACCCTACTGTGATCTATGGTGTCACCAAAGGTCAAGGAACGCTGGGTCGCGGGTTGCGGCGTAGTGAACTTAACCGTCCAACCCCTTGGAATACCTATCAGATCGACGGGTTGCCGCCGACCCCGATTGCCAATCCGGGTCTGGCGAGCCTTGAAGCCGCTGTGGCCCCGGATGACACGGATTTCGTGTTCTTCGTGGCGGATGGCACAGGCGGCCACGCGTTTGCCGAGACGTTGCAAGAGCATAACCGCAACGTTGCAAAATGGCGCGAGATCGAAGCCGAACGGAATTCGGGGAACTAAAGCGGTTTGGGTGTAACTCGGAACGTTTAGAAGAAAAAAAGGCGGGCTGCGGCCCGCCTTTTTTTGTTTATGCTGCTGAACGGCGCCGGGGGCGGCGGCGTCTTTGACTTTGTGATGGTGCAGCACCTGATTTGTTCTGTTGCTTGGGGCCGCGGCGGCGGTTGCCCGGACGACGACCGGGTTTCGCTGGTTCCTCACGCTCGGGCATGGTTCCGCTGGCCACAGGAATTTCGATCTTCATCAGCTTTTGGATCTGGATCAGCTTGTCGATCTCATCACCGGCACAAAACGCTATCGCCTCACCCTCGCGACCTGCGCGTGCGGTGCGCCCAATGCGGTGCACATAGTTGTCGGGCACTTCCGGCAAGTCATAGTTGATCACATAGGCCACACCAGGGATGTCGATGCCGCGGGCGGCGACGTCTGTTGCCACCAGAATGGTAACTTCTCCGGCGCGGAAAGCTTTGATGGCGCGATCCCGCTGCCCCTGGCTTTTGTTGCCGTGAATCGAGGCAGCGTTGAACCCGTCAGCGACAAGGCCTTTCATTAGCTTTTCGGCCCCATGCTTGGTCCGCGAGAACACTAGCGTCAGTGCGTCGGGGTCCTGAGACAGGATCTCGCGCAGCTTGCTGGGTTTCTCGGGCTTGGAGACGAAATGGACGGACTGCGTGATCTTGTCGGCCGCTTTGCCCGGGGGCGACACTTGCACCCGCTGCGGGTTATCCAGATAGGCACGGCTGAGCTCTTCCATCTGCTTCGGCATGGTGGCCGAGAACAACATGGTTTGGCGGGGTGTGCCTAGGGCGGGCGCAATGCGACGGAGCGCATGGATAAAGCCCATGTCGAGCATCTGATCCGCCTCATCCAACACCAGATGCCGAACGGAGCCAAGATCAACGGCCCCGCGCTCCATCAAGTCGATCAGACGGCCCGGTGTGGCGACCAGAATGTCCGTGCCGCGGGATAGAAACATCACCTGTTTGTTGATGGATTGCCCACCAACTACGGTGGCCACACGCAGTTTGGTTTTTTGCGTCAGCCCGCGCAGGCTGTCGGCGATTTGGTTCACCAACTCGCGCGTGGGCGCGAGGATCAGCGCCTTGGCTGTTTTGGGCGCAGGCTTGCCAGGCTGCGCCAGCAAATGGTCGATCAGGGGCAGGCCAAAGGCCAGAGTTTTGCCAGTGCCGGTCTGCGCAAGCCCAAGAATGTCATGTCCATTCAGAGCCAGCGGGATCGCCTGGTTCTGGATCGGTGTCGGTTGTGTAAGGTTTGCGCGTTTCAGCGCGTCATTTAGTGCGGGCGCAAGGCCCAGCATATCGAAATCGAACAAAAAACTATCCTTCTGCTGCCCAAGGCATCAGGCCACGGGCAAATCGTGATGGGCCGCGTCCGCGACCGACAGGGGTGTACGAGACCTTGGGACAAGCAGGCGGTTCCTGCTTAGCCTGGTCGTCGCGTCAAGAACCCTGCGTGATGGGGAACTATGGGGTTGATCGGGCGCTGGCTGGCTTTTCGGCCTGTGTGCTCACGCTGCAGCGCTGTTTGGTGGCACATGCGCCCTGAAGGGTTGAAAGTCAAGCACTCAATATGCGCGACGCTTGCGAAGGGCGGGCCTTTGCCGGATACCGGACAGAAGGATTCGCGGGATGGCTGTGTATGCTCAGAGCTTTTGACAGGGCGGATTTGAGAACCGCCAGCATTGCCCTTGTCATCGGGGGAATGATGTGGGGACTCTATTGGATCCCGGTCCGATACTTCGTGAGTCAAGGGCTGAGCGGCGCATGGCCGGGCATCGTCATGTATAGCTCGGCCATTTTGGTTCTGTTGCCGTTTTTGTGGCGGGAACGCAGGTCGTTGCAGCGCGCTTGGCGCAGTCTGATCTTTAGCGGCATGTTTACAGGCGCCGCCTTCAGCCTGTTCACCATCAGTCTGGTTTATACGGATGTCGTCCGCGCCATCCTGCTGTTTTATCTCACTCCGGTCTGGGGAACGATTCTGGGCATGGTGGTGTTAGGCGAGCGACCGGGGCCTTTGCGGCTTTTGGGGCTTGTCTGCGGTCTGGGCGGAATGTTCATCATCTTGGGAGGTGAACAGGGGCTGCCCTGGCCTCGGAATACCGGAGATTGGCTGGCGCTGATCTCGGGCATGACATGGGCCTTTGGAACGCTTGGACTGTATCGTGCCTCGGGTATTTCGGTACGGGGACAGGTCTTTGCCTTTATTCTGGGTGCCTTGATTTTGTCGCTGTGCAGCCTGCCATTTGGGGCGGGGCTTGAAAGAGCGCTTGGTGAAGCGGTGCTTCAGGTCGGCCCTGTCGCCTTGCTTTCGGCGCTTTATACATTGCCGATGATTTTTCTGACCATTTGGCCTGCGACCTTACTGACACCAGCACGCGTTGGGCTGCTGCTGATGAGCGAGGTGGTTGTTGGCTTGATTTCGGCTGCTTTGTTCTCGGGTGAGCCGTTTGGACTGCGCGAGTTGATTGGAGCCACTTTGATCGTGAGCGCAGCCCTGTTGGAGGTGGTTCGCAGTTGAGGGGCCAATCGTAAACACGGCGCGCGCTGAGTGTTGCAGGGGTGTTGCGTAACACATTGACATTGCGAACTTAATTTTGTATCCCTTATGTCATGCTAGAAGAAGTGGGCAACGGCCCCGGGGAAACCCGGTGGCCGTTTCTCGTTTCTCTCGTGCGGAAAAACTCACGCATGAGGTCACAAGCAAAACATGACTTTGATTACCCCGGAAGAGCGGATTTCTCAGACGGCAGACTTGTTGCAGTCGCTTGAGGCGTCCATTCGCGGTTTGCGCCAGGCAGCGGAAGAACTGCGCAGGCAAATCGGAGCCGGGGAGGATGCAGATCTTGCTGGTTCAGCCAGGCAACTCGGTCAGCTAGAGGGGCTGATCCGAACCTGTCAGAAAGTGGAGACAAGCTTTGTCGAACAACATCACAGACAAGCCGGAATTGCCCAAGGGGGGTACGCGCTCGACCTTGATCGGGCACGATCTGAGATCGGGTGCAGGTTGGCTCGCCTCCGCGCCTGCTGCGGTGCAAGACAGATTTCTGAGTGAGATCGGGGAGGGGGGGCTGTGTGCCCTCCCTTTCCTGTTTGAGTTCTGGGCGCTGCCGCATCAATTGCCGTCTGAAGGCGGCTGGCGGTATTGGGTGATCATGGGTGGGCGTAGCGCAGCGAAGACAAGGGCCGGTTCCGAATGGGTGCGGTCGATGGTCGAAGGGTCCAAGCCTTTGGACAAGGGTGCGGCCTGTCGGGTGGCTTTGGTGGGCGAGACGTTCGATCAGGTGCGCGATGTAATGATCTTTGGCGATAGCGGGATATTGCAGTGCTCACCGCCGGATCGGTGACCGACTTGGAAGGCGTCGGAGCGCAAACTGATCTGGCCTAATGGGGCCGAAGCGCAGGCCTTTTCGGCCCATGATCCCGAGGGGCTTAGGGGTCCTCAGTTCGATGCGGCCTGGTTGGATGAGCTTGGCTGCGCGGCAATTGACAAAGGCACCAACCAACCGAACAAATTTTTGGACCCTAAATCGTCGGAACCAAAACTGCCCAAGTATTCCAATGGCTTGAGGGACGATTTCATCCAGGCACGTTACCTTGAGGCGGTGCTGAGGTATTGGGGGGATCCGGCCAACAACCCGGTTTCATCGCGCTATGGCGCGCCCATGATTGATATGTCCAACGCCTATGTCTGTGCATGGGACGCGCGGCCCTATCCCAGCTTTCCAAACCGCCGTTCGCTTTGGTCGGATGGGGCGAACTATGCACGCGGCCATTGGCTGAACGGGCGGTCGGGTGCACGCACGCTGGCCTCGGTGGTGACCGAGATCTGTCACAGTGCCGGTGTGACCCATATCGATGTATCGGGTCTTTATGGCGTGGTGCGCGGGTAGGCGATGCATGATGTGATGAACGCGCGGCAGGCCTTGCAACCGCTGATGCTGAGCTATGGGTTCGACGCGATAGAGCGCGACGGCCTTTTGATGTTCCGCATGCGCAACGTATTGTCTCCGGTTGGTTTGGATCCTGATCTTCTGGCCATCTCGTCCAATATTGACGGCACCATCGAACATCGCCGCGAGGCTGAGGCCGAGATGAGCGGCCGGGTGCGGCTGCGATTTGTGCAATCGGATGCCAACCATGATGTGGTCGCTGAAGAGGCTGTGTTGCCTGACGACGCAACCCATGCGGTTTCGGTGAACGAGATGCCTCTGTCCCTGACCCGAGGGGAAGGGCGGCAGACGGTCGAGCGCTGGCTGAGCGAGTCCCGTGTCTCGCGCGAGACGGTGCGGTTCGCGCTGCCGCCATCGATGCTGCATCTGGGGGCGGGCGATGTGGTCAAACTGCCGGATCGTCAAGATGGCACGCTGTACCGGATAGACAGGCTGGAGCAGGCCGAGATGCAATTGGCCGATCTGGTGCGGATCGAACCCGGCAATTATTCTCCCGCCGAGATCGCCGATGATGTGGTGGCCGAACGGCCCTTTACCGCGCCGGTTCCGGTCTTGCCGGTGTTTTTGGATCTGCCGCTGATCACCGGCGGTGAAGCGCCACACGCGCCGTATCTGGCGGTGTCGGCCAATCCATGGCCCGGCAATGTCGCGGTCTATTCAGCGGCGCAGGACGAGAACTATGCCCTTAGCGAGATCATCGCGGGTCAGGCAGTGATCGGCTTTACCGAAACACCCCTGTGGCGCGCAAGCCCTGGGGTCTGGGATCAGTCCGCGCCTTTGCGGGTCAACCTGATCGACGGAGTTCTGGACACACAACCGAGGTCGAGCCTGTTGAACGGGGCCAATCTGGCCGCAATCGGAGATGGCACACCTGGCAATTGGGAAGTGTTCCAGTTTGCCGAGGCTGACTTGCAAGATGTCGGCCCATACAACCTGTCGACCCGGTTGCGTGGACAGTTGGGCACCGATGCGCTGATGCCGGATGTCTGGCCAGCGGGTTCATATTTCGTGTTGCTGGACAGCCGTGTCTATCAAACCGGGCTGACACGCGGTGAGCGACGGCTGACCAAGCACTACCGGATCGGCCCGGCCACGCGCGGCAATGATGACCCGTCTTATGTGCATCTGATCGAAACCTTCGAAGGCAATGGCTTGCGCCCATATCGGCCTGTGCATCTGAAACGCACAGGTTCAGCGGTCGAGGACAGATTCACCTGGATACGCCGGACCCGTATCGACGGGGACGACTGGGACGGGTTGGATGTGCCTTTGGCAGAAGAGACCGAGAGCTATCTGATCCGAGTTGTTGTCAGTGGCATTGTCATACGCGAAGAAGTCTCTCAAACACCGCGCTGGAGCTATACCCCGGCGAAGAAAGCGGCTGACGGCGTCGTCGGACCCTATGAATTCCGTGTGGCGCAGGTGTCTGCCACTTATGGGCCGGGTCCCTTTGCGGCCCTGGTGGTTGGGTAGGTCTGATCATGCGCCCCGTTCTTCACGGAGATGTCAGCGCGGCGGCACGGGCCCTTTTGGCCGTGCCCGCCACAGATCGAGAGCGACTGTGCGGGCGTATGATCGCCGAAGCCGAAGCTGCGGACCAGCACGTGGCCCAAACGGGGCGTCTGCATCCAGTCTTTGGAAACGGCTCATTGATGGCGGCGGCACGTGGTCGCCACCTTGCGGACGAGCCGGGATTTGACAATCTTAGTTACTGCGCTTGCTTCGAGATGGTCTTGCGGCATCTCATTCGGTTTCACGCTAACCTGCGGCGCAGCTGATGCATTTGCTGGCGGCGGGGTCCAGATCCAACCGCCCACGCGCGATGTCTTCACCGCAATCTTCGCAATATCCAAACTCTCCTTCTGCAATTCGCGCAAGCGCGGCCTGTAGTCTGAGGGTTTCCAGATCGCGGCGGCTTTGCTGTGCCTGCGCCATCGCCTGGTTTTGCAGCGCGTCCATCCGACTGAGACGCCCAACAGCCTGTTGATCCAGCTCCACAACCGACCGAGCGTCGTTTGTGCCTTCTGTCTGGGCCCGGATTTCTGCCAACAGGGTCCGAATTCGGCCTTTGAAATGCTGAATATCGGCATCATTCATTTTTGTTGCCCTGTCGATCACGGGTTTGCGTTTGGTAATTTTACCACTAAATGGCATTCTAGGCGCAGCAAAAGGACATAAGCCATGTTGGAAAAGCGCAGTCACGTCACCACTGTTGACCCGGTCTGGACCAGAATCACTGAAGAAGCTCAGGCTGCGGTCGATAAAGAACCGCTCATGGGCGGCTTGGTGCATGCCTGTATCCTTCACCACCGCAGCCTTGAACGCGCGCTGTCGTATCGTGTCTCAGCCAAACTGAGCTCGAACGAGATGTCGATGATGGTTCTGCGCGAAATCGTGGATGAAGCCTATGCGGACGAACCGGCGCTGGTCGAAGCTGCGCGGGCCGACCTTATGGCCGTCTACGAACGCGACCCGGCCTGTCATCGCCTGTTGCAGCCAGTTCTTTATTTCAAAGGCTACCAGGCCATGCAGGCCTATCGCGTGGCTCATTGGCTGTGGCGCAAGGGCCGTCATGATCTGGCCTATTTCTTCCAGATGCGTTCGTCTGAGATCTTTGGGATCGACATTCACCCCGCTGCTAAAATTGGCAAAGGTATCATGATCGATCACGCCCACTCCATTGTCATCGGTGAGACCGCGGTGGTGGGTGACAATGTCTCGATGCTGCATTCCGTGACCTTGGGCGGAACCGGAAAAGAAGAAGAACAACGCCATCCCAAGATCGGCGACGGCGTATTGATCGGGGCCGGCGCCAAGGTGCTGGGCAATATCGAAGTTGGCCATTGCAGCCGTATCGCCGCCGGATCTGTTGTTCTGCAAGAAGTGCCGCCGTGCAAAACAGTGGCGGGGATCCCTGCAAAGATCGTCGGAGAGGCGGGCTGTGATCAGCCGTCAATTTCGATGGATCATATGTTGGGCAAGGACCAATAAGTCGGACTTGAGAAACGTAAAAAGGCCGCCTCGTGGGTTGAGGCGGCCTTTTTTGTACGTGGTTTGATGGGATTACGCCAACATCACCATCGGGTTTTCCAGGTTCTCGACAATGGCCTTGAGCAACTCGGCTCCCAGCGCGCCGTCGATGACGCGGTGGTCGACCGACATGGTGACCGACATGACGGTGGCCACGGTCAGCTCTCCATCATCGCCGACCACCGGTTTCTTGACCCCGGTGCCCACGGCAAGAATACCGGCATGGGGTGGGTTCACGATGGCGTCGAAATTGTCGATGCCGAACATGCCCAGGTTCGAGATCGCAAAGGTGCCGCCCTGATATTCGTGCGGGGCCAGTTTGCGTTCGCGAGCGCGGGCGGCGAGGTCTTTCATCTCCGTCGAAAGCGCCGAGAGTGACTTCATATCGGCATCCTGCAACACCGGTGTGAACAGCCCGCCTTCGATGGCGACGGCCACGGCCACGTCCGAGGGTTTCAGTTGCAGCACCCGGTCGCCTGCCCAAACCGCATTACAGGCCGGAACCTGTTGCAAAGCGTTGGCAACGGCTTTGATGATGAAATCGTTGACGCTCAGCTTGACGCCGCGTCCTTCCAGCTGCTTGTTCAACTGGCTGCGGAACTTGAGCAGCGCGTCCAGTTTGATGTCACGGCGCAGGTAGAAATGCGGGATGGTCTGCTTGGCCTCGCCCAGACGTGCGGCAATGGTTTTGCGCATGCCGTCCAGCTGGATTTCCTCGTATTCGCGACCCTCGTACATGCGCGAAACCATATCGGCTGAGGGGCCTGTGGGCGCAGTCGCCGGGGCCGGAGCCGCAGCAGCGGGTGCGGGCGCCGCAGCGGCTGGCGCCGCCGTGGCGCTTTCCACATCGGCTTTGACAATGCGGCCATGCGGGCCTGAGCCGGTGATCTGCGCCAGGTCGAGACCCTTTTGCGCTGCGATTCGACGGGCCAGGGGCGAGGCAAAGATACGGCCACCGTCGGCTTTGACCGGCGCCGCCGGGGCTGGGGCTGCCGGTGCCTCGGACGCCACAGGGGCGGCCTCGTTACCCGCGGCGGCTGCGGGGGCAGCCGCTGGTGCTGCGGCTGGTGCGGCTGCGATGTCATCAGCGCTTTCGCCGTCTTCCAACAGAACAGCGATGGCCGTGTTGACCTTGACGCCTTCCGAGCCTTCGGGGATCAGGATCTTGCCGATGGTGCCTTCATCCACGGCTTCGAATTCCATCGTCGCCTTGTCGGTTTCGATCTCGGCCAGCAGGTCACCGGACGAGACGGTATCGCCTTCCTTGACCAGCCATTTGGCAAGCGTGCCTTCTTCCATCGTCGGCGAAAGGGCGGGCATCAGAATTTCAGTGGGCATCTGTCACGCTCCTTACCGGTAGGTCACTTGTTTCACGGCTGCAATCACTTCGTCGGTGGTGATCAGGGCCAGTTTTTCGAGGTTTGCGGCATAAGGCATCGGAACGTCCTTGCCGGTGCAGTTGATGACCGGGGCGTCGAGATAGTCGAACGCCTCTTGCATCACCACCGAGCTGATATAGCTGCCGACTGAGCCTTGCGGCCAGCCTTCTTCGACGGTCACCAGGCGGTTGGTTTTCATCACCGAATTGATGATCGCGCCGGTATCCATCGGGCGGATGGTGCGCAGGTCGATCACCTCGGCGCTGATGCCGTCTTCGGCCAGCTTGTCGGCGGCCTCAAGCGCGTATTGCATGCCGATGCCAAAGCTGACGATCGTCACATCCGAGCCTTCGCGCCAAATGCGGGCCTTTCCCAGCGGGATGGTCAGATCATCCACTTGCGGCATGTCGAAGGACCGGCCGTAGAGGATTTCGTTCTCCAGGAAAACCACCGGGTTCGGATCACGAATTGCGGATTTCAGCAGGCCTTTGGCGTCGGCTGCCGAATAGGGCATGACAACTTTCAGGCCGGGGATCTGCATATACCAAGCGGCATAGTCCTGGCTGTGCTGTGCTGCCACGCGGGCGGCGGCGCCGTTGGGGCCCCGGAACACGATGGGGCATCCCATCTGACCGCCAGACATATAGAGCGTCTTGGCGGCAGAATTGATGATCTGGTCAATCGCCTGCATAGCGAAGTTGAAGGTCATGAACTCGACAATCGGTTTCAGGCCACCAAAGGCCGAGCCCACAGCGATACCCGCAAAACCATGCTCGGTGATCGGCGTATCGATCACGCGCTTGGGGCCGAATTCATCCAGCAGGCCCTGGCTGATCTTGTAGGCGCCTTGATATTCGGCGACCTCTTCGCCCATCAGATAGACGTCTTCGTCGCTGCGCATTTCCTCGGCCATAGCGTCGCGCAGGGCCTCGCGGACGGTTTCGGAGTTCATCTCGGCATCGGCGGGCCAATCGGGCGACAAGTCCACAACCGGTGCGGCGGGGGCAGCAGCGGCGGGAGCAGGGGCCTCAACCGCCGCTGAGGCGGCTTCGGTCTCTGCTGCGGCGGCGGGTGCCGCAGCGGGCAGGGCGGAGGCGTCTTCGCCTTCCTCGACCAGGATCGCGATGGGGGTGTTGACCTTGACCCCTTCGCTGCCTTCCGCGATCAGGATCTTGCCGATGATGCCTTCATCAACGGCTTCGAACTCCATCGTCGCCTTGTCGGTTTCGATCTCGGCCATGATGTCGCCCGAGGATACAGTGTCGCCTTCCTTGACCAGCCACTTGGCCAGCGTGCCCTCTTCCATCGTGGGCGAAAGGGCGGGCATGAGAATTTCGGTTGCCATGTCTTAATCGTCCTCTCAGGCGTAAATGTCTGTCCAGAGCTCTTCGACCGAAGGCTCGGGGCTTTCTTTTGAGAATTCGGCGGCCTGATTGACGATCTCTTTGATCTCTTTGTCGATCGCCTTCAGATCCTCTTCGGTCGCGTGTTTGCCAGTTAGAAGCATCTCGCGCACATGTTCGATCGGGTCGCTTTGTTCGCGGACCTTCTGAACCTCTTCGCGGGTGCGGTACTTGGCCGGGTCCGACATCGAGTGGCCGCGATAACGGTAGGTCTTGACCTCAAGGATATAGGGGCCCTTGCCCGCGCGGCAGTGAGCAACGGCCTTTTCGCCCGCAGCCTTGACCGCCAGCACATCCATACCATCGACAATCTCGCCGGGGATGCCGAATGCTTCACCGCGCAGGTAAATGTCTTTGGTCGAGGTCGAGCGTGCCTGCGATGTGCCCATGGCGTATTGGTTGTTCTCGATCACGAACACCACCGGCAGATCCCAGATCGCGGCCATGTTGAAGGTCTCATAGACCTGTCCCTGGTTGGCGGCACCATCCCCGAAATAGGTGAAGGTCACACCGCCGTTTTCCTTGTACTTGTCGGCAAAGGCCAGACCGGCCCCCAACGGCACCTGCGCGCCAACAATGCCATGACCACCATAGAAGTGCTTCTCTTTCGAGAACATGTGCATCGAGCCGCCCTTGCCCTTGGACAAGCCGCCCTCGCGCCCGGTCAGTTCGGCCATCACGCCACCCGGATCCATGCCGCAGGCCAGCATATGGCCGTGGTCGCGATAGGAGGTGATCCGCTTGTCACCTTCTTTGGCCGCGGCTTCAAGCCCGACAACAACTGCTTCCTGACCGATATACAGGTGACAGAAACCACCGATCAGGCCCATGCCATAGAGCTGGCCCGCCTTTTCCTCGAATCGCCGGATCAGCAGCATCTCGCGGTAATATGTCGTGAGTTCTTCCGCAGAAACATTTGGTTTCTTTGTGGTTTTTCGCGCAGCCATAGTGGCGATCTCCCCCTCTCGGCAAGATAGTTTAGCGTTAAACTATTTCATAAAGCATTTGGCGCGTGCTGGCGAGGGTAAATGTGACGCATGGTCATTCACGCGAAATTAATGCGCTCTGACGCGCTATGCCATGAGGTCTTACAAGGTGGATGGAACTATTGAATAACGATCTCATCCGCGCGGATCAGGCCCAGAATGGACCGCGCCTGCTGATCCAGCAGATCCAGATCCAGGTAGGTATCTGACAGGCGTAGGGTCAGGTTTTCCATCTTCGCGATTTCGGCGTTCAACTGCGTTAGATCCCGCGACAGCGCGTCCCGTTCGGCAGCGATCTCGACACGGCGGAACAGACCATAGTCACCTTGCACGGCGGCAAAGGTGAAATAAGCGCCCAACATGAAGGCGACCGAGAAGAACAGGACTGCACCCAAACCGGGGCGATGAGAACGGGTCACTAGGGAAACCACCGAATAGAAACTGCCTCGAACATGTGCCCTTAGCGGACATCTGGAAACACTATGTCACAGGTGATTCGGCTTGTGAATCCCCTGTGCTACAAAAACAGGGACCAAAAACGAGATTGGCAAAGCGCCGCTGACGGGCGCTTTGTGCAAGCTCTGTTTTACTGGTTCAACGCCGCGACGCCGGGCAGGGTTTTACCTTCCATCCACTCCAGGAACGCACCGCCAGCCGTCGAGATATAGGTGAAATCCGCAGCCGCGCCCGAGGCGTTCAGCGCAGCGACAGTGTCACCACCGCCCGCGACCGAGATCAATTGACCCGAACGGCTCAGTTCAGCGGCTTTCAACGCGGCCGCATTGGTGGCGGCATCAAACGGCGTCAGCTCGAACGCGCCCAGGGGGCCGTTCCAGATCAGGGTCTGGCTTTTGGCAAACACCTCGGTAATGGCGGCCACGCTGTCAGGGCCTGCATCCAGGATCATGCTGTCTTCGGGGCATTGATCGGCGGGCAGCACCTGATGCGGCGCATTTGCCTCGAATGCAGTGGCGACCACCACGTCGCTCGGCAGGATGATCTGACAACCCGCGCTTCGCGCTTTGGCAAGGATATCGGCCGCTGTGTCTTTCATCGCGGTTTCGGCAAGAGATTTGCCAACATTGATGCCTTGCGCCACCAGAAAGGTGTTGGCCATCCCACCGCCGATGACCAGATAATCGACCTTCTCGATCAGATTGCCCAACAGCTCCAGCTTAGTTGAAACCTTGGCGCCACCCACAACCGCCGTCACGGGGCGTTTGGGAGCGCCCAATGCACCTTCAAGCGCTTGCAGCTCGGCCTGCATCAGACGGCCCGCACAGGCGGGCAGCAGGCGGGCAATGGCCTCGGTCGAGCTATGGGCGCGGTGGGCGGCGGAAAAGGCGTCATTGCAATAGACATCGCCCAGCTTGGCTATACCCGCGGCCAGATCGGCGTCGTTTTTGGTTTCTGCCGCGTGATAGCGCGTGTTTTCCAGCAACAGGACCTGACCGGGTTGCAGCACCTCTGCCGCCTGTTCTGCTGCGGGCCCTACGCAATCCTCGGCAAAGACAACGGGCGTGCCAAAGGCCGTCTGAAGCGCGGGCACCAGCTGTTTAAGCGACATCTCGGGCACGCGTTCGCCCTTGGGGCGCCCGAAATGAGCCAGAAGGATCGGCATACCGCCAGCGGCCAGAATATCTTGAACCGTCGGCACAATGCGCTGAATGCGGGTGTCGTCGGTCACAACACCGTCTGAAACCGGTACATTGATGTCGACACGCACCAAAACGCGCTTGCCGTTCAGGTCCATGTCATCCAGTGTCTTCCAGCCCATCCTGCGATCCTCGCTGTTTGCAATCCGTTTAGGCGGTTCTTTTCCTGCTATTTGCCCTCAGGTCAATGCGTCACTTGGCTTTCAGGCGCGCGCGTCATAACTATTTGCCAAGAATAAATGACAGGAGGGCCTCATGGCCGAGATCAAAGACCCCGAAAACACGATCATCATCGAGCTGAAGGATGGCAACGTGACCATTGAGCTTCTGCCCGATGTCGCGCCGCAGCACAGCGCGCGGATGAAGGAACTGGCCCGTGGGGGCGAGTATGACAACGTGGCCTTTCACCGTGTGATTGACGGGTTCATGGCGCAAACCGGCGATGTGCAACACGGCGATATGGAAGACGGCTTTAACCTGCGTATGGCGGGCACCGGTGGTTCGTCGCTGCCAAACGTTCCCGCCGAATTTTCGTCGCTGCCGCATGATCGCGGCACCTTGGGTGCGGCCCGGTCGCAGAACCCCGATTCAGCCAACTCGCAGTTCTTCATCAACTTCAAGGACAACCATTTCCTGAACGGCCAGTACACGGTCTATGGCCGTGTGATTGACGGGATGGAGCATGTGGACGCGATTGTACGCGGAGAGCCGCCGCAAAGCCCCGATCGCATGATCAGCGTGAAAGTGGCTGCCGATGTATAAGCTGGCGGCTGCATTTGCCCTGCTGGCCGGTCCTGCGCTTGCGACCGGTTTGCAGATCGAAATCGAAGGTGAGGGGGCCAATGGCACCGTCACCGTCGACCTGTTCGAAGATCTCGCCCCCCAACATGTGGAACAGATCACTGCACTGGCCGCCGCCGGCCAGTATGACAATGTGGTGTTTCACCGGGTGATCGAAGGTTTCATGGCGCAGACCGGCGATGTGGAACATGGCCGTCTGGGCAGCGATCTGCGCCGCGCAGGCACAGGTGGGTCAGACCGTCCTGACCTGCCCGCCGAGTTCTCGGATTTCAACTTTGACCGAGGCGTCGTGGGCATGGCAAGGGCGCAGGATCCCAACAGCGCCAACTCGCAGTTCTTCATCATGTTCGAGCCGGGGCCGTTCCTGAATGGTCAATACACCGTTATCGGGCAGGTCACCGACGGCATGGACGTGGTTGACGCGATCAAGCGCGGCGATGGACCGAATGGCGCTGTCATCGGGCAGCCGGACGCGATGAAAACGGTCACCGTGACCGAGTAGAATGACCAAACCCGGCGCTCACGTCAGCGCCGGGTTTTTCTATGCGTTGCGCGGCGGCGTCTGAACCCCGCACTTTTGCAAGTCAGTCTTCAGACGACATCACCTTCCAAATCAGCGCACCTACGGCTCCGCCGATCAGCGGGGCGACCCAAAACAGCCACAGCTGTGCCAATGCGGGACCATCCGCAAAGAGCGCAACGCCGGTCGACCGCGCCGGGTTGACCGAAGTGTTGGTTACCGGGATCGAAATCAGGTGGATCAGCGTCAATGCCAGACCAATAGCGATGGGGGCAAAGCCAGCTGGGGCGCCGTTGGACGTGGCGCCAAGGATGATCAGGATAAAGAACGCGGTCAGCACAATCTCGATCACCAAGGCCGACATCAAAGAATACCCTTCGGGCGAGGCCGCGCCATACCCGTTCGAGGCAAACCCTCCAACGCCTTCGAAACCGGGCGCACCGCTGACGATGATATAGAGCACAAGCGCTGCAACAACGGCACCCGCGACCTGTGCAGCCCAGTAGGGAAGCAGATCTTTGGCCGGAAAGCGCCCACCGACCATCAGACCCAGACTCACGGCAGGATTGAAATGCCCGCCCGAGATATGGCCAACCGTATAGGCCATGGTCAGGACAGTCAGGCCGAAGGCAAAGGAAACGCCCAGCCAGCCGATGCCCACATCGGCCACACCCGCCGCCAGCACCGCACTCCCGCAGCCCCCCAGAACCAGCCAGAACGTGCCGAAGAACTCGGCCATTAGTTTCGATGACATCAAAATCCCTCCGAAAAACAAACGTCTTATACTCATTCGAATAACATGTTTTTTTACGTTTTGTGAGCGGGGAATCTTTACCGCTCCGGCGTCAGAACCCTATGAGGAGACTGCCCGATTTGCGGCACCACGGATCAAACCGCCTTTATCGCCTTGCGCAGCAGTCGATTGCATCGACCTGACAGAAAAGGAGACACTTCCTCGGTGCGCAGGCCACGTCGGTTCAGAAATAGCGCCAGGGCAAAAGCACGCGTGGGTTGGGTCATGTACCCCGACCAGCCGGCGTCATCAGCGCCTTGCAACTGGAACACGCCGAAACCGGCGATGATACATCCCAGATCCGTGGCAAGCTCATGGGCTTCATATCCGCCAGGCACAGCGTCCTCATGGCCGTCCAGCCGGGCGTGCATAAGCTCATGCGCCAGAAGATCGATGAATTGCAAAGGCCGTTTCAGCAGCGCGGGATCATATCGGATCACCGTATTCCCATCGATGGACTGATGTGTTCCATTAATTGAAAGAGAGGTTTGATAGGTGTGCCGATATTCCTCGGGCAACACATCCAGCGGTAACAAGGTGACCGGCTTGGACAGGTGCAACAGGCGTTTGACGTCTATCAACACGCGCTCGGCTGTCTCATGATCTTCGCCGCCGGGAGCCGAGAAGAATTCTTTGGTTGGCAGGATGACCTTACGTGGCGGTTCGAAATGTTCATCGAACCAGTCAAAGCAGTCTTTAACCCAAGACCGTAAGTCATCAGAGATCAATTGACGCGACCAAAACACTTTATGTTCCAAATACAATGTCTTGGACTTGTGTCGCGTGTGTCCGCTTGGGCGTCAAGTCGCGAATTTGCGCGGTTGTGCTGCAACGAAAAACGCCGCAGACCTAGGTCCACGGCGTCGATCTTCAGTAAGAGAGGGGGTCCTACTGTTTTACGTCTGCCGCCGCGTTGGCGGCGGCTTTGCCACCGCGACCGGGGTTCAGCGGGTCGTCCTGGCGCTGCACAGATCCTTCGAAATGCGCACCGCTTTCGATCGCGATTGTCTTGTGGATGATGTCACCTTCGACCCGCGCGGTCGAGGTCAGGCGAACCTTCAGGCCGCGCACACGACCCACGATGCGGCCATTGACCACAACGTCATCAGCGGTCACTTCGCCCTTGATGGTGGCGGTTTCGCCAATGGTCAGCAAATGCGCGCGGATGTCGCCTTCGACAGTGCCTTCAACCTGAATATCACCCGATGTCTTGAGGTTACCGGTGATGTGCAGATCCGAGGACAGCACCGAGGCAGGGGGTTTCGGCTTGGGCGCCGTGCTTGCCTTTGGCTCGGCTGGTGCAGGGGCCGGAGCAGCCGGTGCTGCTGCTTTTTCCGACTCGGCGGCCTTGGTTCCGGGCTCGTTGATTTTGCTCTTAGAAAACATTTCTCGCAGCCTTGATGTAAGTCATTGGGTTTACGGGCTTTCCGTTCACGCGCACCTCATAGTGCAGATGTGTTCCGGTTGACCGTCCAGTGCTACCCATATCAGCTATATGATCCCCGCGCGAGACCCTTTGACCCACCTTGACCCGGATACTTGTGTTATGAGCGTAAAGTGTCTCAATTCCAAAGGCATGGCGAATTCTGACCAGACGGCCAAAGCCCGATTGCCAACCCGCATGTGTGACCACGCCATCGGCCGTAGCGAAGATGTCCGTTCCGGGTGATCCTGCGAAATCCGCCCCATTATGCATACGGCGGCCGCCCGTTTTTGGGTCGCGCCGTGTGCCAAACCCACTGGTATAGCGCACAGCTGCGTTCACGGGGCTGGCGAAAGGGGCTTTTTCGGCGGCGATGCGATAAAGGTTCAACTGATCCATCTGCTGCAGCAGAGTATTGGCGCGGATCTGGTCGGGGGTCAGTTCCGACTCACCGCGCGTGCTGAAGGATAAAGGGGTCAGCGGACCGCCCATACCGCTATATCCGCGCCGGACCTCTTCGATGATACGATCTGTCGGCATCCCGGCCTGGCGGAACATCTTGTCCAGCGGCTCGACCGAAATCACCATTGCCTCTTCCAGCTGGCGGAATATCTCGTCGCTGCGTTCCTGCATCAGTCGGATCTCCAACTCCAACTCAGCGCGCTGTTCCAAAGCGCCCTGTGCATCGGCTGCAATCGCGTCACGCTCAAGCGCGGTGCGCGCAAGCGCGTCGGTCATGAACGCCATCTGCTCTGGGTTTGCGGCGGCCATCATGAAGGGTGCGTCCGCTTCGGTCAGTTGCTGCATTTTGGCCAGCTCAGCGCGCGCCTCTTCGCGCTGTTTCATGGTCGCCCGCAAGGTTGTCTGGATCACCTCAATCCCGGTTTCCAGCTCGCGGCGGCGGTTTTCTGACGCCAGCAGCTCCGACTGCATCGCCGAAACCTGTTCCAGCGCTGCGTTGAACCGATCATGCGCAGCCAGAGCTTCGACTGCGCGCGCATCGCGTTCTGCAGACAGAACATTCAACCGCTCTTGATAGGTGGCCTGATCGCGTTTTGCCTGATCTCGAAAGTTGCCCGACCCGATACTGTCCATCAGCAAGATTGAAGTTGCCACTGCGGTCCAGCCGACCATCACAGCAACGCCAGTTACCGCAATAACCTGTGTTTCGGAACTCAGCCGGATATACCGTGTATCACTGTCGGATTTCAAAAACACCCTGCGTTCAGGAAAAATCCGCTCAAGCAGTGCGTGTAGTTTAATAGCTAGGCGTGTTCGCACGCGTCCTACCCCATTGTCCCCATATTCGGGCTGGTTGTGAGTGAGTGGCCTGCCCTTGGGCAGAGTGCATAATGGGGTGTCGTGTTTTGAGCAAGTTTCTTGACCAAAGAGTCAGCATAAGCGGAAGAATCGCGCTTGAGATCGGCGGGAAATCGCCGAAAATCCGGTATTTGAGGGCTCTGTGGCCGATTGACGAGGGGTAAACTCACGATCTCGATCACGCAGATCGTGGCCGCGATAGTTGAAACTCTGAGTATCGATTTGCGCCCCGCCGCAACCTTCTGCGCCGCGGGGCTGTTTCGGGTTTCGGGCCGGTCAGATCACATTTCTTGAACGGCTTGCAGCACCTCATCCACATGGCCGGGCACTTTGACCTTTCGCCACATACGTGCGATTTTTCCATCCTTGTCGATCAGAAAAGTTGACCTTTCAATCCCCATGGACTTGCGCCCATACATGTTCTTTTCGACCCAGACACCATAGTCTTCGCAGACAGTTGATCCGTCATCTGACAGCAGCGGTGTGGTCAAACTGTGCTTGGCGACGAACTTGTCATGTTTCGCCACCGTATCTTTCGAGATGCCAAAAACGTGAGCCCCGGCTTGCTCAAACGCTTCTAACTGCTCTGAAAAACCAATGGATTCCTTGGTGCAGCCCGGCGTATCATCGCGAGGGTAGAAAAATAAAACGACGGCCTTGCCGCGTAGCGCGGACAGGGTTACGTCGCCGCCACCATCGCGCGGCAAAGTGAAGTCAGGGGCAAGATCTGAGACGTCGGGCATTTAATACTCCGGCTGAATTTGTAAACGGTTACGGGGTATAATAGGGCGCTGCGGGCAGGTTGAAAGACGTGGAAAGCAAAGTGGTGCAACCAGAACCGAAAGACGGTGTGAAACCGGCGCGAAAGCCGCGTCGGCGTTCGCGCAGCCTGTCGACTTTGTTCTGGGCTTTGCGTGGTGTTTTCATCCTGATCGCGCTGGCACTGTTCACCGGTTTCATGACGTTGGGCCAGCAAATGCACGCACCGCAATGGGTGCGGGATCGCGTTGAGGCGCGGCTTGATCGCGCGCTTGGTGGGATCAAGGTGACCTTTGGCGATGTCAGCCTCACGGTTCATCAAGGTTGGCGGCCTCGGTTACAGCTTAGCGATGTGCGCGTCAGCGACGCCGAGGGGCAACAGGTTGCCGAAGTCTCGCATATGTCGGCCAGCCTTGCGATGCGGCCCTTGTTGCGTGGGCAGGTCCAACCAAAGCGAATAGACTTGCAGGGCGCGCAAGTGGCGCTCACCCGCGGGTTGGATGGTGCGCTGTCCTTGACCGTGGGGTCTAGCAGTGCCCCGGTCGGCGAAGCTCCTAACTTGGCGCAACTGATTGAAGAAACCGATGAGCTCTTCAAATCGCCCAATTTATCTGCGTTGGTATCGGTTCGTCTGGACGCGATCACGCTGGATTATCAGGATCTGCGACAAGGACGTTCCTGGGTTCTGGATGGTGGTCACATCCTGTTGACGCGAGACGCGCGCCAATTGCGTCTTGGCACCGGTTTTTCGGTTTTGTCGGGGCGTGATTTTGTCAGCACCATCGAAGCGAACTACACCAGCTCGTTGGACAGTGCGGCGGCCGAGTTCGGAGTCAACATCACGGACTTGCCGACAGAGGATGTAGCAGGACACTCACCGGCGCTGGCTTGGATGCAGGTTCTGCGGGCGCCAATATCGGGTGCCTTGCGCGGATCGGTCAATGAGAACGCGGATCTGGGGCCAGTATTTGCAACATTGAACCTGGGCGCAGGCGCTGTGCAGCCCACGACCGCGACGCGTCCCGTCAAATTCGAATCTGCTCGGACCTATTTCACCTATGATCCAAAAGCTGAAGTTTTGGACTTCAACGAGGTATTGATAGACTCGGCCTGGGGTACCGTACAGGCGGATGGAACGGCTTATCTGCACGGGGTCGACAGCGGTAGCCTGCAAAGCATGGATGGTCAGTTCCGCTTCAGCGACATCCGCGTAAATCCGGCGGATTTGTTTCCGCAAGATCTTGAACTGACGCGCGCCGATCTTGATTTCCAGATCAAGCTTGCCCCGTTTCGGATGCGGCTTGGGCAGGCGACAATTGCTGATGATGAGCACCGTTTGCATCTGACAGGCGATCTTGCCGCCGAGCCAGAGGGTTGGTCGGCACGTATCGACGCTCAACTTGCTGAACTGAGCTCGGAACAATTGTTGCCCTATTGGCCGGAACGTCTCGCCTCCAAACCGCGTGAGTGGGTGACGAAGAACATCCACAAGGGCAATCTCTCTGACATGGATTTTGCCTTGCGTCTAAGTCCCAATCAAAAGCCGAATATCTATCTGGATTTTGATTTTGACGACACAGAGTTGACGTTTGCCAAAACCTTACCGCCGATCCAGCGCGCACAAGGCCAGGCTAGCCTATTGAATGGTCGATTTACGGTCACCGCACAGCAAGGGATTGTGGTGGCGGATGAGGGGGGCGAAGTCGACGCTGCTGGCACGTCGTTCATCATCCCGGACACCGAAAGCAAAGGAATTACCCCCAGTGTCGTCAGGATTAAAGCCAACAGCAGCGTGACTGCGGCGCTGTCTTTGCTGGATCGCCCACCGCTTCAATTGCTGACAAAAGCTGGAATACCGGTTGATCTCGGGGCAGGGGGCGTGGCGCTTGAGGGCACCTTGGCGCTGCCACTAAAGAAAAAACTGCGTTTTTCTGATGCCGAATTCCATTTCGAAGGGGATCTGGCCAACCTGAACAGCAGCCGTTTGGTGCCAGGTTTCGAAATCAGTGCTGATCGGCTGGGAATACGAGGCGACCAAAGCGAGATCGAAATCGACGGGAATGGTCTTTTTGGTGCGGTCCCCGTGACCGCCCAATGGCTGCAACCGATCGGGGGCTCCGAGGCGCAGCGCAGTCAATTGACAGGGCAGATCGAGCTGTCGCCGCGCTTGATGGACGAGATCAATGCGGGTTTGCCACAAGGGATGCTGACGGGCCTTGGCATTGCCGATTTCAGCTTGGATATCGGCGGCGGTGAGGCTCCAGAGTTGCAGGCGCAATCGGATCTAGTGGGTGTTGTGTTGGCCATCCCTGAGCTGGGGTGGCGCAAACCCGCGTCGCGCGGCGGTAGTTTGAATGCGCAGGCGACATTGGGTAGTGCGCTTGCGGTCAATGACCTGCAGATCGACGCTGCCGGGTTGCGCAGCCGTGCGTCGATCTCGTTTGCGAATGGTGGGTTCGAGCGGGTGCGCTTCAGTTCATTCGAGCTGGGCGACTGGCTTGCGGTCCCGGCCGAGTTGATTGCGCGAGGAAACGCGGTACCGGATATCCGCGTTCTGGGCGGCGTTCTGAACCTGGCCAAATCAACCATTGGCGAAGGTGGAAGTGGCGGTGGCGCGGGCGGTGGCGCCGGACCGCGACTGGATGTGTCCCTGGATCGCTTGCAAATCACCGAGTCGGTGGCGCTGACCGGTCTGAATGGGACATTTGAAACCACAGGTGGCCTAAAAGGGGGCTTCTCGGCGCAGGTAAATGGTGGTGCTGCGGTAAATGGGCAGGTGACACCCGTTTCAAGTCGCAGTGCGGTCAGTCTTACCTCAGAAGATGCAGGCGCGGTCTTGCTTTCTGCTGGGCTGTTGACGCAAGCGCGTTCAGGTTCGTTGGATCTGAATCTAAACCCAATCGGCGACCCCGGAAACTATGACGTTGACATGCGTATCGAGAACACACGCATCCAAAACGCCCCCGCCATGGCCGCGTTGCTGAACGCGATCAGCCTGGTCGGGCTGTTGGACGAAATGGCCGGGCAAGGGATCTTTTTCTCGGCCATCGATAGCAAAATGCGCATCACGCCAACCGAGGTCAAAGTGCTTAGCGGCAGCGCTGTTGGTCCTTCTATGGGGCTGTCCTTTGATGGCACCATCGACATGGTGACAGGGATGATGAACCTGCGCGGGGCGATCTCTCCGATCTATCTGCTGAATGCGGTTGGCAGCGTGTTGACCCGCAAAGGGGAGGGGGTGTTTGCGTTCAACTACACGCTGACCGGCCCGCTCAGCGATCCGAAGGTGGCAGTCAATCCGCTATCGGGTCTTGCACCGCTGTTCTTGCGCAACCTCATGCGGGCCCCGCCGCCCACGGTCTCAGACGGGCCAAATGCCAAGCCCGAAAGACCCCCACCACCAAAAACGCCGAGAGGTGAGGATCGATAACCCAATCAGAGTGGCCGAATCTATCCGCGCAATGTAGTGCGCCTGCATGAAACTTGCCGATTTTGATTTTGACCTGCCTGAAGACCTGATTGCCACGCGGCCCGCCAGCCCGAGATCCTCGGCGCGCCTGCTGGTCTCGGAGGGCACAGCAATCCACGACCAGAGGGTGTTGGACCTGCCCAAATGGCTCTGCCCCGGGGATCGGCTGGTTCTGAACGACACCCGTGTCATCCCGGCGCGCCTGAATGGACGCCGCCACCGCCACAGCGCGCAGGGTCCGGTCTCGGCTGGGATCGAAGCCACATTGCTGGATCCGCAAGCCGACGGCACATGGTCAGCGCTGATCAAACCTCTGAAAAAGGTCAAGCCGGGTGAAGAGATCGTCTTTTCCGATGACCTTAGCGCGCGACTGGATCGAGTTGCCGACGGTCAGGCGTTTCTGCGGTTCAATCTTTCAGGCGACGATTTTGACGCCGCACTCGAACAGGCAGGCGCG
This sequence comes from Ruegeria sp. HKCCD7255, assembly GCF_013031565.1. Classification (NCBI taxonomy): domain Bacteria; kingdom Pseudomonadati; phylum Pseudomonadota; class Alphaproteobacteria; order Rhodobacterales; family Roseobacteraceae; genus Ruegeria; species Ruegeria sp. HKCCD7255. Next base: position 278,693 of record NZ_WQAG01000003.1, on the reverse strand, counting down.
ATGCCGCTGCCTCCTTATATCGCCGCCAAACGCCCTGCGGACGAGCGCGACAAAAGCGATTATCAGACCGTCTGGGCGCGCCATTCAGGTGCGGTTGCGGCGCCAACCGCCTCATTGCATTTCGACGATGCATTATTGCGGGCTTTATCTGATCACGGCGTGGCCTTTACCCATGTCACATTGCATGTGGGCGCGGGCACCTTTCTGCCGGTCAAAGTCGAGGACGTGACCACGCACAAGATGCATGCCGAATGGGGCCGCGTCAGTGCGGATGCTGCTGCCGAGATCCAAGCCACCAAGGACACGGGTGGGCGGGTGATCCCGGTAGGCACCACCGCTCTGCGGCTGATCGAAAGCGCGGCGCGCGGCGGTCGGATTGCACCCTGGGAGGGCGAGACGGATATTTTCATCTATCCCGGCTTCGACTTTCACGTCACCGACGCGCTGATGACCAATTTCCACCTGCCCAAATCCACCTTGCTGATGCTGGTTTCGGCGCTGATCGGTCAGGACCGGGTCAAATCCGTCTATCGCCATGCGGTTGATCGAAAATACCGGTTCTTTTCCTATGGGGATGCATCGCTGTTGATCCCCTGAACCGCGTCGGGGCGCAGTATCTGTCCAAGATGTCGTAGACAAGCGCGACACTGACGATTCTATCTTTCACCACGGGTGATACCCGCAGCCACGACGAGGGAGCAGCCATGTTACAAGTCCTTTCCAGCGCTTGGGCGCTTCTCCTCGGCATGGGTTTGCTGATGGTCGGCAATGGCCTGCAGGGCACCCTGCTGGGCGTGCGGGGCGATATCGAAGGGTTTTCGACCTTCGAGATGTCCTTTGTCATGTCGGCCTATTTCGTTGGCTTTCTGGGCGGATCGCGCCTTGCACCCGAGATGATCCGCCGTGTTGGACATGTGCGCGTCTTTGCGGCGCTGGCCTCGTTTATCTCGGCTGTGATGATCATGTATCCGATGCTTGCAGACCCGATCGCGTGGTCGCTGGGCCGGGTGGTGATCGGGTTCTGTTTCTCGGGCGTTTACGTGACCGCGGAAAGCTGGCTGAACAACGCGGCCAGCAACGAAAACAGGGGGCAGGCGCTGTCACTCTATATGATCGTTCAGATGATCGGGGTGGTCAGCGCGCAGGCGTTGCTGCTGGTAGGTGATCCCGCAGGGTACGAGACCTTTGTGATCGCGTCGATTCTGGTCTCGATCTCTTTTGCGCCCATCCTGCTGTCGATCTCGCCAACACCGGCCTTTGACACCACCAAACCGATGACGCTGCGCAAGTTGATGGACACGTCACCGCTGGGCTGTGTCGGCATGTTCCTTTTGGGCGGTGTCTTTTCGGCCCAGTTCGGGATGAGCGCCGTCTATGGCGCGCAGGCCGGGCTGACCCTGGTTGAGATTTCCACCTTCGTGGCTGCCTTCTATATCGGGGCGGTGCTGCTGCAATATCCGCTGGGTTGGGTATCGGACCGGATGGACCGGCGGATTTTGATCCTTCTGGTGTCTGCGGTGGGCGGTGCCGGAGCGGTCTTTGGGATGTTCTTTGGCGCGGGGGCCTTTCCGATCCTCTTGCTGGCCGCATTCATTATTGGGGGTATGACCAGCCCCCTCTATTCACTGTTGATCGCCTATACCAATGACTATCTGGAATATGACGACATGTCCGCCGCATCCGGTGGGCTGGTGTTCATCAACGGCCTTGGCGCCATCGCCGGACCGGTCATAACGGGTTGGTTGATGGGGCTCGGGTTGCTGGGGCCATCAGGCTTTTTCCTGTTCATCGCGACCTTGATGTTTGCCATGGCGCTTTATGCTGCCTATCGCATGACCCAGCGCGCTTATGTCCCTGTGGACGAAACCGGCGCTATCGCTCCGATCTATCCCACCGCCTCGCCGGTGGCCATGGAAGTTGCGCAAGAAGTTGCCATCGAGGCGGCGCAAGACGAATCAAGCTCACAAGAACAGGGCTAAGCGCCGGAAATATGTCGTCAATGTTGCAATATGTTACTGTTACAAATCTGTAAAACTGCCATACTTGATCCATATCCTTGGGGTGGGAATAAATGTGGAGTTTAGGACATGACTGGTCCTGAAGATGTACTGAGTTTTTGGTTAGATGAAATTGGCCCCGACGGTTGGTACGTTCAGGATGATGCGCTGGACGCGCAGATCCGCGAACGATTTTTGGTCACCTGGCAGGTCGCGTGTGAAGGTCGCTTTTCCCTTTGGTTGACATATCCCAGCGGTACGTTGGCTTACATCATCCTGATGGATCAGTTCCCGCGCAACATGTTCCGGGGAAGCGCCAAGGCGTTTTCTACGGACAAGGCAGCGCTGGCAGCGGCCAAAGCTGCCGTTGACAGGGGCTGGGACCTCAAGATCGACGAACCTGCTCGACAGTTTTTCTATTTGCCGATGATGCATTCAGAAAACCTGTGTGATCAGGAACGTTGCGTGCGCCTGATGCACGAACGGATGCCCAACGACGGGGCCAGCAACCTGCTGCACGCCCGAGCGCATCGCGAGGTGATCCGCCAGTTTGGCCGGTTCCCCTATCGCAACGAAGCGCTCGAGCGGTCAACGACGCAGCACGAAGCGGCCTATGTCAGCAATGGCGGCTACGGGTCTACCGTGCGCGCCTTGCAAACGGCAGGTTAACTCGCAGGCGTACAGCCGCGCAGGTCATGCAGTTGATCGGTAACCGCCTCGGATGCGGTGGTTATCGCATGGTTTATGAGGTCTTCGGGATTGTCCACCAAGCCATTTAGGCGCGCTTGGGTTGCTGACAGTTTTTCTTCGACGTCGTTCAAACGCTTTAGCGCATCGTTTAAATTCGTGCGTGTGGTCTGATCCAGGTTTCCGCCTTGTACGCGCAGATCAGCCAAATCGCTGCGAAGGCCTGCCAACTCTCCGCGAATGGCTTGCGCCTGATCCCGAAGCGGAGCCACTTGTTGAAGGTTTTCGGCGAAGCCGGTTTGGATGTTTTCCACCGATTGGGCGAGTTTCCACCCAAGGAACAAGCACAAAGCCACCAGGATCAACGTTGCGTTCAGCAGAGCCAGAAGAAGATCCTTTATTGTTTTGGCCATCTATGCCTCCTGTTTTTCAATGAGTTAAGAAATCAGTACCGGTTGGATTTGTTCTCTCTTCTAGCCATTGCAGCCATGCGGGTATAGGCTCAAAATTGGTGCCACGTTGCCGATTGCCCCTGCGTCACATATGTCGCGGGCAGTCATGATGATGCGTGGAGAAAAATAGTTTAATGGTAAACTAGTTTTGAAACTGATCTGCGCCGCGAGGTTAACATGGCTGCACAATCCTTTGATCTGATCGTAATCGGCGCCGGTCCTGGCGGGTATGTTGCTGCGATCCGCGCGGCTCAGCTGGGCCTGAAAACAGCCGTGATAGAGCGCGAGCATCTTGGTGGCATTTGCCTGAACTGGGGTTGCATTCCCACCAAGGCATTGCTGCGCTCGTCCGAAGTGTTCCACCTGATGGAGCGCGCCAAGGATTTTGGCCTGAAAGCGGACAAGGTCGGATATGATCTCGATGTGGTGGTCAAACGCTCGCGCGGGGTGGCGGCGCAGTTGTCGGGTGGTATCGGTCACCTGCTGAAGAAAAACAAAGTCGCTGTGTTCATGGGCGAGGCAACACTGCCAGCCAAGGGCAAGGTCAGCGTCAAGACCGACAAGGGCACCGAAGAACTGACCGCCAAGAACATCGTATTGGCCACGGGCGCGCGCGCGCGGGAATTGCCCGGGCTTGAGGCTGATGGCGATCTGGTCTGGACCTATAAGCACGCGCTGCAACCGCCCCGGATGCCCAAGAAGCTGCTGGTGATCGGTTCGGGCGCGATCGGGATCGAATTTGCCAGCTTCTACAACACGCTGGGCGCAGACACGACCGTGGTCGAGGTGATGGATCGCGTCCTGCCGGTGGAAGATGCCGAGATCAGCGCATTCGCCAAGAAAGCCTTCACCAAACAGGGCATGACCATCATGGAAAAGGCGATGGTCAAGCAACTGGACCGCGCCAAAGGCAAAGTCACCGCGCATATCGAGGTGAAGGGCAAGGTCGAGAAACACGATTTCGATACCGTTATCTCGGCCGTTGGAATTGTCGGCAATGTCGAAAACCTTGGGCTCGAGGCGCTGGGCGTGAAGATCGACCGCACCCATGTGGTCACAGACGAGTTCTGTCGCACCGGGGTCGATGGTCTGTACGCAATCGGCGACATCGCAGGCGCACCCTGGCTTGCGCACAAGGCCAGCCACGAAGGTGTCATGGTCGCCGAGCTGATCGCAGGCAAACATGCGCATCCTGTGAAACCCGAAAGCATCGCGGGCTGTACGTACTGCCAGCCGCAGGTTGCATCGGTGGGGTATTCCGAAGCGAAGGCCAAAGAGCTGGGATATGACATCAAAGTCGGCCGCTTCCCCTTCATCGGCAATGGTAAGGCCATTGCCTTGGGTGAACCCGAAGGTCTGATCAAGACGATCTTCGACGCCAAAACGGGCGAACTGCTGGGCGCACACATGATCGGCGCGGAAGTGACCGAGCTTATTCAGGGGTACGTGGTGGGCCGCCAGTTGGAGACCACCGAAGAAGACCTGATGAACACCGTCTTCCCGCACCCCACGCTGTCAGAGATGATGCATGAAAGCGTGTTGGACGCCTATGGGCGCGTGATCCATATGTAGCAGAAGGGGGCTCTGCCCCCGCCGCGGCGAGCCGCGACTCCCCCGAGGTATTTTTCAAACAGAAGAAGCTGGCGAAGCGTCCTGATTTCTTCTGTTCTTAAATACCTCGGAGCGCGAGGCAGAGCCTCGCTAAGATTTCTTTACGTTGTCAAAGCGTCCAGAATTCGAGCCCAGGAGCGTATTCCCTTGTGGAAGCTCTTCACATCATATTTCTCGTTTGGAGAATGGATGGCGTCGTCGTCATTCGCATAACCCACCAGCATCGAGTCCAGCCCTAAAACCGTGTCGAAATAACCGACGACCGGGATCGATCCGCCCATGCCGGTAAAGACGGCTTCGCGATCCCATTCGGCAGACAGCGCGCCGCGCGCGGCTTCGAATTCGGGACGGTTCAGGTTCATCACCGAGGCGGGCGAGCCGTCGAGGTCGGTGTCCCACTCGACGCTTGCATCTGGTGACAGGCGATCCTCGACATGTTTGCGGATTTTCCCGCGCAGCGCGACCGGGTCCATATCGCCCACCAGACGGCATGTGATTTTGCAATGGGCCAGGGATGGGATCACCGTTTTTGATCCGGCTCCGTTATAGCCCCCCCAAAGCCCATTCACTTCGAGTGTCGGTCGGGCCCATTGCTGTTCCAGCGTGGAATAGGCCTTTTCGCCATGCGGCTGGGTATAGCCGACCGAATTCAAATAGTCCGCTTCGTCAAACCCGCATTTCTCCCACTGCCGCAGCTGATCGGCGGGGACCTCGTGCACGCCTTCGTAAAACCCGTCGACCGCCACGCGACCGGTTTCCTCATCGTAGAAAGATGCAACGATGCGCGACAATTCCCGCAGCGGGTTCAGGCCAGGGCCGCCATAGTGGCCCGAGTGCAGATCGATCCGGGGGCCTTGAATGGTGAACTCATCCTTGAGCATTCCACGCAGTTGCGCGGCAATCGACGGCACCCCGCGTGAGACCATGGATGTGTCGCAGACCAGCGCGATATCCGCCTTCAGTTCGGCTGCGTTCTCTTGCAGGAACGGGACCAGCGACGGCGAGCCCGATTCTTCTTCGCCTTCAAAGAAAAATGTGATGCCGCAGGGCAATTTACCGTGAACAGCTTTCCAGGCGCGGCAGGCTTCGATAAAGGTCATCAGTTGCCCCTTGTCATCCGAGGCGCCGCGCCCGCGGATGACCTGGCCGTGCTCGCTGTCTTCCAGCGCCGGGTCGAACGGGTCGCGATGCCACAGGTCCAGCGGGTCAACCGGTTGGACATCGTAATGCCCGTAGAACAGAAGATGCGGTGCGTCACCATCTTCGCCCACATGCCCAACAACCATCGGATGGCCCGGTGTTTGCCGTTTTTCTGCTGCAACGCCAATGCTTTGCAGGTCGGAAACCAACCAGTTCGCTGCCTTGTCGACCTGGTCCTTATAGGCTGGATCTGTTGAGATTGATGGGATCCGCAACAGGTCCATCAGGCGATCGATCGAGGTGGATAGATCGTCATCGATGCGGCTGAGCACGGCGTCTAGCGACATGGGAAACTCCTGAGTATCTGGATTTTGGCGCGACCCTAGCAGCGTCAGCCGCACCGTCCAGCCCGAACTGCGGAGGGAGCCGGTGTCGAAGACTGCGGCGTTTCCTCGCGTCTTGGCGCAGGAAGTTCTCTTGCCGGATCGGTTCCAAGGGGATATTTGATGCAGATCAATGATAGGTTTTGCTCTGGCCCCTAGATCGGATATCCAGAGAACCACAATCGCCAGGGCAGAGTGATCTGAATGCTGGCGGCGGAATAGGAAGGCCCGGTTGCTGTTTGCAGTGACAGGGAACGTTAGGAGGGTCCGTTGGACTATACTGCCCAGCTCGATACTGCGATTGCCAGGCTGCACGAAGAAGGTCGATACCGCACTTTCATCGACATCGAACGCAAGAACGGACAATTCCCTCATGCCGTTTGGACATGCCCTGACGGGTCACAGCGCGACATCACCGTGTGGTGTGGCAACGACTATCTGGGGATGGGCCAGCATCCGGTTGTTCTCGAGGCCATGCACGAGGCCGTGGACGCCGCTGGCGCTGGCTCGGGCGGAACGCGTAACATCTCGGGCACAACGGTCTATCACAAGCGGCTTGAGGCCGAACTGGCCGATCTGCATGGCAAAGAGGCTGCTCTGCTGTTCACCAGCGCCTATATTGCCAATGACGCAACCCTCTCGACTTTGCCAAAGCTGTTCCCCGGCCTGATCATCTATTCCGACGCGTTGAATCACGCCTCGATGATTGAAGGTGTGCGCCGCAACGGTGGCGCGAAACGCATCTTCCGCCATAATGATGTGGCCCATCTGCGGGAAATGCTGGAAGCCGACGACCCAGCCGCGCCCAAGCTGATCGCATTTGAGTCGGTCTATTCGATGGATGGCGATTTTGGTCCCATCGAAGAGATCTGTGACCTGGCCGATGAATTTGGCGCTTTGACCTATATCGACGAAGTACATGCAGTAGGCATGTATGGCCCGCGCGGTGGTGGCGTGACCGAACGTGACAATCTTGCGCATCGGATCGATATCATCAACGGCACTCTGGCAAAGGCCTATGGCGTGATGGGGGGCTACATTGCGGCAAGCGCGAAAATGTGTGACGCTGTACGCTCTTACGCGCCGGGCTTCATCTTTACCACATCGCTGCCGCCTGCAGTCGCGGCTGGTGCGGCAGCCTCGGTTGCCTATTTGAAAAATGCCCCTGAATTGCGGGAGCGCCATCAGACCCAGGCCAAGATCCTCAAGCTGCGATTGAAGGGACTGGGCTTGCCGCTGATCGACCATGGAAGCCATATTGTACCGGTGATCGTGGGCGACCCGGTACACACCAAAATCCTCAGTGATCGCCTGCTTCAGGATCATGGGATCTATGTGCAGCCGATCAACTTCCCGACCGTACCGCGCGGGACAGAGCGTTTGCGCTTTACCCCGTCGCCTGTGCATGGCCCGAATGAGATGAACAAATTGGTCCAGGCAATGGACGAACTTTGGTCACATTGTGCGCTAAATCGCGCCGAACTTGCTGGATAGCCTCAGAGCAAAGTGTGCAACGCGTTTTGCGCGTGTTAAGCTTACGCTAACAAGATTGGCGGACGAATCATGTGGGAATGATTCGCTCCGAGCGTGTAACACGCACAAGGCAGTAATGGGGCAGCAAGAATGATAGGGCGCAAGTCGCAGCGCGAGTCCGAAGAAGACGCCGAAGACGTCAAGCTGAAAGGGTTTGACGATTATGAGGTGAGTCTGGGCGACGTGATGCGCGGTGAACGTGCCACCATGGGCAAATCGCTGCTGGATGTTCAGCGCGAGTTGCGGATCAAAGCCAACTATATTGCAGCCATCGAAAATGCAGACCCCGACGCGTTCGACACGCCCGGGTTCATCGCGGGCTATGTTCGGTCTTACGCGCGTTATCTGGGTATGGACCCGGATGAGACCTTTGCCAATTTCTGCAAGGAAAGCGGGTTCGAGGTAGCGCATGGCATGTCTGCCGAGGCTTCCGTCGTGCGCAAGCCTTCGGGCGGCCTTCCGAACCGTGGCCCGATGGGGCAAGACCCGTTCATGTCTCCGAACACGCCGTTTGTTCCGGGCAAGGAGTCATTCGTCAGCCAGATCGAACCAAGGGCTATCGGGTCTTCGCTTGTTTTGTTGGCGGTGATCGGCGGGATCGGCTATGGCGGTTGGTCGGTGCTGAACCGGATTCAACAGGTTCAGGTCAGCCCCGTGGAACAGGCCCCCGTGATCTTGACCGATCTTGATCCGCTGGATGCGGTTCGCAGCACATCCAACCAAACCGAAGTTGAAACTGTCGAAGCGCCAAGCGCCGAGGCTCTGGATCGGCTCTATCGCCCCCAAGCGCTGGACGTGCCGGTTCTGGTTGCCCGCGATGCGCCGATCTCGACACTGGATCCCCGCACCGTTGGCACGTTCCGCCCACCAGAGCCGCCCAAGATCGAAGTGGCCGAGGTGCACACTGTCGAACGTCCGACCGTTTTGCCACAAGTGGTCGAACAGATCGACACAACGCTCAAGATCGTGGCTGTTGGCCCCGCCTGGATGCGGGTCAGTGCTGCGGATGGCAGTATTCTGTTCGAAGGCACGCTGGGCACGGTCGAACAGGGCAATACCTTCGAAGTGCCGCTGACCGAAGAACCGCCGCAATTGCGGGCAGGGGCCTCGGGTCAGGTCTATTTCTCGATGAACGGCGAACATTTCGGACCAGTTGGCGCACCTGGCACTGTGACCAAGGGCGTCGTGCTGTCGAAAGAGGCGGTCAGCGAACGCTATCAGGTGGCGGATCTCGAGGCGGACCAGAACAGCGCGCTCAAGCAGTTGGTGGCCGAGTTGCAGACACAGGCAGCCGAGGCACCGTCAGAGTAATCTGACCATTGCAGCGCAGCGGTTGCCGGACTATCTAACAGTCAAGTTTGGCAGAGTTGGATCAGCCCCATGTCTCTCAATCATGTGCGCCCGTGGCGTGACATCTATCGTCGCAAATCCCGTCAGATCATGGTGGGTAACGTCCCTGTCGGGGGTGATGCGCCGATTGCAGTGCAGACCATGACCAACACGCTGACCACAGATGTGGCAGCAACGGTGGCACAGGTTCAGGCCGCAGCCGAGGCGGGCGCGGATATCGTGCGCGTGTCTGTCCCGGATGAAGCCTCGTCAAAAGCCCTGAAAGAGATCGTGCGCGAAAGCCCGGTTCCGATTGTGGCGGATATCCATTTCCACTATCGCCGCGGCATCGAGGCTGCCGAAGCAGGTGCGGCTTGTCTGCGCATCAATCCCGGCAATATCGGCGATGAATCGCGGGTGAAAGAGGTCATCCAGGCTGCGCGCGACCACAATTGCTCGATCCGCATCGGCGTGAACGCGGGCTCTTTGGAAAAGCATCTGCTTGAGAAATACGGCGAGCCATGCCCCGAGGCGATGGTCGAAAGCGGGCTGGAACATATCCGCATTCTGCAAGACAACGACTTTCACGCGTTCAAGATCAGCGTAAAGGCCAGCGATGTGTTCCTGTCAGCTGCGGCCTATCAGGGCATTGCCGAGGCCACCGACGCGCCGATCCATCTGGGCATCACCGAGGCTGGCGGTCTGGTCAGCGGCACAATCAAATCCGCCATCGGGCTGGGCAACCTTCTGTGGATGGGCATCGGCGATACGATCCGCGTCAGCCTGTCGGCGGATCCGGTGGAAGAGGTCAAGGTCGGCTTCGAAATCCTCAAATCTCTGGGCCTGCGCCATCGCGGCGTCAATATCATCTCGTGCCCGTCCTGCGCACGGCAGGGATTTGACGTGATCAAAACGGTCGAGGCGCTGGAACACCGGCTGGAGCACATCAACACGCCCATGAGCCTGTCAATCATCGGCTGCGTCGTGAACGGACCGGGCGAAGCTCTGATGACCGATGTTGGCTTTACCGGCGGCGGCGCTGGGTCGGGGATGGTCTATCTGGCGGGCAAGGCCAGCCACAAGATGTCGAACGATCAGATGATCGACCACATTGTCGAGCAAGTCGAACAGAAGGCGGCCGAGTTGGATGCCGCGGCTGAGGCAGCAGAGTAGCCGCCGTTCAAGGCTATCGGATTGGCGCGCTGATATCGACGGCTGTACCGTTGGGGTCGCGTAGCATCAGACGTCTTTGCCCATAGGGCAGGTCCGTCGGCTTTTGAATGATGTCAGCCTGCATGGCCTGCGCATTTGCAACGACGACGTCCAGATCCGAGACCACAAAGGTGAAGATGCAGCCACCATGCGTCTTGGCAACGCCTTCCGGTATGGTGTCATGATCCTTGTTCAGTATGCCCAGTTCAAAACCGGGCTTATCCTCGTGCGATAAACGGACAAACCAACCGAAATCACCGGTTCTTTTCAGCCCGAGAAGGTCTTCGTAGAACTCTGCCGTCTGTTCGACATTGCCGGTTAGGATATTGGTAAAAGCGCGGTTCATCAGAGCCTCCTGAGGTTTGGACAATCAGCATACACATGTGTATGTTGCGTCCTACATACATAACTGTATGTTAGGCCAATGCAACCCAAAGCACTCACAACCGAAGACTGGCTGGATCTTGCGCTGAACGAACTGAGGCTAGAGGGGTATACCGCTTTGAAGGCGTTACCCTTATCGCGGAAGCTGAACGTAACGCGCGGCAGCTTTTATCATCATTTTCCAAGTCTGGATGAGTTTCACAAAGCGCTGATTGCCCATTGGTCAAGAAACACAAGTGACTCCGTGATCCGCGCGGCCCAAGAGGCAACTGACCCGAAAGCCGCGCTGGATGATTTGTTGCAAAAGACATTGCGCTCGGGCGAGCAGTTGGAACGCGCTGTCCGGTCCTGGGCGACCGTTCAGCCCTTGGTCGCGCAAGAGGTTGAGAAGGTCGACAACACCCGAATTAAGGTGGCCGAAAACTTGCTTGTCAAAAGCGGGATTGCCAAAGCCCAAGCCACGCCGCGCGCGCGCTTATTGTACTGGGCCGCAATCGGCCGCCTTATGATGCCATTTCCAGAGCACAACCTGCTGTCACAGAGTGAGATTACCGATCTAGCGACGCTTATGCTGCGGGCTTGAGTTTCATGTACCGTCAAAGGTGGGGGCAGTATTTTGGAGACCGCTAGTGAAACTGTGCGATTTTACACCGCTACTCATTCTAACGGATACCTAACCGCACGCACCAATGGAGAAATCGCAAACTTGGGTTTAGCGTAAAACTGCATCACCGTTCGCCGTTTCCAGAACCAAGCTTGTAGGCCCTTTCGGGGGGTGAAGCTATCCCAATCCCATCACCCCTGTTCAGCGCGGACGCCGTTGGCGATCTCCAGCATTTGATCGGCGGGCAGGAAGCCGCGCAGCATCTCGGTGCCCAGAACAAAAGACGGGGTGCCCGAGATCTGCATGCGTTGTGCCAACTCGCGGGTTTCGGCGATTTCTGCGGTGACCTCATCGCTGTTCATTGCGGCGATGATCGCGTCGCTGTCCAGGCCCAAGCCCTCTGAAATACGGCGCAGGGACACTTCGTTGGGCTCGCCAGTGAACTCCAACAGAGCGTCATGGACCTGTTTATAGGCGTCGTCACCGGCAACCTGTTTGGTGGCCACGGCAAAGCGGGCAGAGGCCACCGAAGCCTCGCCCAGAATGGGCAGTTCTTTGATCACCAGCCGGATATTGCCGTCTTCGGCCAAGAGCGTGGCGATTTCGGGCACGGCCCTGCGACAGAAACCGCAGCGGTAATCCATGAACTCGACCAGGGTGATGTCACCATCGGGATTGCCACCCACCCAGCTATAGCCGTCATTGAACAAAGCCTCAGCGTTTTCGGCCACCAGCAGCTTGTCGGCTTGCGCTTCGGCTGCAGCGTTGCGCTGTTCCAGAATATTGATCGCCTCGATGATCACTTCCGGGTTTTCCAGCAGGTATTCGCGGACCTGCGCGCCAAACTCGGCTTTTTCGGCGTCGCTCATGGCGTTCAGGTCCAGCGCCTGGGCAGGGGCTGACAACAAGGAAAGACCCACCAGGGCCGGGGCTGCGTGTTTGAGGATCATTTCCGTTTCCTTTTCCGTTTCTCGGCGCGCTCTGATGCAATCAACACATCCTGGGCCCGTTGCCAACCCGGAGATCCTTCGGGCAGCAGCCGGACAGCGCGTTTGGCATGGATGCCCGCATCGGCCAACCGGCCCTGCAGCGCATATCGTTCTGCGGTCACGGCAGAGGCCATGCCGTTATTTCCCAGCTGCGAATAGGCCGTTCCCAGATCGCGCAGCAACCGCTGATTGCGATCATCTCGGGCGCGGGCCTTTTCCAACACGGGCAGGGCCGCTTTGGTGTCGCCACCCGCCAGCAGAGCCCGGCCATACCCCGCCAGGATCAAAGCGTTGGTCGGTGCCATTTTTACGGCATCGCCATAGGCTGTAATGGCTTCGCTCACTTGACGGTTCTCCAGCAGGATCTGCCCTTTCAGATCATAGTAATATGGGTCATCGGGGCGCATTTCCAATGCTGCGTCGATGGCAGCTCGCGCACGGCTCAGATCCCGGTTCTGGTGGTGGGCCGCTGCTTCGCGCATCAGTCGAATATCGCGGTTGCTCTCTTCGGCAGCACGGCGCAAGGTCCAACTGGGGGACCGCAGGAAGGCTGAAAGTTTCCCTTTCACTCGCGCGAACCAGTAATCGGCATTGGCATTGGGTTCTGCGCGATCTCCAAACTCGTCCAAAAACGCTTCGGCCGCGCGCAGGCGGTCGCGATCAGTGGGGTGCGAGCGCATGTAAGGATCGCGCCGCGCCTCGCTCAGCAATTCCTGCCCTGCGAATTTGCGGTGCAAGGCGACCATGCCCATGGGGGATATCCCGGCCCAGCGCAAATAACTGGCAGCACTGCGGTCGGCGGCGGCTTCTTCAGCCCGTGTATGGCTGAGAAAGCTGCGCAGGGCCGAGGATTGCGTACCAGCAGCGATGCCGGCAGCGGCCTCACCTCCACCTGCGGCAGCGGCTGCGATGGCCACCGCAAGGCCAAGTGATGCATTGCGCTGAGCAGCACGCAGGTTTTCGGCCCGGCGCGCCAGATGACCGTTGGCGATATGCGCGGCCTCATGGGCGATCACCGCTTGCAGCATCTCTGGGGTTTCGACTGACAGGATCAGCCCGTAGTGCACATAGATGGTGTTGTAGTCGATGACAAAGGCGTTGAACGTGTCATCATTGACCACGATGACCTGCACGCGGTTTGTGTTCAGCCCGGCAGCGCGTAGGATGGGAAAGGCCAGTTCGCGCAGCCCGTGTTCGATATCGGCATCGCGGATCAGGCTTTGCGCAACGCTTCCCACAACCGAGGCCATCCACAGAAGAATGGCCAGCAGCAGCGCCGGGATTGACGCGGGCCGGGATACGCGGTCAAAAGCCATGGCAACAACATGAGAGATGGGCATGAGAAACTCAACCCGGTCCAAGGTCGATCCATTCATCGTGATGGATGTCATGGAAGCCGCACGCCGCGCCGAAGAGGCCGGGCGCAGCGTGATCCATATGGAGGTCGGCCAGCCCGGGACCGGCGCACCCAAAAAGGCGGTTGAGGCTTTGGCCAAGGCGATGCAGCAGGATACGCTGGGGTATACCGTGGCGCTAGGGCTGCCCGCACTGCGCCAGCGGATCGCACGACTTTATGGTGAGTGGTACAATGTCGATCTTGATCCAAACAGGGTGGTGATCACGCCCGGATCGTCCGGCGGATTTCTGCTGGCTTTCACCGCTCTGTTCGACAGTGGTGACCGGGTGGGCATTGGCGCGCCTGGATATCCGTCTTACCGGCAGATCCTGTCAGCCTTGGGGCTGGAACCAGTGGACTTGCCGACCGCGCCGGAAAACCGCTTGCAACCGGTGCCTGGTGATTTCGCGGATTTGAACTTGCAAGGGCTGATGGTGGCCTCTCCGGCCAATCCGACCGGCACGATGCTGGACCATGCGGCGATGAAAGCGCTGATCGAGGCTGCGCAAGGGCAGGGGGCGTCTTTCATCAGTGATGAGATCTATCATGGGCTGGAATATGAGGCCAAGGCGGTCACGGCGCTGGAACTGACGGATGAGTGCTATGTGATAAACTCGTTTTCGAAATACTTTTCGATGACCGGCTGGCGTGTGGGTTGGATGGTGGTGCCCGAAGATCAGGTGCGCGTCGTCGAGCGGATCGCGCAGAACATGTTCATCTGCGCGCCCCACGCCAGTCAGGTGGCGGCGCTTGCGGCGATGGACTGCGAAGATGAGTTGCAGGCCAATCTGGATGTCTATCGCCGCAATCGCGCACTTATGCTGGACGGCTTGCCCAAGGCCGGGTTCAGCAATATCGCACCTCCAGATGGCGCCTTTTATGTCTATGCCGATGTGTCCGACCTGACAGAGGACAGCCGCGCCTTTGCGACCGAGATACTGGACAAGGCCGGGGTCGCGGTGACACCGGGCTTGGATTTCGACCCGGTGCGCGGGCACAAGACCTTGCGCTTTTCCTACGCGCGCGCCACGGCGGATATCGAAGAAGGTTTGGCCCGTCTGCAACGGTTCATGGCCGAACGCGGGGTGATTGCCGAACAAGCTTAGGGCGTTCACAACGCGCGCGAATTGCGGTAGACTTGCCTTCAAACGATCTCGGGAAAACTTGAGGCCATGAGCAGGATTTTCTACGCATTCGCCCTGATCTGGGCGTTGACCTCTGCTGCTTTCGCGCATGATTTCAACGCGCTGGCGCGGGTTTTGCCCGAACAGAGCCATATCTCCAACGAAGGCCGATCCGGCGTTCGGGTGCAATTGGGTCTTAGCCAGGGCGTTCCCTATCGTGTATTCACGCTCAAAGATCCATATCGCATGGTGCTGGACTTCCAAGAGGTCGACTGGACAGGGCTGAAGCGCGATGGATTTCTGCAATCCGACCGGATCAGTGATGTGCAATATGGCGCCTATGTTCCGGGATGGTCGCGTATGGTGCTGGAACTTGGGGCCCCTTTGATGGTCTCGTCTGCGGATATGCGGGTCGACGAGGCTAGCGGGCAAGCTGTGTTGGCCCTGCATCTGACCGGCACGGATTTCGACAGTTTCGTTGCAAGCGCAGGTGCGCCGCGTCAACCGGGCTGGGACCTGCCCGAGCCGTCGGTGGCCCCCGCGTTGCCTTTGATGGAAGGTGTACGCCCGGTGCATGTCATGCTCGACCCCGGGCATGGGGGCATTGATCCGGGGGCCGAGGTCGACGGTTCGGATGAAAAGACGCTGATGTTGACCTTCGCTCGCGAGCTGCGCGAGGCTCTGTTGCGCGCGGGTGGGTTCGAGGTGTCGCTGACTCGGGGCGACGATCATTTTGTCTCGCTTGAACGCCGCATCGCGCTGGCGCATCGTGCGGGTGCGGATGTGTTCATCTCGCTTCATGCGGATATCCTGTCCGAAGGGCGTGCGCATGGGGCTGCGGTCTATACCTTGTCAGATGAGGCGTCGGATGTGGCCAGCGTGAAACTGGCCGAACGTCATGATCGCGGTGATTTGATCTCGGGCATTGACCTGAGCGGGACGGACGACCAGGTGACCGATGTGTTGCTGGATATGGCCCGTCGCGAGACCAAGCCGCGCACCGACGCTTTGGCACATGCGCTGGCCGATGGTATGGCGCAACAGGGCGGGCCAATGAACAACCGACCGATCCGGGCCGCGTCTTTTTCGGTGCTAAAGGCGGCTGATATCCCGTCGGTACTGGTCGAGCTTGGCTTTCTGTCCAGCCCACGCGATCTGACGAATATCCGCGACGCCCAGTGGCGTGCGCGCATGGCCACAGGGTTGACACAGGGGCTTATCCAATGGCGTCACGAAGATCAGGTCCGGCGGGCGTTGATCGGGCAATGACAGTGCAACGACGGGGCGGCGTAATTCAGCCTTGCAGCGTTTCGTGTTTTGACCCTGACACGGGGCGCCCTTATATAGACGGCACCGCGAAGAAAAGGCAGTAACGTGATCCGGTTCATTCTTTCGATTTTCGGTGGGCTGTTCAGCTTCATCACTCTGGGTATCTTTATGACCGCCCTGACCGTGGGCGGTGTGTTCTGGATGTATGGGCGCGATCTGCCCAGCCACGAGTCGTTGGCGCAATACAAACCGCCGACGATCAGCCGGATCTATTCGGGTGAAGGCAAGCTGATTGACGAGTTTGCTCAGGAACGCCGTCTGTTTACACCTGCCGAGGAAATCCCGGATCTGGTGAAGCAGGCCTTTATTTCTGCCGAAGACAAGAATTTCTATTCCCATCACGGCTATGACCCGCGCGGTATCGTGGCCGCCGGTGTCGAAGCTGTGCGCACCAAAGGTGGTACCGTGCGCGGTGCGTCGACCATCACCCAGCAGGTGATGAAAAACTTCCTTTTGTCCGGTGACCGTCAGGCCGAGCGCAAGATCAAAGAGATCATTCTGGCCACGCGGCTTGAAGACACGTTGGACAAGGAACAGATCCTCGAACTTTATATGAACGAGATCTTTCTGGGTCAGAACTCCTATGGTGTGACCGCCGCGGCGCAGACCTATTTCAACAAGACCCTGCAAGAGCTGGAACCGCATGAGGCCGCGACCCTTGCTGCGATGCCCAAAGCTCCGTCGGATTTTCATCCGGTGCGCCGGAAAGAGCGGCTGTTGGATCGCCGCAACTATGTTCTGCGCGAGATGCAGCAGAACGGTTATATCGACCAGGCTACGTATGAGACCGAGGTCGAGATGCCATTGCGCTCGGTCCAGAACGGTGATTTCGAAAGCTTCCGTACGGCCCTGCCGCCACGCGATTATTTCACCGACGAAATCCGCCGTCAGCTGAGCGAAGACTTTGGTGAAGGCGAGTTCTTTACCGGAGGCTTCACCGTGCGCGCCTCGGTCGATGAAGAAATGCAGGTCGAAGCCGCCAAGGCGCTGCGCACCGCATTGCAGAAATACGACCGGTCACGCGGCCGCTGGCGCGGCACTGGCGAGGTGATTGCCGAAGAGCAACTGGCAGATGAGGCGCAGTGGCGCGAAGCGCTGTCGCTTGTGAAGATTCCGCGCGATGTTGAACTGCCAACGCAATGGTATCCGGCGGTGGTGCTGGAGGTGGCGGATCAAAGCCTGACCGTCGGGATCGAGGATGGCCCCGCCGATGGCGTCATTCCGCGCTCGGACATCCAGTGGATGCAAGGCAACTTCTTTGACAATTTCAAACGCGGCGACGTGATCCTTGTGATGGCCGGGGAAGAGGGCCAGTGGTCCGCCCGCCAGGTGCCCGAGGTCCAGGGCGGCTTTGTCGCGATGGATGTGAACTCGGGCCGAGTTCTGGCGATGCAAGGTGGGTTTTCTTATCAGGACACCGTTTTCAACCGCGCCACCCAGGCGCAACGCCAGCCGGGGTCATCGTTCAAACCCTTTGTCTATGCCGCCGCGCTGGACAGCGGATACAGCCCCGCCACCATCGTTGTGGACGCACCGATTGAGGTGAACACACCGCAGGGCCTCTGGCGGCCCAAGAACTCATCGAACAAGTTTTACGGCCCAACACCGCTGCGCACCGGGATCGAACAATCGCGCAACCTGATGACGATCCGTCTAGCGCAAGAGGTCACGATGCCGGTTGTGGCGGGCTATGCGGAACGGTTCGGGGTCTACGACCGGATGGGTGCGTTTCTTGCCAACTCGCTGGGCTCTGAAGAGACGACGCTCTACAAAATGGTGGCCGCCTATGCGATGTTTGCCAATGGTGGTCAGAGGGTCGAACCTACGCTGGTGGACCGCATTCAGGACCGGTTCGGGAAGACGATCTACCGCCATGATGATCGTGAATGCGTGGATTGTAACTCGGGCTGGATCGCGCCTGATCAGTCGCCACGCATTGTTACGGATCGCTGGCAGGTGATGGACCCGATCACCGCTTATCAGCTGACATCGATGATGACCGGTGTGGTCGACCGCGGTACGGCCTCGTCGCAAATCGATCTGCCGGTGCCAACCGCAGGCAAGACCGGCACAACCAACGAATCCAAAGACGCCTGGTTCATTGGCTTTACGTCGAACATCGTCGCAGGCTGCTATATCGGATATGACCGTCCGCGTCCGATGGGGCGGGGGGCCTATGGCGGCACATTGTGTGGCCCCGTCTTCCAGAGCTTTATGGAGAAAGCGGTCGAGAAATATGGCGGTGGCCCGTTCGAAGTGCCGCCCGGTGGCCATTTCATCAAGATCGACCGGTTCAGCGGTGCGCGTCTGCCACCGGACGCAACCGGCGACTATGTCGTGGCCGAGTATTTCCGCGACGGCGTGGATGGATTTATCGACCGGATCTATGATGGCGGTTTTGCCATCGGCTCGGATCTGCCGCTGTTCGAAGAGGTTCAGCGCGCAGGTGTTCAGGTTCAGACCTCGACCGGGGAAACCGTGATCGTTGCCCCCAATGCCTCGCAAGGGGATCTGAGCACAGGCGGTCTTTATTGATCGGCAACTGCCAAAAGCAGGTTCAGCAGATCAGCCTCGCGGTCGCCTGAAAGGGTGCCACCCGAACGCCAGAAGATCGACAGGGTGCACTTGGCCGCCGCCCATTTCGCGACGCGCGCACGCGCTGCGTTCATGGCATCGGCGTAGAGCGTGAGGTAGCGCTCGATATGATCTGGCTGACGCATCAGATCCTCCAACCCTTTGGGATTGCGCAGCGCATTGGCCAGTTCAAAGGCCGGATCGCCGACATAGCCCTTGGCGTCAATGACCCGCAGTCCAGCATCCGTGACGATCACGTTGTCATGATGCAGATCGCCATGCAGCGGGTGTTTGAGCTCGGTTCCGTTCAGCAACGCGCGTGCAAGCGCCATCCCGCGCGTCATGTCCTGTTTCAATCCGGCGGGGCAGTCGGAGGCAAACTGGCAGTCAAACATCGCGGCAAAGGTCTTCTCCAGCGGTTCCAGCCCGGCTTGAGACGGGGGCGGGCCCTGATGCAGGCGCCGGGCCGTCTCGGCCAGCATCTCTGCGGCGCGGTCAGGCGCGCCATTGCGGGCGATATCGCCCAGTGTGGGGCCCTCAAGCCAGCCCATCAGAACCGCGTTCTGCGCCAGCGCCAAAATCTCCACCGCACCGCGATCCTGCCAGCGCTCCAACAGGTGTAGACCGGGGCCTTCATTGCCCATATCTGCGCGCCGATAGACCTTAAGCGCGGCCTCTTGGCCGCGCTGCGTTCTGACCTTCCAGACCTGTGCGTGCCCGGTATCGGCGATGTGGCAAATCTCGGTCAGGTACCATTCGGTCATAAACTCTTGGGCTGTGCCCTGCATTCGCGTCCTGCCTGTCTTGTGGTGCCTCACGCCTCTTGCTATCACGCAGGCCTGATTGAGCAAGTTGGGACAAGACCATGCGCGCGGAAACCCAGAATATTGTGGTGGAAATCGAAAAGTCGCTGGAGCTGCTGGCGCAGCGCATGGACTATGAAACCGCGCCGCACCGGCTTGAGGAATTCAACGCGCGGGTCGAAGACCCCAACCTGTGGGACAATCCCGAAAACGCACAAAAGCTGATGCGCGAACGCCAGATGCTGGTGGACGCGATCGAGACCTACGAGTCGATCAAGACCGATCTCAGCGACAATATCGAACTGATCGAATTGGGTGAGATGGAAGACGACCAGGACGTCGTGGAGGACGCCGAAGCCGCCATCAAAGCGCTGCAGGACAAGGCCGCCCAGAAAGAGCTGGAGGCGTTGCTGGATGGCGAAGCGGACAGCAACGATACTTTCCTTGAGATCAACTCGGGCGCGGGTGGGACGGAAAGCTGCGACTGGGCCTCGATGCTGGCGCGGATGTATGTGCGCTGGGCCGAGAAAAAGGGTTATACGGTCGAGCTGCAATCCGAGACAGCGGGCGAAGAGGCGGGGATCAAATCCGCCGCCTACAAGATTTCGGGGCATAACGCTTATGGCTGGTTGAAATCAGAATCCGGCGTGCACCGGCTGGTGCGGATTTCGCCTTTTGACTCGGCAGCCAAGCGGCATACCTCGTTCAGTTCTGTCTGGGTCTATCCGGTGGTGGACGACAATATCGAGATCGAAGTGAACCCTTCGGACATTCGCATCGACACCTACCGGTCGTCAGGCGCGGGTGGACAGCACGTGAACACGACCGACTCGGCGGTTCGGATCACACATATTCCTACCGGGATTGTTGTGACAAGCTCGGAAAAGTCTCAGCACCAGAACCGGGATATCGCCATGAAGGCGCTGAAATCACGGCTCTATCAGCAGGAACTGGACCGCCGGAACGCCGATATCAACGCAGCCCACGAGGCCAAGGGTGACGCGGGCTGGGGCAACCAGATCCGCTCTTACGTGTTGCAGCCCTATCAGATGGTCAAGGATCTGCGGACCAATCACGAGACCTCGGACACCAAAGGGGTGCTGGATGGGGATCTGGATGAATTCATGGCCGCAACGCTGGCCCTGGACGTTGCGGGCAAAAGCCGGTCCGAGGCGCAGGGCGACTGAGGTCGGCTGGGAGCTCTGCTGCGCTAAGCGACCGAGGTTTCTTTGGCCCGTTTTCGCGGATCGGGGTTGAGTAGGCTGACCGGCAAAAACATACATCCAAACAACGGGTTTTCTTGCTGCAAGGGCTTGGCTAGGCTGGTTTGAAGGACCAGTCTTTTCCAAGTGGAGCCCTCATGGATCTAAGCCGAACCTCTGCCACCCAGCTGCTGAGCGAATTGTCAGCGGGCCGCCTGTCGGCGCAGGAACTGATGCGCGCAACGCTGGATCGGATCGAGGCGGTGAATCCCCGGGTAAATGCCGTTGTAGCTTTGCGGGATGCGCAGGAATTGCTGGCAGAGGCGCAGGCCGCTGACAAAAGCGTAGCGAAAGGCCCGTTGCACGGGCTGCCGATTGCGGTGAAGGATCTGGTGAATGTGGCCGGCATTGCCTCGACCCAGGGTTCGCCATTGTTTCGAGACAATGTGCCTGCGCGCGATGATCTGCTGGCGGCGCGCTTGCGGGCGGCAGGCGCGATCCTTATTGGCAAGACCAATACGCCTGAATTTGGCCTGGGCTCCCACACGTTCAACCCGGTCTATGGTGCCACGCGCAACCCCTATGATCTGGATCTGTCCTGCGGCGGGTCTTCGGGTGGGGCGGCGGTGGCGTTGGCCACGGGGATGCTGAGCCTCGCGGACGGGTCGGACATGATGGGCAGCCTGCGCAATCCGGCGGCATGGAACAACGTCTACGGCTTTCGGCCCAGCTGGGGCAGGGTGCCGTCCGAGCCGGTCGGAGATGTGTTCTTGCATCAGCTCTCGACGCTTGGGCCGATGGCGCGCAGCCCGGAAGATATTGGTTTGCTGCTGGACGTGATCTCGGGTGCAGACCCGCGCCAGCCCTTGTCGGTTGAAACGGCACCCGTTTCGCCTGTGCAAGCTGCAGACCTCACGGGGGTGCGGATCGGCTGGTTAGGGGATTGGGAGGGCGCGCTGCCATTTGAGCCGGGGATTCTGGAGTTAAGCGCTGAGGCGTTGCAGGTGTTTTCCGACCTGGGCGCAGTTGTTGAACCCGTGGCACCTCCTTTTGAGGCCGAACGGCTGTGGGACAGTTGGATAACCCTGCGCTCGTGGAGCGTGGCAGCGGGGTTGGTCCCCTTGGCTGCGCAGCGGGGGGCGCTCAAAGACACCGCGCAATGGGAGCTGGATCGGGGCCTGGCCTTGTCGGCGATGGATGTGCATCGGGCCACTGTCATCAGGTCCGAGTGGGCCCAAGCGGCGGTTCAACTGTTCGAGCGCTATGACGCACTGGTTCTGCCCTCGGCGCAGGTTTGGCCCTTTGAGATCGATCAGCCTTATCCAACGCAGATCGCGGGGCAGGCGATGGATACGTATCATCGCTGGATGCAGGTGGTCGTACCTGTCAGCCTGATCGGCTTGCCCTGTCTCTCGGTTCCTGCAGGCTTTGGTGCAGCGGGGCTGCCCATGGGCGTACAGCTCTGCGGGCCGCGCGGATCGGACGCGCGAATCTTGTCGATGGGCGCCGCCTACCATGCGGGGACGCAATGGCCGCAAACCAGACCGGCCTTGTGACGCGGAATTCTAAGGGAGGAGGAACAGGGTGATGGATAAATCCTTTGGGGTCCCAGACCTGCGCCCGGCCAATACGGGGATGCTGAAACAGGCGCTGCATATGGCCTGGGCCGATCTGCGCCGCGCGCCGGTTTTTGGTCTGCTGTTTGCGGGCTTCTACGTCATCACGGGCTGGCTCATGGCCTGGGTCACGCTCGAAACCGGCACATCCTATTGGCTGGTTCTGGCGGCCATCGGGTTTCCACTGCTGGGCCCTTTCGCCGCCGTGGGGCTTTATGAGGTATCGCACCGATTGGAACAGGGTGAGCCTTTGGAGTTCAAGGCAATCTTCGGAGTTGTCCTGCAGCAAAGCCGTCGGCAGCTGCCGTCGATTTGTGCCATCATCGTGGTGATGTTCCTGTTCTGGTTCTTTCTTGGCCACATGATCTTTGCGCTGTTCATGGGGCTGTCGACCATGACCAATGTGTCCTCGTCGCTGCAAGTGTTCCTGACGCCCAACGGGTTGACCATGCTGGTGGTCGGAACAGCGGTGGGCGCTGTTTTTGCCCTTGTGCTCTATATGATCACCGTGTTGTCGATCCCGATGCTGCTGGACCGCGAGCTGGATTTCGTCTCGGCCATGATCGCGAGTTTTTCCTATGTCCGGGACAATCTGAAAGTGATGCTGATCTGGGGTTTGCTGATCGCGGTCTTTACTTTCGTGGCGATGATCCCCTGGTTCCTGGGTCTGTTTCTGGTGCTGCCGCTGCTGGGTCATGCCAGCTGGCACCTCTACCGGCTGATCACGGTTGATAGTGACGGCGCCTCAGCCGCGTGACAGGCGTGCAATGGGCAGTGCCGTCGACACCAAGCGCCCAAGATAGCGCAGTTTGAGCTGTTGCGGCGTGAGCGAAGAGCCGTGTGACATCTTCGACAGCGTGCCGGACCATTACTCATCCTCTGTCGCGCGGGAAAACACCATCATGCGCTGATCTTGTGCATCGCGTCGCAACATCAGGATCAAAAGGCTGGTCTGTGTTGCAACAACCATGCCTTGAACCTCGCGTTCCTGCGGTGAGTGCGCTGAAGTCGTGCCGCGCGGTTCATATCCGCGCAACAGGGTTGTGTGCCCAACATGACGAATATGTACCAGGCTATGATGCGTTGTGGCATGCGCCTCGGGTGCACCGGCAAGCAATTGGTAAAAACCGCTCGCGAGGGTGGGTTTTTCTTTGGGTACTAAAAAACGGTCGAGCATCTCGGCGGCAGGATGTGCGTGCGTCTGGGTGATTTCATCCAAAGGCTGCAATAGAATTCGGGCGTCCACGCCGAAAAATCGGCAAATGCGCTCCAATACCTCGGGCCGGGGAAAGTTCTGTCCCGACAGATAACGGTTGAACTGTGTGCGGTTCATCCCCAGTTGACGACACAACCCTGAGACCGACGGGTATTGGCTCGCCAGAACGCGTAGATTGGCCCCAAAAACACCCTGTGTTTCAGATCGGCTGACGCTTAGGTCGGTCATGCTTGTCCCAAGTTCGTATTGCAGGAAAAAACACAACCGCACCAATCTGGTACGTGCTGCAGTCACACTCATCAACCAAAAGCGGCGGGCAGAGAAATCAACCACGCAGCGACCTTCAGGCTAATCGGATAAGCCTGAAGTTCAATGGTCTTTTTGAGGTATAGTCTGATGTTTAGCGCAAAACCCCCGGAGCGATCACAGGGGGTGTATTTTCTCATCAATCGCCACGCAACAGTGCGGCAACACCGGTTCGGGCAATTTCGATCAGGCCCAGAGGGCGCATCAGATCGGCGAAAGCATCAATCTTGTCGGGCGCGCCGGTGATTTCGAAAATGAACGAGTTTAGGGTGCTGTCGACCACATTGGCGCGGAAGATATCGGCCAGTCTTAGCGCCTCGACCCGTTTGTCGCCTTCGCCCACGACCTTGATAATCGCCAGTTCCCGTTCGACCGAGGGGCCTTCGACGGTCAGGTCATGCACGTCATGCACGGTCACAATCCGACCCAACTGCGCCTTGATCTGTTCGATCACCTGCGGTGTGCCGGTGGTGACGATAGTGATGCGGCTGAGGTGCCCGGTATGGTCCACCTCGGCCACGGTCAGGCTTTCGATGTTATAGCCTCGGCCCGAGAACAGCCCGATCACACGGGCCAACACACCGGGTTCGTTCTCAACCAGAACGGCGATCGTATGGCGCTCCTGCACGTCCGAAAAGGTGGGCCGTAGGTTATAGGCCGAATGGCGGGTGGAGCCTTTTTTGATATGTAGGGCAGACATTTAAGTCCCTTTCGTCATCCTTTTGACACCGGGCGTGTCGCAACGCCCGGCAAAACCTCGCAACAAGTTTAGACCAAAACCGACCCTTTGGAATCGATCACGCCCTGCGTTTCGGCTTCGCCCAGCAGCATCTCGTTATGAGCCTTGCCTGACGGGATCATGGGGAAGCAGTTTTCGTGCTTTTCGACCAGACAGTCGAAGATCACCGGGCCGTCGTAATTGATCATCTCGATGATCGCGTCGTCCAGATCGGCTGGATCGGAACACAGGATGCCCTTGGCGCCAAAGGCCTCGGCGAGTTTGACGAAATCGGGCAGGGCCTCGGACCAGCTATGCGAGTAGCGCTCGCCATGCAGCAGTTCCTGCCACTGGCGGACCATGCCGAGGCGTTCGTTGTTCAGGATGAACTGTTTCACCGGCAGGCGGTATTGCACGGCGGTGCCCATTTCCTGCATGTTCATCAGCCACGAGGCTTCACCGGCCACGTTGATGACCAGCGCGTCGGGATGTGCCATCTGCACGCCGATAGAGGCCGGGAAGCCATAGCCCATCGTGCCCAGCCCGCCCGAAGTCATCCAGCGGTTGGGGTCTTCGAAACCCAGATATTGCGCCGCCCACATCTGATGCTGGCCCACTTCGGTGCAGATATACCGGTCGTGGTTTTTGGTCAGTTCTTCCAGCCGTTGCAGCGCGTGTTGCGGCTTGATGGTCTTTTCGCTGGCGGTGAAGGCCAGACAGTTCACCTTGCGCCACTCGGAAATCTGCGCCTGCCAGCTTTTCACAGCCGCCGCGTCCGTCTTGCGGCCGCGCGATTTCCAAACTTTCAGAATGTCTTCCAGCACATGGGCGACATCGCCGACAATCGGGATATCGACGCGGATCACCTTGTTGATCGACGAGGGATCAATATCCACATGCGCTTTCTTGGAATTGGGCGAGAACGCATCCACGCGCCCGGTGATCCGGTCATCAAAGCGTGCGCCGATATTGATCATCAGGTCGCAATCATGCATCGCCAGGTTGGCCTCGTAGAGACCATGCATTCCCAGCATCCCCAGCCAGTTCTTGCCCGAGGCCGGATATGCGCCCAGACCCATCAGGGTCGAGGTGATCGGGAATCCCGTGGCATCGACCAGTTCACGCAGCAAATGGCTGGCAGCGGGGCCCGAGTTGATAACGCCACCGCCCGTATAGAAGACGGGTTTCTTGGCGGTCTCCATCGCGGCGACCAGTTCAGTGATCTCTTCCAGATCACCTTTCAGAACCGGCTGGTAATGCGATGTCGAAGGCTTGGGTGCGCTATAGGTGCCCGATGCAAACTGAACGTCCTTGGGGATGTCGATCAGCACCGGGCCGGGGCGGCCCGACGTGGCGACGTGGAACGCTTCATGCATCGTTCCGGGCAGCGAATCTGTGTCCTTCACCAGCCAGTTATGCTTGGTGCAGGGGCGGGTGATGCCGACAGTATCGGCCTCCTGAAACGCGTCCGAGCCGATCATGAAGGTGGGAACCTGTCCGGTAAGAACCACAATCGGGATCGAATCCATCAACGCGTCTGTCAGTCCCGTGACAGCGTTGGTGGCGCCGGGCCCCGAGGTCACCAGAGCAACCCCCGGCTTTCCCGTCGCACGGGCATAGCCCTCGGCGGCATGAACAGCACCCTGTTCGTGGCGCACCAGAATGTGCCGGATGTCGTTTTGCAGAAAGATCTCGTCATAGATGGGTAGCACGGCGCCACCGGGATATCCGAATACCGTGTCCACGCCCTGATCCTTGAGGGCCTGAACCACCATCTTTGCGCCGGTCATCTCACGTGTCATCTGCTTTGCTCCGTTGGCGACATGTGTCTTGCGTTTCGCATAAAAAAAGCCCCCGATGATTTCGGAGGCGCATGGGTTCGATTATGGTTTACCGTTACCGGCCCATGCGCTTGGTTCCCACGATTACGACTAGCGTTCTCATCGCCAGAGGCTCCTTTTTGCGTTGGCAGCGACATTATGATCAGGGAATGGGGGCGTCAACAGGCAATTGCGCCAATTTTCTAACCCAAGAGTGTAAAATTTTGATATTTTGTTGCGCAAAATGACGCATGTTGAGAAATTTCCGCGAAGCTGATGGTGTGGGAGTCGTGTCGAGCGCTCCGGGGTCCGGCCTTTGGGGCTGCGATGCAGCTCGGTATCAAGCCAAGCTGCCGGATCAGAATTATGCTATTTTGTAGGTGAATTCAGCTTGGAGGCTTTCTGTGGCGCAGCTTTTGCAACTCACCCCTTTTGTCCTTTGCGCATCGCTGGAGCGGCAGATCCGGTTCTACTGCGATCGGTTGGGGTTCACCTGCACATTCCGGCAAGACAATTACGCGTTCTTGCGTCATGGCGCGGTGGCGATCCGATTGCTGGAATGCCCGCCGCGTGCTGATGGCAAACCGCTGGGGGATGAACACTCCTTTTATATCGACGTCGAAGGCATCGATGAATTGTACGAAAGCCTGCGTCCGGGCTTGGACGACCTGCCCGAAACCCGCGTGCGTGCCCCGTTTGACCAGCCGTATATGCAGCGGGAGTTTCATGTTCTGGATGAGGACGGAGCTTTGGTGTTTTTTGGCGAGGGTATTCAGAGCGCGGAAAGCTAGGTCTCCCGCCCATCGGCGACACGCCTGCGGCGCGTCTTCTCTGGTTGGGCAAGGCAGCGCGTCCCGCGCTGCGGTCAGAAATTGTGACCGGTGCCCTGCAGCATGCCATGTTCCAGCGAGTAGCGGGTAAGGCCCGCGGTTGAAGAAATGCCCAGTTTGCGTTTGATGTTCTTGCGGTGGGTTTCAACCGTGCGCACCGAGATCTCCAACGCTTGGGCGACCTCTTTGTTGGATTTGCCCTGGGCCAGTTCCAGCAGGATGGTCTGTTCACGCCCGGTCAGCGCCTCGCGCGTGTCATCCTGTTTGGGTTGCAACGAACCACGAGCCCCGGTGCAGAGATATTGCTCGCCCTGCATGACCGCGTCGATCGCTTGTTTGATTTCATCTGTCGGCACGTCTTTGAGCACATATCCCCGTGCTCCGTGGCTGAGCGCGGTCGAGATATATTCGGGGCTGTCATGCATGGACAGGATCAGAACGCGGGTATCTGGCAGGCGTTCGAGGATCATCTCGGTGGCGCTGAGTCCGCCGAGGC
This sequence comes from Ruegeria sp. HKCCD7255, assembly GCF_013031565.1. NCBI lineage: Bacteria > Pseudomonadati > Pseudomonadota > Alphaproteobacteria > Rhodobacterales > Roseobacteraceae > Ruegeria > Ruegeria sp. HKCCD7255. The sequence goes on along the minus strand of NZ_WQAG01000003.1, from coordinate 250,942 downwards.
CGGGCATGTTCAGATCCATCAAGATTACATGCGGGTTCAGACGTAGAACCTGATCCACGGCCTCTTGACCATTATGGAGCGTGCCGACCACTTCGATTTCGTCATAGCTTTCCAGCAGTGACTGGATACCTTCGGCCACCATCGGGTGGTCATCGACAATAAGCACGCGGATAGGATCGGACATCAAGGGCTGGCCTTTCGCTTGGGCGTTGCGTCATCCTGCGGCGAGAGCAGGTGGCTCAGCGGCAGGCTCGCTTCGATCACCGTACCGCTTTGCGCGCCGCGTGATGACAGAATACGCAGCGACCCGTCAAGCTGTTCGATCCGTTCCTGCATGTTGCGCAGCCCGATCCCGGTGCCGACGCTGCTGCGATCGCTGGGCAGACCGCGCCCGTTATCGGTGATGCGCATGGTCGCGCCCTTAGTGTGGCCGCGCAGATCAATGGTCACGCGGGTGGCGCCCGAGTGACGTTCGATATTGGTAAGCGCCTCTTGCGCGATACGGTAGAGCGCGATTTTGCTGTCCTGATCCAGTCGGTTACGGAACACGACGGTCGAAAACTCGGTTTCAATGCCCGTGCGCTCGCGGAAATCATCGGTCAACGCCTTGAGCGCGGGGCCAAGGCCCAGATCGTCAAGCACGCCCGGGCGCAGGTCGCGGCTGATCCGGCGGACCTCGGAGATGGCGGTGCCCAGATTGTCGATGCCTTTTTCCAGCGGATCCTGCGCGCCAGCCTCATCGCCCCGTGTCAGCCTGCGGCGCGCATTGTCCAGCGCATAGCGCACACCCACCAGAATCTGGCTGATCCCGTCATGCAATTCGCGGGCAACCCGGCCGCGTTCCTCTTCTTGCGCATCGAAAACCCGCTGGGTCAGTTCCTTGAGCCGCGCATCTGCAAGTCGTCTTTCCCGGATATTGAGCAACATCCCCGAGGCAAACACGATCAGCACGGCGGCCAGAACAATAGCGCCGATATAGCGGAAGGTGCGCTGTACCCGCGCCTCGACCTCGGCGCGCGCATTGGCAACCGTTGCCACGATATCGTCGATGAAAACACCGGTGCCCACGGCCCACCGCCAATCCTGCAATCCAACCACATAGGCGATCATCTGCGCCTCTTCCCCGGTCGAGGGCTTTTGCCACATGAAGCTGTGCCAACCGGCCCCTTGGCGGGCGAGGCGGATGAATTCATCGACAATCGGCGTTCCATCCGCATCGGTCAGGCCTTCCCAATTGCGGTTGATAAACTCGGTCTGGCGCGGACTGACCAGATTGGTGCCATCATAGTCATAAACAAAGAAGAACCCGTCCTTTCCATAGATCATGGCCGACAGGATTTGGGTTACCAGGTTTTTGGCAATATCATCATCAGGTGCTGCGCGCCCATAGATATAGGCAAAGCCGTTGCGGGCCTGTGTGACGTAATTGCGTAACTCCTCTTGCTTGGCTTCGATCAGACGTGCCTCGAGCGCTTGGATTTCGCTTTCCGCGGTGGCGCGGGACTCATAGGCCACGACAAGCGCAATCGCAGCAACCGCCAAAAGCAATGGCAGCGCTGCCACCAGCGACAGTTTCTGCGCGTAGGTCAACGTGATGAGGTTTCGCAATCCGCCCATGGACGAATCGATACGCAAGTCGGGCTGAAATTGCAAAAAGATTGGGCGTATTTTGCAGCCAGCGCTTGGGAGAGACCTGTGTTGCAGATCAAATCTGCCCAGAATTGACCCAAATGAGCCGAAAAAAGCCACTCGCCTACGCAGTAGTAGGTATTCACATAAATTTCTGCCGCATTAGGGTGACGGGCACTGAACTCGACTGACCCGGTGATTTGCCGGGTATTTGAATATGCAGGGGAGGAACACTCATATGGATCGTCGTTCATTTCTGAAAACATCTGCACTGGGCGGCTCGGCGGCTGCGGCCACCACGCTGGCAGCTCCGGCTTATGCGCAGGGCAATCGCAAACTGACCATGGTGACCTCGTGGGGTCGTGGTCTGGCAGGCGTGTTTGACAGCGCTCAGCGTTGCGCCGACAGCATCAACGCGATGTCGGATGGCAGCCTGACGGTTGAAATCAAAGCTGCTGGTGAACTGGTTGGCGCGTTCGAGGTTTTCGACGCCGTGTCATCCGGTCAGGCCGACATGTATCACGCCGCTGACTATTACTTTGTAGGTCAGCACCCGGGTTATGCGTTCTTTACAGCCGTTCCGTTCGGTATGACCGCGCAAGAACTGGTAAACTGGTACTATCACGATGGTGGTATGGAACTGCATGATGAGCTGGGCCAGATCTTTGGTCTGAAATCGTTCATTGCAGGGAACACCGGTGCTCAGGCGGGTGGCTGGTACTCAAAAGAGATCAACAGCCCCGAAGACTTCCAGGGTCTGAAGTTCCGTATGCCGGGTCTGGGTGGCCAGGCGCTGGGTAAACTGGGCGCATCGGTTCAGAACATTCCAGGCTCGGAAGTGTATCAGGCGCTGTCGTCCGGTGCGATTGACGGAACCGAGTGGATTGGTCCCTGGGCTGACGAAAAAGCGGGCTTCCAGGAAATCACCAAGACCTACTACACCGCGGGCTTCCATGAGCCGGGCGCAGGTCTGTCGCTGGCGACAAACCGCGACGTGTTTGAAGAGCTGACACCGGCCCAGCAGAAGATCATCGAGATCGCAGCTGGTGAAGCGCACCAGTGGAACCTGGCGCAATTCCTGGCCAATAACGGTGCAGCGCTGCAGCGTCTGCAAGCCGGTGGTGTGAAGGTTCTGGAGTTCCCGGATTCGGTCTGGGATGCGTTCGGTGCCGCAAGCCAGGAAGTTCTGGACGAGAACATGGGCGACGAGCTGTTCAAGAAAATCCACGACAGTGCAATGACTTCGATGGCAGCGTCGTCGGGTTGGCAGAACCTGTCGTCGGGTGCCTATACAGCACAGCGCGACCGCGTTCGCGGCTAATCACAACGCGCTTGATCAATCGGTTTCCCCGCGGTCGCGGGGAAGCCATTCCCGTTGCACATAAGCGGTACGGACACCGCCATAAACACACGTGCAACCGAGACGACCTGGGGACAACATGCAGGACGAAAACGGTATCTCGTTCTTCGGCGCCCTGTGGAACGGACTGATCTGGTTCGTTCAGAATATCGCCGAAGCCTTCTATAATTTCGGATACGCCATCACGCATCCGCAGCTGTGGCTGGACTGGTCAGACAAAGAAGCGATCATGCGCTTTGTCTATTACGGCGGTTCCGTCGAGTTCTTCTTTGTGGTGTTCACCCTGTTTCTGGTGCTGACCGTGATTGGTGTCATGTACCGCGATGTCATGTGGAAGATGGTGCGCGGGCTGGAAGGGTTTGCCAACGTGACGGGGCGCTTCTTTGCCTGGGCGGGGCTGCTGATGGTGGTGCAACAGATCATCATCGTCTTTATGCAGCGCGTCTTTACCCGGGCTGATATGGCCTTTGGGTTCGGTATCCCTTTTCAGAAGGATATCAGTTGGTTCGCGGAAGAGCTTAAGCTTTATAACGCTATGGTAGTCTGCATGTGCTGTACCTACACCTTCGTGCAAGGCGGGCATGTGCGTGTTGACCTTATCTATGCGGGGATCAGCCACCGCGCCAAGCGCGTGGTCGATATGTGCGGCGCGCTGCTGTTCATGATGCCAATGGCGGTTCTGACCTGGATGTATGGCTGGTACTTCATGTGGCGTCACCTGATCGTGCCGAAACCGTCGGCCAGTGACACTCTGGATCGTTTGGTGGCCAAGTCGCGCGCCCTGCGCTGGAACGTTGAAACGATCGGGTTCAGCCCGAACGGGTTCAACGCGTATTTCCTGTTCAAGATCCTGCTGATGTTGTTTGCAGGCATGGTGTTCCTGCATGCCATAGCCTTCCTGTGGCGATCCTACCTGGAATATGTCGAAGGACAGGAAAGCACCGGGAAATACCTCGACAAGGACAGCCTTGGCGAAGGTGAAGAAGCCTACGAAGGCGCACATTAGGGACGGAGACCCAGACTATGCTATTCGGACTTGATGGCGTCGAAATAGGCCTCATTATTGTATTCTTCTGCCTCTTCGGAGGCATCTTGTCAGGCTTTCCGGTGGCTTTCGCCATTGGTGGTGCCGGGGTGATCTCGTTCGGGATCATCGCTGCGCTGGACAGCGCCGGGCTGTTGATCCACCAGGCGATTGACACAAGCTCAACCGCGTATCGCGATCTGGTCAATTCCGGGGTCAAACCCGATGTCATATCGGTTTTCCGATACCCCGAGTTACCGCGCATTGGTGAGCCGGTTTTCCCCTCGGGTTGGGAAACCGCGCTGGACCGCAACGTATCCTTCATTGTGAACCGCATGAACGAGCGTGTTCTGGCCGGTCAGTCGATTGAGACGCTGCTGGCGGTTCTGATGTTCGTTCTGATGGGCATCACGCTGGAACGCTCGAAGATCGCCAACGATCTGCTGACCACGATGGCGCGCGTCTTTGGCCCGCTGCCCGGTGGTCTGGCCGTGTCGATCGTGGTTGTGGGCGCGTTCCTGGCCGCTTCGACCGGGATTGTGGGCGCAACCGTGGTCACCATGGGCCTGCTGGCCCTGCCGACCATGCTGCGTAACAATTATTCGCCCGAGCTTGCCACCGGTGTCATCGCCGCCTCGGGGACGCTGGGCCAGATCATTCCGCCGTCGATTGTGATCGTTCTGCTGGGCACATTGGCCGGGGATCTCTATTCCACGGCGCAGGAAACCCGCGCGCAAGAGGCTGGATGCACTGATGCGCTGACCTATCTGGGGGAACCTGCGGTGGTTTCGGTGGGCACATTGTTCCAGGCGGCCTTGCTGCCGGGGATCATGCTGGCGCTTCTCTATGCACTTTATGCCTTTGGTTATGCGTTGCTGAACCCTGACAAAGCGCCGGCTGTGGCCGTTTCTGGCGGATCGGGCGAGCCGATCACCCGTTCAGAAGGCCTGACCTGGCTGCTGGGTGTGCCTGTCGCGCTGATCGTCGGGACGGTTCTTTTAGGCAGTGCCGGAGTTGTCGGCAGCCAGAACATCTCGGTCTCGGCCTTCTCGGACATCACAGAAGGCGCGTCGTTGCGGACCAATGTGTCGGAAGAGTGTAAAGCTTCGATGATCGACCTGCATGGGCAGGCCGCCTGGGATCAGGCGGTGGCCGAACAGGAAGAGATCGACGCCGCCGGTGGTGCGGAGCAGTCCGAGCGCTTGACCGAAGAGGAACTGGCCGCAGCGCGCGAGGCCAAGATCGCCAATGCCGCACCCATCGGTAACGGGGTTGCAGTGATCGTGGTTCTGCTGGGTCTGACGCTGGCGCTGGGTCGCGGCATTGCACCGTCGCGGTCGCCTCAGCCACTGATCGTCGGAGCGATTGGCTTGGTGCTGATGCTGCTGGTGGATATTCTCTTCATCTCACCAACCACGTCGTCCGGCTGGACCTTTGTCAGGCTGGCGATCCCCTTTGGTCTGGCGATCTATGGCTGTAAAGAGGCGGCGATGCGCTGTGCCACAAATGATCTGATCCGCGTGGTCTTCCCCCCGCTGGTTCTGATCATCGCGGTGCTGGGCTCGATCCTGGGTGGTGTGACCAACCCAACGCCCGCTGCGGCTCTGGGCGCAGGCGGGGCCATCATGTTGGCGGCCTATCGCAAGCTCAAGGATCAGGATCGTTCGGCCAAGGTGATCATCTGGGCAACCTTTGCCGTGATCATCTGTCTGCTGCTGGGTGTGAACTTTGATTTGCGCGTCAATCAGGAAAGCGTGCCGTTCGAAAGCTGGGTCGCCTTCTTCTTTGCCTATGCAACTTACCTCTACGCGGTGTTCGGCCTGCTGTTTGGCTGCTGGGTGCTCTATACCAGTGGCGTGCTCACACCGGTGGTGCGCGAGACCGCCAAGGTAACCTCGATGGTCTTTACCATCCTGATCGGGTCGCAATTGCTGAACCTTGTGGTGATCTCGTTCGGAGGCGAGCATTACATCCAGCAGTTCCTGCGGAGTTTCGACAACGAGTTCACGGTTTTCCTGATCGTGATGCTGGTGTTGTTCATTTTGGGATTTGTGCTGGATTTCCTCGAGATCATCTACATCGTGATCCCCATCGTGGGCCCGGTGATCTATGGCGGGTCGTTTGACCCGAAATGGGTGACGATCATGGTGGCGGTGAACCTTCAGACCTCGTTCTTGACCCCGCCGTTCGGCTTTGCGCTGTTCTACCTGCGGGGCGTGGCACCAAAAGAGGTCACGACAGGCCATATCTATCGCGGCATCATCCCGTTTGTGATCATTCAGGTGGTTGGGATTGCGATCCTGTGGTTCTTCCCGACGATCGTGACCATCATCCCCGATCTGATCCCGAACTGATCGTGCAGATCGCTGTTAGAATGGAAAGGGGGCCGCTGGGCCCCCTTTTCTTTATGCTTTGGGGAAGGGGCCAGCCCCTTCTTGGCCTGCGGCCAATTCAACCCCGGGATATTTCCGGCCAGATGAAGAAACGATCAGGTGAACTGAATCAGATCCCAGCGATTGCCAAACGGATCTTGCCACACAGCGACGATACCATAGGGCTCGGTGCGGGGGTGTTCTTCGAAGGTGACACCCGCGGCGCGCATGGCAGCGTGATCGCGGGCGAAATCGTCGGTTTCGAGGAAAAAGCCCACGCGCCCACCGGTCTGATTGCCGATTGCAGCGCTTTGTTCAGGTCCTTCGGCGCGCGCCAGCAGTAATGAGCCATTAGAGGATCCTGGTGGTGCGACACGCACCCATCGTTTGCCGTCGCCCAGATCTATATCCTGTAGAAGCGTGAAACCGAGCGTATCGGTGCAAAAAGGCAATAGCGGTATCGTAGTCCGGCACCACCAGGGTGACGGCGTGAAGGGTCTGTCTCATAAAAGGTCAGCCTTTGGTTGGGTGACGGTCCGGCAGTTGGATATTGGCCACCTGTTCGGCAATGGGGGCCGAGGACAGGGGGTGATGCGACGTATTGGCCAGTGCCTGCGGATTTTCTACCGACTGCCACGCCCCGTTCAGGAAGACCTCAAGCCCCGTGAACTTGGCCTTGTAGCCCATCTTGGGGCTGCCGGGCACCCAATAGCCCAGATAGATGTATGGCAGACCCGCCTCGCGCGCGATCTCGATATGGTCGAGGATCATGTAGGTGCCCAGAGAGTTTTGGTGCTGATCGGGATCATAGAAGGAATAGACCATGCTGAGCCCGTCATCGAGCACATCTGTCAGGCTGACGGCAATCAGATCCTGACTGCTCGGGTCGCTGTATTCCATCACGCGGCTGCGGATCGGTGTCTCTTCGATCATCGCGGCAAATTCGAACACATCCATATCGGCCATGCCGCCATCGGCGTGGCGCACGTCCAGATAGCGGCGGAACAGGTCAAACTGATCATCCGTAGCCCAGGGCGAGGTGGCACGGCGTTGCAGATGCGCGTTGCGTTTGGCAGCGCGCTTCTGGCTTTTGCTTGGGCGGAATTTCGACACATCGATCCGCGCCGACAAACACGCGGCGCAATCGGTGCAGGACGGGCGGTAGAGCACGTTTTGTGATCGGCGAAACCCTTGTTGTGAAAGGGAATTGTTCAACCGGTCGGCACCTTCGCCCTGAAGCGCGGTGAACAGCTTACGCTCCATCCGGCCTTCAAGATAAGGGCAGGGCTGAGGAGCCGTCACATAGAATTGTGGCGCAATTGGCAGCGTGTGTCGCATATGGGTCCCGCGTTTCCTTGGCGGGATGATAGCAACCGTTTCCGGGCCCGCCAAGTGTTTCGCGAAAGCAGGCGATTATGCGCGCCTGTTGATCATAACCGTCCCAAGGAAAGCGTCGGTCAGACCCTGACCGCGCGCGCTGGTGAGCATCATGACGACCGAAATGATCTGCAGAACAAAAAACGTCATGCTGACAAAGTAACCGGCCGTATGTGCGATGGCCTTGCCCAAATCCATACGTGCGCCAAACGCGTCGCGCAGTTCGATCCCCATAAAGCGCATGCCCAGGGTGGCTGATCCGTTCGAGATCGTCACCACGCGATAGATGAAACTGACCACGCCATAGATCAGCGCCAGCACGAAAAAGCCCAGGCCAAAGGTCAGCAAGATAGCCACTGTGCACAAAAGCGAAATGAAGGCGATGTCGAACAGCCAGGCGACAAAGCGCTTGGTCGCAACAGATTGATAGAATTCCGGCTGGGTATCCGGATCAGGCAAATAGGTCATTTCTGATGTCCGCGTAGGTTTTCAAATACCCTGTCCCGATTGAGGGGACAGGGCAAGCCGTGATCAGGCCGGTTCACCGTTTTCAGGTTCATCACGGTTGTCGCGGGCGCGTTCATCCATGAACTCGTCGAACTCGGCCTTGTCCTTGGCTTCGCGCAGTCGGCGCAGGAACGCTTCAAAGTCTTTCTGCTCACGTTCCAGCCGGGCCAGAGTATCGGCCTTATAGGCGTCAAACGCGCTGTTGCCCGAAGGTTTCATAGCGCTCATGTGGCTGTTCCAGGAAGAACGGCGGCTGCAGGATTTGCTGAACATGCGTTTGCTCCAGATCATATAGGCAAGAAAGGCCAGGCCGATGGGCCAGAAGAAGATAAAACCAAGCACCATGGCAGCGATCCAGGCACCTTTGCCCTTGCTGTCCAGCCAGGCCTCGGCGCGGTGCAGCCATCCCGGATTGGAAGGGACGGCGGTGTCGGACAATGCGGTCATATTGAGGTCTCCGGGGTTGATGTAAATTGCGTTCACATCTAACAGATGGGAGGGCCTGGTCCGGCTTGCAAGGGGTAAATGTGAAAAAGATTTACATTTGCCCGGATTGGCCAACTTGCCCGTTGACGCGGTGGCCGTTCAGGCGCAGGTTCCCGTCATGCAAAAGACTGAAAACACAAACGCTCCGTCCCTGAATGAAATATTGGCTTTGGAGAAGCGGGTCTGGTCCGCTTTGGTCGAAGGGGATGCCCAGGCAGATCGCGCTCTGCTAAGCTCGGATTTCCTGGGCGTCTATCCCACCGGGTTTGCCAATCGCGATGATCATGTGGGCCAATTCGCCGACGCGCCGACCATGGCCCGGTTCGAGTTGAGCGAAGAAAAACTTAGGGTACTGACCCCGGATATCGTTCTGCTGTCTTACCGGGCCGATTATCAACGACCGGGCGCGTCAGAATGGGAGGCGATGCTGATCTCGTCGCTGTGGGAAAGGCGCCACGACAAATGGCTCAACAGCTTTAGTCAGGACACGCCGCTGGAGCGGACATGACCGCGGCACTGACAGTCCGACGGATGCCGCGCGCATTCGACCCAGAATTGGGCGCTGAGACGCGTGAAAAAGTTTCGGATGTCACGTCAGAACAGGCTGAACTGATCGCCGGAACCGCTGGGTCCAGCCCCTATCTGAAAGGTTTGATCGAGCAAGAGGCCCCTTGGTTGGCCGAAGCGTTGCAGCAGCCCGACCAGGCACTGTCAGATGTGATGGCTGCGGTGCGCGATTTGGAACCGGCGCAGCTGAAACCGGGTTTGCGTCTGGCCAAGCGGCGCATGGCAGTGTTGACCGCTCTGGCCGACTTGGCCGGTGCGTGGCCATTGGAAAAGGTGACAGCAGCGCTGACGGATTTTGCCGCTTTGGCCGCCGATATGGCCGCCAAGGCCGAGATCGCAGCGCTGATCCGGCGCGGTAAACTGCCGGGTTTGACCGAAGAGGATATAGCCACTGCGGGCGGGTTGATCATTCTGGCCATGGGCAAAATGGGTGCGCATGAGCTTAACTACAGCTCGGATATCGATCTGATCGTCTTGTTCGACGAGACGCGCTTTGATCCTGGTGATTTCTATGAGGCGCGCCACGGCATGGTGCGTGCGACGCGCAACATGTGTGCAGCGCTCAGCGACAAGACTGCCGATGGCTATGTCTTCCGCACCGATCTGCGCTTGCGGCCAGACCCGGCGGTGACGCCTGTGTGCATGGCGACCGAGGCGGCCGAGCGATATTACGAAAGCCTGGGCCGAACATGGGAACGCGCAGCTTATATCAAGGCGCGCCCCTGCGCAGGTGATCTGGCCGCCGGTCAGCGATTTCTGGACGCGCTGCGCCCCTTCGTCTGGCGCAGGCATCTGGATTTCGCGGCCATTCAAGACGCCCATGACATGCGCCTGCGGATCCGAGAGAATAAAGGCACCGGCGGGGGCCTTAGCATCCCCGGTCACGACATGAAGCTGGGGCAGGGCGGTATCCGCGAAATCGAGTTCTTCACCCAGACCCGTCAACTGATCGCCGGGGGGCGCGACCCGGATTTGCGCCTGCGCGGCACGGTTCCGGGGCTTGCGGCCCTGGCCGAGAAAGGCTGGGTGCCAGCCGATGTGGCCGAGAAGCTGACGGATCACTACCGCGCCCATCGCGAAGTCGAACACCGTATTCAGATGGTTCATGACGCGCAGACCCACAAGGTGCCGCAATCCGAGGATGGCGTCGCCCGGGTCGCCTGTCTGATGGGCATCGACAGTGCCGAGCTGACCTCTGACCTGACCCGCCGCCTGAGCGAAGTGCATGAACTGACCGAAGGGTTCTTTGCCCCAGGCCAAACCGTGGCACCTGCGCCCGATCACGCCTTTGATCAGAAAATACTGGCGCGCTGGCCCAGCTACCCGGCGCTGCGCTCGCAACGGGCCCGGCGTATCTTTGACCGGCTACGGCCCGAGCTGTTGTCACGCCTGTCGCGCGCGGCACAACCAAGTGAGGCGCTGGTGGCGCTGGATGGGTTTCTGTCGGGCCTGCCTGCCGGGGTGCAGCTGTTTTCCCTGTTCGAGGCCAACCCGCAATTGATCGATCTGCTGATCGACATCGTCGGCACCTCGCACGCGCTGGCCATGCACCTGTCGCGCAATGCATCTGTTTTTGACGCGGTAATCGGTGGTAGCTTCTTTGATGACTGGCCCGGACAAGCCGCTTTGCAGGCGGAGTTGGCGCAGGCGCTGAGCGCCGAAAGCGATTATGAAACGCAGCTGGATCTGGCGCGGCGCTGGTGCAAAGAATGGCATTTCCGCGTTGGCGTCCACCACTTGCGCGGGCTGATCAACAGCGCGCAGGCCGGGCAGCAATACGCTGATCTGGCGGGCGCGGTGATTGCGGCCATCCTGCCGTTTGTTGCTGCTCAATTCGCGCAGAAACACGGCCGGGCTCCGGGGCGGGGCGCTGCCGTATTGGGCATGGGGTCGCTCGGAGCGGGCCGGATCAACTCGCAATCTGATCTGGATGTAATCGTGATCTACGACCCGCTGGATCAGGACATGTCCGACGGCTCGCGCCCCTTGGCCACCCGAACCTATTACGCGCGTTTCACGCAGGCGCTGATCACCGCTCTGACCGCTCCGATGTCGCAGGGGCGGCTTTATGAGGTCGACATGCGCCTGCGCCCCTCAGGCAATCAGGGGCCGGTGGCGACCAGTTGGGCCAGTTTCACCAACTATCAGCGCAACGAGGCCTGGGTTTGGGAACATCTGGCCCTGACCCGCGCCCGCGTGGTCGCTGGCGATGCAGGGTTGGCGAAGGATATCACCGATTTCCGTGCGCAGCTTTTGGCCGAGCCGCGCGACCCGGCCAAGGTCTTGAAAGAGGTGTCCGAGATGCGCGACCGTCTGGCGGCGGCCAAAGCACCCGCTGGGCTCTGGGACGCCAAGAACGGGCCTGGGCGCCTGATGGATATCGAATTACTGGCGCAAACCGGCGCGCTGTTGTCCGGTTCGGTTCAACGCGATGTACATACCGGGTTGGATGGCGCGGTCGCAGCCGGGCTTTTGCAGGTCGCAGAGGCGCAAACACTCAAGGATTGCTATGATTTATGCTGGTCCGTGCAATGCGCCGCGCGCCTGCTGTCGGGCAAGACAATCGAAGCCGACAAGATCGGCGAGGGCGGCACCGCATTCCTGTGCCGGGCCACGGGTTTCGACGATGTGGAGCAATTGCAGGAGGCGCTGCAAAACAGCTATACGACCGCTGCCGATATTATCGGCCGCGTGGTTGAGGAGGGTACAGATGGCGCGCAGTGATGATCCCAACGACCACAAGGGTCTGATCCGCGAGGCCTATCGCATCGATGGCATCACCCTGAAGGAATGCCGCAGCATCTTTCTGGACTGGGCGCTCAGCCTGCCTGCCGAGCGGGACCAGAGGCAAGCCCTGACCGATCTGCATGCACTCTATGTGGCCCAGGCTGCGGACCATCCGATGACGCAGGTGCTGGCCGAAGGGCTGCAAGCGGCGCGAACCCCCAAGCGGCGCGGCGGCTGGCGGTCTCGCCAGCGTTAGTGGTGAGCACCAGGGGCTTTCACCTCTGCGCATTCGCGACTAAGAGGGCGTCATGACAGAACCCGCCGACCGCCCCCGCATTCGCCTGAAACCCAAAGCCAACGCACGTGGTCTGCGCCATGGCTTTCCCTGGGTCTATGGCAACGACATCGTCACCGACCGGCGCACTCGCAAGATCCCCGCAGGCGCGCTGGCAGTGCTCGAAGACGACAAACGTGCGCCCATTGCGCTGGTGGCGGTGAACCCGAATTCAAAGATCATGTGCCGCGTGCTGGATCGCGACATCACGGCTGATTTGGATGCCACATGGTTCGAAACCCGCCTGCACCGCGCGCTTGAACTGCGCGAACGCCTGTTCGATGCGCCCTATTACCGGCTGGTCCATGCCGAGGCGGATGGCTTTCCCGGAGTGATCATCGACCGCTTTGACGAGGCCTGCGTGATCCAGCCCAACGCCGCCTGGGCCGAGGCGCATCTGGATCTGTTGACCGACGCGCTGGTCAAGGTCACGGACGTGACTGTCGTGCTGAAAAACGCCTCGGGCCGCACGCGCGGGCTGGAAGGTTTGGACGATGTGAGCCAGACCCTGCGCGGCGAAGCACCCCAGGCCCCGCTGCCGGTACCGATGAACGGGGCCACCTATATGGCCGATCTCACCGGTGGTCAGAAAACCGGCCTATTCTATGACCAGCGCCCCAACCATGCGTTTGCGGCCCGGCTGGTGCAACCCGGCGCGCAGGTGCTTGATGTGTTCAGCCATGTGGGCGGGTTTGGCCTGGCGATGCTGGCCGGTGGGGCCGGGCAGGCGCTTTGTGTCGATGGCTCTGCCGCTGCGCTCGATCTGGCGACCCAAGGGGCCGAGGCCTCGGGGCTGGCCAACCACTTGCAAACCCGTCAGGGCGACGCGTTCGACGTGCTGACCCAATTGGGCGAAGAGGGCGCGCAATTTGACGTGGTGATCTGCGACCCGCCCGCCTTTGCGCCCTCAAAACAAGCCCTGGACGCAGGCTTACGCGCTTACGAGCGCATCGCCCGTCTGGCCGCGCCGCTGGTCAAACCGGGTGGCTATCTGGGTCTCTGCTCTTGTTCCCACGCCGCTGACCTGTCGCGCTTCCGCGACGCCTCATCTCGTGGCATTGGCCGGGCCGGGCGACAAGCGCAACTGATCCACACAGGCTTTGCCGGGCCGGATCACCCGCAATTGCCGCAACTGGCAGAAAGCGGGTATCTCAAAGCGGTGTTCTATCGGCTATGAAGGCCGTGCTCGACACCTGTGTTATCTACCCCACGGTGATGCGTCAGATGCTGCTGGGCGCCGCAAAGCTTGGCCATTTCACTCCCATCTGGTCCCCGCGCATCCTCGAAGAATGGGCACGCGCCGCCCGCAAACTGGGCCCCGAGGGTGAGGCGCAGGCCCGCGCCGAAATTGCCCTGACACAGGCACAGTGGCCGCAGGCCGAACACCGCCATGACCCGGGTGCAGAACAACGGCTCTGGCTGCCCGACAGCGCAGATATTCACGTTCTGGCCACAGCGATCACCGCCTCGGCCGATCTGGTCATCACCGTGAACGCCAAGGATTTTCCCCGCAACATCCTGGCTGAAGAGGGGCTCGACCGTCGCGATCCCGACAGCCTTTTGCGCAGCCTTTGGGAGGTGAACCCCGAAGGCCTTGAAAGCCTTGCCGACAAGGTCCTGACTGAGGCCAATCGTCTGTCGGGGGATCAATGGACCCGGCGCAGTCTGATGAAAAAGGCACGCCTGCCCAAACTGGGTAAAGCCCTCGCTCCTTAAAGCGGATACCCGATCATCTGGTTTAGAAAAATATCTCGCTGAACGCGAGAGGCAGGTCTCTCGTCCCGGCCTTAACCGCCCGCACCCCAGCGCTGCTCAAGCGCCTCCAAAGCGGCAATCCGCTCCTCCGTCTTGGGATGGCTCATCAGCCAGGCCGGCACAACACCGGCGCGCTGCTGGGTCAGCTCCTCAAGCTTGTGAAACAGCGACTTTTGCGGCCCGATGCCGATCCCGGCCTTGGTCAGCAACGCAGCCGCATATTCATCCGCCTCATACTCATCCCCGCGCGACAGGCGCGAGGCCAACAGGGCGGTCAGCGCGTTGGCGATCATCGCACCTACGAAGGGAATAAATCGGTTCAACACCAGCATCAGCGCCGTGCGCAGCGCGTTCTGGCCGGAAAAATCAATCATCCGCCGCCGCGCATGTCCCAGCGCCACATGACCCAACTCATGCGCAATCACGCTGGCCATCTCCTCGGCGGAAACCTCGCCCGAACGGAATTTCCGGTAAAACCCCCGGGTGATGAAAATTCTCCCGTCGGGTGCAGCAAGACCGTTCACCGGGTCGATTTCATAGATGTACACCGGCACCCGCTCGATCTCGAGCGCTGCGGCCAGACGGTCGGTCATCCGCTTTAGCACCGGATCTGCCAGTTCGGTCGACTTGGCATCCAGATCCTTGTGCGTGCGCCAGACAGAAATCCGGTACATGACCAGACCATAGAGAACGGCAAGAAGGATCGGGGTGAGGCGCAACATGCGTTAGATATGGGTGTCCGTTAATCAAGAGCAAACAGAAATTTCGAATACCGGTTTGAGTTTCCTTGCAAAGATTTGTCGGCGAACACTGTTGCCGAGTATTTTCTTATAGATGCCAAGCCTCTATCCTCAGATTGTTACGCAAGTTTACCAAGGCGTTCGCCGGATGAAATGAAAAGGAAACGACATGTCGCAAAAACCAAAGGTGAACGCTCCAGTGGGAGATCTCAGTTTCGACAGCGTATCTGGCGACCGGATTGAAGTGGGTCAGCCCAAAGACCGATGGACCATGCTCTTTGTATATCGGGGGCGCCATTGTCCACGGTGCAAGCGGTTTTTGAACAAGCTGAATGCGATGCTATCCGCATGGGTCAGTGTCTTGGATGTGGTGGTCGTGTCAGCGGACACGAAGGAAAAAGCTCTGGCTGACAAAGACGAGTTCGGATGGACGTTTGATTTAGGCTACGGGATGACCGAGGCGCAGATGCGTGCGCTGGGTCTCTATGTGTCAGATCCACTGTCCGAAGCCGAAACATCGCAACGATTTTCAGAACCCGGCGCATTCGGCATTCGGCCCGACGGTACGTTGATGTTGGTCGACATCTCGAATGGTCCTGCAGCGCGTCCGGACTTGGACGAGTTGCTGGACGGTATGAAGTTCAATATCGAAAATAACCGCCCCGCAAGAGGAACTGCTTGAAAACACCAAGCCTTTACAGCGGTGTCCGTTAATGCGTCAAAGCACACAGGCCTCAATTGGAACCGAGCGCTACCGCGTCAGCTCTCGCATACCCTGTTCGAGACCGGCCAGTGTCATCGGCACCATGCGGTTCTCGAAAATCTCTTGGATCATGCTGATCGAGTGGGTGTAGCCCCAGTATTTCTCGGGCACCGGATTGATCCAGAGGTTTGACGCCCATTGGTCGCGCGCGCGTTGCAGCCAAACCTGGCCTGCCTCTTTGTTCCAGTGCTCGTTCGCGCCACCGGGATAGGCGATTTCGTAGGGGCTCATCGAGGCATCGCCGACGAAGATACATTTGTAATCCGGCCCATAGGTGCGCAGCACCTCATGGGTGGGGGTCTGTTCTGACCACCGGCGGCGGTTGTCGCGCCAGACGCCTTCATACAGGCAATTGTGGAAGTAGAAATATTCCAGATGTTTGAACTCGGTGCGCGCGGCTGAGAACAGCTCTTCCACCACCTTGATATGCGGATCCATCGAGCCGCCCACATCCAGAAACAGCAGTACCTTGACCGCGTTGTGGCGTTCCGGGCGGGTTTTGACGTCCAAATAGCCATGCTCGGCCGTGGCGCGGATGGTGCCGTCCAGATCCAGCTCTTCCGCCGCACCTTCACGGGCCCATCGACGCAGACGCTTCAGCGCGACCTTTATGTTGCGCGTGCCCAGTTCAACTGTGTCGTCCAAGTTCTTGAATTCACGCTTGTCCCACACTTTGACCGCACGCTGATGGCGGCTTTCTTTCTGGCCAATGCGCACCCCTTCGGGATTATAGCCATAGGCCCCGAAGGGAGAGGTGCCAGCGGTGCCGATCCATTTATTGCCGCCCTGATGACGGCCTTGTTGTTCCTTCAGACGCTCGCGCAGCGTGTCCATCAGCTTGTCAATGCCGCCCATGGCTTCGATCTCGGCCTTTTCTTCGGCTGTCAGATGCTTTTCGGCCATCTTCTCAAGCCAGTCGGAGGGGATGTCCACAGCCTCCAGCACCTGATCGAAACCGATCTCAGACAGCCCTTCAAAGCTGGCGGCAAAGGCGCGGTCGAACTTGTCGATATTGCGCTCATCCTTCACCATCGACACGCGGGCGAGATAGTAGAACGCCTCGACATCATATGTGGCCAGACCCTTTTTCATCCCCTCCAGAAAGGTCAGGTACTCCCGTTGTGAAACGGGGATACCAGCTTTGCGAAGGTTCTCGAAAAAGTTTAAAAACATGGGGTTACGCGATAAACCTCACCAATATCAGCGACAGGATCAGACCTAGCAGAGCGAAGGCGATGCCATACCCTGCCGCATATTGCGCCATATCGGCCTTGTTGCCATTGCGCTTGCGTGCCGCCATTGCACCAAGCGCGGCCCCCAAGATCGCCATTCCCAAAACAACCAACATGCGCCTTACCCGTTCGTGTTGCGCGCGGCCTGTTCAGCGATGCCATCCGACACGGAACGGGCCACAAGATCCGAACCGAACCCGTAGCGTGCCCATCCGATACTGTCCAGCCTGACGGTGCGTGCCTGATCCGGGCGACCGGATTGCCGCAGCGCTTCGGATTTTAACAATAGCAACGTGGCCAGCAACGCAGCATTTTCCGCTTGTTGCATGACGGCGATGGCGTCGTCCAATTCGGGGATCACCGATGGGCCCCGTCCTCGGGCCAAGGCGTAAGACGCGGTTTGCGCCGTCACATGAGCCTGATGTATTTCGGTGCCGGCGGTTGCCTTGAGGTATTTTAGCGCCACCGCATAGTGCCATTGGGCCCGCTCGGCATCGTCAAACTGCGCCATGCGGCCCAGAAGATAGTGCGGATAGGCGCGCCGGTGATCGGTCCAGCCTTGTTCTTCGCCGATGCGAACGGCCTGTTCCGCGGCGCGCACGCGCCGGGCAGATGCCGATGTTGATCCCAGCGAGGTCTGGACGGCCTTGATCCACTCGCGCGGGGTCTCGGATACCGGTTGCGCGGGTATGTTTTCTCCGCGCGGGTTCAACCGGCGCAATATGCCGGGCAGAACCGCCGCGACCTGATCACGCGTCATGCCGCTGCGCAGTTCAGGCGCATAGGCCGTGCGTAGGATCAGCATGTCGAACCCGGTCAGGATGGTGTGGAAATTGTCGTCGTTGAACACCGAATCCGGCAGATGATAGAGATCGTTCAGAGGTCCAAGCGACTGGGCGAGTTCCTCGTGCAGGCAATCGCGAATTTCTTGCGGGCTGGCGTCATAGGGAATGAAGATGCCGATCTTCTCGCGGCTGCGCAGCGCGGTCCAGTTGCTTTTCTGCTTGCGCCGGTCGCGCCGGTATTCTTCCAGACTGGCTGAATTTGGCACCACGAAACAGGCCGCTTGGGGCAGGGTGCGTTGGATCTGCTCTTGGCTGACGCCTTCGATCGTGATGCTGGCCGGTCCGTCCGAGATCTGTGTGATGTCCAGACGCGCCTCGCGGCGCAAGCGCGACAAAAGTCGGGTCAGGTCCGATTGCATGGTTGGAGGAACCGTCCCGGTCAGACGCACCGTAATCGGGGTTTCGAACCGGGTGAAAACCGGCAACTCCGCTCCGCTTTCCAGCGCAAAATGCAGATCCAGGAAATCGGCGGCAATATTTGCGTTTGATCGTGCCGCCGGTTGCGGACGAGTGGCGCCAAAGGATTTCGCCGGGGGCAGGGCGGCTTCGATGGCCTGCACCCGCGTCGGTTGTTCCACCGCTGGGGTGGTGGTGCAGGCGGCAAGCGCTGCCGCCGCTATGAGAACCAGAGCCGTTCTCATGGCCGCTGATACCTGATGAAGGGCGTCAGCTTGCCGACACGATCATAGAGTTTTCTGGCCGTTTCATTGAAATCTTGCGTCAGCCAATAGACAGCAGGTGCACCCAGACGGTCGGCTTCGGCATAGACCGCTTCGATCAATGCGCGCCCGACACCTGCACCACGGGCCTGTGGTGCGGTGAACAGATCCTGCAGATAACAGACGTTTTCCACCTTCCACGCGTGCCGATGAAACAGGAAATGTGTCAGACCGACCAACTGCCCGTCCAATTCGGCCACCAGGCACGAGAAGTCTTGCGGATCTTCGCCCATGAGCCGGGCAAAGGTGCTGTCATAGACCTCATCACTCACTGTGCTTTCGTAAAACGCCAGATAAGCGCGCCACAGCTTTGACCAGGCCTCGCGATCCTCGGCACGAAGGGGGCGAATGAGAGGAGTATTCGGCAAATGCGCCATCCTTTCCTGCAGAAGACAGGACCGCCCCCTGAATTGTCGTCATGCTGACATCCGACCTGACCCTTGGCAAGCGATCATCACCGGATCGTCAACAATGCGGCGGTATTCAGCGCTGCGAGCGCGCCATAAAGGCAAGCCGTTCAAACAGATGGACGTCCTGTTCGTTCTTGAGCAAGGCGCCATGCAGCTTGGGCAGCGCATTGGCCCCGTCGCGCTTGAGATCTTCGGGTGTCAGATCTTCGGCCAGCAAAAGCTTGAGCCAATCCAGCACTTCCGAGGTTGAGGGCTTTTTCTTCAGCCCCTGGGTTTCGCGGATCTCATAGAATTGGGTCAGAGCCGTCGTCAGCAGCGCATCTTTGATGCCGGGGTGATGCACCTCGACAATGCGGCGCATCGTGGGCTCATCGGGGAAGCGGATATAGTGAAAGAAACAACGGCGCAGAAAGGCGTCGGGCAGTTCTTTTTCGTTGTTCGAGGTGATGATCACGATCGGGCGGTGCTTGGCCTTGATCGTCTGACCTGTCTCATAGACATGGAACTCCATCTTATCGAGCTCTTGCAGCAGGTCATTGGGAAACTCGATATCGGCCTTGTCGATCTCATCAATCAGCAACACGACCTTTTCATCCGCCTCAAACGCCTGCCACAGCTTGCCTTTGCGAATATAGTTCGCGACATCATGCACGCGTTCCTCGCCCAATTGGCTGTCGCGCAGTCGACTGACCGCGTCATATTCATAAAGGCCCTGCTGCGCGCGGGTGGTCGATTTGATGTTCCATTCGATCATGGCCAGACCCAAGGCTCCGGCCACCTGCTTGGCCAGCTCGGTCTTGCCGGTTCCAGGTTCCCCCTTGACCAGCAGAGGGCGCTCGAGCGTGACCGCAGCGTTCACGGCAATGGTCAGATCGTCGGTGGCGACATATTCGGCTGTGCCCTGGAAACGTGCGGTCATGTGATCCTCGTTGACAACGTTCAGTCAGCCCTGATCGGGTCAGACCGCTCTGGGTTACCGTCGGGCGTTCTGCAATGCAAGACGGGTCGCTGCGTTGCAGCTTCACGCGGATGTGAAGCTGTTTGAGGTCTACGCGGTATGATTCGAAACGATGCAACCAGAAAAGGTTGTGGGCCGCGCCTTGAAAAAGCCCGTTAATTTCCACAGAAAACAAGCTTTTTTGTTGCATGTCTCATAGTTAGGCAAGGCCGCATGGCGACGCTTACAGGCAACGTTTGCATAGTGACAATCTTCGCGCCGTCAGTTAAACGCACCGCAGAAGGGGAGTGCCGAATGTCTGGTGACACGACCGCGACCGACGGTTCAGCCCGTACCGAGGGAGCAAAAATGAAACAGGAAGTTTTCCTGCCGGAAGATTACCGCCCGGCTGAAGATGAGCCGTTCATGAACGACCGACAGCTTGAATATTTTCGTCGCAAGCTGACGGATTGGAAAACCGAACTTCTTGCAGGCAGCCGCGATACCATCGAGGGTTTGCAGGACAATACCCGTAACATTCCCGACGTTGCAGACCGCGCCAGTGAAGAAACTGATCGCGCGCTGGAGCTGCGCACTCGGGACCGTCAGCGCAAGCTGGTGGCCAAGATCGAGTCGGCCCTGCGCCGTATCGACGAGGGTGAGTATGGCTATTGCGAAATGACCGGCGATCCGATCTCGCTGAAACGTCTAGATGCGCGTCCGATCGCCACCATGACGCTGGAAGCGCAAGAGCGTCACGAGCGTCGCGAAAAGGTTCATCGCGACGATTGATCGCCGCATTTTTGAACAAGAAAATCAAACGCCGGGGCCTGTTGCTCCGGCGTTTTTGCGTTAAAGCGGGGGCATGGGTGTCAACGGTTTGAAATTCTGTGTCATCGGGGGCGGGATCGGTGGTCTGGCCGCCGCTTTGGCTCTGCGCCAGCAAGGCGGGGATATAACCGTGCTTGAACAGGCCCCTGCCTTGACCGAGGTTGGCGCGGGCCTACAGATTTCTGCCAATGGAATGGCAGTTCTGCGCGCTTTGGGTGTCGTATCCGAGACGCCCGAAGCCGGCCAGAGATCCTTTGGCACCGAGCTGCGCGACTATCGTCATGGGCGTTTGATAAGTCAGATCCCAAGCCCCAAGGCTGGGCCCACCTACTATTACCACCGCGCTGATTTATTGGATCTATTGCACGCGGGCGCCGTTCGGGTAGGGGTCGATATTCGTCTGGATGTCTGTGTCGAAACGGTTCTGACAACCCCGGACGGGGCGCATGTCCAGCTTGAAAACGGAACACAGATAGAGGCCGACTGCATCATCGCTGCCGACGGGGGCCGCAGCCGCATCCGACCCATTCTGAATGGTCCTGAAGAGCCCCGATTTACCCGGCAGACCGCCTGGCGCGCCACCATCCCCTGGAGAGGTCGAGACGACACCCCGCGCGCGGTGCTGACGATGGGGCCAGGTCGACATGTGGTCACCTATCCTCTGCGAGATCAGAACCTGATGAATATCGTCGCAGTCGAAGAACGCTCGGATTGGCGCGCCGAGGGCTGGCGGCAGGAGGGCGATCCAAAAGACCTGCGCGCCCGCTTTGCCGATTTTGGCGGCACGGTCGGTGAAATCCTGGATCGGGTCGAGCAGGCGAACCTATGGGCGTTGTTCCTGCGCCCTGTGGCGCAGCAATGGCAAAACGGGCGGCTTGCGCTGCTGGGCGATGCGGCACATCCGACATTGCCCTTCATGGCCCAAGGCGCCTGTCTGGCACTTGAGGACGCTTGGTGTTTGGCGCGTACCTTTCAAAACCAGCCCGACATCGCGCGGGCGCTGTCTGCGTATGAAACCACCCGAAAACCGCGCGCGACAAAAGTCGTTGCGGCGGCAGGCGTGAACGCGCGCAATTTCCATCTGCGCGGCCCGGCCCGACTTGTCGCGCAAGCGGGATTGATGGTTTTGGGCCCTCAACTCGGGCGGCGCTATGACTGGATTTATGACTACGATCCGACGGTCTGAGCCGTTACAGATCCAGATCAACCCAAACCGGCACGTGATCTGAGGGCTTTTCGTGGCCGCGAATTTCCGCATCGATCTTGCAGTCACGCATCAGATCAGCGGCTTGAGGGGTCAGCAGGAAATGATCGATCCTGATACCGTCATTTCGGTTCCAGGCACCCGCCTGATAGTCCCAAAAGGAATAGTGCTCAGGCCCGCGCGTAACGGCCCGAAACGCTTCGGTGAACCCAAGGTTCAGAATCTTGCGAAACGCTGCCCGGCTTTCCGGCCGGAACAACGCGTCCTCGCGCCATGCATCGGGGCGCTTGGCGTCTTCCGCTTGCGGGATGATGTTATAGTCGCCAGCCATCAAGGCAGGCTCTTCCGAGCCGATCAGTGCTAGCGCCCGTGCATAGAGCCGTTCCATCCACGCAAGCTTGTAATCATATTTCGGACCCGGCGCCGGGTTGCCATTGGGCAGGTACAAACCGCAAATCCGCAGCGCCTGTTTGCCGATCACTGTCGCCTCGATCCAACGAGCCTGTTCGTCACTGTCATCGCCGGGCAGGCCGCGTGTGACGTCTTCCAGAGGCAGCTTCGACAGGATCGCTACGCCGTTGAAACTCTTCTGGCCATGGGTTTCGACGTTGTATCCCCGCTCTTCAAAGATCTCGCGCGGGAAGTTTTCATCGACCGATTTGATCTCTTGCAGCAGCACCACATCGGGTTGCGCGTCATCCAGCCATCTGGGCAGAGCTTCAATCCGCGCCTTGATGCCGTTGATATTGAACGTGGCGATTTTCATCTGCGGTCCTCCGATGGGCTGTGGCAACCTATCGCGTAGAAAGGGACCAACGGCAAGTATAGGGCAGCATCCGAGCTTGATATTTGCCAAATTGGCCGGGGACCAAATGTGATGAGTTCTGTGTGACCGATACCGTTTGTCAAATCGACATGACAAACGGCACCGCAGCTTCAAAGCGTATAACGAACGACCAGTGCGCCTGCTTTACCCGGTGCTGGCGAGATGTCTGCGCATCTCTGATGATGGTCAAAAGCGCGCGTCTCAGACCTGTTGCAGCGCCTTCGTTTGTAACCAGCTAGGTAGGCAAGATGTTGTGGTTAACACGAAAGAGGTTGGCGGGGTCGTAGCTGCCTTTGATCTTGGATAGCCTGTCAACATTGTCGCCGTAAGCGCCGGTTGTTGGGTCCGCTTCATCTTCGGGCATAAAGTTTACATAGGCGCTGCCGCTGGAATGCGGTTGCATGTTATCATAGAGATCGCGCGCCCAGTCGATACATTCGGCATCTTTGCCGGGATCTTCCCAGCGCGTGTGAACATTCATGATAAAGTGCGCCGATCTTTGGGGGTAGGCTGTTGAACCCGTATCAACGCGCGCCATTGCTCCGCCGACATGCGCTATGAAGACCTCGCAGGCGGGATCAGGCAGGTTGGAAATGGCTTTCAGAAGCTCCGAGATGGCGTCCGACGGCAGGGCGTCGAAGTCATGGCTTTTCCAATAATTGCGAGCCCCTGGTGTCAGAAGAGGGTCAAAAGCACCCTGCCAATCGACGAATTTATGTGGAGAAATAACATCGGCGATCGGATCTCCCAATGCGCGCAGTGAAGCCATGGCTTTTTCGCCGTCTTCCATTGGTCCGCTATAGCAGGCGGCGAAGATCAGGACTTCCCGCCCATGCCATTCCTCGGGCAGGAAAGGCAGAGGGGGCGCTTTGCGCATCACGCTCCACACGGTGAGTTCGTCAGGCGATGTGTCTGCAATTACAGCATATTCCGCAAACAGTTCGGGGGCCTTTTGAACCGGATGCACAATCAGGCCTGACAAGACGTCGGGTCCAAGCTCGTGCAACTGAAACTCGAAAGAGGTGACAACTCCGAAGTTTCCACCACCACCCCGAATGGCCCAGAACAGATCCGGGTGGCTCGTGGCTGATGCGGTGACAATTGTACCTTCGGCAGTCACGACTTCTGCAGAGATCAGGTTGTCGATTGTCATGCCGAATTTGCGTGTGGTCCATCCAAACCCACCACCCAGCGTCAAACCGGCAATACCCGTGGTCGAATTGATCCCGGTCGGGACAAGAAGCCCATGCGCTTGCGTTTCGCGATCAACATCGCCGAGCAGCGCTCCGGGTGCCACCCGCGCTGTCTTGTTCACCGGATCAACATGGACCGAGCGCATCTGCGACAGGTCAAGCATCACCGCATCGTCTGCAACTGCGTGTCCTGCTATCTGATGCCCACCCGAGCGAACCGACATAACGAGGCCAGCATCGCGTACAAAATTCACGGCTTTCTGTACGTCGCTTGCGCCAAAGGCGCGGACCACAAAGCCGGGGTAGCGTTCGAACATGCTGTTCCACGTTGTTCGAGCGTCTTCGTATTCTGCCGAACCTCGTTGATACACACCGCCACGAAGGGATGAATCAAGCGCGTCCAAAGCCTCTTGACTCACACGTGTCTTATTTCCGTCGAGTGTTATTAGGTCAAACATGTTTTGGCCTCCCTATTGTTAGGTAGGGCTTCTTGCAGGTCTGCCTCTTATGATTGTTTTCCGTTCAGATGAATCGAACGAAAAGGGGTCTTGGAACTTGGACGAAACCCAAGGTCAGGCAAAAATCGCGGGATCAATCCGATCCACTGGCGTTATTACATCGGCTGGGATATTCAGACGCTCGGCCGCCTTTCTCAGGCTTTCTTCATCTGGGGCCTCATACAAACAGTATGTCTTACGTTTGTCAGCGCTCAGAAACGAGAAAATCCACTCAACACCAACCTCGTCATTAATCTCTTTGATGTGGATCTTGGCATCATCGGTGATGTTCAATTGTTCGGCAAAGTTTCTTTCAATTATATACCTTGGCATACGGTCCCCCAGATTGTTTTTCGTATGTTAACTCGCTACTCCTTCGAGCTTTGACCTGAGGGAAACCATACTCAATTTTTGCGAAATTTCCAACGCTTCC
Source organism: Ruegeria sp. HKCCD7255 (assembly GCF_013031565.1). Lineage (NCBI taxonomy): Bacteria > Pseudomonadati > Pseudomonadota > Alphaproteobacteria > Rhodobacterales > Roseobacteraceae > Ruegeria > Ruegeria sp. HKCCD7255. Next base: position 226,174 of record NZ_WQAG01000003.1, on the reverse strand, counting down.
CCTTCCAGTTGAAAAGCCTGTTCAACATCGTTTGGGCGGCCCCGGCGTCTCAAAGCCTTGGCATACGCTGCTTTGCTATGCGCTATCCAGGGCGGGCACTTCATGCGCGTGTCAATTTCGATGGCCTTGCACAACAACTGCTCTGCGGTGTCCCAATCTTTTAGAACGGTGCACAGATTACCCAACCGCCGCGCTGCCGCGCCGGAACAAACAGTTGTTGCCCCCGCGGTGATCGTCAGCTCTTCGTAAGGTGCCAGTAATTCGAGCAGGGTCTTGGCATGATCCTGATGTTCAACAGCGACACAAATGTCGGCCAAATAGGACAATGTGGTCGAATACATGGCGTCAGGCGGTAGATCGAAATTGTTTTCAGCCATTTCGTTCAAAATGCGCTCGGCAGGTTCTTTATACCCAAGTTCGGCTGCGATCAGCCCAAAGCCGGGCTTCCACGAGATATCTTCAGGACTTTCTGACATCAGTTTTTTGATGACCGGCGCCACCTCGTGAAGACGGTTTTGCTCGCGCCGGATGGTAAACATCTGAACCCCGAACACGCCTTCGACATGCTCGCCATGGGTCTTGCGACCAATCTTTACCGCTTCGGTCGCGTGTGTTTCGGCTTGGTCAAAATCACCATCCATGATTGCAACCATGGCGCGTGCGTGCTTCTGCACCCAATAGAGTTGCAGATGATTGTCCTTCTCGGAAATCTCGGTGAGCAGATCCAGGGAATGGTCCATCAATTCGCGATCAGCCATTTCAGCCCCGACGAACAGACTGAGAGTTCGGTCTCGCCCCTGATCGATGCTGCCAAGATGCTCGGCCACATCGTGCATTGCATCCAGGTGCTCTCGCCAGCGGTGCGCATCTCTTCCTTTGCGCGCGATGAACGGGGCCCCAAAATGCATCATCATCACCGAGAACTGCGATTTGTGGTCGCCCAGTTTTGCCGCCAGTTCCATCGACTTCTGTCCGAATTCTGCGCCTTCGGCCAAATTGCCGACAAACATATACGCGCGTGCGAGTTGGCTCATCAATCGGCAGCGGCGGGTTTCGTCATCCTGGGGCAAGTCTTTCAGCGCATTTCTGCAAAGCTCGATCGCGTCGCCATGCCGTTTGCTCGACATCATGCTCGAGTCAGCAAAATGGTTGGCCGCGTCCGCAGCAAGTTCGACATTTCCGATCGCCCGGGCCGCTGTCGACGCTTCTTGCAAAATCGCGATGCCTTCCGGCAATTCGCCCAGGCTGTCATGGCTGCGACCAACAAGAATTTGGCCCACGACCCTTTCTGCCTTGGCCTCAGACCCAAGCTCTTGGGCGGCTCGGAGGGTTTCCCGGGCGTGTGTCATCGCCTCTTGGCTGGCAGATCGTGCCAATGCCATTTCGGTCGCAATCTTCCATTTTTCGAATGCCTCTTTCCATTCTTCAGCTTCAGAAAGGTGGCGGGCAACCAGTTCCGGTCGGCGTTCGATCTCTGCGGGCCTCAACTGCATGAGGGCACGTGCGACCATTGAGTGTTGTTTTCTGCGTGTCGCACTCAGCATGGACTGATAGGCCGTATCGCGGATCAGCGCATGGCGGAAAACAAAATGCCCGCGATTGTTCCCGCTTTCAAAGATCAGACCTGTGCGCGCAAGTTCTTCGAGGCATTTGTTAACATGGGAGGCGTCAAGGTTCATCGCCGCTGCCAGAATACCCGGCTCAAACTCGCGACCAACGACAGAGCCCGTAAGTGCAATCTGTTTGGCCTCATTTGACACGGCATCAAGCCGCGCCATCAACGCGCCCTTCAAAGAAGAGGGTATGTGGACTTGCCCTTGCTCACCCGCCTCAACAATTGCCCGTGTCAGTTCTTCGACGAACAAAGGCACACCATCTGTCTTTTCGATGATTGTTGATATCAGAGCGTCGTCCGGGCTTTGGCCTGTGATGCTTTCAACCAGGTTCGCGACATGCGCCGTTCCGAACCTGCGCAGGACAAGAGTCTGAACATGCGTATCCCCTTCATCACACGCCAAGTCCCAACCGGGCCTATGTGTGATCAGGATCATGAGCGGAAGATCGGTGCAAATAGACTTAAACCGCTCCAACAAGGCGTGTGTGGACGGATCCATCCAATGCGCGTCTTCGACACAAAGAATTACGGGTCGTACGTTCGACCTGACCTGTACTGTGTGGATCAAGGTTTGAATCGTTTTGTCGCGCTGTTCCTGCGGTGACATCTCGAGAACGGTACGCGCAAGCGCGCTGCGGGGGGCGACCAGTGCCGCAAAGACCGGCAGAACTTGTTCCCAATCCAGCCCGGATCGGCTTTCCAGTACTTTTCGGACATGCCGCAGGATCCGGTCATCATCAAAGTCCGGCTCAACACCGGCATCTTGTGAAATTCGCTGGGTAACAGGATGAAAAGGGCTGCTGCTGAGATAGGGGGAACAGTTCAACCTGATAACATCAGCGTGTTCAACGACTGTGTCGGAAGCAAGGAATTCCTCAGTCAGCCGCGATTTGCCGATCCCGGCTTCTCCGGCAAGAAGGACGACCTCTCCATGGCCGCTCTGAGCACGTTGCCATGATTGCAGCAGGATCCCTTTTTCGTAGTCCCGGCCGATCATTACGCTGTCGACATCTTCTCGATGCACAGCTCGAAACCGGCTTTCCGCACTGCGTTCCGATACAGCTTTCAACAAAGTATGCGGCTCGGCAAACCCTTTGAGTTCGACTTGCCCAAGCGAGACGAACTCGAATATCCGATGCAACGCCGTTTCGGTTTCTTCAACTGAAACCACGACCGAATTTGGTTCGGCATGTTCCTGAATCCGCGCCGCAAGATTGACGACCGGGCCGGTCATCGCTCCTTCTTCATAGGTGTTTTCACCCACTGTATCCCCGACCACCACATCGCCGCTTGCGATGCCAAGTCGGACCGATAAGCATTCTCCATCTGGCGCTTTAAGCACGCTGACACGTCGGACAGCATCTAGGCCCGCTTTAATCGCTCGAATGGCGTGATCTTCGTAGGCCCTGGGCCAGCCAAAAAACACCAGCAGACCGTCACCCAGATACTTTGCGACATAGCCCCCATACCGGCTTACCGCTCCTGCTACGGCATCCTGGTAGCTCTGCAGCAAGTCCCGCATGTCTTCCGGATCAAACCGGTTGGTAAGTTCGGTCGAGCCCACAAGATCAGCAAACACGACAGTTACATGACGTCTCTCAGCCGCACTATGCGCGGCGTGTGTTCGGGACAAAGGATTGCTGTCATTCGCAGTAGCCGCAGCTGAGGTCGGTGGCATTTCACGCGCCGGTTCATCGGCGGTTTGGATAGAAGGCGCCGCGCTTTGATGATCCTGCAGGCTCTGGATTGCTGCGAGTATGATTTTGCGGTGACCGAGGCTGACTCCAAGCTCTTTCAGGTCTTCGCCGGACAATAAGGGCAAAACACGCGCATCAATGTCGTTTTCCGCAAAAACATCTGCGTATTGACCCAGTTCGAGATCGTTTAGCCACTTGTAGATATCGACCGACATCTTTGGATCATGCTGAGATACGGTGCGCAGATCAAGAAAACGCTTTCCACAAAGCCAAAAATCGTCGGATAGCAGGGTGTTTCATTGTGTTTGGTCGATTGTCGAGACTGCCGGACAGTCGTTATGGCTGCGCACGCCGGGTCAAGGCACCGGGAACGGGAAACGACCCCTGAGGTCTAAAGGCCTTTGGCGTATTCTGGTCGCTCGGGTAGCGAGGACCGATCAATCTGTTCGCATATGGCTGAGAAAGGCCACTCTCTCAGATGGGTCTGTTCCAAGAAATGATCTCATTCGGCGTCGCTGCCCAAGCCGCCGTCTGTACTTGGTGCGTGCGAAATTACATCGAGAACGACGTGCCGCAGCCGCAGGACGAGGTGGCATTGGGGTTGTCGATCACAAAGCGCGCGCCGATCAGTTCCTGGGTGAAATCGATCACCGCGTTTTCCAGAAAAGGCAGCGAGATCGCATCGACGATCACCTTTTGGCCTTTGCCCTCCAGGACCAGGTCATCCTCTTTGGGCTCATCCAAAGCAATTTCGTATTGAAACCCGGAACATCCACCGCCTTCCACTGCGACGCGCAAGGCCTGTCCCTGATCTGCGGCGCCGATCTCGGCCAGGCGATCAAAGGCGCGTTCTGTGACGGTTGGGGGCAGATTCATGCCGAACTCCAAAGGTTTATTTCCCGGTTGAGGTACAATATATGAAACCCACAGACAGGCGACAAGGACAAGACCTTTGAAAATAGCGGGTTTTGCCTCGGATCCAGGTCGCGCAAGGGGGCGGCTTGTACCGGAGGAAGAAAGCAGTTTCCGGTCATGCTTTCAGCGTGATCGTGATCGGATCATTCATGCCAGCGCCTTTCGGCGGCTCAAGCACAAGACGCAGGTCTTTGTTGAACATGAGGGTGACAGTTATCGCACCCGCCTGACCCATTCGATTGAAGTGGCGCAGGTGGCACGGACCATCGCGGGTGCGCTGGGGCTGAACCCCGAACTGACCGAGGCCGTGGCACTGGCGCATGATTTGGGCCACACGCCGTTTGGCCACACCGGCGAAGACGCGCTGCACGCCCTGATGCAGCCTTATGGCGGGTTCGATCACAACGCGCAGGCCATCCGGATCGTGACCAAGCTTGAGCGTCACTATGCCGATTTTGACGGCTGTAACCTGACATGGGAGTGTCTGGAGGGCATCGCCAAGCATAACGGCCCTGTGGTGGGCGAATTGCCTTGGGCCTTGGCTGCGTGCACTCAGGAGTTTGATCTGGAACTGCACACCCATGCCAGCGCCGAAGCGCAGGTGGCGGCGTTGTCGGATGACATCGCCTATAACAACCACGATCTGTTTGACGGGTTGCGCGCTGGTCTGTTCAGCGATGAGGACATCCAACAGCTTCCAATCATCGACCGTTGTTTTGCCGAGGTGGATGCCAAATACCCGCAGCTCGATGCCTACCGACGCCGACATGAGGCTTTGCGGCGGGTTTTTGGGGTCATGGTCTCGGATGTGATCGATACGTCTGGCGCGTTGATCGCCGCTTCGGGTGGGCAATCGGTCGAAGAGATCCGGCATCTGGGCTATCCCGTCATCCAGTTCTCGGATGGGCTATGGGCGCAGCTCAAACAAATCCGTGCTTTTCTGTTTTCCCGCATGTACCGCGCACCCAGCGTGATGGAGGTACGGGCCAAGGTCAGTAAAGTGGTCGAAGAGCTGTTCCCGATCTATCTGAACGACCCCAAACAGATGCCCGGTCACTGGCATGGCGATATCGAGGCCGCTGCGGATGAAACTGCACTCGCCCGGATCGTATCTGACTATATCGCGGGCATGACCGACAGGTTTGCCCTGCAGGATCACGCCCGACTGACCGGGGATCATTCAATCGCGATGTAGATGATGGCCCGGACCCGCTGGATGGGCTGCCCATTGGTCATATTTGCGTCTGTGGGTTCGCAATCATCGCGGGGCCACAGCCTCGGTTCCAGATTGGGGCGTCGGCTGCTTGCACGGTGACGATGGCGCAGCGCATGGGGGGCGGTTGTCTGGGGCATGACCGAGGTGACGGCGCGCCAGCGCTAAACCAACGATAGGCGTCCATTGACCTTGGCGCTTTGCGTGGTAAACCGCCCGACAAGCAAAAGGACATTCGAAATGAACCTGTTTTCCGAGATCCGCAGCCTGGTGCTGGATGCGCTGGCGCAGATGCAGTCCGAGGGCGCGCTGCCCGAGGGGTTGAGCTTTGACAACGTGGCCGTTGAGCCGCCGCGCGACGCTGCGCATGGGGACATGGCCACCAATGCGGCGATGGTGCTGGCCAAGCCTGCCAAGATGAAGCCGCGCGACATCGCCGAAGCACTGGCCGGTAAGCTGGCCGCGGATGATCGGATCACCAGTGCCGAAGTGGCGGGACCGGGGTTCCTGAACCTGCGGTTGGCGCCCTCAGTGTGGCAGGGTGTATTCGCGGCAGTCTTGGAGAAAGGCACCGATTTTGGACGCTCGACCATGGGCCATGGTCAGAAGGTCAATGTGGAATATGTCTCGGCCAACCCAACCGGGCCGCTGCATGTGGGGCATACGCGTGGCGCGGTTTTTGGTGATGCGCTGGCCAGCCTGCTGGCTTATTCGGGCCATGAGGTCACCCGCGAATATTATATCAACGATGGCGGCGCGCAGGTGGATGTGCTGGCGCGGTCGGCTTACGAGCGCTACCGCGAAGCCAACGGGCTGAGCCCCGAGATTGCCGAGGGCTTGTATCCCGGTGACTACCTGATCCCGATCGGTGAGGCGCTGAAAGAGAAATATGGCGACAGCCTGATCGACAAGCCGGAAAGCGACTGGCTGGAAGAGCTGCGCAATTTCGCCACCGACGCGATGATGGACCTGATCCGCGCTGACCTGAAGGCGCTGGGTGTCGAGATGGACGTGTTTTTCTCGGAAAAATCGCTCTATGGCACGGGGCGGATTGAATCCGCGCTGCAATCTCTGACTGACAAAGGCCTGATCTATGACGGCGTTCTGGAACCGCCGAAAGGCAAAAAGCCCGAAGATTGGGAGCCACGTGAGCAGACGCTGTTCAAGTCGACCGAGCATGGCGACGATGTCGACCGCCCGATCAAGAAGTCGGATGGCAGCTGGACCTATTTTGCCCCCGATATCGCCTATCACTACGACAAGATAAACCGGGGCTTTGACGCGCTGATCGATGTTCTGGGTGCAGATCACGGCGGCTATGTCAAACGGATGAAAGCGGCGGTGTCGGCGCTGTCGGATGGCAAGGTGCCGTTGGATATCAAACTGACGCAGCTGGTGAAGCTGTGGAAAAACGGTGAGCCCTTCAAGATGTCGAAACGGGCAGGGAATTTCGTCACTCTGCGCGATGTGGTCGATCAGGTGGGCCCGGATGTGACCCGGTTCGTGATGCTGACCCGTAAGAACGACGCGCCTCTGGATTTCGATTTCGACAAGGTGCTGGAGCAGAGCCGCGAGAACCCGGTGTTCTACGTGCAATATGCCCATGCCCGGGTCATGAGCGTGCTGCGGAAAGCGGCTGAGGCCGGGATCGCGGCGGATGATGCTACTCTGGCTGCCGCTGATCTAAGCCGGAACGACCATGCATCCGAGCTGACCGTGGCCAAGAAGCTGGCCGAATGGCCGCGTCTGGTCGAGATCGCTGCGCGCACCAACGAACCTCATCGGGTGGCATTCTATCTCTATGAACTTGCCGGGGATTTTCATGCGCTCTGGAACAAGGGCAATGACGAGACCCAACTGCGGTTCATCCAAGATGGCGATGTTGCCACAAGCCAGTCGAAAATTGCTTTGGCCCGTGCCGTTTCTGTTGTGATTTCGGCGGGCTTGGGTATTCTTGGCGTCACCCCGGCGCAGGAGATGCGATAGCAAATTTCGCCCGAACCGCCGGATCGAGGTAGGCAAGAAATGACCCGCGCGCCCTTTTGAGGGTGCAGCAGGGCAGTGAGGCGGATATGGCGAGTTATGATTACTCGGGGCATCAAGTCCCCGAGCGGGCGCATTTCAGAAACCAGGCGCATCCCGAAGAAGATTACGGTTATTCTGAAGGCGATTATCGCGATCCGGCACCGCGGGGTGGCGGGTTCAGCCGTATCGTGAATTTCCTGGGCGCCACCGCGTCGCTGGCCCTGGTCGCCGGTGTCGTGGTTTGGGGCTATCAACTGATCGTGCGCGATGTCAGCGGTGTTCCTGTGGTGCGCGCCGCCGAAGGGCCGATGCGCATACAGCCTGAAAATCCGGGCGGAACGCCAGCAGATCATCAGGGTCTGGCCGTAAACACTGTGGCGGCCGTCGGGTCAGCCGCAGCCCCTGCTGATCGCCTGATCCTTGCCCCCAAACCGGTGTCGCTCAGCGACGAAGACGCGCCGATGGGGCAGCTGCAGGCCGCAGAAACCGAAAAAGAACTGGAAGAGGCCAAGGCGCGGTTGGCGGATGACATACGGCAAGCCGCAGTAGACGGTGCCGTCGCCGAAGCCGAAGGCCTGACCATCACCGAACCGGTCGAGATTCCGGGCCTTCAACTGGCCTCGCTGGCGACACCCGAAGACGAACCTGCCATCGATCCCGCGGATCTTGCCGCCCAATTGCCAGACCCGGAATTGGCCGCGCTGCCGGGCGTGCGCCGGTCGCTGCGCCCACAGACGCGACCTGCACGCGTAATCTCGCGCCGAGCCACCACCAGTAGCGCCACTGAAGACGCCATTAACGCAGCGGTCAAAGCGGCCGTAGGTCTGGATGTGGATCCAAATACTCTGGCCAAGGGCACGCGTCTGGCGCAGGTTGGGGCTTATGAAAGTGTCGATGTGGCGCAGGCCGAATGGGATCGCCTGAACAGTCGGTTTGGTGAATTCATGAATGGAAAACAACGCGTTATCCAGAAAACCTCAAGTGGTGGGAGGACGTTCTATCGCCTGCGCGTCATGGGGTTTGATGACCTAAGCGACTCGCGCCAGTTCTGCGCCGCGTTGGTTGCACAAGGGGCTGACTGTATTCCGGTCAGCGTCCGGTGAACTTTGGCGCCGCGATCACCGATGCCGAAGGGCTTCGACTGAGTTCCGAAGAGACCGCCCTGTTTCGAGATATGAACCCGTTCGGGTTTATTCTGTTTGCGCGCAACATCGAAAGCTCCGATCAGGTGCGGGCCTTGTGCGATGATTTCCGCGAGGCCGTAGGGCGCAACTGTCCCATCACGATCGATCAGGAAGGGGGCCGCGTCCAACGTCTGCGCGCGCCGCTGGCGCGCGAATGGCTACCCCCTTTGGACCACGCCAGTGCAGCCGGTGATCAGGCCGAACGCGCCATGTATCTGCGCTATCGCCTGATCGCGCGCGAGCTGTTTGAGCTTGGCATCGACAGCAACTGCGCGCCCATGGTCGATGTGGCGCGGGATGAGACACACGAATTTCTGAAGAACCGGTGCTATGGCACTGACCCAAAAGTGATTTCCCGCATTGGCCGCGCCGTGGCACAGGGCCATCTGGACGGCGGTGTGCTGCCTGTTCTGAAACACATCCCCGGCCACGGGCGCGCCACGCTCGACAGCCATTATGACCTGCCACATGTGGATTTGGGTCTTGAGGACCTCAAGTCACAGGATTTCGCACCGTTCCACGCGCTGAACGACCTGCCATTGGGCATGACAGCGCATCTGGTTTATGACCGCATCGATCCGCAACCCGCCACAATCTCAGCTGCCATGATCCGCCTGATCCGTGACGAGATTGGATTTGACGGGTTGATCATGACCGACGATATCTCGATGAAAGCGCTCAGCGGATCCTTGGCCGATCTGTCGCGGCAATCCCTGGATGCTGGTTGCGACGTCGTTCTGCACTGCAATGGCAGCTTTGACGAACGTGTTGAGGTGTTGCAGGCCGCAGGCGAAATGACCCAAGCGGCCCAAAGCCGGGCCGAGCGGGCGCTGGCCATGCGTAAACCGCCGCAGGAACTTGACATCGACGCCGCTGAGGCGGAACTATCTGCCCTAATGGGCGGGCAGGTATATGAACGATAACCTTTTCAGCGAAGACCCGGTCTCGGTCGCCGATCGGCTGGCCGCAGAAGCGCTGATCGTTGATGTAGACGGGTTTGAAGGCCCGTTGGACGTGCTGCTGACCCTGTCGCGCACCCAAAAGGTCGACCTGCGTAAAATCTCGGTTCTGGCGCTGGCGCAGCAATATCTGGCTTTTGTCGAAAAGGCGCGGGCGCTGCGCATTGAATTGGCCGCTGACTACCTGGTGATGGCCGCTTGGCTGGCGTTCCTGAAATCGCGCTTGCTTCTGCCGCCTGATCCCGATGACGAAGGACCCTCGGGCGAGGAACTGGCCGCGCATCTGGCGTTTCAGTTGGAACGGTTGCAAGCCATGCGCGATGCTGCCGCGCGGCTGATGGCCCGCGACCAACTGGGTCGTGATTTCTTCAAACGCGGGCAGGGCGAAGATGTCACCCGCATCCGCACCGTTACCTATTCCGCCACGTTGCTGGACCTGATGCAGGGCTATGCCCGTATCCGCACCCGCGATGAGTTCCGTCCGTTTGTCATGGACCGTGATGCCGTGTTCACGATGGAACAGGCCCTGGAACGGATGCGCCCCTTGATTGGCTTTGCCGGTACCTGGACGGATATGGAGACTTATTTGCCCGAGGGCTGGGATGCCGATCCGGTTCGCCGCAGATCGGCCACGGCGGCCACATTCGCCGCTTCACTTGAGCTGGTGAAAGAAGGACATATGGAGATGAAGCAAAGCGATACGTTTGCTCCGATCCAATTGCGCAAGAGGACAGACACGTGACTGACGCCCCCGAAGAGACCGGCACCCTGTTCGAAGCCCCTCCCATGGCTGAACAGGAACGTATGGTCGAGGCGGTGCTGTTCGCCAGCGCCGAGCCAGTCACTCTGGCCGATCTCGAAGCGCGGATGCCCCATGGCAGCAATGCCGCGCAAGCGGTTGAAATGCTGCAAAAACGTTATGAAGGGCGCGGGGTGCGCGTGGTGCAGGTGGGGGATGCCTGGGCGATCCGCACTGCACCCGATCTGGGCTTTCTGATGCAAAAGGAAACGGTTGAGACTCGCAAGCTGAGCCGGGCCGCGATCGAAACGCTGGCGATTGTCGCCTATCATCAACCCTGTACCCGGGCCGAGATCGAAGAGATCCGAGGCGTTTCCGTCTCACGCGGGACGATTGATCAACTGCTTGAAATGGAGTGGATCCGGCTGGGCCGCAGGCGCATGACACCGGGCCGTCCGGTCACCTTCGTGGTGACGCCGCAGTTTCTGGATCATTTCGGGTTGGAAAACGCCCGCGACTTGCCGGGCCTCAAGGAATTGCGCGCCGCAGGGCTACTGGAAAACCGTCCACCGCCCGGTGCTATGCCGTTGGGCGAGGGGCGTGAGGAAATCGAAGACGACGACCAGAGCGAAATGTTCGAAGAAGAGTGATCACCGCGCTCTTTTTCTGCCGTGGCAATCGGCTATATTGGCCGCGAGGCAATGGAGAAGAACAATGAACGCCAACCGGATCATAGACATGATCGTGCGACAGGTGGTGCGCCGTCTTGTGTCCAAAGGGGTGGATAAGGGCTTTGACATGGCCAGCAGGATGTCGCGCAAACCCGACAGCCTGGACAGGCCGGCCAGCCCCGAGGTTGAACGCGAGATGCAGCAGAAAAGCCAGCGGACCAAACAGAATATGAAACAGGCGCAGCGCATGAGCCGACAGATGCGTCGGTTCATGAAGTTCTAGTTTGCCGGTTTGAAATGCTTGGACAGTTTCAACCCCTGTCCCTGATAATTTGACGCGATGCCAGCACCATAAAGCTGCGTTGGCATCTCGGCCATTTTCTCATAGACCAGCCGCCCTACAACCTGGCCGTGCTCCAGCACAAAGGGTGCCTCATGGCAGCGCACTTCCAGCACGCCGCGTGATCCGGCGCCTCCGGCGGCCGCATGACCAAAGCCGGGATCAAAGAACCCGGCATAATGCACACGGAATTCGCCGACCATTGCCAGATAAGGGGCCATTTCAGCGGCATAAAGCGGTGGGATATGCACCGCCTCGCGGCTGACCAGTATGTAGAATGCGCCGGGGTCGAGGATGATTCGCCCCTCTTTGGTGCGTACCTCTTCCCAATAATCCTGCGGGTCGTATTCTCCGATCCGGTCCAGATCGATTACCCCGGTATGGGGCTTGGCGCGATAGCCGACCAGATCTGTGTCTGGCAATTGCAGATCAACCGAGAACCCCAGCCCGTCTTGAATGACGGCGGGGCCATCCACCAGCGGTGAGGCATTGTGCAGGGCGGTCAACTCTGCGTCACTCAGAACCGCCTGACCCTGACGGAATCGGATCTGGTTCAGGCGCATGCCGGGGCGCACCAGAACCGAGAAGGAGCGGGGGCAGATCTCGGCATAAAGCGGGCCGGTATAGCCTGCGGGAACGCGGTCAAATTCGGTGCCGCCATCGGTGATTGTCCGCGTCAGCAGGTCCAGCCGCCCGGTCGAGCTTTTGGCATTGGCCACAGCGGTCATGTCTTGCGGCAGGGCCAGCGATTCCATCAACGGCACCAGATAAACGCAGCCTTTTTCCAGAACAGCACCGTCCGTGATATCGATCTGGTGCATCTCGAATTCTTGCAGGCGGTCGGCGACGGTGCGGTTTTCACCAGCCAGAAAGGACGCGCGCACCCGGTAAGCTACTGTTCCAAGGCGCAAATCCAGGCTGGCGGGTTGCACCTGCGCTGGCAGTACGTCCGGGCTGGCTGAAATCTCGCCCCGCGCGATCATCGCTTCGATCTGCTGGTTCGGGCAAACACCTGTCATTTCGATCCCCCCTGGTGCCAGAGCGGGATCTGGCGAATGTGCCATATACGTCGGTGTGATTTGGTCGGGCTAGCAGGACTCGAACCTGCGACCTTCCGTCCCCCAGACGGACGCGCTACCAGGCTGCGCCATAGCCCGACGTTGGAGTGTTCATAAAGACTTTCCCGACAGGGGCAAGAGGAAATCATCGCCTTTTTGCTTATCCCGCAATTCGGGTTTCGACCCGGTCGAGCCAGGCCCGTAGGTCTTTGGCAATCGGGGCGATATTGCGCAAAAGCTGCGGGTCAAACTCTTGCACGTTCCAGGCCTGAGACGCGATGCCGCCCATCAGGGGCGCTTCGTCAATCTCGGTGCTGGGCATGATATCGGGGTCGACAGACGGCTTAGCCGGTTCTGGCGATGTAGGCTGTTGGGATTGAACCGGTGGCTCTGAAGACGCGGCAGGCTCTGCCAATGGGGCTGGGGCGGGCTCAGCGTCGGGGGCCAGGTCCATCTTGAATTGTTCAACGGGGGCAACAGGTTGTGGCGTGGGCATGGAAACCACCTTGGCCTCAATCACCTCTGCTGGTCCCTCAGAGCCTTCATCAAGCGGTGGCGACAGAGCTGCAACATGGGCCACACCCTGTTCGCGCAGGATACGCTGAGCCCCCTTGATGGTGATCCCGTCCTCGTGCAGCAGCTTTTTGATACCGCCCAGCAGGCGCATGTCATTGGGGCGGTAATATCGTCTGCCACCCGCACGTTTCACCGGTTTGACCTGGGTAAATTTGCTTTCCCAGAAGCGCAGAACATGGGCCTGAACTCCGAGCCAATCCGCAACTTCGCTGATCGTGCGGAACGCGTCGGGGGACTTGCTCATGCTTGGATGCCTCGGGTTTTACTTGCGGTTCCCGGCAGCGACGCGATCTTTCATCAGATGCGACGGGCGGAAGGTCAGAACGCGGCGGGGCTGGATTGGCACCTCTTCACCGGTTTTGGGATTGCGGCCGATACGAGCGGTCTTGTCCCGAACGCTGAACGTGCCAAAGGACGAGATCTTCACCTGTTCCCCACGAACCAGCGCATCTGACATATGGTTCAGGACGCTTTCCACAAGCTGTGCGCTTTCATTGCGTGAAAGGCCCACCTCACGAAAGACAGCCTCGCTTAGATCCATACGAGTGAGTGTTTTGTCGCTCATGCCTAATCCCCTGTTGATGACCGAGCATAGGGCGGCGGCAATTTCGCTGTCAATATCAATGAATTGCGGCTGTGTGTGTAAGCCGGATTGTGCCGGTTACCACCGCAGCGCAACAGCGCCCCAGGCCAGACCACCGCCAATAGCTTCGGTCACGATCAGATCACCGGGTTTGATCTGACCGCGCTGCTTGCCCACAGACATCGCCAATGGGATCGATGCGGCCGAGGTATTGCCGTGATCCTGCACGGTGACGACCACTCGATCCATTGGCAGATCCAGCTTTCGGGCGGTGCCCTGTATGATGCGAATATTGGCCTGATGGGGCACAACCCAATCGACATCCGCGTTGTTCAAACCAGCGCGCTCTAACGCAGTTTCCGCAGTTTTCGCAAGTTTTTCAACGGCATGGCGGAAGACTTGGTTGCCCTGCATCCGCAAATGACCGGTTGTATTGGTCGACACGCCGCCGTCGACGTAAAGCAATTCGCGGTAGCGCCCGTCCGAGTTCAGATCGGTTGAAAGAATGCCGCGATCGTCCGAGGTTCCGGTGCCTTCCTGCTGTTCCAGTATCAGGGCGCCAGCACCATCGCCGAACAAAACGCAGGTCGACCGGTCGGACCAGTCCATAATCCGCGAAAACGTCTCGGCCCCGATCACCAACACGCGTTTGGCCTGCCCAGACAGGATCAGAGCATTGGCATTGGCCAAGGCAAAAACGAATCCCGCGCAAACCGCCTGCACGTCAAAGGCAAACCCGCGGGTCATGCCCAGCCGTGCCTGTACCATTGTTGCAGCTGAGGGGAACGTCAGGTCAGCGGTTGACGTGGCGAGAATGATCGCGTCGATCTCGTCTGCGGTCAGATTGGCATCTGCCAGAGCCGCTTCGGCGGCGTTGGTGGCCAGATCGGAGGTCGTTTCGTCTTCGGCAGCAAAATGGCGGCGTTCAATACCCGAGCGGGTCCGGATCCATTCATCCGTCGTATCCAGCGTCTTTTCGAACTCTGCATTTGGTACGACGCGTTTGGGTAGATAATGCCCGACACCTACAACAACTGAACGGCTTGCCATGCTTTGGGTACTGCCCTTTTATTCTTATTGCGATTGCTGCGGCGCAGCTTGCGCGGCATCTTGTGCAAGGGCGGCTGTAGATGCAACCCGTGCCGCCAACTTTTCCGAAAAGCCTGATTCGGCCAGGGTAAAGGCCAGCTTTACCGCAGCGGACACACCGGTGGCGTCGGCACCGCCGTGGGATTTGATTACCGTGCCGTTCAGCCCCAGAAACACGCCCCCATTCACGCGGCGTGGGTCGATACGCTTTTTCAGTCGGTTTAGCGAGGTGATCGCCAGAACCGAGGCCAGTCGCGACAGCGGAGAAAACTTGAACGCCTGACGCAGAAGATCGCCAATCAGGCTGGCTGTACCCTCACCTGTTTTGATGGCCACATTGCCGGTAAACCCATCGGTGACAATGACATCTGCCGTATCGCCGGGGATGTCGCTGCCTTCGACAAAACCGACAAAATCGAAGTTTGCCTGTTCCGCAAAATCGGCGATCAGCGCGTGGGCTTCTTTCAGCTCGGCGCGGCCTTTGTGTTCTTCGGTGCCGACATTCAAAAGACCGATCCGAGGGCGGGTCAGCGCCATCCCATTGCGCGCGTAAGAGGCGCCCATCAGGGCATATTGAAGCAGATCCTTTGCGTCGGCGCGCACATCGGCGCCCACATCGAGCATCACGTTGAACCCCTGAGGGTTGCGCGAGGGCCACAGAATCGCGATGGCAGGGCGGTTCACCCCCGGCAGTTTGCGAAGCCGGATCATCGACAATGCCATCAATGCGCCGGTATTGCCGCAAGACACTGCACCATGCGCTTCACCTGCGCGCACCGATTCCAGCGCGGACCACATCGAGGTCTGCTTGCCGTTGCGCACCACCTGGCTGGGCCGGTCCTCCATCGTGACCACATCAGGGCAATCACGAAAAACGACGCGCCCCTCAAGGACGCGCCGTTTGGCAACCAGTTTTCTCAACTCGGATTCCTGACCGTGCAGGATGAACCCGATCTTGGGATTCTTGTCCGCAGACTTGGCAATACCCGCAACCACTACGGCGGGGCCTGAATCTCCGCCCATGGCGTCAACCGAGATGATGATCCGGTCGCTTGGCGTGGGCTGATCCGTCATGCGTTCGCCTGCGTTCGATCAGGTTTATGCCGCGTCTTCATCCAGATCGATTTCGTCGGCCTGTGCGACAACTTCACGATCGTCATAATGGCCGCAAGATGCGCAAACGTGGTGGGGGCGTTTCAGCTCGCCACAGTTCGGGCATTCGTTCGGGTTTGCAGCAACCAGAGCGTCGTGTGCGCGGCGGTTGTTGCGACGCGACTTGGAAACTTTGTTCTGTTGGACGGCCATGGTCTCAACCTTTGTCTGACTGGGGGCCGCAGATTCGCTGCTGACCCGGGTTACATTCTTCGTTTTCTCGTGGTGTGACGCGCGTTTAGGCCGCAAGCCTCGCAATGTCCAACCCAAATTCGGATGAGCGCGCGAAAATACTGCGATTCTCGACATGTTCAAGCGATTTTTCTGACGGCTTGCTATGACAGGAAAACATGGCCCTGTCACTCGTCTTTTTTCAGCGCATCGCGCAGTTCCGCCAACCCGGCAAAGGGTTTGGCATCATCATCTGTCATCGCTTCTTTGCCCGGCTCGGTGTAATTGCTGTGTTGCAACTGCGCGTCGGGTTTGCGCGGATATTGCGGTAAGGCTAGCGACAAGGCCTCGGACAGCACCAATGCGGGGTCGATCTCGGCCGCAAGAGCTTCGGTCTCGTCATCTTCGGGCATTTCGAATTCCGGCTCGTCCGGATCGGACCAGTCGGCCAAATAAATCCGACGTACCGAGGTTTCGATCCGCGTTGTCACGGGGTCAAGCGTGACGACGCAGGGCTGAATGACAGTGGCGCCAAGCTTGCCGGTCAGCTTCCAGTCGCGTTTGCCTTGGGATTCGATTTGGCCGATGAAGGAAACCTTGCGCAAACCCAGCAGCCCAAGATCGTCTTTGAGAACGTCCAACGCATCGCCGCTGGGGCGCAGTTCGAACGCCGTCGGCACGTTTTGCGGCAGGTCCGCGACGCGCAGAGCTGTATGATCGGCCATTCGTGACCCTTTCCTGTGTTGAACCAAAGCACCGGTTTCTGTAATCGGATAGAAGCCGCACGGTGCCAAGGCAAGAGGGTGAAGATGATCAACGTGTCGAACAACAAGAACCTGGCGTTCAAATCGCTGGCATTCGGCGCGCTCCTGGCCGTTGTTGCATGTTCCCCCGTCTTCAAGAATCACGGCTATGTGCCACCCCCCGAAGATTTGGCGCAAATCAAAGTCGGGGTCGATACCCGCGAAACCGTATTGGAGACCGTCGGCGCACCTAGTTCCTCGGGTGTTTTGCGGGATTCCGGGTTCTATTACGTGGCCTCCCGTGTTCGCAAGTCGGGCGCGCGTCGGCCCAAAGTTGTCTCGCGCGAGTTGGTGGCCGTCAGTTTTGATCAGCGCGGCGTGGTCAGCAATATCGAGCGGTTCGGGCTTGAGGATGGCTATGTCATCGTGCTTGAGCGTCGCGTGACGGATTCGAACGTGGAAGACAAAGGCTTCCTGCGTCAATTGCTGGGCAATATCGGTAACTTCAACCCGGCCAATATCCCGGGCATTAACCAATAAGAGTTCAAATCTGCTGTTTCCGTCACCGGAAAGTCATATGCTCTGTGCTACGGAGCAGACGAAGTCTTAGTCGATAAATGTGGAACGTGCCGCCATGGCCAGAGCAGTGTTGCTGAACAAAGGACGGTACCGAGCGCGTCTGGCAGAGACGACCGCGGATCTGGATGCGGCCTGCAGGCTCAGAACCCGTGCCTTTGATACGGCGCAGCTTGATCAAGACCGGTTTGACGATCTTTGCGCGCATGTCCTGATCGAAGATCGCCGTGCCGAGGATCAACTGGTGTGCTGTTTCCGCCTGTTGACCATGCAAAACGGGGCCGAGATCGGCGCCGGCTATTCCGCACAGTTCTATGATCTATCGGCCTTGCACAGCTTTGAGGGGCGCATGGTCGAGATGGGTCGCTTTTGCGTGCATCCCGGCAAAACTGACCCGGATATTCTGCGGGTCGCCTGGGGGGCAATGACCGCCTATGTGGATCAAAACGGGATCGAGATGCTGTTTGGCTGTTCCTCTTTTGCCGGGACGGAAACCGCGCAATATCTGGATGCCTTTGCGATGCTGAAACACCGACACCTGGCCCCAAAGCGCTGGTTACCCCGGATCAAGGCGCCCGATGTGTTCCGCTTTGCGACCCGTCTGCGGCGCAAGCCCGATGCCAAAAAGGCGATGCAGCGGATGCCGCCCTTGCTGCGCACCTATCTGATGATGGGCGGATGGGTCAGCGATCATGCGGTGGTGGATCGGCACTTGAACACGCTGCACGTCTTCACCGGGTTGGAAATCGGCGCGATCCCCGCAACTCGCAAACGTTTGCTGCGGACCGTGGTCGGTTAATTTGAGTATTTCTGAAAAGGTGAAACAGGGGCGTTGACGCTTTCTGCCCACCGGTTTAGCTGGCGGGCATGGCGAGAATTCCTTTGTTGCAGATGTCCGGCATTTCCCTGACCTTTGGGGGTGATCCGGTGTTTTCCGAGCTTGATCTGGTGGTTCAGCCCGGTGATCGTGTCGCGCTTGTGGGACGGAACGGGTCGGGCAAATCCACCCTGATGAAAGTGATGGCAGGCCTGGTCGAGGCGGATCAGGGCGACATTACTGTGCCTCCGGGGAAATCTGTGGGCTATATGGAGCAAGATCCCACCATGGCGGGGTTTGCCACGCTGGGGGATTATGCGGCAAGCGGGTTGGAGCCAGGTGAGCTCTACAAGGTTGAACGCGCGGGCGAGGGGCTCAAGTTCGATCCCTCGCGCGCGGTTGAGACGGCCTCGGGCGGGGAACGCCGGCGCGCGGCGCTGGCCAAGCTGATGGCCGAAGCGCCCGACTTAATGTTGCTGGACGAGCCGACCAACCACTTGGATATCGAGGCGATTGCCTGGCTTGAACGTGAGTTGGGGGCAACCCGCGCGGCCTTTGTCTTGATCTCGCATGACCGTGCTTTTCTGCGCGCTTTGACCCGCGCGACGCTGTGGATCGATCGCGGCATGGTGCGACGGCAAGAACAGGGGTTTGATGCGTTCGAGGCCTGGCGCGACAAGATCTGGGAGGAAGAAGACCAGCAGCGCCACAAGCTGAACCGGCTGATCAAGTCCGAGGCGAAATGGGCTGTGGAAGGCATCAGCGCCCGACGCAAACGCAATCAGGGCCGGGTGCGCGCCTTGCAGGCCTTGCGGGCCGAAAAGGCCGCGCAGATCAAACGCCAGGGCTCGGCCGCCATGACACTGGAGGCGGGGCCAAAATCCGGCCGTAAGGTGATTGAGGCGAAAGGGCTGACCAAAAGCTTTGGCGACACAGCTATCCTGCGCAATTTCGATCTGCTGGTGCAGCGCGGCGACCGCGTGGCCTTTGTTGGCCCCAACGGTGTGGGCAAGACAACGCTGCTGAAGATGTTGCTGGGGCAGGAACAGCCGGATGAAGGTACCGTGACCCTGGGCACCAACCTAGAGGTCGCCATGTTCGACCAGACCCGCGCGCAGTTGGACCCCGAGATGAGCCTCTGGGACAGCCTGACAGGCGACCCCGAAATGCGGGTTTCAGGCAAGGCCGATCAAGTGATGGTGGGCGGCCAGCCCAAACATGTGGTGGGCTACCTCAAAGAGTTTCTGTTCGACGAACGGCAGGCCCGCGCGGCGGTCAAATCCCTGTCCGGCGGAGAAAAGGCGCGCTTGCTGTTGGCCAAGCTGATGGCCAAAAGCTCGAATCTTCTGGTGTTGGACGAACCGACCAACGATCTGGATGTGGAAACGCTCGACCTTCTGCAAGAGCTGCTGGATGGCTATGACGGCACCGTCCTGCTGGTTAGCCACGACCGTGATTTTCTGGACCGGGTCGCCACCACCACTGTTGCGATGGAAGGCAACGGGCGCGCCACCGCCTATGCGGGCGGATGGTCGGACTATCTGGCCCAACGCGGCGAGCTTGCCCCCAAGAAGGAAGACAAGCCCAAAGCCGCCAAACCAAAGCCTAAGGCCGAGGCCAAGCCGAAACCGGGCCTGTCTTTTTCGGAAAAACATCGCTTGGACAAACTGCCCGCCGAGATCGCCCGGCTTGAGGCCGAGATCGCCAAGCTGGAAGAGCTGATGGCCGACCCCGAGCTTTTCACCCGCGAACCGGTCAAGTTTCAAAAGGCAACCGAAGCCTTGGTGGAGCGTCAGCAAAAGCTCTCCGCCGCCGAGGAAGAATGGCTGCTGTTGGAAGAAAAGGCTGAAGGGGCCTGACCTAACGGTCTTGTGCAATCGGACGGGCAGGGTTTCCCACAACCGTTTCGTCTGCTGCCACCGGTTTGGTGACCACGGCGCCCGCACCAATAATGGCGTTATCACCGATAGTAACACCGGGAAGGATGATCGCCCCGCCGCCAACCCAGACGTTTTTTCCGATACGAACCGGGCGGGCATATTCCAGACCACGTGCGCGCTCTACCGGGTCTTTGGCATGTTGCGCGCAATAGATCTGCACTTGGGGGCCAAACATACAGTCATCACCGATCTGAACGCGCGCCGTATCCAGGATGACGCAGCCGGTGTTGAAATACACCCGGCTCCCAAGATGTATGTTGAAGCCGTAGACGCAGTGAAACGGAGCTTCGATCCGGTGCTCCTGACCTGCATCGCCCAACAAGTTTCGAAGCTCGGATGACATGGCACCGCGACTGTCCGGATGGCTCGTATTATGCGCATGCAAAGCCCGCCGCGCGTTTTCGCGCAGTGCATTCAGCTCGGGATCAAGGCAACAATACCAGTCGCCCGCTTCCATTTTCTCACGCTCGGTCATGGGCAAGCGTTACCGCATCCGCAGGGCGCCGTCGATGCGGATGACCTCTCCGTTAAGGTAACCCATTTCGACGATAAAACCGGCCAGGCGGGCGTATTCCTTTGGATCACCCAGACGGGCGGGGTTGGGTACGTCGGCGGCCAGTTGTTGTTGCACCTCTTCGGGCAGGCCCGCCAGCATTGGGGTCATGAAGATGCCGGGTGCGATTGTCATGACGCGGATACCGGTCGAGGCCAGATCGCGGGCCATGGGCAGGGTCATGCCCACCACACCGCCTTTTGAGGCCGCATAAGCCGCTTGGCCTTTCTGGCCGTCAAAAGCGGCGATTGAGGCGGTGTTGATGATCACGCCGCGCGCGCCATCTGCCTCGGGATCGGCCTTGGCGATCTCGGCTGCGGCCAGACGCGCGACGTTGAACGTGCCGACCAGATTGATGTCTATGGTACGCTGGAACGCGTCCAGCGGGTGTGGGCCATCGCGGCCCACAGTTTTGATACCATAGGCAATCCCGGCGCAGTTCACCGCAACGTTCACACCGTCCATGGCGTCGACCGCCTGGGCAATGGCAGAACTGACCGAGGTTTCATCGGTGACATCCGTCTGTGCAAAATGCCCTCCGATATCGCTGGCGACCGTTGGGCCACGCTCGGCGTCCCGGTCCAGAATTGTGACCTGCGCGCCTTGAGAGGCGAAATAACGCGCCGTGGCTTCGCCCAGCCCCGACGCTCCGCCGGTCACCAAAGCTTTGGTTGTGGACAGCTGCATGTCGGTCTACTCCCTGTGATATGAACAGTTGTTCAATAACCGGTGCCACCCTGGTTTGTCTACACATTTGCGGCCGACCGAAACGGTTTGGGTTTCTAAAGAGATCTTCAGGCGGGCTTCACCCGGACTTCACGGCCAGTCGCCAAGTCGTGTTCGAAGAAACCACAGCAAACGCGTGTTTAGCTATCAGGAGGTACCGAACATGGTAAAAGGTAAACAGAAACTCCTTGGTGCGCTGGTCGCTGCGCCATTTGTTGGAGTTTTCATCGTAAGCGACGCCGCTTCGTCAACCGAGGCTTGCAATTGGCGCACCGCGCGGGATCTGGCAAACGCAGGCGATTACGCGGCGCTGTGTGACTGCGCGCAGGTCACCCCCAGTTTTCTTGAGCGCCTGCAACGCCGAGCGGATTTTGAAACGACGCTGAGCGTGACATCTGCGCAGTGCCCCGGGTTGGCCTCTTTGCTGACTGACCTGCCGACCGCAAGTGTTTCGGGCAATCTGTTTGGCGAGGACCGAAACTCTGACCCGTTTGGTGGGGGCGAGGCGTTTGCGGATGCAGGTGACACCCCAGGTGGTGCAGGAGGCGGTGCTGGTGGTGGCACCGGCAACTCCGGCGGCAGCGGTGGTGAAACACCAGGTAATGGTGGCGGCAATCCTGGTGATGGCGGTAGTCCCGGCGATGGTGGCGAAAACCCCGGTGGTGGCGGTGATAACCCAGGCGACGGCGGTGGTCCCGGTGATGGCGGCGAAAACCCCGGTGACGGAGGTGGTAAACCCGGCAACGGCGGGGGTAAGCCCGGTGGTGGCGACGGCAAGCCCGGTAAAGGGGGCGATAAGCCCGGCAAGGGCGGAGACAAACCCGGCAAAGGTGGCGGCAAAGGCGGCGATAAGCCTGGCAAGGGCGGTGGCAAAGGCGGCACCGGTGAAGGCCCCGGTAATGGCAACGGGAACAACGGCAACCCGGGCAATGGCGGCGGAAACACCGGCGGATCCGGGCCTGGAACCGGCAATGGCGGAGGCAATAACGGCCAAGGTGGCGGCGCTGGCAACGGCGGCGGCGGCGAAGGAAACGGTGGCGGTAAGGGCGGTGGCAAAGGCCGGACCTGACCCCCTAAACGCATAAGCTTCAACATCTAACGGCCACCCCTTGGTGGCCGTTTGACCCTTTACTGCTCGGATTTGTCTTTGGCCGAAACCGTAGACTAGCCCCCAGCAGGGCGTTACAATGCCAACGTGTAGCTTTCGGCCTTGGTGGCCAAGGTCTTTGGCATCTTCTTTGACGCGTCTGCCGGAAGCTTGGATTTGGCCAACCGCTCATTGGGCTTGCCGTCAGGAAAGAAACTGTCCAGCCGCCAACTGGCCTCAAGGGTCCTTGGCAGCTTGCTCAGCATTCGCACAGTCTCTTTCGACGCGCCACCCCACCAGGGTTTCATGGACCCTTTGCACTTGGCGTGAAACCTGACCCGCGCGCGATAGCCGGATGCTTTTTCTTCCTTTCGGATTTCCTGCAGCTTTTTGATCAGCTTGGATTCAAAACCACTGTAGTAGGTCGAATTCGAACTGGCCGACATCGGCGTCAGGTTTGCATTTGTCCCCGGACCGCCCAATTTTTCGCTGAGGATGTGGCCCTTGATATAGGTTTGTGCCTGCAACTCGGAATAGTCGGCCATCATGTGGATTTCCGAAAGGGCAAGCAGCTCCAGTATCTTTTCCACCGAATTGGCTCTGGCCAGTTTCTGCAATGTGCTTTTGTTGGACAGTGCCTTTTGCACCGCCCCCAGATCAATCAGATCCTTCACGTCCCAGCGCGCGTTGAACCGCTCGACAATTGCGCAATGGCCCGATGCAGGGGAACTGCCTTTCAGCTTCAGACTGTCGGTTGTCAGGATACAGGTAACCTCATCGGCACCGGTCGAGAATTTCTCGCCTTCGAAGACAACATCGCTGCGACGGGATGAAGTGAATTTGTTGGGAATAGCCATGGTCGATACTTCAAAGTGCTAAACTGAAAGACAGCTTAGCACAGAAGTGAACCCGGCCAGAATTTTTCGGCGAAGGACGCCCGGGCTCGATGTGATGCGCCCGAGCCGCAAGGAGCCTTAACCCATCTGAACCAGCGCGTGCCGCTTCTTGCCTGCGCTCAGTTTGATCGGAGAGGACAGGGCGCCCGCATCGATCATCAGCCCAGCATCGGTCAGCGGCGCGTCGTCCAGCTTGGCTCCGTTTTCGGCGATCAGACGCTTGGCCTCTTTGCCCGATTTCGCGAGGCCCGATTTGACGATCAACTGCACGATGGAGATCGGAGTATCGGCTTCGGTCAGGGTCAGCGTCGGCAGATCATCCCCGACACCACCTTTTTCGAACACCTCACGTGCAGTTGCCTCGGCGGTGGACGCAGCCTCTGCCCCGTGTAGCAGCGTTGTCACTTCATTGGCCAGACGGATCTTGGCCTCGTTGATCTCGGACCCTTGCAGAGCGGCCAGGCGGTCGCATTCGTCGACCGGCAGTTCCGTGAAGATCTTCAGGAACCGGCCTACATCCGCATCTGTGGTGTTGCGCCAGAACTGCCAAAACTCGTAGGGGCTTAGCATATCGCCATTCAGCCAGACCGCACCACCCTGGGATTTGCCCATCTTGCGGCCATCGCTGGTGGTCAGCAGCGGCGTGGTCAGGCCATAGATCTCGTGATCCAGCACCCGGCGCGTCAGATCGATCCCGTTGACGATATTGCCCCACTGGTCCGAGCCACCCATCTGCAACACGCAGCCATAGCGGCGGTTCAGTTCCAGGAAGTCATAGGCCTGCAGGATCATGTAGTTGAACTCAAGAAAGCTCAGCGATTGTTCCCGATCCAACCGCGATTTCACCGACTCGAACGACAGCATCCGGTTGACCGAGAAATGCCGCCCGATATCACGCAGGAAGTCGAGATAGTTCAGACTGTCCAGCCATTCGGCGTTGTTCAGCATCAGCGCGCCGGTATCGCTGTCATCATACGACAGGTACTTCGCAAACACCTGCTTCATGCCCGCGATATTGGCGTCGATCTGTTCGGGGCCCAGCAACGGGCGTTCATCCGAGCGAAACGACGGATCCCCCACCTTCGTCGTGCCGCCACCCATCAGGGTGATCGGCTTGTGCCCGGTCTTTTGCAACCAGCGCAGCACCATGATGTTCATCAGGTGCCCCACATGCAGTGACTGCGCCGTGGCGTCATAGCCGATATAAGCCGTCTGCACCCCCGAGATCAGCGCGTCGTCAAGGCCCTGATAATCGGTGCAATCGGCCAGAAAGCCGCGCTCGATCATCGTGGCGATGAAATCCGATTTGGGGTGGTAGTTCATAACGCTCAACAGGCCCTGTGGTTTGGCCCTCTCAGCAAGGGCTGGTGTAAGTTATAGGTCAGTGTTTGTCAATCTGGACCGCTCGCTCACGAGATTACCGATGCCTAGCTAGGCCGTTCCTCTAATCTCCGAAGTCATAGAGAATGTCTAGTCTTCTGGGTCTTACGAGGGCTCAAAAACTGAAATAGTACTGTGATGGAGTTGCAAAAAATGTGGCATTTTGTCGACTTCTAAGGGCTATGATTGCGTCTAAGTGGGCAAGTTGTGATTTTCGAATACAACGACACAGAGAAACTCCTCTTAACGGCCAAGCAGGTGCAAATTCAACTATTTTGCCTAAGCACTGCAAACATCACACTGTGATAGGTCCGCAGGGAATCCCAGATGCTTGTGTCCTGCCACCGAAATGCAGCGGGTTCATTCGACAGTTCCAGCGTGGAGCGGTCATTCGTCACCGGACTTTTCAATTTCTGCGATACGGGACCAAGCCGACATATGCTGAGGTTTAGCTGAACTTCCGCTATGCCGACAAATTGGCTATTTCGTTTTTCTGCAATTAAATACGACAAGCAAGTGCGAATTTCTTACTGCAATCAAGCTTGCGGTAGGACAAATGCGTAGAGGCGTGACTTTTTTCCATCATCGGTCAAGATGTATAGAACGTCACCACTTTCATCCAAAGCGATCCCCTCAGGGTTCTTCACTTCCTTTGCTTCATCCTTTTTGGAGTAAATTAAGTCGATAGTTTTGACCGTCAGAACTTCAGGATCAAAAACGAATATTCGGCGCCCTTCATCGCTGAGTATCCATAAAGATTTGGTCTTGCCGGACCAGGCAATCCCGCTGATGTCTAGTTCGTCATCGTCGGCACGAGATGAAACAAAACCAGCCTGAGCCGTTAATGGAACTGCTTCGACAATCTCATCAATCTCTGGCGAAATGATGAGCAGCAGTCTTGGTTGACCCTCAATGACTACGAATACTTGCCCAGTGTCTTGATCTACAGTAATCCCTTCTGGCCCCTTGTTCAAAGGGTTCTCAGCAAGCATTTCAGCAACTTTGCCGTAGCCCCTGAGCGAAGAAATTGAAGTAGAATTGACTTTGATTGGATCTGTTGGTTGGACCGTTACGATAGATCGGTCAGTTTCTTGTAACAGCAATACAGACCCATCCTTTCTTCCAGCGACACCTTCCAAGTCTGTGCCCAGATATTCTGGAAGTTTGAACGAACTCTTTAGTTCTCCATCTACTCCTAGAAGGTGCAGCTTCGATGCTTCATCGCTTACTGCCCACAAGAACCCATCAACGCTGGAAAGCGATAACCCAGATGGCTCAGAAAAGCCCGCTGATTTATCTGCAACTTTGTAAGATTCAATAAGTTCCAACATATCAGCCTGCGCTCTCACTGGGCTCGTTAACGCCAAAGCGTTGGCGACTACAGCAAGGCTTGCGCAAATTACCTTCGCAACTCTTCGTTTGTGCCGATCATTTGGCTGGTTCATTCGAGTAAAACCTGCGTTCTTTTGGACTTAGTTCATACTCGATCAAAAATCGATGTTGTCCAACCTAACACAGTATTTGGCGGAAGTTTGATGTTTCATCCCGCAAGGCTTTACCGGAACCAAATTCATAAGGTTGAATTAGTCTATGGGAGTGCGGCTTCATCGCGAGGTGTGGAACGATTGCGTCAAGTTACTCACTTCGCAGCGACTATTCGACGGTACAGAGGGAGGGAAAGACTTTTGAGTAAGCTATTTTCGATAGTATCGGTCCTTTTGGCGGTGCTTTTGCCTAGCGTTAGCTATTCTCAGATTGATCCTGCTTCCTTGCTTGCGGGAACGTCCGAGTCAGAGATAGTGATTGAACGAGGCTGGACTCAGTTCCGTGGTAAGCAGGAACTCTACTTCTTCACGCTAGACGTCATTGTAACGATCATTTTGACCGCATTGATTGTCTATCATCCCGTACGACGTAAAGCGCGCCGAAGTGTCAGCGATCTGGTTATGCCCAGACTGTTCTTCCTATACGCGCTAATTGGAATGGCTGTGGGATTCCTCGTGGTCCAGCACGGGTCAATGATTGGTTTCGTTATTTTTGGCATCGGTGCGTTGCTCAGGTTCCGCTCCAATCTGGATGATCCGGTCGATACAGTCGAAATGATAATCGTAACGGTTCTTGGTCTTGCCGTCGGTTTGGGCTTACCACTGATGGCCACACTGGTGGCGATTGTGTGTTGGAGCTTCATTTGGCTCGGAGGGCGAAACAAGGGCGTGGAAGTTTCGCTCAAAGCTTCAGATGAAAAACACTCATTGAAAGTCAGCGGAGACATTGAAGCGATGGCCGCAGACGCTGGCTGGAAGCTGGTCAGAAAACACCACGTCCCCGGAAAATCTCGCGTTTCATTGCTTTTCATCACCTCAGGAGGACTCTCAGAAGCCCGGATCGAAGAGATGATAAACGATCTGGTCCCAGAAAAGGTCGAACTGAAACTCAACCTTTAGTCATTTGACAAGGTCTAAGCGTTTCAACACTGCATTCGGAGATCTGATCTCTTTCGGGAGCGACTTGAAATTTACCGACCTTTCGAAATCAGGCCCTCGATATACCGCAATCCCAAATTCTCCATTTGGCTGGAACGTTACATGAGTGAAGCTGTGAGGCGACCTGGCTTTTGAACCGATTAACCGTCGCGGGCCACCGCCCAAACAAGCTTGGGAGACGTAAGCGACACCGTCTTTCCAACCGGGATAGAAGGCATGATGGTGGCCTGACAGATGCAGAACAACACCGCTTTCCAGATAGATTTTTTCAAGTGTTGGGTCACCGATGATTTCGCGTTCGCGCTGGATCGCGAACGGCCAAAGTGGGAGGTGACTGAAAGTGACAATCGGGTCTCCGTCTGCACCCAGTTCCTGTAGGCGGTCCTGCTGGTCACCGGACAGGGGTCCTAGGGTTGTTGCATCCAGAGACGCAAACGTAATGCCCTGCATCTCAAAAGCGTAGAAGAACGGGTAGTCATTTGAAACCAAGAAATCGACGTCTGGTTTTCTCGGAGTCCATTCCTCTGCGTATATTTTTCTTTCACGCTCGAACCCACTGTAGGCGGAAGCATCATGGTTTCCAGGCGTGACCGCAAATGGAATTCCGGCAGCCGCTAGAGGATCTGAGATGGCCACGTGAAACGCCTTCCACATCTCCCTGACCTGTTTGTCGGACAAGTTGGGAATGCGCTGTCCCGCGACCATGTCGCCCGTCGAAATCACCAGATCGGGATCAATCTCGATTATCCGCTCAATCGCTTTGTCGACGCGAGGAGAATACACCACCGAACCGTAGCTGCCATTCAGATCCGATATGACGATGACATCCAACGCCGCCGCTTTACAGGCTAACAGAGCGGTCCAAATGAACGCCGCAATAAGGGCAGAACGCTTACGGGTCATTACAGTCCACAGCCTCTACCTCGGTGTCGTTTCTCAAAAAGAATGCGACAGGATCCAAGTCGAACATCAAATCACCATTAGAACAATTGTCCTGGAGAATGGACGTTGCCAGCGCGGTGTTTTTCACAACTTGGGCAATCTGCCGATCTGACAACCCAAAGCTTTGCGATAGCCAGTCATAGACTGAGCCTTGGGTTTGAAGGTCACTATTCAATGCAACCAAGCTCCGATATGTGCTTGGAGAGAAGTGGCGAATTTTCTCCAGCATTTGTGTAGATTTCGCGAAGTTGGCATACTCGACACGCCCACCAGCATCGTTGTCGTTTAGATTGCTGCGACGGATCAATAACGCGTCGGCGGGAACGTCTCCATCGTTTGGCTCATGGTGCTTGGCTTTCTTATGCTTCAGCTTTCCGTCTTCGACCCAATACCAATAGGGTGTGAAGTCTATGTTTCCTACGCGGTCCTGCTGGCTAAAGATGAAATCGAGGAGAACAACCTCGGTAATTTCTTGCATCCAAAATGTCATCTGTTGATCACTGACATCAGGACCGAGATCCTTGTTGATCTGCCGGTCCTTTCTGCCTTCTTTAACGCCCTCTTCAATAGCCTCTGGCAGGGGTTTTGAGGAACGCAAAGCCAAGAAAGCAGGCGTTTCCTGGAAATCACGGTTTTGGCCTTTCCCCCAACCAGACTTGCGGGTGCCGTTGATTTCCGAGCCGTATCGATGCCCAGGACTATCAAGCAGTACACCGTATATTTGCGTTCGATCCGAGGTGAACAGATCATCGGTTGGTTGGTATGAGTTTGGGTCGGCATCCGCAGCCGCGAAGACCCGCCAGCCTTCATGGTTCATGCGCCCGCCATGAGAGCCGCCAGAAATCACAAGACCAGGCTCTGCGACTTCGGAAAAATGCGCTTGGGCGTCCATGCTACGCCAAACGGCGACTGGAACTTTGACAGTCGTGTCAAAATACCTAGAAAAATGATAGTAAAGCAGCGACGAGGTGGAAAATGTTCCACTGGTGCCCTTTTGGTTCATGGTGGATTTGAATTTGGCTACCCTGTCCTTGGCCAGATCTTTTGCCGCCTTCCCCTCTTTGCAAGCGTTTCTCTCGAACTCAGAACGGTTCCCCTTGTATGGTCCTTCCGAAATATCGTAGACGGCCATTCCTGGACTGGTACTCCAGGTTTTTGGGCAAATAGCGATTTCGGAGGCATAGAAATCGATCTCGCAATAGGCCGTTTCTTCCTCAAGATCGCTTTTCTTATACTCGCCCGTAGGAATTTTTTCGATCCTAATACAGCGTTCAGTGACGCCATTGGGACTCTCAAATGTCGTGGCTTCACCAAGAACATCGTCGTGCGCCAACAAGACAGTGGGTGCGATGAAAGCAAGTGACCCTAGAAGACTGAGCTTCATTTGGATAGTCCTCCCAATATCATTTAGGGCAAATCGCTGTCTGTTGTTCGGTGGAGATTTTTAACTTTGGGTCGACACTGAAGTTGGAGAACTTTGAGTCAATCCACTTGTCGCATCCGCCTGAACAAGGCGCCCCGTTTCGGGCATCATTCCAATATTCCTTGGCCCTTTCTTCCGTCCAACCGCAAAACTGAACGAGCGCCATTGCCGACAATGCACCCGAGGAATGAACGCCCCACATGCAGTGTACCAGAACAGGGCCCTTTCCAGGGTTTTCAATCACCTCGTGTATGGACGCCATGACAGCACTGGGTCGGGAGGATCTGGCGCTTTGATAGTCGAAAGATCCGTTTCCGCAACTTGTGCGGCCGTATTCGGTGTTCTTGCCGAAGTCTGCGTAAAACCCGGTTGAAAACCCTTCATCGCAAAGGGTCTCGCGTTGAACTTTACTCAGACCCGTTCGATCCTTGTCGCCGCCTTTGAAACCAGAGCGATACAATACTCCGCTTAAGACTGGGCGAAAGAAAGCGACGCCATCAACACCTCCGTCACCACCCTTTGAAAGCATTTGACTGTTGCTTGGGCCACCGTTTCGACTGGTTACGTCAGAATTCGCCGCGGTTGCCAGAACACCAATGAATATGAGGGACGTCAAAAACCGCATGCCAGCTCCTTCCTATTTTTCAGCCTGTTATGCTCAAACTCTTCCCACTTGGTAATCTATTGGAGCGGCTCATTCTCAGCAGCCGTATCAAGTGCGGGATAGACTTTCCGACCTGAAGCTTTAAATCGGCCACACCAGATTGATGATAAAGACGACCACGAAGTAGGCCAGAAAAACTTTCCAGTTCCATTGGTGTTTGCTTTCTTCGTTGATCACGCCGGACGACTTCAATGCCAGGTTTGTGACAATCAGAGCGACAACGATGACCGCCGCATGTGCCAGATCAAAATGCATACTAGTGCTCCCTATTGCGGATGTTAGATCGATGAAAATGTGTCAGCAGTCACCTGATGGCAGCATAGCTACATCTGAGTACCTTCCCTCAGATGTTGTGATCCGAGCACATGCACCAGTATCCGTGTTAAACCAGTACGAGGTGAGCCCTTCGCTTCGGATGAGTTCAAATCCGAGACTCTGGATGCCCATTTCAGCCTGTCCCGCTCTTGCCCCTTCAAATGACGAAAGATCGCTAGAGCTGCCCACAGTTGGTGCACTTGCATCTACCGAACCGCTACTCTCATCGCATGCTGCAAGCGCAGAAATGCACATCGTGCCTATCACAAATAGTACTTTGGATTTCATCTGTTTTTCCTAGCTTTTGGGGGGATACGTTTCGGGGATTCTAGTCGATCACCTATTCAATTCCGAAAATTACGTTGTAGCTGACGGAAGAGTTGCTGCGATTGATAACCTCCGCAACATGATCACCAGATTGCCAAAGCTGTCCTCGATACTCTTTGTCCGCCGACATCAATCCCAACAGTTCAGTACCATCGGGGTTACGAATAACGTAGTCCAAGGAGCCATTTCGCGGAGCAACGCGGACGTAGAGGAACTGTTCGTTTTTGGCACCCAGAACATATTGCTGAGAGGCGCCGGGCGCGAGTTCACCAACTAGTTCGGCGCCGGTGGAGCCAGCATCGAATTTGACACGTTGGCTACCGGTAGAACCGGCGGCGCCTGCCATTGCTCCACCGCCATCATCCATAGCTTCGACAACCGACATCTCGCCGATGCTTCCATCCTTGTACGCGATACAGCGCCAGAGTGTTCCACCTGCATCACGCAGTATGACCAGCGTACCGGCTTCCGAGAACTGCGAGCTTTCAATCGTACCTGATTGACCGTCTGGTCCTCCCACCTGCCGCAAATGGTCAATACACGCATCGTCGGCTTCTGATATTGCAAAAGCAGCTGTACCCGCGATTGCGAAGACGGGTGTGAGGAGTTTGAGTAGCTTGAGATTCATCAGTTGGCCCCTGTTGAATGATCGTAATAGTTTCGTTTGGCCCAAGGTTGTGGCGGGCATATTTCTGACTTCAGATTTGCCTTTCTCTGTTGCTTAGCTTCCAAATGAAGATCAACGTGTCCCGAATTTCTAATCCCTCGACAAAGACCCATCTGGTAAAACGAAGTTCACTGGCTCAAGTTCGTTTAGGCAGGGCGCAGAAACCACGTTTGAAACGTCGGCAAGAAACTTGACTAAAAGTGAAGCCGCGCAACGGTTGAATTCCCCAATCTGGACATGCGTCCCAGACGGAAAAACAAACTGTTGCGCGTTCGGCAGAGACTCCTCGACCTTGTCAGCAAGGAATGCTGGTGTTCTAGCATCTAATTGGCCTGTCAGTATCAGCGTCGGAACGTCGGCTCTGAGCGGCTCATCTGTATCAGGCGAAAGCTCTGGAAGCGCCAAAGTTTCACAGGCAGTCTTGTACTGTTCACCCACCAACCCAGAAAACAACGAAGCATATTCACTCGTGTCAGGTGTTGTCTTGACGTCTTCGGTAGAATTGACCGGATCTTCAGAACAGACGACTGTGAAGTGCATCAACGACGCAAGATTGCCAGCAGGTGTGTCCCTGGCTTCCAGCGCCGCTTGTCCGATGATTGGGCCGAGCCCCTCTGACAAGCTTGCACGACCATCGGCAAGTAAGAGTGTCAGTATGGCCGGTAGACTGCCGACTGAGATCTGACCGCTTTGCCGCTCAAACACAAACTCAACGAAACTTTGCTTGGAGATGCTGAAGGTTAAAGTCTCTGTCTCGTCTTTCGGGTTCACATAGGTTGTTGGGATCGGGCCCTCTTGAAATAGATCAATTCCCTCTTGAACCAGAGAAAGCAGATCGAACTCTGCCGCGCATTTTGGCTCGGCGGAACACTGCGTTGCGAGTTGCCCAATCGAGAAATCTACGCCAATCGCCCGGTTTTCCGCCCAGTTTTGGGTCGTAGGTGTCTCTGCGCCGTCAAGTATGAGAGCTTCAAGGTTGTTGCCGAACATACGAGCGTAGTGTTGCGCCAGAAGTGTTCCATAAGACGCACCGTAGACGGCGATTTTTTCATATCCGAAGGCTTCACGAGCAGCGTCTAAATCCTGTGCCATTTGCAAGCTATTGAATTTGGTCAAATCAATACCGTCAGCTTCAGCATCAGATCTGCAAGTTTGAATAGCGTCAAGAAGCCAATTGGTAGTATCTGATTTGGTTTTGTCTTCCACAACTGCACGCCACGGCAGACGATGGAAGGGTGTGCAATCCAAAGAAGGTACACTGTGTTTGGAACCGCGCTCTTCTAGGATAAAGATATCTCGGGTCGCGATCAACGGGCCGAGCATTGGGTCTGAGAAGACGGCGTAAATCCCTTCAGTCAAAAGCGAGGATCCGGGTCCGCCTGACAGCATAAACATTGGCGGATCTGCCGCTTCCCTTTTTTGGGAGACACGGACGAAAGGTAGGCCAATTAAGTCATCGTTAGGGTAGGAGCGGTCCCGAGGAACATAAAACGTGCCGCAAGACACATCCGAGGCAATTTCTGCTTCATCTGGGACGGGTACAACGCAGGGACCAGGAACAATCTCAAACGCACTTTGCGCGAATGCTGATCCGCTCAAAACGATCATCGTCAACATTCCCAATGTGCACATCAAACGCAGCTTGCCGACAGTGCATAGAGCAAATTGGTAACAAACAGTAGGTTTCAGCGTCCTGCTGCTCATCAGGTCATGGTCCGTACGGCCATACTAGATTCAGCAGGAAAACAACAACGGCCATCGCGACAACTACTTTCCAGTTAAACTTGCGACGTTCCTCTTCTTTAATGATCCCTGACATTTGAAGTACAAAGAGTGTTGCCACTAGTAGTAGTACGGTTACGACTGCATGTGCCAAGTCAAAGTGCATTCAACAAGTTCCTTTCTTTTAGAAATAAATTCCTTCTTTGAACTAGGATCAGGTGATTTCACTTCGCTTCTCTTAACTTTGACAGAAACTCATCGCATGCCTGTGCGCTACCGACGATCTCGCCCGTCGTTTCAATTCCCTGCAGTGACGCCATCTCGGAATTCACGCGATTGAGAATCTGATCCGCTTGCTCGGCGGTGATCAGGTTCTCGGCTTGTGCTCCTTTCAGTGTGGTGCAGACACCGGTGGACAAGCCTGTCGCAACGCCGACACCCACCGCGGCCCCGCCACCCAAGGTCATCGCCCCAACCACGCCAAGGACGAGCCCGATCACAATTCCCAAGATTACTTTTCCCATGTTTTCCTCCCTTTTGGTGAGACAGAGCTCCGCCTTCACTTCTGGCGCCAACTGCGTGCCCATCTGCAAATTAAGACCAATGCCAACAGGTTGAGTGCGGGTGCAATCGCTGCGAACCACGGTTTGACTGGTTCTGAAACCAAGTCCGATACAAGTATCCAAGGCAATCCCAACGGCAAAAGGAACACCCCAGACAAAGGGTCTCTTTCTTGTCCCAACCAGCCAAATGTACCAGTCAAGAACACAAACAAAGCCAGCAGGTAAAAGATCGCGAATACGATGGTGGTTATTCTACAAACCAAGTCGAACTTTCTGAAGAGCAAGCCAGTGTTGCGCGGCCGTGTTCAGCCACGCACCATATTGATCACAATGCGCCTTCGTCGCCCAAGAACTCGATACCAGCTGTCGCGCCATCACTGTAGGCAATACAATTCCAAGGAGCACGATCCTCGCCAACGCCGACCGTTACTTGTGTTCCCGCCTCGCTAAACGCAGACGACAGCACCACGACTTGCGAATTGTTTGTCGTATTGGCGACATCACGCAGACACGCCTGTTGGGCAGGAGTCAGTTCCGATGACGCAGTCGAGCCGCCAGTATCTTCACATGCTGCAACAGTTAAAGTCACAAACAATACAGCAGTGGGCATCATTATTCTCTTCATTGTTCTTCCCCTGTTAGTTCCGCCTAGTACTAAGTCAAAGACTCACGACAAAATCAACAATTTGATTGTGTCGAATTTTTGCGTGATAACGGGCGTCAGACGGGGACAACTTGTTTTTATGGCTGAAGTCTTTCTAGCAATAGATCCATTTATTTTTTCCGCTTTGGGCTCGATGCGGACATTCAGTTAATTACGCCCAATGTCTGCCAAGCGGACAAAGCAGCCGGTCGAAGTTCGTGTGAAGGTTCCAGATATACGATCTCTTTCCCACGTAACGTATTATGCGTTACGAATAGACATGAACGGAGACCGCAGACTTTCCGCAGTGCTCTCGGCCGATGTAGTAAACTACTCAGGCCAGATGAAGGCAGATGAAAACAGAACTCTCAGCGAACTTCGTGTTTTACGTCGAGAGTTATTTGATCCCTTGGTTAGCGATCATCGCGGTAATGTCGTCAAAAGGATGGGTGATGGATGGATAGTCGAGTTTAACTCGGTGTCTGACGCGGTGCGATGCGCCCTCGATCTTCAAAGCCAAGTGTCAACTCAGTCCTCACTGAAACTACGAGTAGGCGTTCATCTTGGAGATGTCGTATTCGAGGAAGATGACATTTTCGGCGACGGCATAAATCTATCCGCACGGTTACAAGAGGCATCCAGTGAAGGGGCTGTGTTAATTTCAGATGTCGTCCATCGCAGCCTTGACGAGCGTCTCGCTGAGCAATTTTATCGCGCTGGAGAGCGACAGTTTAAGAACGCGCCGTCACCAATAGAAGTTTTCCAATGGTCGCCGCCAGGTTCTGCCCCACCGCGAGTAACTCCGGCTAGCCATACAAAGTCTCTGCTAATCGGCGTCTTACCTTTTGATAATCTTTCTTCTGACCCCGATCAGGAGTTTTTTGCAGATGGCATTACCGAAGAGATCATCACCACTTTATCAAAACTCCCGAATTTACTGGTCGTCGCGCGCAACTCTACATTCGTCTACAAAGGGCGTTCTGTGGACGTGAAACAGGTCGGACTGGAACAGGGCGTCGATCTTGTTCTCGAGGGAAGTGTACGCCAAAGCGGTAGTCGCGTGCGGATTACTGCGCAGCTAATCGATGCGAAATCTGGAATGCACATTTGGGCAGACCGGTATGATCGCCTCATAGAAGACGTATTCGAAGTTCAGGATGAAATTGCCCTCAGGATAGCGACCGAGCTTCAAGTCGAGCTCTTGGCTGGTGAGATGGCCCGTTTCAGAGGTTCGGGGACAAAAAATCTTGATGCCTGGACTGCTCAATTGCAAGCCGTCGAAGCTTCGCGCAGGATAACAAAAGAAGCACAGGCCGACGCTCGCCGGTTTGCGCAACAGGCAATTTCCCTCGATCCTAACTACTCTGCGCCACATTGTACTTTGGGGTTCATTTGCACCGTCGAAGCAAGGCACGGCTTTGTAGTAGACCGAAGTGCTGCGCTGGCAGAGGCACGTGACTGCGCTCGGTTTGCTCTGGAAATCGACAGCTATAACCCGGAAGCTCACGCAATTGCAGGTTTCGCGGATGCAATTGATGGCAAGCTGGTGTCGGCTATCGAGAAGTTCAATGAAGCGCTGGAGCTAAATCCAAACCACGCTGATGTGGCTGCAAGGTTGTCGATTACATTCGCATTCAATGGACAAGCAAAAGAAGCTATCCGCATGGCGCGGCAAGCCATTACTCTCAACCCTCATTATCCGGGCTGGTACGCTGGCGTTTTGGGTTTGGCACTTCGGCTCGATAGTCGATACGAGGAAGCCAAGGAGGCATTCGCCGAATATGGTCAAAGGGTTGAAGGCTTTGGTCACCTAGACCTCGTTATCGTACATGTGGAAACGGATAACCTTGAGGCCGCTCGCGATGAAGCACAGAATGTAATGAAATACCGTCCTCAGTTTTCCATAGCGGATTGGGCGAAAACTCAGCTTTTCTGTGATATAGAACAATTGGAGAAAGACTGCGCGTCTCTGCGTTTGGCCGGCCTGCCCGAATAAGTGTAACGCTGATTTATGGCATCTCAATTATTCTTGGAAACTGATACCCTCTGTGTCCGCTTTGGGCTCAATGCGGACTTTTGACTACATCAATAGGAGGCAATGTCGGCTGGGCGGACTTTGCTGCCATTGGGCCGTTGTTAATCAGCGACCGCTTTGCAGCCCGTTGCGGATGTTGGTTTTCGTCGCATCGGATAGGACTCTGACCATTCGCTATTGGAGCGATTTGAGACGTAATAGGCTGAAAGCAGAGACGGTTTGATCGGTAGGCTGGTGACACGGCCATGCGTTGGTTCAAAATCCGAGTTGGTCGTGTCGCAGAACAAAATTGGTTCACTACACCTTGAGACAACAGATTGGAAATTACCGCCTTCCTCAATTGATGAACACCGAAGCCTTTAACCTTGGCTTTGCGACCCTGCACCTTGCCAAAGTCAGAGAGCCAGTTGTGATGCGCCATCGGGAAGATCGGCCCCGTCCCCTTTTTCAAGTAAGAAAGGGCTTCACGAGCCAGATGATTTAGCCAAACAGTATGTTCTACACGTTGTTTCCGAATCTCAGCCGGGAAAAGGATCGAATCCTCGCGAATATTCTCCCAATGAAGCTTCATAATTTCTGACCCCCTTTGTCCAGTCGCAGCGCATAACAGGAGGGCGCAGACTTTATGCTTGTCGCTATGTTGCCTCGCGACCTCAAGAACTCTTGCGATTCCCTCATTGCTTACCAATAGCCTTTTGGGCTGGATCGCCACCGGTTCAATTGTTAGCGTCCTGTCTTTGCTGCACCACTCGTTTATCAGCGCAATCTTATAGACTGCCTTAAGTAACCGTCTTACATGAAATGCGGTTCCTTTTCGTTCAGTTGCGATCTCAGCAACGAGATCGGAGAGACGGTACAAGGACACTTGGTCGAGTAACGTTCCCCTTATTTCATTTGGAACGCATCTCCATGCCTGATCTATTTGTTGGAGAAATGACGTCGATTTGCCTTCTTGGGATTTCTTTCTCAGGTACTACGCGTAAGCCTGAGCCATCGTAAGGTGAACTCTAGGCTCAGCCCAATCAGCCTCCTCTTGCTCACGTTTCAGCTTGTCGAGCGCTTTGATCGCGAGAGAGCATGACATGCTTGGCCATTCTCCCAATTTGCGCCTAACAGTTTTCTTCGCGTGTGGGTTCCATAGCCTCGCATAGAACACCTTTGATCCGGTGCTTCGAACCCGGATCGTCAAACCTCTGGTGTAAGCTATGGTGTAAGTTAGCTCGCCATTCTGAGGCGAAGGTAGATTGCGAAGCGTTTTTTCAGTTATGCGCTCAAGCTTGCGGTTTTTTGAGTCGTCCATGCAGATTTGGCCCTTTTATCAATGCGCTGAAAGGACCAAGGGCACGACATGACACCAGCGAGCGAAGCGACGCACCGTGCCAAATGGATCATCGTGGCGATGAAATCCGATTTGGGGTGGTAGGTCATGTCGTGCCCTTTGGGTATGTGTTGCGCGGCACTGTATAGGGGGCGGACGGTGCAAGGAAAAGGCAGTTTCGGCAAGAAAAACACAGCGCGCATGCGATGTTGCTTGCCTTGGATGTCGCTTGACGCGAAACATTGTGCAAGACACCCGGATAACGGGGCAGCAAGAGCGAGGGCAGCGTGAGCCGGGTCATCAGCAAAACAGGTGTGGTCGCGGCCTTGGGGGCGATGTCGGGAACGTCTTTGGATGGTGTGGATGCGGCTGTCCTGCAAACCGATGGGCACCAGATCCATGGTTTTGGCGACACAGGCTACAGGCCCTATTCCGACGCCGAACGCGCCGTATTGCGTAAAGCTCTGGGTCAATGGCACGGGCCCGATGTGGATGCCGCCGCCGAGTTGGTGACCTTTGCCCATGCCGAGGCCTTGTCCGAGTTCGATCAGATCGATCTGATCGGCCTTCACGGTCAGACCCTGGCGCATGAGCCGCGCGGGCGTGGGACGTTGCAGGTGGGGGATGGTGACGGACTGGCCCAGGCGCTGGGTGTGCCGATTGTCTGGGATTTCCGCAGCGACGACGTGGCCATGGGGGGCGAGGGCGCACCGCTGGCGCCGTTCTTTCACTTTGCCTGTGCCAAGTGGATCGGCGCGACCCAGCCTTTGTGTTTCCTCAATCTGGGCGGCGTTGGAAACCTGACCTATATCGACCCAAGCTTTGATGGCCCCGAAGCCTCCGGTGCGCTTTTGGCCTTTGATACCGGCCCCGCAAACGCGCCCATTGATGATCTGGTGCAGGCCCGATTGGGGCAACCCATGGATCGCGACGGCAAAATCGCGCGAGGTGGGGCCGTGGAAACTGGTGCGCTCGAACGGTTTCTGGCCGAGCCCTTCTTCGCCCGCATGCCACCCAAGTCACTGGACCGAAACGACTTTGCCCGCATGGTCGGGTTGGTGAGCGAACTGCCCGATGCAGATGCGGTCGCCACACTGACCGCGATGTGTGCGGCGGGCGTGGCACAAGGCATGGCCCATTGCCCCAAACCCCCAACCCGCGTGTTGGTCACCGGCGGCGGACGTCACAACCCGGTGCTGATGGAAATGCTGCGCGTCTCACTGGACTGCCCGGTTGAGCCGGTCGAAACCGTGGGCCTGAACGGAGACATGCTCGAAGCCCAAGCCTTCGCCTATCTCGCCGTCCGAGTGGCGCGGGGCTTGCCGACCTCGTGTCCCGGAACAACGGGGGTGAGCGCGTTGGTGGGTGGAGGTGTCGTAAGCAGCACCCGGCTAGCGTGATCTGCGCTGTCTGGTCGTCGAAGAATGAACCTGACCCGCAGCTCTGCTGATCACTTGGACACCAGTACCTTTCCCTTCATCGGCTTCGGCATACGACCATTCGCCTGCTGAACCACGTGGGTCAGCTCATGCGCAATCAGTTTTTTGTCCTTGGCGTCCGAACTTTTTGCAAAATAGATGTCTTTTCCATTGGTAAAGGCTTTTGCGCTCAGAGACTTACACAGATCAGCAGCATTGCCACCCGTGTGAATCCGCACCCCCGACAAATCCGCGCCTAATACGCCTCCCAGGCTCTCTGTCAGCTTTTTGTCCAGTTTCGTCGCCTTGGTTCCGACGATTTCATCTTTGATTGCCTTCGTTTTTGCCTTTTTGTTTCTAAGCCCTTTTACGATTTTTTCAGCTTCTTCGGTTTTCATTTTCACGTCCTTCAAATGCAATTGGGTGTACGCTTTGGGGTCATAGGGCTGTTTCAGTGTGTGGTTCAGTGAAACGAATTACACTCGGCCAAGCAGTTTCAGGTGGTTGCCCGGCTTTTACAGGCTTTTTCACAGGTCCAATGTTCGAAGATACTCTGCCGTAAATGTCGAGTATCCGTCTGAGGTCGTTTTCAGATGTGTTCTGGCCTCTCGGTGCAAGGCCGGAAGGTGGTGGAAGGGGACGTTTGGAAAGGCGTGGTGCTCGGCGTGGTAGGGCATGTTCCAGGCCAGGAACCGGATGATCCGGTTGGTAAAGGTTGTGCGGGAATTTTCGAGCATATTGGCGACCGGCGGGCAGAGGCCGTGTTCGGCCAGCAGATAAAGCCTGAGCGCGGGTTGTCCGACCAGAACCGGCAGGATCCAGATCCAGAACAGCAGGGGCGAGAAGAACAGGCTGAGACCTGCAGCTGCGTAAAGCGTCAACAGCAGACGGGCTTCGATGCGCATGGCGCGGTGTTGGCGAGAGGGCAGGAAGGGCGCGTCGATGCGGCCCAAGGCGTTCAACACCAACGTCTTTGCCATGCCGCTCCAATAGGGCCAGCCGCTCAGATAGATCAGAAGGCTTGGCCAGTTGTCAGGCCGGGGCTTGCCGCCAAGTTCGGGGTCTTTTTCGGGGTCATTGGTCCATTTGTGATGGGCCAGGTGATAGTATCGAAACCAGGTGAACGGCAGTGCGATGGGGATTGAGACCAGATGGCCGACGACCTCGTTCAACCAGCCGCTGCGAAAGGGGGTTTTGTGTGTGCATTCATGGCTGAGCGTGAACAGAAAGACCAAGAGAACGCCCTGGGGCAGGACCAGAAGCGGCCAAAGCGGGGCCTTTGCTGCGATCGCAAAAGTGCAAACGGCGATCAGTGCAAAATGCAACGCAAGATGCTTTAGACCGGCCGCGTTCGAGCGTTGTTGCAGCGCGGCTTTGGTCTGGGCGGAAAGCGAAGCGATGAGCGCACGGTGATCCATGGCCGCAGGTTAGATATGTGGCGATCCGGGTCAAGAGAACACCGATTGTATAGCAGTGGACCGACTTTAATTATGCCATACAGTCGCCTGTAAAGAAAGGATTCTGCAGTAGATAGTGTCATCTTCGGTCTTTTTAGGTTGAAATTTCTATTGACAGAAATCCTGTTCCTTCGCCAGCATCCCGGACAGCGCAATGATCAAAGATGGTGTGCGACTCGTGCTTGCATCTGCGGAAAATCTGGGACGCCGGGCAACCGGATGTGACCTGGTCACCTGACCAGTCGCAAGGCTGACAGGCCGCGCCTTCTGGGGTGCGGTGGATTTCCGATCATGAGTTGACCGAGTTCACAAGATGCACGAGATGACTGGATTGCGCCTGGCCGTCGATATTGGCGGCACGTTCACCGATACAGTTTTGGTGGACGGAACCGGCAAAATCTGCGCCACAACCAAAACACCAACAACGCCGGACCACCCCAGCCTGGGTGCATTGGACGGCGTGCGTCGCGTGATGATGCAGGCCAGGGCAGACTGGGGCGGCATCACCGGGTTCATTCACGGGACAACTCTGGCCACCAATGCGCTGATCGAACGACGCGGGGCGCGGGTTGCAACGATCACGACCGAAGGGTTCCGCGATATCCTTGAGATCGGGTATGAGCGGCGGTACAGCCAATATGACATCAATCTGGTCAAGCCAAACCTGCTAGTGCCACGGTCTCAGGCCTTCACCATCGGCGGGCGGATGAATGCGCAGGGGCAGGAAATTGAACCGCTGGACCACGCGGATGTGGCGCGGCTTGTGCAGGCGTTGCAGGCCTGTGATGCGCAGGCCGTTGCGATCTGCTTGCTGCATGCCTATGCCAATCCCGACCATGAGCTGCAGTTGAAAGAGCTGCTAAGCGCCGCCCTGCCAGATTTGGTGATCTCGCTCAGCCATGAGGTCAGTCCCGAGGCGCGTGAGTTTGACCGGCTCTGCACAACGGTTGCAAACGCCTATATCCAACCGCAGATGGCGCGTTATCTGCATGATTTCCAATCGCGATTTCAAGCAGAGGGATTGCGCTGCCCGATCCTGATGATGACCGCTGGCGGTGGTATGACGACGATGGAAACTGCCGCCCGGTTGCCGATCCGGTTGGTGGAATCTGGCCCAGCGGGCGGTGCCATTCTGGCCGCGCGCATTGCCGCCCAGATCGAGGCGTCAGAGGTTCTGTCTTTTGACATGGGCGGCACCACGGCCAAGCTCTGCCTGATCGATGAGTTTCGCCCCCAAACCGCCCGCAAGTTCGAGATCGCGCGGGCTGCGCGGTTCATCAAAGGTTCGGGCATGCCGGTACGCATTCCGGTGATCGAAATGATCGAGATTGGTGCGGGTGGCGGATCCATCGCCCATGTGGATCGGCTGGGGCGGTTGCAGATTGGCCCCGAAAGCGCCGGCTCTGATCCCGGGCCTGCGGCTTTTGCCAAAGGCGGTACGGCGCCAACGGTGACGGATGCCGACATAGCGCAAGGTTTGATCGACCCTGATCGCTTTGCCGAAGGACGCCTGACCATCGAAACAGACGCCGCCGAACAGGCGCTGACTTTCGGTGTTGGTAAGCCCTTGGGCCTGTCTGCCGCTGACGCAGCCCATGGGGTCAGCACCATCGTGGATGAAAACATGGCCGCTGCCGGGCGTATGCATGCGGTCGAGTCCGGCAAGGATTTAGGCCGCCGCGTCATGATCGCCTTTGGTGGCAACGGGCCGCTGCACGCAACCCGGGTGGCGCGCCGGTCTCAGGTCGATCGCATCGTGATCCCCAATGATCCGGGCGTGGGCTCGGCTGTCGGATTCCTGCTGGCGCCGGTCTCGTTTCAGATCATCCGGTCGCGCTATGCAAAGCTCGATCATTTGGATTTGGACGACTTGAACCAATTCTTCGACGCGATGATCGATGAGGCGCAAGCCGTTGTCCGGGCCGGGGCCCCGGAGGGTCGCCTGCTTTGCCGACGCCAGGCCTTTGTGCGCTATCACGGGCAGGGACATGAGATCGAAATCCCTCTGCCGGATCGAGCGCTGCGGTCGGATGACATTTCCGCTTTGCGTCAGGCGTTTGAGGCGGAATACAGCCGTCAGTTCAGCCGCGCGGTGCCAGGGATGCAGATTGAGATCCTGAATTGGGCACTGGATGTGTCTACCAAAGCCGAGGTGTTGAGCCCGCAGGTACAACCCGAGACGTCGCAACGGGCCGTACCTGTCGGGCACAGGCACATTCTGTGCGAGGTCAGTGGCTCATGGCGTCAGGCCGACCTTTTCGACCGCAGCGCGCTGAGGCCCGGAGATTGGCTGGAAGGCCCGGCTCTGATTGTCGAGCCGCAGACAACCACCTTTGTCAGCACCGATTTCACAGCCCAGATCGATGGGGGCCACAACATCTGGCTGATCCGCGACAGAAAGGACGAGCAATGACCCAGACGAATACCGCGCTTCAGGTTATGTGGAACCGTCTTTTGGCCGTTGTCGAAGAACAGGGTCAGGCGCTGATCCGCGCCGCCTTCAGCCCCATCGTGCGCGAATGCGGGGATATTTCCGCGGGGAT
Source organism: Ruegeria sp. HKCCD7255 (assembly GCF_013031565.1). Classification (NCBI taxonomy): domain Bacteria; kingdom Pseudomonadati; phylum Pseudomonadota; class Alphaproteobacteria; order Rhodobacterales; family Roseobacteraceae; genus Ruegeria; species Ruegeria sp. HKCCD7255. Next base: position 182,949 of record NZ_WQAG01000003.1, on the reverse strand, counting down.
CTTTGACCTGCAGGGGCGTATGTTGGCGCAGGCCGTCACCGGAACGCCCGGGCATATCAACACGATGGCAGAGGCGGTTAAGGCGCTGCGCAACCGCTTTTCGGTGCAAGAAATGAGGCCCGGCGACATCTATCTGACCAACGATCCCTGGATCGCTTCGGGGCATCTGAATGACTTTTTGCTGATGATGCCGGTGTTTTACAAAACCCGGGTCATCGGGTTTACGGCCTGTACGTCACATCTGGTGGATCTGGGTGGTCTGGGGATGGGGCCGGAAGGGCAGGATATCTATGACGAAGGTTTGCTGATTCCCCCGTGTAAGCTGGTGGAGGGCGGTACGCTCAATACGTTGCTGATTGAGATCGTTAAGGCCAATTCGCGTGAACCCATCGCCAATGAAGGTGACATCTATGCGCTGATCGCCTGCTGCGAAACGGGCGCGCGCCGTCTGGCGGATATGATGACCGAGTTTGGGATCGATCACCTGGATACGCTGGCCGATTTCATTATCGACACCTCCTATCGCGGCACTTTGGCGGCCATCGCCGGGCTGCCAAAGGGCACGTGGCGCAGCCAGTTGGTGGTGGATGGATACGACCGGCCCATCGACCTGCATGCAGCGTTGACGATATCAGGTGATCAGGTCGCGTTGGACTTTACCGGCACATCGGGCCTGTCGAACAAGGGCATTAACGTGCCGCTGAACTATGCAACTGCCTATTCGGTTTTTGCGCTGCGCTGCATCATCGGGCCGGATATTCCCAATAACGCAGGATCTTTGGCGCCGTTCGTTGTCTCTGGGCCAAAGGATTGTATTTTGAACGCGCAACCGCCTGCGCCTGTGGCCATGCGTCATACATTGGGGCAGATGACACCCGATCTGGTGTATGGCTGCCTGTCCCAAGCTTTGCCGGGCGCGGTGCCCGCCGAAGGCGCGTCCTGCATGTATGATCTGCCCTTGCGCCACGCGCCCGAAGCTGTCTCGCGCGGCGATACGCAATTTGCGTTAGAGCTGGTGTTCAGCGGTGGAACCGGTGCACGGCCCGGATTGGACGGGCTTTCGGCCACAGCGTTTCCGTCGGGCGTCTGGGGCAGTCAGGTTGAAACCACCGAAGCGGTTGCCCCCGTATTGATCACGCGGCGAGAGCTGCGGACAGACAGCGGCGGGCCGGGGCAGAGGCGCGGCGGCTTGGGGCAACGGATCGACTTGCGCGCGGCCAAGCAAGAAGACCTGATGCTTTTTCTGTCGGTCGAGCGCGTAAAGAACCCGGCGCAGGGCCGCTTTGGCGGCCAGCCCGGGGCCGCCGGGCGCATCCGTCTGCAAGGCAAGGATTTGCCCGGCAAAGGTGAGGTTCGCATCCCCGCAGGAGACACTCTGGTCTTTGAAACGCCCGGCGGGGGTGGGTTTGGCGATCCCAAAAGCCGCGATCGGGCCGAGGTTCTGCGCGATCTGCAAGAGGATCTGATCAGCCCCGGGGCGGCGCATAAGACATATGGGGTAGAACCATGATCCAGCCCGTGCCTCACATCGCTGAAATGTCACCCTATGCCTTGGCGCAGCTCAAGGCCCCTGCGGGGAAGTCTTTGATTTCGCTTTCACAAAACGAAAGCCTGCGCCCGCCCAGCCCGGAGGCGATCAAGGCTGCGTCAATGGTCATTGGACAAGGCCACCTTTACCCCGATCCCGATTGGGGCGAACTGCGCGTGGCGCTCGCTGAAACCTATGGTTTGGAGGCCAGTGGCATCGTTTGCGGGGCGGGGTCGATGGACCTGATTGCCTGTCTGGCACGCTGTTTCGCCGGTCCGCAGGCAGCGGTTCTGGCTCCGGCCCATGCGTACCCGTTCTTTCGGACGGCCGCACAGATGGTGCAGGCGCGGTTCGACACAGCGCCAGAGCGGGACGGGCATGTCTGCGTGGATGCACTGATCGACGCCATCCGGCCCGACACACGCCTGCTGTTTCTGGCCAACCCGGGCAATCCGACAGGCACCCGCATTTCGCGATCCGACCTGATCCGGTTGCGCAAAGGGATTCCCGCGTCGGTGCTGTTGGTGATTGATGAGGCCTATGGCGAGTTCGCGGACCATCTGGCCGAGCCCATGTTTGATCTTGTTGCGCGCGGCGACACTGTGATCCTGCGCAGCCTGTCCAAAGCCTATGGGCTTGCGGCGATGCGCGTGGGCTGGGGGTTGTTTCCGCCTGCCATTGCCGCGCAGATGCGCAAAGTCATGAATCCCAACAACATCCCTGCCGCAAGTCAGGCCGCCGCTGCTGCGGCGGTAAGAGATCAGCGATATATGGAGGAAACCTGCGCCTTGACCAGACACGCGCGCGACGGTTTTCGCGCCCGGTTGCAAAAGGCCGGGTTTGATGTGCCAGAAAGCTTTACCAATTTCACGCTCATCCGGTTTGCCAGCGATGACGCGGCGCAACGCGCGGATGCCGCGTTGCGTGCGGAAGGCGTGTTTCTACGTCCGCAAGGCGGTGTCGGTCTGGGGCACTGCCTGCGCGCGACCATCGCGGCTGAAGCGCAGCTTGATCAAGCCGCAGCTATTCTGGAACACCAGAGCAAGGAGCAGGGATCATGACCCAATCGCGCGGGCGCGCCCGGTTTGGCATTCTTGTGCCCTTCACCAACACCAATCTTGAACCCGACATGGCGCTGTTGCGCCCGGATGGTGTGTCGCTGCATTTCGCGCGCATGGGCGGCTATGATCAGGATGAGATCCCGGATGCCGACCAGATGCACGGGCTGGGTGCGGCAGATCTGGACGAACCACTGCATCTGTTACAAGGGGTGCGCCCCGATGTGATCCTTTATGGCTGTACATCAGCCACGCTAACCCATGGGCCCGAGTTCGACCGCCACCTTGCCCAACAGATAAAGGCCCAAAGCGGCGCGGCAACCGTGACGGCGGCAGGGGCTTTGGTGCATGCTTTGCGGACGCTGGGGGTGAAACGGATCGGGTTTGCGTCGCCTTATGTGTCGCAGATCAACGATATGGCCATCGGTTTTCTGCGGCAGACCGGGATTGAAACAGTGGCACGCTCGGAAGTGCGCGAGGCGCTCGACAATTCCGGGCAGGGCGCGATGGGCCCGGACGCGGTGTTTGACCTGGGTCGCGCCGCCGATAGCCCGCAGGCCGAAGCCTTGGTGCTGTCCTGTACTGATATGCGCAGTGTCGAGGTGATTGACAGGCTGGAACAGGCGGTGGGCAAACCTGTCATCACCTCGAACCAGGCGATGGTGTTTCAGGCGTTGCAATTGGCGGGGATCGCTGATCCGGTACCGGGCTATGGCACGCTATTGCAACGCACACGGCTTTGAAATCAGCCAGATTTGCGCGCTATCGTGACAAATTGCGTGATCGAGAAAAAGAACCGACCCTCCCGCGCCAACTGGTGTTGCTCGTCAAACCACGCGTCCGCTTCGGCGACGGGCATATGCTGATTGTCGATCGCAAAGCGTCGCATCAGATGCATCATCATCACCGCCAGCCCATCCGGTTTCAGCACGTGATCGGTGAGCGTAACCGTCTCGACGCCCTCAACCTTTTGCCCCAGCTTTCTGAGCAATCCCGGCAGTCGGGCAGGGACGTCACCCGCCGCAAAATGGGCATCCCAAGACGCCAGCATCCGGTTCATGCGCTCGGCGTTTTCGCTGAACCAGACAAGGCTGTCGAAGTGCAGATCGCTGATCACCAGACGGCCGTTGGGCTTAAGGCAGCGCAAGGCCTCTGACAGGGCGGGCTCCATGTCCTCCAGATATTCGAACACCTGCACGGAAACGGCTTTGTCGGCCACGCCATCCGCTAGCGGCAACGCGTCGGCCAATCCGACATGAAACTCGACATTCTGGAACTCGGCACAGCGTTGCTTGGCCGCTGCCAACATGTCGGCGCTTTGATCGACGCCCAGAACCTTGCCCTCGGGCCCCACCGCGCGGGCCAGTTCTGCGGTCAGCAGCCCGTTGCCACAGCCGATATCCAGGATGGTCTCGCCCGGGCATGGCGCAAGCGCATCAAAAGACGCCCGGCGGCGCTTGATCACATCAGCGCCCTGATAGGCCATGTCCAGAATTTTGGTGGTTTCCGCGTCAAACTTCAGCATTTGGATTTCCCCCGTTCCAGGTCTAGCGCTCAGAGTATCGCTTGCCGGTTTTGCAGATGGTCCTTGGCATCCAGGTAAAGCTCTTCAACGATCTCAGCGGCAGGCATGATCTGCCGGACAAGCGCGACACCCTGACCGGACCACATCGACATCGCCTCAACATCTCCGTCTGTACCTGGCAGAGGCGTATAGCTTTGATAGCGAAGGATGGGCCTGCCATCCGGGCGATGTCCGATCACCTGTTGCTCACCCGGACGGTTGCCCGGGCTTGCAGACCCGGTTGTGTGCCAATGTTCCGAGGTCGAGTTCTTCAACGCACGATGCGGCGCGGCGGGCCAGTCCACGTCATAAAGGTCATAATACCATTCCGTCGCTGTCTCAGAGGCGTCAAGAATGCTCTGGCGATAGGTGTCGTGAATCGTTGCCTCGGTGCTGCCCAGAAAACGCGTACCAACCCAAACGCCTTCAGCGCCCAGCAAAAGCGCGGCTGCCATCCCGCGACCATCGGCGATCCCTCCGGCAGCTACCACCGGTAGCTTGACCGCATCGGCCACTGCCGGGATCAGCGCAAGGGTCGAAACCTGCCCCCAGACATGGCCACCGGCCTCCCAGCCTTGGGCAACGATCACATCGGCGCCTGCATCCTCAGCCGCCTTGGCTTCGGCGACACTGCCCACGCTGGCCAGAACCACCAGCCCGGCTGCTTTGGCTGTCGCAAAGGCCGACGGCTCCATCCCCCAGAACAGGGAAACAGCGTGGATCTTGGCGTCGATACAGGCCTCAAGCTGGTCTTGATAGGGAAACGAGAGGTTCAGATTGACTGCAAAGTTCCGATCTGTCAGCGCGCGGACGGCGGCAATTCCCTCCACCACCTGATCCACCGGCTTGCCCCATAACGGGATCACGCCATAGCCACCGGCATTGCAGACCGAGGCCACAAGGTCAGGACCGGCGGCGCCGCCCATCGGGGCCGACAGGATCGGTTTTTCGATATCCAAAAATTGGCACAATGCGCTGGGCATAAGATCGCTCCTTTATGTACGGCAGGCTTGTCCGGAGCGCAGCGGTCGTTCAGCCACGCGGGATGTCAAACTCTGGTGCCGCCAGTTCAAACCCCTGAAACTCGAATCCCGGCGACACGGTGCAACTGACCAAAGTATAAGCGCCCGTGCTGCGTGCGGCTTGCCAGTGATGTTTCGGGACAACCACTTGTGGGCGTCCCTGAGACAAGTCCGGCGTCAGCACATGATCCGTCGCAGGCCCTTGATCTGTCGCACTGATCGACAGGACCATAGGCGCGCCTGCGTGGTACAGCCAGATCTCGTCGGCATCGACCCGGTGCCAATGGCTGCTCTCGTCCTGTTGCAACAGGAAATAGATACAGGTGCCTGTTGCACGGCCTGCATTATCGGCGCGCCATGTCTCGGCATACCATCCACCTTCGGGATGGCGTTGCAGGTGCAACTGGTCGATGATCTCTTGCGCGTTCATTTAGGTTCCGTCCCTTTGCTGCTGATTATGCACAGGGTTGCGCAATCTTCTATGGCAATCGGCAAAGCGGACCATATGTTTGGCTCATGACACTGACGATCCCCTTCGACAACAGCTATGCCCAGCTGCCCAACAGCTTTTACGCTCGGCAAAAACCCGAACCCGTGCGCGCCCCGCGACTGGTTGCGTTCAACGCAGATCTTGCACGCCTGTTGGGGATCACGCCGGGTGACGTGCAGGACATGGCCGAGACCTTTGCCGGCAACGCCATGCCGGAGGGGGCCGAGCCTTTGTCTCAGCTCTATTCCGGGCATCAGTTTGGGCATTACAACCCACAATTGGGCGATGGTCGTGCGGTGTTGCTGGGCGAAACCTTGGGCACTGACGGAGAGCGGCGGGATATTCAGCTCAAAGGATCGGGCCGCACGCCGTTTTCCCGCAATGGTGACGGGCGTGCGTGGCTGGGGCCGGTGTTGCGCGAATATGTGGTGTCCGAGGCGATGCATGCGCTGGGCGTACCGACCACGCGCGCGCTGGCAGCGGTCGAAACCGGAGAGGTCGTGCTGCGCGAAGGCCCGATGCCCGGTGCGGTGCTGACGCGCGTGGCGCGCAGCCATTTGCGTGTGGGCACCTTTCAGGTTTTTGCCGCGCGCGGGCAGTTGGACGATCTACGCAAACTGACCGAATACGCTATCGACCGTCACTATCCGCAGGCTGATGGCCCCATGGGCCTGCTGCGCCATGTGCGCGACGCGCAGGCGCGCCTGATCGCGGCCTGGATGAGCGTGGGCTTCATTCACGGTGTCATGAACACCGACAACAGCTCGATCGCGGGAGAGACAATAGACTATGGGCCTTGCGCCTTCATGGATCAGTATCACCCCAATACGGTCTTCAGCTCAATCGATCAGTTTGGGCGCTACGCCTATTCCAACCAGCCCGACATTGCCGTGTGGAACCTGGCACAGCTGGCCACAGCGCTGATCCAGCAATATGAAGACAAGGAAGCCGCCGTAGAAGAAGCGACCGAGATCGTTCACGCCATGCCTGACCTGTTGCAAGCAGAATGGCTTGCGCGGTTCCGGGCCAAGATCGGGTTGACCACATCCGAGGAAGGGGATCAGACGCTCATCTCGGACCTTTTGAAACGCATGGCCGAGGAACAGGCGGATTTCACCAACACCTTCCGGGCTTTGGCTGGGGATGCGGCCCGCGATCAATTCACCAATCCCGAAGCCTTTGATAACTGGGCCGAAGGCTGGCAGGCGCGAGTGACGCGCGAGGCTGATCCCGTTGCGACGATGACATCGGCCAACCCGGCCTTTATCCCGCGCAATCACCGCATCGAAAAGATGATCTCGGCGGCGGTGCAGGGGGATTACGCGCCGTTTAACCGGCTGAATACGGTTTTGGCGCAACCTTATCTGGATCAGCCGGAAAACGAGGATCTGCGCCGTCCACCCAGCACGACTGAGGTGGTTCAGGCCACGTTCTGCGGCACCTGAGTCCGGCCGCGAATCTCAAAGCTCAGGCAGGCCTCAGACTCGTCTATCGGCATGGTCGGGGAAATCACGCCGCTATCAGCCAGCATGACAGATTCCCGTTTCAGCCTGATCTCGCGGCCCGCTTCGGATTTTACATAGGTGCCCGAGGTGCTGCGGTCGGTCAGGATCAGTTTGCCCGCCTTCATGCTCAGCACCGCATGCATCCGTGACACCCAGGGTTGCTGCAGCACGACATCGCAATCGGGCGCGCGGCCGATGGTCAGCTCACCATTGTCACCACACCACCAGACGCTGTCTTCATAGCGCAGATGCAGGGTCAAACCCGCATGTGGTTTCCAGTTGGTCTCGGACCGTCCAAAATTTGTGGGCAGACGGGTCTGGAAAATCATGTCCGAAGTGGGGTCGACAAGTGAGAATGCGGGCAGGGGCTCGGCCACGCCTTTCAGGCTGAGCCGCCCAAGGGGCTTGAGCATGGACCGGTGTTCCGGGTGCAAAAGCTTAGCGGCGGCCTCGCTGACACAAGCCTCGCCGGGGTTGGCCGCCGTGGCAAAGCGCGCGGTGACGTTGACCGCCTCGCCATAGATGCCGCGCTCGCCGATGACGATGGGGCCTGAATGCATCCCTACATGCACTTGCAGAACCGTTTCCTCATCCGGCTCAACCAGTTTTAGGGCGGCTCTCAGAGCGGCGTTTGGGTCGTCGAAAAAGCTTAGGACATCGTCGCCTTTCTGGCCAACGGGCACACCTCCGAAAGACAGCAGCACGCGCCGCAGATGGTCGATCTTGAGCTGGATCAGGCGCTGCGCCTCATCATCACCTACCGCATTGTACAATGGAGTGCTGCCAGCGATATCTGCGATGATCATGGTTGCGAATTTGGAATCTACGTCCAATTTCGGGGTCCTCTTCGGGTCGGGTCAGCCGTATCGACGACCATACCAGTCGCGTTTTCGTGGACTACAGTCCTAGGATAGGAAAATCCGTGTTTCAAATTAAACTTCAGGTTCTGCGTGATTGCATAGCGCGCCTGTGGCAAAAAATCGAGTTGTAATGGTGCGTGGGCCTGACATGCTTGGCTGGGTTTGGATGATCTGAGACATGATGAAACGCGAAAAGACTGTCAGGCTGGCCAGCTACAATATCCAGAAATGCCTTGGCATGGATTTTCGCCGCCAACCGCAGCGGACGCTGCAGGTGATCGACAGTATGAAGGCCGATATCGTTGTGCTGCAAGAAGCCGACAAACGTCTGCCGCCGCGCCCCGCCGCCTTGCCGCATTTCATGCTGGACGAGGCCGGCTGGCAGATCGTCGACCTGGGAGGCGCGGGCAGTCTGGGCTGGCACGGAAATGCGGTGATCTGGCGGGGCGCCGGGTTGAACGTGCGACAGACTGGTCATCACGACTTGCCGGGGCTTGAACCCCGCGGGGCCGTACGGGTCGAGTTCGACACGCCCATAGGACCGCTGCGTGTGATGGGAATGCATCTGGGGCTGTTGCCCGCCTCGCGTCGCCAGCAGATTACCCATCTGCGCCATTGCGATGCAGGCCTGTCTCAGATGCCAACTGTCTGGGCCGGAGATTTCAACGAATGGTCCCGCCAACCGGTTCTGGATCATCTGGCTCCCGACATGAGCTTCCTGCCTCCGGTCCCCAGCTTCCCAGCGGCCCGGCCGCTGGGCGCGTTGGACCGGATTGCGCTGGGCTCGGGCCTGCAAGCTGCCGCGCATGGTGTTCAGACTGCGCGGCCCGCGCATATCGCGTCGGACCACCTGCCGGTCTGGGTCGACCTTCACCGCGCTGCTTAAGGCGCATTTCCGCTGTGGCGCAGGGCGCACAGACGTATTAAGACAGAGACCCGAACAGTTCCGAGAGTCACCATGTCCGATACGATCATCGCCCGCTGCGAAGCCAAAGGTCTGCGTATGACGGGTCAGCGCCGCACCATCGCCCACGTGCTGGAACAAAGCGCAGATCACCCGGATGTCGAGGAACTTTATACCCGCGCCTCTGCTGTGGATGAGGGGATTTCCATAGCTACGGTCTATCGCACGGTGAAGCTGTTTGAAGAGGCCGGCATTCTGGAACGGCTGGAATTCGGCGATGGCCGTGCCCGGTACGAAGACGCCGAGCGGGACCACCACGACCACCTGATCGACATGCAATCGGGGCAGGTCATCGAGTTCGTCGACCCCGAGATCGAGGCGCTTCAGGAAAAGATCGCCGCCAAGCTGGGGTATCGCCTCAAGGGCCACAGGCTTGAGCTTTACGGCGTGCCTCTGGATCAGGACTGACGATCACCAAATGCGATTGGCGGCGCCACGTTAATTCATTCTTCGCGGCGGGATAAAGCTTGCGACCGCGCTCATATTGCGGTTGTGGTTAGATGTCTGACGCGGCTTTGATCGCGCGCCACGGAAACGGCTCATGAACAATTTAAACGGCATCTTGCTGCTTGTCGGATCGATGGCAGCTTTTGCAATCGAGGATATGTTTATCAAACGCCTGTCGGTCAGCGTGCCGACCGGGCAGATCCTGGTTGTGCTCGGCGTCGTGTGTGGGGTGGCTTTCGCGCTTTTGACCGTAGCCTCGCGCAAACGGATCTTTGAACCGGCGGCGTGGAAGGCGGTGCCTTTGATCAGAGCGTCGACCGAAGGCGTTGCCGCGGTTGCTTTTGTGACCGCTCTGTCTTCGATTGACCTGTCGACGGTGGCAGCCGTGTTTCAGGCGTTGCCTCTGGTCATCACCATGGGGGCTGCATTGTTTCTGGGCGAAACTGTGGGCTGGCGGCGCTGGAGCGCAATCGGTGTTGGCTTCATCGGCGTGTTGATGATCATCCGCCCGGGTTTGGAAGGATTCCAGCCCGAGACGCTTCTGGTGATCCTTTCCGTCGTCTTGATCGCAGCGCGGGATCTGATCACACGGCGGCTGGATACAAGGGTGCCCTCAACCGTCGTCGCGATGCAGGCCTATCTGAGCGCGACCCTGGCCGGTGCGGTGCTGATGATCTGGGCAGATCAACCCGTTGTACCGCTGCAATCGGCGCATGTCTTTCCCTATCTGGCTGCGTTCCTATCCAGCATGTTGGGCTATTACGGTATCGTTGCGGCCATGCGGGTGGGCGAGGCGTCTGCGATGATGCCGTTCCGCTATACGCGGCTTGTATTCTCGATGATCGCGGGGATGCTGATGTTCAACGAGCGCCCGGATGCGATGACCCTGGCAGGGGCCAGCCTGATTATCGCCTCAGGTCTTTACACCTTTGTCCGCGAACGCCGTTTGGCCAGACAGCTGGCCATCGCCTGACCCGTTTGATGCAATTCCCCGGGTGTTAGCCCTAAAGGCAGGAAAATATGCCTGTTAGCGATAACGTAACCGGTTTACTTTCCGCCGGTTGCTGCTATGACGCGTGCAACCGACTGCAGCCATAGGGACAGACCTGATGAGCACCATTATCGACATCCATGCACGAGAAATTCTGGACAGCCGGGGCAACCCGACCGTCGAAGTCGACGTCATTCTGGAAGACGGCACCATGGGCCGCGCGGCCGTGCCCTCGGGCGCCTCAACCGGTGCCTATGAGGCGGTTGAAAAGCGCGACGGTGACAAGACCCGGTATATGGGCAAGGGCGTTCTGGAAGCAGTTGCCGCCGTTAACGGTGAAATTGCCGAAGAACTGGTTGGCTTTGACGCGACCGAGCAGGTGGCGATTGACCAGGCGATGATCGATCTGGACGGGACCGACAACAAAGGCCGTCTGGGTGCGAACGCCATTCTGGGGGTCTCGCTGGCTACGGCCAAAGCGGCGGCGGATTTCACCACGCAGCCCTTATACCGCTATGTCGGGGGTACCTCAGCGCGCATCCTGCCGGTGCCGATGATGAACATCATTAACGGGGGTGAGCACGCGGACAACCCGATCGACATTCAGGAATTCATGATCATGCCCGTCTCGGCCAGCAATATCCGCGAGGCGGTGCGCATGGGATCCGAGGTGTTCCACACGCTGAAGAAAGAGCTTTCGGCAGCGGGTCTGGCCACCGGCGTCGGCGACGAAGGCGGGTTTGCTCCCAACATCGCCTCGACCCGTGAAGCACTGGATTTCATTCTGAAATCCATAGAAAAGGCCGGGTACAAGCCGGGTGATGAAATCCACCTGGCGCTGGATTGCGCTGCGACCGAATACTACAAGGACGGCAAATACGTCCTGTCGGGCGAAGGCAAGACCCTGACTTCCGAGGAAAACGCCGCCTATCTGGCTGCGCTGGTGAACGACTATCCGATTATCTCGATCGAAGACGGAATGTCCGAGGATGACTGGGACGGGTGGAAAGCGCTGACGGATGCCATCGGCGACAAGGTGCAGCTGGTGGGTGACGATCTTTTTGTGACCAACCCGGCACGTCTGGCCGAGGGTATCAAGCGCGGCTCTGCCAACTCGATGCTAGTCAAAGTGAACCAGATCGGTTCGCTGACAGAAACTCTGCGCGCCGTCGATATGGCCCACCGCGCGGGTTATACCAACGTCATGTCGCACCGCTCGGGCGAGACCGAGGACGCGACCATTGCCGATCTGGCGGTCGCCACCAATTGCGGTCAGATCAAAACCGGCTCGCTGGCGCGGTCGGACCGGTTGGCGAAATACAACCAGCTGATCCGCATCGAGGAATCGCTGGGCGAGGTTGCCGAATACGCCGGACGTTCGATCCTGCGCACCTGAGCTTTTAGTTGATACGGTGATCCTCAAGCTTGGCTCGGGGAGCGCGTTCCATCAAAGCTATTACACCTTAAACGCCGGACCAGCTTGAAGCGGTCCGGCGTTTGTGTTGGGTACATCACGATTTTCTGTTGGTGCTGATCGGTCAATGCAAAGCCGTTGGGTCCCAACGAATCCTTTTGATTGCGGGATAACCTCTGGTTGCGGCGGAGCGGTAATATTTGCCTCTGGGTTTCGAAAAGCGCGATAGAAATTCGGACAACTCCAATTTTTCGTCAGCTCGCCCTACTTTTATCGAGATGCATGTGCGTTTGAAACAGGTATAGTTTTCAACGAATTAACAGTATTCGGGATGTCCGGCGAATCCAATTGGTTCGAAAATTCCGACAATTTTTCAGTTTTGTGTGAACTAGTTCCTAAACACGATCAATCGACGTGACCTAACCTGACTGCAGTGCAGAAAGGAGATCACGATGTCTGTATCCAAATTCCTTCTGATTTGCTCAGTTTCTTCCGTCATGCTTATCGCGGCCTGTTCCGGGCCCAGCACCTATCCGATCACGGGGATCGCCGCTTCGGCCTCGGATCCGGTGATGGATATGGAAATGCCCGGCGTGAATATGGGCATCCCGACACACTAAAGCGCCTTGCTCATCAGCATATAGCGATCTCGGGGTTTGAAACCGGTCCGCAGATACAGCTTGTTGGCGCTTTCATTGGTCCGGTCGACCTCAAGATGCAGGGCGGTTAGACCTGCACCCGCCAACGCCTTGGGCAATTCAAGCAGAACTTCGGTCGCGATCCCGCGACCGCGGACAGCAGGGCGGATGTAAATCTCGTCGATGAACCCGTCCATGCCGCCAAACTCGACCGACCAACCAAAGGTCAGGATGAGATAGCCCAACGGCGCGCGCGACGGACCGATCAGATAGATGCAGCCATGCGGAATGCCGTCCAGCAAAGGGGACAGCGCCGCGCGGCGCGTGTCAGCGTCCTGATCAATCCCTTCCTCGGCATGAAATGCCGACACAAGGGTCATCAGGCGATCAAGATCCTCGGGGCGGGCCAACCGCAGGGCGGCGCTCATAACCGGGCCAGTCGTTCGGTGAGCAATTTGAAAAATCCATCGGCGTCAACATCACTGATAAACAGCGCATTGGGTGGATGGTCGGTCACGCCCCACCAATCGGCCACCGTCATGCCCATAGTGAGGGGAGACCTGGTTTCGATCTGCACATTGACGAAACGACCCGAGAACAACTCGGGCTGAATGAGGTAGGCGGTGACACAAGGATCATGCAGAGGTGCACCGTCCGAGCCGTATTTCTCTTTATCGAAGCGTTCGAAGAAATCGGTCATTTCAGCCACCGCATGACCGACCTTCGAATCCAGCGCGCGGAATGCATCGTTGCGGTGCGGCGTGACCAGCGCGTCATGGGTCACATCCAGTGGCATCACCACAATGTCTGCGCCCGATTTGAACACGATATCAGCCGCTTGTGGGTCAACATAAATGTTGAATTCGGCCGCAGGAGTGATGTTGCCAACCTCAAAATAAGCGCCGCCCATCAGCACGATCTGCTGTACACGCTCGACAATATCGGGGGCCTTTTCAATTGCGGTGGCAATGTTGGTTAGTGGCCCCAGCGGGCAGAGCGTGACGGTGCCGGGCGCGTGCGCGCGCAGGGTGTCGATGATGAAATCCACCCCATGGCCGTCAGCCAATGGCATTTCAGGGTCAGGTAGCACAGGGCCGTCCAGCCCGGTTTTGCCGTGCACATGTTCTGCCGTGACCAGTTCGCGGTTCATCGGGCGGTCGCAGCCTGCATAAACCGGGATGTCGGGGCGACCGGCCAGTTCACATACGATGCGGGCATTCTTGGCGGTCAGCTCCAGCGGCACATTGCCTGCCACAGCGGTCAGTCCCAGCACTTCGATCTCGTCCGGGCTGGCCAAGGCCAGCAGAATGGCCACCGCGTCGTCCTGTCCGGGGTCTGTGTCGATGATGATCTTGCGCGCTGCCATTGTTTGCCTCCGGACTGTCAGAGCGCGGACACTCGCAAGTGCTGCCGATCTTGTCCAGTTATTTTACGCCTCGCTGCGCGCGGGCGTCGCCACAGCAGGCGAGAGTTTGCCATTGGCCCGGTGTTCTTCGGTTTTGACCGCGTCCCACAGTGCGTCCATTTCCTCAAGCGTGCTTTCAGATGGGGTTCGGCCCCGTTCGGCCAGCCGGGCCTCGACCTGTCCAAACCGGCGGGTGAACTTGGCGTTGGTGCGGCGCAGGGCGGCTTCGGGTTCGACGCCCAGATGACGGCCCAGATTGACGATGACGAACAGAAGATCGCCGAACTCATCCTCCAACGCGTCCGCATCCATCTGGTCGCGCGCCTCTTCTAACTCGGCGGCTTCTTCGGTGATCTTGGCCAGCACATGGCTGGCATCGGGCCAGTCAAACCCCACGCGGGCCGCACGTTTTTGCAGTTTATGTGCCCGCAGCAGGGCGGGCAGGTTGGCGGCAACCCCATCCAAAGCGCCTTTCTGTGCCTTGCCTGCGCGTTCGGCGGCCTTGATGGTTTCCCAATCCTGCACCTGTTGTTCGGCGGATTTGTCGCGAGATTCCTCGCCAAACACATGCGGGTGCCGGGCCACCATCTTGTCAGACATGGTGCGCACCACATCCTGGAAGGTGAAATGCCCGGCCTCTTCGGCCATCTGAGCGTGAAAGACCGATTGGAACAGCAGATCGCCCAATTCACCCTTCAGCTCATCATAGGCCTCGCGTTCAATGGCGTCGGCGACCTCATAGGCCTCTTCAATCGTATAGGGTGCGATACTGGCGAAATCCTGTTCGATATCCCAGGGGCAACCAGTCTGTGGATCGCGCAGGCGGCGCATGATTTCCAGCAGACGTTCGATACCTGCATCGCTGTTGTGGATCAGAGAGTTTTCCGCCATTGCGCCGCCTTTCATTCCCGTGTCAGATGCATCCATTCCGCAGCTTGGATCAGGAGTCCACCCCAGATGCCCGTCGTCAACCGAATTGCCGATTTCTCAACCGATATGACCGCATGGCGGCGGCATTTGCATACGATTCCCGAGCTGGCCTTTGATTGCCATCAGACTGCGGCTTTTGTGGCAGACAGGTTGCGCGAATTCGGCGTGGATGAGCTGCACGAGGGTATTGCCCAGACAGGTCTGGTCGCAATCATCAACGGGCAGGGCGAGGGGCCAACCATCGGTCTGCGCGCCGATATGGACGCGTTGCCGATCACCGAGGAAACCGGTGTCGACTATGCCTCGACCAACCCCGGCAAGATGCACGCCTGTGGTCACGACGGGCATACCACGATGTTGCTGGGGGCCGCACGCTATTTGGCCGAGACCCGGAATTTCCGGGGTCGGGTGGCCCTGATCTTTCAACCTGCCGAGGAAGACGGCGGCGGAGCCGGTGTCATGGTCGAAGAAGGCATCATGGACCGGTTCGATATTTCTCAGGTCTATGCGCTGCACAATGCGCCGGGCTTTGTCGAAGGGTCATTTTATACCACCCCCGGGCCGATCATGGCAGCGGTGGATACGTTCGACATTCATATTCAGGGCAAGGGCGGTCATGGTGCCATGCCGCACGAGACCTGCGATCCGGTGATGGCGGCTTGCGGCATCGCACAGGCGATCCAGACCATTGTCAGCCGCAACCATTACGCGCTGGATGATCTGGTGGTCTCGGTGACACAGATCCACACCGGCACGGTCAACAATGTGATCCCGGATACCGCCTATATCAACGGCACCGTGCGCAGCTTTGACCCATCGGTGCAAAAGATGGTCATGCGGCGCATGGCCGAGATCGTCGAAGGCCAGGCCAAAGCTTACGGGGTTGAGGCGCGTCTGGATTATGACGTCAACTACCCGGCCACGATCAACGACGCCGAGAAAGCCGAATTCGCAGCCGAGGTCGCCCGTGAGATTTCAGGCAAGGACCGCGTCACCGGCAATACTGGCCGTGAAATGGGGGCCGAGGATTTCTCCTACATGCTGCAAGAGCGCCCCGGTGCGTATCTGTTTTTGGGGCAGGGTGATGGCGCCGGGCTGCACCACCCAAAGTACAATTTCAATGATGAGGTCGCATCGGTGGGGGCCTCGTTCTTTGCGCGCCTTGTTGAGCGCGCGCAGCCACTGAGCTGAGGGGATCGGGCATGGCATTGGAAGACGCAAAGAACCAGGTGGACGAAGCCTTCACCAATCCCGACCTCAAAGGTCTGTCGTATGAAAACACCTTTGGCGGCGCGACCTCGTTCCTGCGGCGTCTTTATACCAAAAATTTGAGCGGTGTAGATATTGCCGTAACCGGCGTGCCCTTTGATCAGGCGGTCACGAACCGGCCCGGTACCCGGCTGGGGCCACGTGCGATCCGAGAGGCCAGCGCCCTGCAATCCCCCGATGCGCCCTATGGTTGGCCGTTTGATGCGCTCAGCGAGCTTGCGATCGTGGACTATGGCGATGTGGCCTATGATTACGCCAATATCCCGACCTTTCCAGACACGTTGACCGACCATATCCGCACCATCCTGGCCGCCGATGTGGCGTCTGTAGCGCTTGGTGGGGATCACTATATCAGCTTTCCGATCCTGAAAGCCTATGCCGAGAAATACGGGCCGATGTCGCTGCTGCAGTTTGACGCCCATACCGATACCTGGGCCGATGACGATATGAGCCGCGTGGATCACGGGACGATGTTCTACAAGGCGGTGAAGTCGGGGATCGTGGACCCGAAGCGCTCGGTTCAGGTGGGGATTCGCACCACCAACGAAGACACGCTGGGCGTCAACATTATCGATGCGCGCGAGGTTTACGAATCCGGCCCGGCGGTGGTGGCGCAAAAGATCAAAGACATCCTGGGCGATAGCCCGGTTTATCTGAGCTTTGACATCGACGGGCTGGACCCGGCCTTTGCCCCCGGCACCGGCACACCGGTTTGGGGTGGGCTCAGTTCGATCCAGGCGCAAATCATCCTGCGCGACATTGCCGGGATCAATATCAAAGGCGGCGACGTGGTTGAGGTTTCGCCACCCTACGACACATCGGGCGCGACAGCGATTGCAGGGGCACATGTGGCGACGCAGATTATCTGCCTGTTGGGCTGGGACAAGCTTGTGCGCCCTTAACCTTTGGTTAGCCATAGCTCCGATAAGTATTTGTTTAACAACAGACCCGGGTGGGAGAGGCGCAGAATATGACAGAGTTTAATCAACCTCTCAGCGGCAATGAGCTGGCGCGGTTTTCGGGGCCGAATACTTTCATGCGCTTGCCGCAGGCGCAGGCTTTGGACGGGTTGGATGTGGCGGTGCTGGGGATACCGATGGATATCGGCACCTCGTGGCGGTCTGGCACGCGGTTCGGGCCCAAGCAAATCCGCGCCGAAAGCGCGATGATCCGGCCCTATAACATGGCAACTTTCGCGGCCCCTTTCGACAGCCTGCAAATCGCGGATATCGGCGATCTGGCGATCAACACCTTCTCGCTGGCGGACAGTCTGAAGATCATCAAGAACAGCTATGACGGCATTCTGGCGCAGAATGTGATCCCGGTGGCGATGGGCGGCGATCACTCGATCACCCTGCCGATCCTGCGGGCGATTGCAGGGAAACACGGGCCCGTGGCTTTGGTCCATGTGGATGCTCATGCCGATGTGAACGATGAGATGTTTGGCGAGCGTGAAACCCATGGCACCGTGTTCCGCCGCGCCTATGAGGAAGGGCTGATCGTGCCCGACAAGACCTTTCAGATTGGCATTCGTGGTTCGGGCTATGCCGCCAGCGACTTTACCGAGGCGCAGGGCTGGGGGTTCCAGCAATTCCCTGCGTGGGAGCTGTGGCAACAGAACCTGACCGAGATCGGTGCGCGCATTCGCAAAACCGTGGGTGATCACCCGGTTTACGTCACCTATGACATCGACAGTCTGGACCCGGCTTATGCCCCCGGCACCGGTACGCCCGAGATTGCGGGCCTCACCACGCCGCAGGCATTGCAATTGATCCATGCGCTCAAGGGCATAAACCTTGTGGGCTGTGATCTGGTCGAGGTTTCGCCGCCCTATGATCCCTCGGGCAATACGGCGCTGACGGCGGCCAATCTCTTGTTTGAACTTTTGTGCATCCTACCCGGCGTGACGTCACGATAGCCTGCGCCTTGTCTTGCCCGGCGACGCGATACGACTAGGCTGTGCCCAAAAGGGTTAGCGCGAGATGAGGAACATGTTGCTTGCCATATTCATTGCTGCCGTGATGGTGGTATTGGGCTTTGTCCGGCTGGCCCCATCCGATCCCGCGCGTTGGCATGTTCCACCGCAGGCCCAAGCCGATCGGGACTTGCCCAAAGGCGTTCTGCGTGTGTTTGAAACCGGACCGGACGGGCTGGCGCGACTCGACCGGATCGCGCAGGCAACACCACGCACAACGGTTTTGGCGGGCAGCGTGGAGCAGGGGATGGTGACCTATATCACCCGCACCAAGGTCTTCGGCTTTCCCGATTACACCACGGTTCAGCAGGATGGTGATACGCTACGGATCTATGCCCGCCTACGATTTGGCCGCAGGGATTTCGGCGTCAACCGAGACCGGGTCGAGCGCTGGCTTGCTTTGTTGCAGCCCTGACGACAAACACCCCTCTTGCACCTCGCGCCACATGGGCACGTTCAGGGACATCTGACATTGGGCGGTGAACATGCGGCCATCGACCTGCAGGCAGATCAATTCCCCCAATTCGATGCGGGTGCCTGATGTGTCGGTACAATAGCAGTCGCGGGTCTTGCCATCCGGGCCGATATAGTCGGCCAAGGCCGGGCTGGAACTCAGAAGAAGCGCAAGGATTATTCGTTTCATAGCAGCAAGCTTAGCATGATGTGGCCCTTGACCAAAGCCCCCGGATGGGACACACCCCCGTGATGATCCCCGAAGAACGACTTGAACAGATCACACAGCGGTTTCAATACCTCGAGGCGGCCATGGCCGATGGGGCCTCGGGCGCAGATATTGCGGTTTTGGCCAAGGAATATTCCGACCTCAAGCCGGTGGTTGACCAGATCAGCCAATGGCGTCAGCTGGTGTCGGATCTGGCTGAGGCGCAGGCGATGCTGGCCGACCCGGATATGAAGGAACTGGCCGAGGAAGAGATCCCTCAGCTGCAGGCCCAGATCCCAGAGGCCGAGCATGCGTTGCAACTGGCCCTGTTGCCCCGCGATGAAGCTGACGCGCGCCCCGCGATGCTTGAGATTCGCCCCGGCACCGGTGGGGACGAGGCCGCCTTGTTTGCCGGTGATCTGCTGCGCATGTATCAGCGCTATGCTGAGGCGCGGGGCTGGCAGTTCGAGATCATCGAAGAACAGGCCTCGGATCTGGGGGGCATCAAAGAGGTGGTCGCCCATATCAAGGGGGACAATGTCTTTGCCCGGATGAAATACGAATCCGGCGTGCACCGGGTGCAACGTGTGCCCGAAACCGAAAGTGGCGGGCGCATCCATACCTCTGCAGCCACAGTGGCCGTTCTGCCCGAGGCTGAGGATGTGGACATCCAGATTGACGCCAATGACATCCGCATCGACACGATGCGCAGTTCGGGCGCGGGAGGGCAGCACGTCAACACCACCGACTCGGCGGTGCGGATCACGCACCTGCCCAGTGGGATCGTGGTGACCAGCTCTGAGAAATCTCAGCACCGCAACCGCGAGATTGCCATGCAGGTGCTGAAAACCCGGCTTTATGATCTGGAACGCCAGCGCATCGACAGCGAACGCTCGGCGGATCGGGCCAGTCAGGTGGGCTCGGGCGACCGGTCCGAGCGGATCCGGACCTATAACTTCCCGCAGGGGCGCATGACCGATCACCGCATCAACCTGACGCTTTATAAGCTGGATCAGGTGATGCAGGGCGATCTGGATGAGGTGATCGACGCGCTGACTGCCAATGATCAGGCGCGGCTGCTGGCTGAGATGGCGCTATGATCGCTGCTTTGACAGCAGCGCAGGCCATGGTGGCTGCCACCGCGCGGCTGCGGGCTGCAGGTGTGCCGGACCCGGCGCGCGATGCCCGTTTGCTGTTGGCCCATGCGGCCAAAGTTGAGGCCAGCCGCGTGACGCTGATTGCGCCAGAAGAACTGGCGCCGGATATCGCCGAACGCTATGACCAGTTGATTTCGCTGCGCGCCATTCGTGTGCCGGTTTCGCATCTGTTGGGCGAACGTGAGTTCTATGGCCGCAGGTTCCGTGTCAGCGGCGATGTCCTGGACCCGCGCCCGGAAACCGAAGCGCTGATCGAAGCGGCGCTGAGCGAACCCTTCGATCATGTGTTGGATCTGGGCGTCGGATCGGGCTGTATACTCATCACCTTGCTGGCGGAACGCGCCAGCGCCACGGGTGTCGGCGTGGATCTGAGCGAAGCCGCCTGCTTGCAGGCCAGCGCCAATGCCGTGCAGCATAATGTGCAAAACCGGGCCGAGATCCTGCAATCGAACTGGGTTGAAAGCGTTGAGGGGCAATTTGACCTGATCGTTTCGAACCCGCCCTACATTGCGCAGAATGAGATGGAAGACCTTGCACCCGAGGTGCGCGATCACGAACCGCGCCTCGCCCTGACCGATGAAAGCGATGGGCTAGAGGCCTATCGTCAGATTGCGGCTGCAGCGCCGGATTATCTGACCAAAGGCGGCCGGCTGCTGGTCGAGATCGGGCCAACTCAGGCGCGCACGGTGTCTTCCTTGTTTGATGCGTCAGGGCTGGCCGATATTCGCGTCATTCCTGATCTGGACGGGCGCGATCGGGTTGTCGGCGCAAAATTGCCAGAACAATAGGGTAGGCAAGGGCCAAATTGTGCCGCTTTATGTAAAAAAGCTGCGAAAAAACCGACAAACCCCTTGTCTGCGCGCGCTGGACATGCTTACTCAATAACAGTCGGCGAGGTTGATGCTGTTCCAGCTCACCCCTGACGCCAAGCCCAAAAGTCGATCATTCGTTACGGCACATGCCTTTGAGCAGCGTAAAGAACGGGTGGATCGACAGCGAATGACAAGGCTGATGTAAAGTAGATGAGATCTTCCAAATCCCGCTCGCGGGCCAAGAATAACCGCAATCGTCCCTCTGGTGGTAACGTTGTAAACCGGGTTTTCGACAGCTCGGGCCCCGAAGGCAAAGTGCGTGGCACGCCGCAGCAAATTATTGATAAATACAATCAGTTGGCGCGCGATGCTCAACTGTCGAATGACCGCGTGGCGGCTGAGAATTTCCAGCAACACGCCGAGCATTACCTGCGTCTGCTCAGCGAGGCACAACGCGAGATGGAAGCGCGCCGCGAAGAGCAGGAGCGCCAGAACCGCGAGCGTCAGGCCGAGCGTGACCGCGAGCGCGCAGAACGTCAGGAGCGCGAAGCTGCCGCCCGTCAGGCCGACCCTGCTGAGACACCGCAGCCCGAAGTGATGGATTTTGCCGCAGCCGAGGCCGCTCCGGAAAGCGGGTTGGTGGAAACACCCGAAAGCAAAGGTGCCGAAACAGCGGTGCCTCAGAAAAAGGAAAAGCCTGCCCGCAAACCGCGCGCGCGCAAGCCCAAAGCCGCGCCAGCGGAAGAGCCTGCACCAACCGATCCCGGTGATGCGCCAGAAGCAGCGGAATAAGGTATAGTCCTGAAAGCAAAGCCCCGAGGGTCAGGCCCGGGGCTTTTTTCTTGCCTTCAGTCTTTTTTGAGCTCTCGGGCTAACGCACAGAATGCCTCAAGCGGGATCTGTTCGGCACGGTCGGTCGGTTGGATACCTGCCGCGCGCAGACGGTCTTCGATATCCGGGGCGAGGCCCTTGAGCGAAGCGCGCAGCATCTTGCGGCGCTGATTAAAGGCAGCAGCGACCACTCGCGACAATGTAGCGGCGTCAGCCGGATAGCGTGGCGTGGGCAGGGCGGTCAGATGAACCACCGCGCTGGACACTTTTGGGGGTGGAGTAAAGGCTCCGGGCGGCAGTGACATTGCGATGCGTGCGTCAGCCCGCCATTGCGCCAGTATGGCGAGGCGGCCGTAGGCTTTGCTGCCGGGCTGCGCCACGATGCGGTCGGCCACTTCGCGTTGGAACATCAAGGTCAGGCTTTGCCAGAAGGGTGGCCAAGCGGGTGGTGTGAGCCAACGCACCAGCAATTCCGTGCCAACGTTGTATGGCAGGTTGGCGGCGACGCGAATGGGTGGCGTGAGATGCGCCATCGGGTCGATCTCCAATGCGTCCCCGTTGATCACCTCAAGTCGGCCCGGATAGGCGGCGGCAATCTCGTTCAGCGCGGCGATGCAGCGGGTGTCCTTTTCCACAGCCACCACTTTGCGCGCACCTTCGGACAAAAGCCCACGGGTCAACCCGCCCGGGCCGGGGCCGATTTCCAGCACGTCGCATTGGGTCAAATCCCCAGCTTGACGGGCGATCTTGGCGGTCAGGTTTAGATCCAGCAGAAAGTTCTGGCCCAGCGATTTGCGCGCGGAAAGCTGATGGGTCGCGATGACGTCACGCAGAGGGGGCAGGGTGTCGATTGCGCTCATGATCGGGTTCCCGTGACGCGTTCCCGTTGGTCTATGCCAGGAAACTTTAGGCCTCCAGCGGGGATATTTTCAGCCACACTAAGGTTCAATAGCTTAGTGCCATATGTTGCGCGCGCTTAAGCGCTTCGATCAGGCTTGTGGGATTGGCGATGCCCTGACCCGCGATATCCAGTGCGGTCCCATGATCTGGCGAGGTGCGGATGAAGGGCAGGCCCAGAGTGATGTTCACGCCCCGGTCGAAATCCAGCGTTTTGATCGGGATCAGGGCTTGGTCGTGATACATGGCAATCGCCGCGTCATAGCGGCTTCGCGCAGCGGCGTGGAACATGGTGTCTGCGGGATGAGGGCCGGTGACGGTGGCACTTTCAATGTGGACGTCAGCCAGCAAGGGTGCAATCCAGTCCAGCTCTTCCTGACCCATTTTGCCACCTTCGCCTGCATGGGGGTTTAGCCCGGCGACCGCAAGGCGCGGGTGCTTTATGCCAAACTGCCGCTGGAGGCCGCGTGCGGTGATCTCGAGCGTGTCGCGCAGCAGATCCGGGGTCAGCGCCTTGGGCACGTCGGACAAGGCGATATGAATTGTGGTGGGGACCACGCGCAGCGCATCGCAGGCCAACATCATGACCACTCGATCGCATCCGGCAAGTGCGGCGAGAAACTCGGTATGGCCGGGATAGGCAAAACCGGCACCATCGATCAGGGCCTTTTTGTGGATTGGCGCGGTACACAGGGCCGAGGCCGCACCGCTTTGGGTCAGGGCCACACCTTGTTCGATCGCCGCGATCACGGATGCCGCATTGCGCGGATCGGGTTGTCCGAGGGTGTTGGGCGCGGGGAAGTCGATCTGCCAGACGGGCAGCGCTTGGGCGCTGATGGCGTTTGCTTGGGCAAGATCGGTGATCTGTTCCGCTGGTGTGCCCGCTGGAAGATGCGACGCATCGCCCAGATAGACAAAGGGGCAGCGGTCACGCAGAGCATCCCAGGCTTTGGCGGCGATTTCGGGACCAATGCCCGCGGGCTCTCCGCAGCTAAGGGCGATTGGGGCGGTCATTCTTCGATGATCACGGCCTCGGCGCGCAGCTGGGACAGCAAGCTGTCAGCAAAGGCCGACAGGCGCTGTTGCGTCAGAGCATTGGCAACATCTGCTCTTGAAGTGTCCTCTCCCAAATCGCGGGTTCGGTTGCACAGCATGAGAAACATCAGCGTTTGACCGTTATTGCGCGTGAGCGCCGTTGAAACCTCATTCGGGTCGAGCTTGGCCAATTCAAGCGCAACATCGCTCGGGATCTCACCGGGCGCGGCGGTAACGCGTTCAAGAACCTCACTGGGTTGATCCTTGGCAACACCATATAGGTCGTCACAAGTGTCAATCTCTTCCCTGAGCTGGGCCGCAGCGGAAAGCGCCGCAGAGCTACGGCCGCCGGGGATATAGTAGACAGCGTAATCGATACTGGAATATCTGGGTGCGCCTGCCGCAACCTCGCGAAGACCGCGCATTTGAAACAGGGCTATGGCGTTGGGCAGGGACAGGGGCGTGGTAATCTCGCCGGGCCGCAGGCTGATGATCAAAGGCTGAAGCGTCGGAGGAAGGTTGCTGATCGGCAACCAGTCCAGACGACCGCCATTGGACCGGGTCTGAGAGGCGGAATACTGCGCGGCGGCAGACGAAAAAGCCTCTTGCCCTGACAGCGCGGAAATTTCCTGCGCCAAAGCATCAACTTGTGCCAGGTTCTGCTGGTTCACTGGGATAATGATCTCAGACAGAAGAACCTGCAGGCCACCGCTTCCACCTTGGCCCAGGGCGCGGTTGATCTCATCCTCGGTGGGACGGGATTGGGACAGGAAACGCGCGGCCACAAAATCGTTCCACGCAACCTGGTCTTCGATAAAATCCCGGACCGTTTCCTGGTCAACGCCCGCATCACTTAGCAATTGCAGGAATTGTTCGGGCTCCAACCCGCCGCGCGCGGCGAATTCGTCAATGCCACTTTGGACGGCTTCGGGGCTCGCCTGAATGCCGGCATTGCGCAATACCTGTTTGCGGATCCGATCATCGATCAACGCGCGTCTTACGTCAGCTTCAGTGCTTTCAGGTATGCCCAAGAGTTCAAGAAACAGCTGTCGCTGTTCCAGTTCGTACCAGGTGACGATATCCTGGTTCACTTTTATTGCCGGTGAGAACAGGCTTTGGGCAGCAGACGGCAGAGTCCCCAACGTCAGCGAAACAGATGCCAGCACGGGCAGAGCAAAGCGACGCAGAAACGCGCCAGGAAACTTGTTGGTACCTAAGATCAACTGCATGCCTTTTTGAACTTCCTGCCACCACCGTCAACGGAATACCCAGTCAGGGCTACGGTAAACCCGAATTCGGTCGAAGGCTCAATAGTCGAGTTTGAGGTGAAACGACGTCTGGCGCTCAAGTCTACTTGAACGCATTCGTTTCTATAGGTGACGCCCAGACCGACGCGGATCGGTTCGGATTCACTGAAATCGTATCGGGCAGATGCGGTCGTGGTCCAACTTTGGTTCACGTTGTAGCGGCCTGAGACCAAGATTTCTGATATTTCATCGCCACCGGTTTCGACAGGATCAGGTTCCAGCCAGACATAGCTGCCAGCCAGACCAGCGTCGCCGTTATTCCATGCTGTGCGGAACTCAGCTTTGCTGAAGCTGAAATCTCCGTCCAAGAGGCCACGCGCCGAGAACGTCAGGCCGTTGCCATTGTTCAACTGACCGGCAAGCAGCAGATCAGATGACGTCCCTTGCAGGCCTGATGTCAGAGTGAATTCGGGATTGGCCTGTGTCCGAAAGACCTGACCAATTGTGGCCAGCGCGTGCCAGCCGCCCGGCGCATATCGCGACCAGTTCAAGCCAATAGCGGCAGTAGCTGCATCTTCGCGCTGATCTTCGGCTGGAAAACGTGACAGCGACAAAAGGTTGCCCTGATCAAACTCCTGGAACGTGCTTTCTTCGTTTGGAACATTTGTATCCGACACATGCGCCCAGCCGATCTGCGCAATGGGTTCAAGCACTTGTGACGCGCCCGACTGTTCGCGGCGAACCATTGGATAGCGCAGCGTGAACGCGGCACGCGGGGTAGCGCGCGTGATCTGATCGGGGAACTGGCTGTCATTGCGGATGTCAAACGTGTCGACAGAGGCCCCCACCCGGGCTTCGGCCCGCAAACCGGTGGCATAGGTCCAAGACCGCAGCCATTCAGCATCCAGCGTGGCGCGTGCGACGTCGCGACCGGTGACGTCCAGATCACTTGTGCGCTCATGAGCATGGGTCAGGAACGCAAGCTCGACCTCGCCCCCCAGCATGCGCGGGAAAAAGCGTTTGCGATAGTTCAGGTCGAAGACCAACGAAGGAATCTCACTTTGGCTTTCCGAATCCCGGAGGGTTTCGAAATAGATCACACCGGTTTTGAAAGCTGTGTCTCGCTTGATCCGCTCAAGAGCAACTTCACTGCGCAGACGGTCGAAATCCGGAAGTCCGTAATCGGCAAGATAAGCGTTGTCTGACGTGGTCTGGATGTCGAAGGACAGTCTGAAATCATTGTTCAGGTTGAAACGTCCCCGTCCAAACAGATAGCCGCGATTTTCGTCAGGCAGCAGATCATCGCGGGTGAGGGCGCCGTTGAACTCGATACGACCCCGTTTGAACCTTTGCCTATAGCGGAACCCCAGCGTTCGGGTGCTGGATGAGATGTATGGCGACAGAGTCAGATCCTTGTGATCCCCGAGCTTGATGAAATAGGGGACCTGAACACCCGTGCCCAACTGCGAGGTTGTGCGGATTGACGGCACCAGAAACCCGGTGGCGCGGTCCAGGGTCGGATCGGGCAGGCGCAGGACGGGGAAGTAGAAGACAGGTACATCCAGAATGCGAAAC
The DNA here is from genome assembly GCF_013031565.1 of Ruegeria sp. HKCCD7255. Taxonomy (NCBI): domain Bacteria; kingdom Pseudomonadati; phylum Pseudomonadota; class Alphaproteobacteria; order Rhodobacterales; family Roseobacteraceae; genus Ruegeria; species Ruegeria sp. HKCCD7255. The sequence continues at coordinate 156,674 of NZ_WQAG01000003.1, read as the reverse complement.
TGAGCACCCTCGAAATACAGCTGGCGTTCAAGCTGATCATGGGTGACCTTGCGCGCACGGATCTGCCATAGCGGTGGTTTGCCGTCATCGCAAACCCGGCAGGATGTGGCAGCCACTTTGCTGAACTGCGTATAACGCCCTGCGGCCCGGGTGGCTTGCACCGACGCAATCTGGACCTGTTGGTCAAACACCATCCGGGCACCGGTCAACAAACCGTTGCGCAAACCATTGTCCAATTCGGCGCTGTCGGCCAGCAGGGTCGACCGACCGGCTTGGTCAATGCGAATAGGGCCTTCCAGTTGAAGCTCACCCGTACTGCGGTCATAGACCACGCGCTCGGCTGTCAGCTTTACATCGCCTTGAAACGCCTCGACGTTCCCCTCTGCAACAAGCTTTCGGTCCGGCGTGATAAAGATCTGGTCAGCCACAAGCAGCGCAGGAGCGTCTTGTTGTTCGGTTGCAGACTCTTCTCCAGCGTCTTGAACAGGCTGCGCAACAGACACCATCGAAGTGCTCAGCACCAACGCGGTCGACAAAAGCCATGGCAGCAAACGCGGCATCAACCGTCCTCCGCGTGAAGCAACAGACCCATCGACAGAAGTATGGCCGCAAACGGAGGAGCCCAGGCGGCGACAAAAATTGGGAGTTGCCCGTTCTCGCCCAGGATCTGCGCAAAGTTGCGAATGAAATAAATGGCAAATCCCAAGAGAACTGCGGTTAGTACGGCGATTCCGGTTCCCCCAAAGCGCACATGGCGCATCGTGAACGCAGCACCGATCAGGACCATGGAAACAAGGAATAAAGGCCGCGCCAGCTGAGTTTGCAGCCAGACCTCGTATTGCTTGGTCGAAAACCCGGCCTCGCGCAGATCTTCGATCAGCTGAGGCAGGTCGTAGATGGATACAGACTTTTTCTGGCCCAACCTGTCGAGTATTCGCTCACGTGTCAGGGTCGTCGGAATGTCGAGCGTTTTATACGAGGTAGCCGTAGCTTCCGGGTTTACCTCGCCGTCAACCAATGACCAGGTTTTCGCGCGTTTGAGCACCCATTGCCCCGGCTCCAACTGCGCACGATCCGCGACAATTTGTTCTACCGGTGTGCCATCGCCCGAGAAGGTGGTGATGGTCACATTGCGCAGTACCAGCATTTCTTCGTTTGTCACGGCCCGCGCATGGATCACGGATTGGCCGTTTGCAGACCCCTGGCGCAGCCACAAGCCCTCGCGACTGATAGACAAGGTCGAACGCGAATCGCTGCGATAGCTTTCGGACAGGCGTTGAAACTCTTCCGAAGTCGCAGCCGCGATCGGGTTCAGCAGGACCACCGCCAATCCACCGATAACCAGAGCCAGAAAAACGGGTGCAAGCAAAGCCCGAATCCCGGATCTGCCGATTGCGCGCGTAACCACAAGTTCCGAACTGCGTGCAAGGCCAACAAACAAGGCTATTGTCGACAGGATCATCAGCAACGGCAGCATCTCACTGATGGCTGCGGGGGTATTCAACAACGTAAGCTGGATCAACTGACCAAACGTCAGATCCGCATCGTCGAAACGACGGACTTGTTCGATCAGGTCGATCAGTATGATCAGAGTCAGGAATATTGCGCCGATGATCAGGAAGCTTTGCAAAAAGCGGCGTGCGAAGTAGCGGTCGAGGATCACGAATAGGCCCTCGTGATCCATGTCGCCAGGCGACACTCAGGCGGCTGCGACGGCAAATGCGTCACGCATAAGGCCTTATGCCTGCCCCAAACTTGCACTGAGAATTTCCCCCGAACCTGCCGATTTGTTTTCCGGCGACCTTACTGCAAATGCTGATCGGGGAAAACTGCTATCTGGTCAACTGTGATCGCGCGAGCTAGGTCTTAGGCAATTCAATTCTCAGGAGCACCTCATGAGCCTTTTGCCCGCCGTGACTTTTCAACCCGTTGATCTGGACCTGATCGCCAAAGCCGAAGGGCATGTGGCGGTCATCGTGACCGAAGACGGGAAAATGGGGCCAGCGGCGCGCCGGGCCAATCGCCTGACCCGAGGGGCCGTGGCCCGTTTGCTGGAAAACGAGGCGTTTGAGAAAGTGAAAACCGGGCAAGTGGTCACAATGGCATGGCCCAGCGGGCTGGCAGCCGAAGCATTGCAACTGCTGGTTCTGTCGCGGCGTCCAGAGCCCATCGAAGCCCGCAAGATCGGGGCCAAGCTGGCCAAGCTTGCAGGTGGGAAACCGGTTCTGGTGTCAGCGGACAGTCAGAACCGGGTCGAAGAACTGGCTCTTGGCATTGTTTTGCGTAGCTATGATTTCGACGCGCACAGGACCAAGCAAGCTGATCCTGTAGGGGCCGTTACCATCTGCCACAACAAATCGGATGAGGCCGAGGCCGCCTTTGCACCGCTTTATGCCGTCGCCGATGGCGTGCGGATGACACGTGATCTGACCAATGAGCCTGCCAACGTTCTGACCACCACCGAATTCGCTGACCGCCTGGCCGAGATGAAAGCGCTTGGACTTGAGGTTGAGGTTCTGGAAGAAGATCAACTGGCTGAACTGGGCATGCGCACCTTGTTGAGCGTGGGGCAGGGCTCGGTCAGCCCGTCCAAGGTCGTGGTGATGCAGTGGAACGGTGGCGCAAAGGGTGACGCCCCATTGGCTTTGGTCGGCAAAGGCGTGGTGTTCGACACTGGCGGGATCTCGCTGAAACCGGCGGGCGGCATGGAAGACATGACCATGGACATGGGCGGTGCCGGTGTTGTGGCCGGAGCCATGCGCGCGCTGGCCAAGCGCAAGGCCAAGGCAAATGTGGTGGGGCTGGTGGGCCTGGTTGAGAACATGCCCTCGGGCAATGCGACCCGTCCGGGTGACGTGGTGACCTCGATGAAAGGAGACACGGTCGAGATCATCAATACCGATGCCGAGGGACGCTTGGTTCTGTGTGACGTGATGTGGTACGCGCAGGAACGTTTCAGCCCGGTCGGCATGATCGATCTTGCCACTCTGACGGGCGCGATCATCATCGGCCTGGGCCATGAGAACGCGGGCGTCTTCTCGAACAACGACACGTTTTGCGAGGCCTTCCTCAAGGCCGCAAAAGCCGAAGACGAAGGCGCGTGGCGGATGCCCTTGGGTGCGAAATATGACGAACAGCTGAAGTCGCGTATCGCGGATATGAAAAACGTGGGCGGTCGCCCCGCAGGCTCGATCACCGCGGCGCAGTTCCTGCAACGCTTTGTAAAAGAGGATACGCCCTGGATCCATCTGGACATCGCCGGTGTTGCCTCGGTCGCGGCTGAGACATCCTACGCCCCCAAAGGTGCGACCGGTTGGGGCGTGCGTGCGCTCAGCCGGTTTGTGCAGGACAATTTCGAGTAAGACAACATGGGTGCCGTCTATTTCTATCACCTGACCCAGCAGCCGCTGGAGCGCACTTTGCCGGTGTTGCTGGACAAGGCGCGGCAAGCCGGGTGGCGGATCGCGGTGCGCGGCACCGATCCCGCGCGAATGGACTGGCTGGACGAAAAGCTGTGGCTGGGGGCAGAGGACGGTTTTCTGCCCCATGGTCGCGCCGGTGGGCCGCATGATGCAGAGCAGCCGATCTTGCTGACCACCGACGCTGAAACCACCAACGGCGCGGTCTGCGTGATGGCAGTGGATGGCGCACCGGTCGAGGCGGATGAGGTCTCGGCGCTGGAGCGCGTCTGCATCCTGTTTGACGGTACAGACGAGCGCGCGGTGCAGCACGCACGCGGACAGTGGAAGGCGCTGACCGACGCGGGATGCACGGCGCAATATTGGTCAGAGGAATCAGGGCGCTGGGAAAAGAAGGCCGAGGCCTGAACGCGGCCCGCGTAGATATGCAGGAGAATTTCAGATGCAAATGAAACCCTTGGGGCGCACCGGAATTTCGGTGTCGGATATGTGCCTTGGCACCATGACCTTTGGCACGCAGACATCCCAGGCTGAAGCCCATCGTCAGATGGATATGGCGCTGGATGCTGGCATCAATTTCGTTGACGCGGCCGAGATGTATCCGGTGAACCCTGTGTCAAAAGAGACGGTGGGGCTGACCGAAGAGATCCTGGGAAACTGGAACGCGGCCAATGCGGCACGGCGCGGTGATTATGTGCTGGCCACCAAACATTCGGGCGAAGGCTTCATGCATGTCCGCGATGGTGCGCCGATCTCGGACGAAACGATTGCTGAGGCGGTCGAAGGCTCTTTGCGCCGTCTGAAGACCGATTGCATCGATCTCTATCAATTCCACTGGCCCAATCGCGGCAGTTACATGTTCCGGCAGAACTGGGGCTATGATCCATCAGGCGGGGATCGCGCAGCGGTGATTGCGGATATGCAAGCCTGTCTTGAAGCGCTGCAAGCGCAGGTGGACAAGGGCAATATCCGTGCCTTCGGCCTGTCAAACGAAAGCGCCTGGGGCACAGCGCAATGGCTGCGCCTGTCAGAGGAGACGGGCACACCGCGCGTGGCCTCGATCCAGAACGAATATTCGCTGATGTGCCGCCTGTTCGATACGGATCTGGCCGAGCTGTGCGTTTATGAAGATGTAGGCCTTCTGGCCTTCTCACCTCTGGCGGCTGGGTTCCTGTCGGGCAAGTACCAAGGCGGCTCCGTACCCGACGGCTCGCGCATGTCACTGGTGCCCGGCATGGGCGGGCGCAACTCGGACCGTGTGCTGGAGGCGGTTGCCGCCTATCTCGACGTGGCCAACCGGCACGGTCTGGATCCTGTGCACATGGCCCTGGCCTGGTGCCGCACCCGCCCGTTCATGGGCTCGGTCATCTTTGGCGCCACCACAGAGGCACAGCTTGCGCATATCCTGAACGGTCTGGACCTTGAGCTGTCACAAGAGGTGATGGACGACATCGACGCCGCCCATAAGGCCTTTCCAATGCCGTTCTGAGGCGGGGTGTTGAGCTAAGGGAAACAGGCCCCAACCGCGTCAATACCGCGCCTTTGGGCCATTTCCGGCCATTGGGTCGTGGTGCGGTGAAATCAATCGATGAGCCCAATGTGAAATTTGCTGCGGATTGAATGAACGGCAGAAATCTGCGGCGAAGCGGCCCTTTGACTATTCACTTCTTCGTGCCGAGTGCGTGTAGAGTAAATATCTTATTCGATTTACCTGGGCTGATAGACGGGGTCGCGACGCTGATCGTCAGGATTCCGATTTTTGGAAGCGATTATTTTGGAAACAAAAATGTCAGTTGCAGCCGCACGCCCCAGCCTTCCGGCCCGCCATCCGAACTTTCGGCCCAGTAGCGGAGCCCGCCCCCAACACTCACCAACTGCCCGCCGATTTGCGTAACCTTGGACGCAATCACATTCACCGGGACGGACCATTGCTCGCTCTCCCAGTCATAGGTGGACTCGCTATTGATCGTGAACGACCACGCTGTAGGCGTCGTGTAGGAAAGAAAGGGCTGAACGAAAGTCTGACTGATATCTATGTCGCCGCCAATGTCCCATACATGGTTGGCCAGTCCGCCATAGGTCCACGGGCCTTGCTGGCGCAGGGCGACGCCTGTCGCACCCGCCCCCCACTCACCTGCACCCAGAGTGTCATCCGTCGATGTCGGCAGTAGCAAGACCGGTCCGGCGCCCCAAATCCATCCTCCGGATGTCGGCTGCTTCGGCGAAAAGAAAAAGCTCTGAACCGTGTCCCCTAAACCCGTTTCACTGCTCGACCCAGGAAGTATGCCCTCCGTAGAAATAACCGGCAAGATCGTGCGCGAAATCAAGTTCCAGTTGCCGCCGAGACTGATCGGGACGACAGGCTGGATGTTGAGTGTCCATCTTGAGCCGCTGTCGTCCACGCCGATGTTTTCGTCGTAGTTCAATTGAAATGGCACACTGATAAGGTCGGCGACCGGGTTCGACAGTTGTTTGGCCAATTCTTCCGCACCAGCGGCTTGAGCGTGCGCAATTTGGGAAGAGATGAGAAAGGCCGCCAATGAGGCAGCGCTCAGCCGTTTTAGATTTGGTGACTTAATGGTGATTCTCTTTTGCATAAAAGCTATCTTAAGACACAGAACCGGCACTGTCTTTTGACTATACCTTCGGCGTTAGGTTCCTTATCTTCTGGCGTGCCGGTTTGGGTTTCCTTGAACCGCATGAAGCTCACTACAAACTTCGGTCTTGCTTTCTGAATATCACGATCTTGAAAGTCCGGGAATCTCGTGGGAGTAGACCTTCGTGCTCGACAGCCATACGGCAGAAAAGTCCGCATTTTAGATATCCATAACCGCGTAGCGAAGGTAAGCAAATTGGCGCGGTTGGTTGCCCGTTCTGTACCGCTACCCAGGTTTTGGGGATGCTTCGACACGCAAGCTCAAGGCGAAAGGGGCGCTGCCTCCACTTGGTCCGTTGGGCCAATTCGCCCCCGGGATATTCAGGGCCGGATGAGGCCTGACCCGATCAGTGCGGGGTTGGGGTGGCGCGTTCTTGTCTAAGGTCTCGGGCTGAGAGGCCGTGGGCGGTGCGGAAGGCGCGGGCGAAGCTGGATTGTGAGGCAAAGCCGGTGGCCAGCGCCACCTCCATCAGCGGGGTGTCGGTATCGGTGACCAGACGGCGGGCTTCGGCCAGGCGCAGGTGCAGGTAATGATCTTGCGGTGTGGTGTTCAGGCGCAGGCGGAACTGTTGTTGCAGGGTGCGCGGGCTGGTGCGCAGGGTCTCGGCGATTTCGGCCAGAGGCAGGGGCTCGTCGAGCGAGGCTTCCATCAACGCGTTGGCTTTGGCGGTCAGGGCTGTGTGGCGATGCGGGGCTCCGGTGCGGCTTTGCGGTTTGGTGGGCGCGGGCGCGCCATCATAGAGGAACAGGCCCGAGACGCGGGCAGCGAACCCTGCGCCGTGGCGAGCGGCGATGATGTGAAGCATCATCTCAACCGCCGGGATCGCACCGCCCGAGGTCAGGCGCTGGTCGGACACGGTGAAACGGTCGGGGCGCACGTCAACCTCAGGGAAGCGGGCGGCGAAATTGTCGAGGTCTTCCCAATGGGTTGTGGCAGCGTGGCCGTTTAGCAGGCCCGCCTCGGCCAGCAGCCAGGGGCCGCCGTCGATACCGGCCAATGTGGCGCCTGTGCCTGCGATGCGGCGCAGGCCCGCCAGCAGGCTGGGCGTGGCGTGGCGGGCCAGTTGAAACCCGGCCACCACCACCATCAAATCGCAGTTTTGCAGCCGTGCCAGCGGGATGCCCGGCACCGTCAGCGCGCTGGTCAGCGTCGCCGGAGCGCCCGTGGCGGTCACGTAGTCCCAGTCAAACGCCGGGCGATCCGCCAGCCTATTGGCCGCGCGCATCGGATCGACGGCCGAGGCAAAGCTGAGCGTGTTGCAGTCATCCAGCACCAAAACCGCCGTTTTAAGGGCGCGATGTTCGGGCTGGAGGATGTTTTTTGCGGATTTCATCAAGTCTGATTCGCATTCTGGCAAGTGTTTCCCCAAAGTTGCGCCAGACTCGCGTGTAAGTGCAAATCGATTGCCGGGGAAAAGCCTGGGGAAAACCCAAGGCAAAACCGGGTATAAGCTGGGGAAAACGCCATGCCACTGGAAATGAGCCGTGAGGTCTTTATCACCTGCGCCGTCACCGGCTCGGGCGGAACACAGGATCGCAGCCCACACGTGCCACGCTCACCGGCGCAGATTGCCCAAAGCGCCATTGCCGCGGCAAAGGCGGGTGCGGCGGTGGTGCATTGCCATGTGCGCGACCCTGAAAGTGGCGCGCCGAGCCGCCGGTTGGATCTGTACCGCGAGGTGACGGACCGGATTCGCGAGGCCGAGGTTGATGTCGTGCTGAACCTAACCGCCGGGATGGGCGGAGATATGGTGTTTGGCCCGACCGAAGCTCCGCTGCCGTTGCGTGAGGATGGCACCGACATGATCGGGGCAGCGGCGCGGGTAGAGCATGTGGCCGAGTGTCTGCCCGAGATCTGCACCCTGGATTGCGGCACGATGAACTTTGCCGAAGCCGATTACGTGATGACCAACACGCCCGGCATGTTGCAGGCGATGGGGCGGATGATGACACATCTGGGCGTGAAGCCCGAGATCGAGGCCTTTGACACCGGTCATCTGTGGTACGCCAAGCAATTGGTGAAGGACGGCGTGCTGGACAGCCCGGCTTTGGTGCAGCTCTGCATGGGAGTGCCATGGGGTGCGCCGGATGATCTGAACACCTTTATGGCGATGGTGAACAACGTGCCCGATGACTGGACATTCAGTGCGTTTTCGCTGGGTCGAAGCCAGATGGCCTATGTGGCCGCAGCAGTGCTGGCGGGGGGTAATGTGCGCGTCGGGCTGGAGGATAATCTGTGGTTGGACAAGGGCGTGCTGGCCGAGAACTGGCAATTGGTCGAACGCGCCGGGACCATCATCGAGAATATGGGCGCGCGGGTGATCGGGCCGCAGGAGGTGCGTGAGAAGTTGGGGCTGGTGAAACGCGCGCCGGTGGCGAAGTAAGCGAAACATAAGGGCCGCGACCGACCCTGGGTGGGTGCGAATGCGCCCTCCCGGGGGGAGGGTCGGGCGCGGCCCGGTCCGCTTTGCGTACCGAGCATGGAAAGTTTGAGGATATCACATGAAAACAGCAGCGATCATCGGCGGTGGTGTGATTGGCGGCGGGTGGGCTGCTCGGTTTTTGCTCAATGGTTGGGATGTGCGGGTGTTTGACCCGGACCCCGAGGCAGAGCGTAAGATTGGTGAGGTTCTGGATAATGCCCGGCGGTCTCTGCTCGGGTTGAGCGATGTGCCGTTGCCGCCCGAGGGCGCGCTGAGTTTCCACAAGGATATGGCCGAAGCAGTGCAAGGTGCCACCTGGATTCAGGAAAGCGTGCCGGAGCGGCTGGACCTGAAGCTGAAGGTTTACACAGCGTTGCAGGAGGCGTGTGATCCAGCCGCGATCATCGGGTCTTCGACCAGTGGGTTCAAACCGTCCGAGTTGCAGGATGGGTCGCTACGCCCCGCGCAGATTGTGGTGACGCACCCGTTCAACCCGGTCTACCTGTTGCCGCTGATCGAACTGGTGCCAACCGATCAAAACCCGCCCGAGATCATTGCGCGCGCGCAGGAGCTGCTGAAATCACTTGGCTTCTTCCCGCTGCATGTGAAGAAAGAGATCGACGCGCATATCGCCGACCGCTTTCTTGAGGCCGTCTGGCGAGAGGCTTTGTGGTTGGTCAAGGACGGCATCGCCACCACAGAAGAGATTGACGAAGCGATCCGTATGGGGTTCGGCATCCGCTGGGCTCAGATGGGACTGTTCGAGACCTATCGCGTGGCCGGGGGCGAGGCCGGGATGCGGCATTTCATGGCGCAATTCGGCCCGGCGCTAAAGTGGCCGTGGACCAAGCTGATGGATGTGCCCGAGTTTACCGATGAGCTGGTTGACTTGATCGCCGATCAGTCGGACGCACAATCGGGGATGCACTCGATCCGCGAACTTGAACGCATCCGCGACAACAATCTGGTCGGGATGATGCGCGCGCTCAAGGCGCAGAACTGGGGTGCGGGCGCGGTGCTGAACCAGCATGATGCGACGCTGAAACCGGGCGCTTTGCCGACGCTGGATCAGGCGGATCTGAGCCAGCCGATCCTGACGCTGTCGCGGGCGGTTCCTTTGGATTGGGCGGATTACAACGGCCATATGAACGAGGCGAAATATCTTGAGGCCTTCTCTGCGGCGAGCGACCGGTTCATGGAGGTGATTGGCTGCGATAGCGACTATATCCGGTCGGGCGGCAGCTATTTCACCGCCGAAAACCATCTCCGTTATGTGCAAGAGGCACATGCCGGGGACCGGATCGACATAAGAACGCAGATGCTGCTGGGGCAGGGCAAAAAACTGCACGTTTTTCACAGCATGTACCACGGGGAAACCCTATTGGCGACGGCCGAGAGTTTCATGCTGCATGTCAGTCTTGAAACCCGTCGCCCAAGCCCGCCTTCGCCCGAGATTGAGTTGGCGTTGACGAGGATCGCCAAGGCTCAGGCCGGTCTGCCTTACCCTGAAGAGGCAGGGGCGGCCATTCGGAAACCTGCATGACCGGGCGTGTTTTGGTTACGGCTGGGGCTTCGGGTGTTGGCCGGGCCATGGCAGAGGCCTTTGATCGCGCGGGCTATGACGTCTGGGTCAGCGATATCGATCCTGCGGCACTTGCGGCGGTTCCCGGTCACTGGCACGCGCACCATGCCGATGTCAGTGACGAAACCCAGATGAGGGCCCTGTTCGATGCGATCAGAGCAGCGGACGGGCTGGACGTGCTGTGCGCCAATGCCGGGATCGCAGGGCCAACTGACGCGATTGAAGATATCGATCTGAACGCGTGGCGCACCTGTGTGTCGGTCAATCTGGACGGCGCATTTCTGGCGGCGAAACACGCGACGCCACTGATGAAAGTCGCCGGGTCTGGCAGCTTCATATTGACCTCATCAACCGCAGGGCAGCACGGCTATCCCTTCCGCGCGCCCTATGCCGCTGCGAAATGGGCGGTGATTGGATTGATGAAGACATTGGCGATGGAGCTTGGACCGCATGGCATCCGCGTCAACGCGATCTGCCCCGGTGCTGTCGAAGGCCCACGGATGGAGGGCGTGCTGACCCGTGAAGCAGCGGCAAAAGGGATGACCCGGGATCAGGTCTATCGCGGCTATGCCTCTGGCACTGCGATGGGGCGCTTTGTCGAAGCGCATGACATCGCAAATATGGCGGTTTTTCTGGCCTCGGATGCAGCACGGCTGGTTTCGGGCCAGGTGATTGCAGTTGACGGGTTCACGGTGAATCCGGACCCAAAGCTTTAGTTATCCTTGATTTGGTCCGCGGATCTGCCGAATTGCGCGCCGTACAGCTTGCCAGTTCTGCGCCTGATCAGTGTCTCCAGCGTCGTGACTTTCGCGTTCTTTTTGGGCAGCTTCTGCTTCGGCCTTGTCACCATGTGCTGCAAAAAGGGCCCGGGCGTATTCTGCGGTTCTGAGAGCGTCCATTGCCATCCTCCGTCCAAGGTGAAGTGACTTGTCAGTGGTTCGCGCAGATCAAGTATAGCGCAAAAAGGCGCCAACCGCACGTTTCAGGCGACGATTTGAGAACGCAGCTCTTGCAGATGCGCAGGAAATTCTCGGGCGGTCAGGCTTGCCTCACGCACCAAGTGGTCGAAATGTCGGGTAAACAGCTCGATCCTGTCCCGGTCGCGAAAAGCCATATAGTGGCTGCCAGCATAAAAGACGCAAAGTTGCGGACCAAACAGCGTGAACGGCGCGGAATAAAGCCGCTTGGCGTCAAACAGGTAGATCCGCAGGCGCGGATAGAGTTGGTCGCACAGGGCAAGCAGGTGGTCGATTTGCTCCAGCCGGGCTTGGAGCGGTAGCGTTTCGTAATACCCCGTTCCGAGGGCACAGCTGCGGATCTCGAATAATGGCATTGCGATTTCGTAGTCGGATTGCGCCTCTCTCATCCACTTCAACCGATCCTCGGATGCTCCGATTGCCTGATCGGCTGTGCGACCCAGGTGCGGCGCGTATTCCCATTCCAACACCGCGCGCGTCTTGAGCATGTCGGGCAGGGTCGCCGGGACATAGCGAATTTTGTAGCCGGCAGCCATCTTGTGCCATTCGAAAATACGTTCATCCACCAATGCGCGGGGGGCCTCGGTCATGGTCAGGGAGCTGGCCAGCAGCTCAGCCGCGCTTTCGGGCCGGTCTGAAAGGCTCAGCAGCCAATCCGCCGACACACCCAAGGCCGAGGCGCAACTACCGACCACATGAGCATTGGGCAAGCGCGCGCCCGCGTCGGTCAAAAGCTGCGATACGGTCGAGCGGTCCACGCCGATAGTGCGCGCCAACGCGCTTTGGCTGATCTGACGCTCCTCCATCGCCTGGGCCAAGCGCAGACGAAATTGGGCAGCGCGGTCTCGTTTGTCCAGTTTATCCAACATGTGATGATAAATATCACATCTGATGAATTTTGTTAATTGTATTCAGAATTTCCACCCGGCCGCCGATCACGTAGCTGTGAAGACATAACAAAAACTAGGGTGACGGAATGGAAACACGACGCAGATCAGTCGTGAAAGCAATGCTGTGGAATGCGATGGGCCTGATTGTCATGTCGGGTGTCGGGTTGGTCACTACCGGGTCGTTGGCATTGGGTGGGACATTGGCCGTGGCGAACACCGTCATTGGCTTGGCGATGTACGTGACCTATGAACGGATTTGGGCCGGTATTGCCTGGGGCAGACATGCCTGAGCGCGCAGGGCCCGAATGGGGCACATTTGCGCTGATCCTGGGCTGCTATGCGTCATGGTTGATCACCATCTTCCTTCTGCCGCTCTGGTTGGCGATACCGGTAATGGCACTTGTGGCCGCGCTGCATTCATCGCTGACGCACGAGGCGTTACACGGGCACCCGTTTCAGCAGACCTGGCTCAACGAGGCGCTCATGGCACTGCCCTTGACGCTGTTCATTCCCTATGGCCGCTTTCGCGATCTGCATCTGGCGCATCATCAGGATGCAACGCTGACCGATCCCTATGATGATCCCGAATCCAACTATATGGACCCAAAGATCTGGGTCGGTTTGCCGCGAGCGGTGCAGATGATTTGCGGGATCAACAACACGCTTTTGGGGCGCATGTTGATTGGTCCCACCATCGGGCAGGCGCTGTTTCTACGCGACGAATTACGCGGGATCAGGCGTGGCGACCGAGCGATCCTGCTGGCCTGGGCGCTACATCTGCCGGGGGTCGTCGCTGTTCTTTGGATCGTTTCGCTTTCGCCGATGCTGGTCTGGGGCTTTGTTCTGTCAGCCTATATTGGCCTCGGACTGGTCAAGATCCGCACGTTTCTGGAACATCGTGCGCACGAAAAATCTCGTGCCCGAACGGTGATCATCGAAGACAGGGGGCCGCTGGCTTTTCTGTTTCTCAACAACAATCTGCACGTCGTTCATCACATGAACCCACAGGCGCCGTGGTACCAATTGCCTAGCCTCTACGCGCAGGGCAAAGACAGGTATCTGGCCTGCAATGAGGCCTATGTCTACCGGTCTTACAGCGACGTGTTTCGCAAATACCTGCTGAAGGCCAAAGACCCGGTGCCGCATCCGCTCTGGCCAAAGCAATAATTTCCCGACACAAGGGAGCCCATGAGTTTATGGGTTCCCGTCACACTTGCAGCCGCCGGATTTCAAACCGTGCGCTTCATGCTGCAGAAATCGCTGAGCACAACGCGGCTGACCGCAGCAGGGGCCACCTTCGCGCGCTTTGCCTATTCTCTGCCGCTGGCGCTTTTGGCGCTGGTTCTGGCCCTGCTATTCAGCGGTCTGTCCCTGCCGGAGCTAAGCGCGGGGTTTTGGCTGTTTGCTGTGGCGGGTGGGACGTCGCAGATCCTTGCCACGATTTGTGTTGTGGCCCTGTTCAAACAGCGCAATTTTGCCGTCGGCATCACCTTCAAAAAGACCGAGGTCATTCAAACCGCCATTGTCGGCTTTCTGGTGCTGGGCGATCAGGTGTCTTCAGGCGCTTTGGTGGCGATCCTTCTGGGGCTGGCAGCGGTTTTGCTGCTGTCCAAACCCCCTGAGGGTCAGGGCGCGTGGTGGCAGCACCTGACCAATCGTGCCTCAAAGCTGGGTCTGGGGTCGGGGGTGCTGTTTGCAGTGTCCTCGGTCAGCTATCGCGGGGCGTCTTTGCAGCTGGGCGATATTGACGCCTGGTTTCGCGCCCTTGTTACTCTGGCGGCTGTGGTCAGCTTTCAGTTCATCAGCATGGCGCTGTGGCTGCTGTGGCGCGACCGGGCCGAGTTGCGCGCGGTTTGGGAGACCCGGAACACCGGCGTCTTTGTCGGGCTGACCAGCCTGTGCGGATCATTTTGCTGGTTCTTCGCTTTCACCCTGCAAAATGCTGCCTATGTCAAAGCGCTGGGACAGGTTGAACTGATCCTCAGCCTGCTGGCCTCGATCCTGTTTTTCCGCGAGACGATCACACGGCGCGAGATTGCCGGGATGACACTTTTGGGGATTTCGATCCTGGCGCTGGTGCTGGCGATCTAGCTGGCGCGACGCTCATCAAAGCTGAGCGCTATGAAGCTGGGCAGGTGATCTCCCATCCCAACCACAGCCGGGCCAGAGTCGTCCCGCCGGCCACGTCCCTTTTTGCTTTCGCCCTTCTTGCCGTCGCTTTTCTTGCGCTCGGGCTTTTTGGCGTCGGCCTGCTTTTCGGGCTTGGCTTTCTCGGGCTTGGGCTCGTCCTTGACCGGGTTATCGAGGCGCGGGATTTCCTTTTGGATCAGCTTTTCAATCGCATCCAAGGCTTTTTCATCACGACCCGAACAAATGGTCACCGCCTTGCCTTCACGTCCGGCACGACCTGTGCGGCCAATCCGGTGAACATAGTCTTCGGCATGTCCCGGGACGTCGAAGTTGAACACATGGCTAACGGAGGGAATATCCAATCCGCGTGCAGCCACATCCGAGGCGACCAACAGGCGCAGTGATCCATCACGGAAGCCGTCAAGCGTTTTCATCCGCTGCGACTGGTCCAGATCGCCGTGGATGGCAGCGGCGTTATAGCCATATTTCTTCAGCGATTTCGCGCAGATATCCACATCGGTCTTGCGGTTGCAGAAGATGATCGCGTTGGTGCATTTTTCACCTTCTGCATCAATCAGCGCCCGCAGAACCTTGCGTTTGGCGCTGGCCTCGCGGTCGCGGCGACCGCCTTTGAACATGACAACGCCCTGTTCGATAGTCTCGGACGCGGTGGCTTGACGCGCGACTTCAATCCGGGCAGGGGCTGACAGGAAGGTGTCGGTGATCCGCTCGATCTCGGACGCCATAGTGGCCGAGAAGAACAGGGTCTGGCGAGTGAAGGGCGTGAGCGAGAAGATACGTTCGATATCGGGGATAAAGCCCATATCCAGCATCCGGTCGGCCTCATCCACCACCATGATCTGAACACCGGTCAGCAACAGCTTGCCGCGCTCAAAATGGTCCAGCAGGCGACCTGGGGTGGCAATCAGAACATCAACGCCGCGATCAATCAGCGCCTCTTGCTCTTTAAAGCTGACCCCGCCGATCAGCAGCGCTTTGGTCAGTTTCAGGTGCTTGGTATAGGTGTCGAAGTTTTCGGCCACCTGCGCCGCCAGTTCCCGCGTCGGGCACAGGACCAGCGAGCGCGGCATCCGCGCCCGGGCACGGCCACGCGCCAGCAAGGTGATCATCGGCAGGGTGAAGCTGGCGGTTTTGCCTGTCCCTGTCTGCGCAATGCCCAGAACGTCGCGCCCTTCCAGAGCGGGCGGTATCGCACCTTCCTGGATCGGCGTGGGGGTTTCGTATCCGGCTTCCTCAATGGCTTTGAGGACCTTCGGGTTCAGGTTCAGTTCGTTAAACTTTGTCATGTATGTCCGGTTAATGCGGACACTTGACCTGGCCCGCGCGTCTGAAAACTGCCGGGCCCGGATGGCCATGCGCGTCATGCGCATTTCGGCTTTGGCGGGGCATAACAAAATCGTGCGGCAGGGTCAAATCAAGAGCGTGAAGCCAAGGCAAAGGTGAACCATCTTTCGGGTTTTTGCGCAACAATTCAGCGGGTTCCAGGGAAATGTTTCAAGACTTTTTGATCAAGCGCAAGGGGGCGGTGCAGGATCAGGCCGTGTTTTTCCAACCGCGCACGCACGTCTGGGTTTGCTGCACTCATCTCATCATAGAAGGCCCGCAGCCCCGGTTGGCCCTGTTCGGCCTCGATCCAACTAAGCAATTCATGTTTGTTCAACCCGCCAAGCGCACGTGCCGTATTGCGTTTCAGCCCGGGTTTGTATGACCCATGTTGCAACCGATACCGGTAATGCGACATCCAGTGATCCCAGCTTGGGGCATGCCGGTGGCACAGATCGATCTGAGGCAGTTCGGTATTGCAGGGCAGAAGCTGCTTGTACTGAAAAACGGTATGGATACGGTCGCTGATCTCGGGCAAGCCGGAGCGAACAAATAGCTTGCCTTGAGTATGGCTCAGGAATCCTGACACCAGAAAAGGGCCATAGTTCGGGTATAACGCCTCAACCAAAGCGGCGCGCCGTGGTCCTTCGGGGATAAAGGCTTTGTACGTGTCGTCGTCACCCGCCAAAGCCTCAATAGGGCGGATACGGACAGCGGGGATGTCGTCTGGGATGTCGTGCAGAAGATCAGGGATTGGGGTTTTGGGCCACAAAAACTCATCGACGTCGATATGCGCCAACCAATCCACATCGGTCTGACGGTATATGAAATCGGCATTTTTGGACTGGCGCACCTGATGCTTGTCGGGGCGGTCAATTTTGCGCCGCTGCCAATAGTCATCCGAGCAGACCCGGATATCGATCTTGGGGTTTTGTCGCAGAATGCGCACGGCACGGCGATTGGGCTCGTCCAACAGCAGATGCACCCGATCCGCGCCCAAATCCAGATGATAGGCAGCAAAGCGCAGGATGTCGGGCAGGGGTGCGCGGGTCGTCGCGACAATGCCCCAGCTCGGACGCCCCTGCGCGCGCATGGCGTTAGGTCATCATCTCTTTGGTGGCTGTCAGGGTCAGCGCCGGATAGTCGCGCTCGACCCGGTCGATATCCCATTGCAACCGAGTCAGATAGACGATGTCGCCGTCGTGATCATGGGCGATATGCTGCTTGTTGGCGTTGACGAATTTCTCGACTTCGGCCTTGTCGCCGCTGACCCAGCGGGCTGAGGTGAACTGAGACGCCTCAAACCGCACAGGCAGGCCGTATTCCATCTCAATCCGGCTGGCCAATACTTCGAATTGCAGCGCTCCGACGACGCCCACGATAAAGCCAGACCCGATCGAGGGTTTGAACACCTTGGCGGCGCCTTCCTCGGCAAATTGCATCAGCGCCTTTTCCAAATGTTTGGCCTTGAGCGGATCGCCCGCCCGCACCCCTTGCAACAACTCGGGTGCGAAAGAGGGGATGCCAGTCACGCGCAGCGCCTCACCCTCGGTCAGCGTATCGCCAATGCGCAATTGCCCGTGGTTAGGGATGCCGATGATGTCACCAGCCCAGGCCTCATCTGCCAGTTCCCGGTCGGAGGCCAGAAACAGCACCGGGTTCGAGATTGCCATCGGTTTCTTGGACCGCACATGGGTCAATTTCATGCCGCGTTTGAAATGGCCACTGGCCATGCGGACAAAAGCCACACGGTCGCGGTGTTTTGGGTCCATATTGGCCTGAACTTTGAAGACGAACCCGGCCACTTTCTTCTCATCGGGTGCAATCTGACGCGGTTCGGCCGACTGCACTTGTGGCTGCGGTCCGTAAGCGCCAATGCCCTCCATCAGCTCTTTTACACCAAAGGAATTGATGGCCGAGCCGAACCAGATCGGGGTCATGTGCCCCTCCAACACGGCTTGCGGGTCGAGCTTGGGCAGCAACTCGCGCGCCATTTCGACCTCTTCCAGCAACTTCTCCAGCAGATGTTCGGGTACATGTTCGGCCAGTTTCGGATCGTCCAGCCCGTTGATTTCGATGCTTTCCGCCACCTTGTTGCGGTCAGCGCGGTCCATCAGCTCCAGCCGGTCGCGCAGCATGTCATAGCAGCCGATGAAATCGCGCCCGACGCCGATAGGCCAGGCGGCGGGGGTCACGTCGATGGCCAGCATTTCCTGAATTTCGTCGATGATCTCGAACGTATCGCGGCTTTCGCGGTCCATCTTGTTACAGAAGGTCAGGATTGGCAGATCGCGCAGGCGGCAAACCTCGAACAGTTTCTGTGTCTGGCTTTCCACACCCTTCGCGCCGTCGATCACCATCACTGCCGCGTCCACCGCGGTCAGCGTGCGATAGGTGTCTTCCGAGAAATCACTGTGGCCGGGGGTGTCCACCAGATTGAACCGGAAATTCCCGTAATCAAAGGACATGGCCGAGGCCGAGACTGAGATCCCGCGATCCTTTTCCATCTGCATGAAATCCGACCGCGTGCGCCGCGCCTCACCCTTGGCGCGCACCTGACCGGCCATCTGAATCGCCCCCCCATACAGCAGGAACTTTTCCGTCAATGTCGTCTTGCCCGCATCCGGGTGCGAGATGATGGCAAAGGTCCGGCGCCGGGCGATCTCGGGCGGCAGAGAGGGTTGGTTCGAGGTATCAAGCATAAACGCGCGTATAGGGGGGGATTCCTGCCGAGGCAAGACATAGGGGCTGGATCGAATCGGTCGAATGTGAGAGTGAGAACATATAGTGAACAAATAATGGAGAAAACCGATGAATTTGAAAGAGATTGCAGAGGAACTGGTTGCCGGATGTCGCGAAAACCGTGCCAAGGCGAATTTGGATAAGCTCTATGCTGCCGATGCGGTGTCAGTAGAAGCGGCGGACCAGCAAGGCATGGGTCGCGAAGCACATGGGCTGGACGCCATCAAAGGAAAACATGATTGGTGGGAGAGTTCCACCGAGGTGACAGGTGGCGACATAGCGGGGCCTTTTCTGCATGGAGAGGATCGGTTTGCCGTGATTTTCGAAGTGCAGGGCAAGATGAAAGACAGCGGAGAAAGCTTCGATATGCGCGAAGTTGCGATTTACCACGTCGCTGACGGCAAGATTGTCCGGGAAGAGTTTTTCTACTGACTGATCATCCGTTTCTGGTCTTCCCCGTCTGGCCGGTGCTAGACACGTCTGGGACGACGGATAGGGAGGACCTTCATGGATCTGGGAATTCGAGGAAAGCGCGCGCTGGTCTGTGCGAGCAGCAAAGGGTTGGGCTTGGGTTGCGCCGAGGCCTTAGCCGCCGCTGGCGTGGATTTGGTGATGAACGCGCGCGGGGCCGAGGCACTGGAGGCCGAGGCAACGCGCTTACGTTCGGAATATGGTGTCGATGTAAAGACCGTGGCCTGTGATGTAACCGCTTCCGAGGGTCAGTCGCAGGTGATCGACGCGGCGCAGGGTGTTGATATCCTTGTCACAAACGCGGGTGGCCCACCTCCGGGCCTGTGGTCGGACTGGGATCGTGACGATTTCATCAAGGCGCTTGATGCCAATATGCTGACACCGATTGCTTTCATGAAAGCTTTGCTGCCGGGGATGATGGACAAGGGCTGGGGCCGCGTGGTCAACATCACCTCTCAATCCGTGCGGGCGCCCATTGGTGTTCTGGGCCTGTCGAACGCGGCGCGCACTGGGCTTACCGGGTATGTCGCAGGCACATCACGTCAGGTTGCGCCGCATGGGGTGACAATCAATAACCTTCTGCCGGGCATTCACGCCACCGATCGGGCGGATGCGCTGGACGGTGGGGTTTCGACGCAAAAAGGCATCACCATGGATGAGGCGCGTGCCGAACGTGCGGCCACCATTCCGGCACGCCGCTATGGCACGCGACAGGAGTTTGGCGCAGCCTGCGCCTTCCTGTGTTCTCAACATGCGGGCTTTATTGTCGGGCAGAATATCTTGCTGGATGGCGGTGCCACCAACTTGACGATGTAGACATGGCGCAAGGCTTTTCACTGAAAGATCAGTTGTTCAACGCGGAAAAAACCCGCTATCTTGCGGGTTTATTCGCTGAGGCTGACGCAGAATTCGACGCTGCTGCGTTCGAATCTGCAGTGATGGCACGGTTGCCAGAGCTGGAGCTGAAAGAACGCATCACGTGGATTGCCGAATGCCTGCAAGCGGCCCGGCCCGGAGACTTGCCGCAAGTGTCGGACCTGCTGTTGCGGGCGCTGCCCCCGCCGCTTGATCCGACTAAAACGGATGACGATTTCGGTGACTTTATCTTTGCGCCATTGGGCGAATGGGTCGTGGCCACGGGGATGGAGCATCCCGATCTGGCGCTGGATGTGCTGGAGGAACTCACACAACGGTTTTCGATGGAGTGGGCGATCCGACCCTTTCTGAACCGCCATACTGATATTGTCATGCAGCGGATGCAGGACTGGTGCGACCATTCCAGCTATCACGTGCGGCGGTTGGTCAGCGAAGGAACCCGGCCCAAACTGCCCTGGGGGTTGGGTGTGGATCTGGATCTGAGCGATCCGCTTCCGTTGCTGGATCAGTTGCACAGCGACCCAACGCGTTATGTAACGCGATCTGTGGCCAACCACCTGAATGACATCACCAAAAAAGCACCCGATCTTGTGCTGGACCGGTTGCAGGGGTGGGATCAATCTGGCGCGCAAGACAGCAAGGAATTGGCTTGGATGACATCCCATGCGTTGCGCGGGCTGGTGAAAGCCGGACACCCCGAGGCCATGAAGATGCTTGGCTACGATCCCGAAGTCGATCTGGACGTTCAGATCACTCTGGATGGCGAAGCACGTATCGGTGCCGAGCTTAGCTTTGCGGTTGAGATTGGGGGCCAAAGGGGGCAACCTGTCTTGGTCGATTATATCATTCATTTCCAACGGCCTGGCGGCAAAATCTCACCTAAAGTGCACAAGCTGAAGCAAGCAAAAATCGGCTCAGATGCGCTTACGATCAGCAAGCGCCACAAGCTTAAGGGTAACGCGACCACGTTCACTTTGGTGCCGGGTCCGCACAGGCTTGAGGTTCAGGTGAACGGCCGGGTCCGGGCCGGGGTCGATTTCGATCTGTTGGGCTGATCGCGCAGCATAGCACTCACGCTTTCGTCAGAACTGTGCCTGCCTGATTGCGCCACCGGGGTGGTTGCACTAGCTCAGCGCAAACACAGGCAAAAGGAACGCTCGGATGAAGCATGAGGTTGTGCAGAATTACTATGGTGAGGTGCTACAGGGCAGCGATGATCTTCAGACCAATGCCTGCTGTACTCCGGATGATATTCCGGACCATCTAAAAAGGATTCTGTCGCAAATTCATGATGATGTGCTGACGCGCTACTATGGCTGCGGCTTGATCGCGCCGCTGGATCTTGAAGGGATGTCGATCCTGGATCTGGGCTGTGGCGCCGGGCGCGACGTCTACGCTCTGTCCGCGATGGTGGGTGAAACGGGCCGGGTTGTCGGTATCGACATGACGCCCGAGCAACTCGACGTGGCGCGCTCCCATCAGGACTATCACGCCCAAGCTTTTGGTCATTCTGCCAGCAATGTGGAGTTTCACCACGGCTTCATCGAAAAGCTGGATGAACTGGATCTGGAACCCGGGAGCTTTGATATCATCGTCTCGAACTGTGTGATCAATCTGGCGACCGATAAGGCTGCGGTTTTGCGCGGTGCGCATCGTCTGTTGAAAGAGGGTGGCGAGATTTATTTCTCGGACGTTTATGCCGACCGCCGCGTGCCCAAATCCATGGCCGAAGATGAGGTTCTGTATGGCGAATGCCTGTTTGGTGCGTTGTATTGGAACGATTTTCTGACGATGTCACGTGATGCAGGCTTTGGAGATCCGCGCCGCGTGACCCATCGCCCGCTGACCATTGAAAACCCGGTTCTGGAAGAACGCGTTGCACCACTCAGCTTTATTTCGGCCACGTACCGCCTGTTCAAACTGCCTGCGCTGGAGCCTGCTTGTGAGGACTACGGCCAGGCGGTGATCTACAAAGGCACGGTACCCCACGCACCGCATCAGTTTGCCTTGGACGATCACCATTTGATCGAGACAGGCAAGGTCTTTCCGGTCTGTGGCAATACCTGGATGATGTTGAAAAACATTCGCTTTACCCGCCATTTCGATTTCATCGGCGATTTTTCGACCCATTACGGGATTTTCGAAGGCTGCGGTGGCGATAGCCCCTTTGCGGTGCAAGGTGAAGACGCCTCAGCCGGGTGCTGCTGACGCCTTGCGTCGGACGGGCGGGGTTGCTATCCCCGCCTAAGCCCGATGGAATTGATCGGGTAAGGCAAATGGGATCCACCGGTGACAGGCACGACATCGCCTCCGCGTCTTGAAGTTCGCAATCTTGTCGCCCGGTTTGACGGGCGCACGGTGGTCGACAATATCTCGTTCCAGGTGCAGGCGGGGCAGGTGACGTGTCTGCTGGGCCCGTCGGGTTGCGGCAAATCGACGACCCTGCGGATGATCGCTGGCGTCGAGATGCAAAGCGCTGGTGAGATCTATGTGGATGGCAAACTGATCTGCGACACCATCTTCCGCGTACCGCCCGAACGGCGCGAGATCGGGTTGATGTTTCAGGATTTTGCTCTGTTCCCGCATCTGAGCGTGGCCGATAACGTAGCGTTCGGGCTGAAAGCCCCGAAAGGGCAGAAACGAGCCCGGGTTGAGGAATTGCTGTCCAAGGTGGATCTGATGCGCTTTATCGACGGCTTTCCGCATCAGCTGTCAGGGGGCGAACAGCAACGCGTGGCACTGGCCCGCGCGCTTGCACCGCGCCCTCGGATCATGCTGATGGATGAGCCGTTCTCGGGGCTCGACAATCGCCTGCGCGACGGTATCCGGGATGAGACGCTGGCCATCCTGAAAGAGGAAGACGCCGCCGTTCTGCTGGTCACCCATGAACCTGAAGAGGCGATGCGCATGGCCGATGAGATTGCCTTGATGCGCCGGGGCAAGATCGTGCAACAGGGCGCGCCCTATAACGTCTATACCCGTCCCGCAGATAAACCTGCGGTTGCCTTCTTTAGCGATATCAACGTGTTGCAGGCGCGAGTGAATGGGGCTTTGGCCAATACGCCCTTTGGGCAGTTTCTGGCCCCCGGCGTGCCTGACAACACAGATGTCGAGATCGTTTTCCGGCCCCAGCATGTGCGACTGGATTTCGACCGCAACGGCAAAGGTCCGTCGCCGACGCCCTCGGACGGTGTAGCTGCCCGTGGCGTGGTTGAACGCGCCCGGTTTCTCGGCAGCGAAAGCCTGATCGAGTTCCGCATGGACTATGACGGCTCGCTTTTGAAAGCGACGGTTCCGAATGTGTTTGTGCCTGCGCCCGGTCGGGTCATGTGGCTGACCATCCGCCGCGACCGGTGCTTCGTTTTTCCGCTCTGAGCCCTATGGGCGCCAATTTGCAAGCAAGTGGTGCGGGAAAGCCGCATTTTGCACCTGTCGCTTGCTTGCCGCATCGCCAAGCCCCGTCTATCAAGGTCAAAATCTGGGTGTAAGGCGGATGCATGCGAATTCTTCTGACAAATGACGATGGGATAAACGCACCAGGGCTTGAGGTGCTAGAAGCCATCGCGGCGGATCTGGCGGGCCCGGACGGTGAGGTCTGGGTGGTCGCGCCTGCGTTCGAGCAATCGGGTGTCGGCCATTGCATCAGCTATACTCGCCCGATGATGATGACGCAGTTGGGCGAGCGGCGCTTTGCGACCGAGGGCTCACCCGCTGATTGCGTGTTGGCAGGGCTGCATGAGGTCCTAAAGGACGTACCGCCCGATCTGGTGCTGTCCGGGGTGAACCGGGGCAACAACTCGGCCGAAAACACGCTCTATTCCGGTACAATCGGCGGTGCGCTGGAGGCCGCGTTGCAGGGTCTGCCCGCGATTGCCTTGTCGCAGTATTTCGGCCCGCGCAACCTGGGCCTTGAAGACCCGTTTGAGGTGGCGGCGCGGTACGGGGCTGATTTGGTGCGCCGTATTCTGGCGGCGACCCCGGTTGAAGACCGCGATTACCGCCTGTTCTACAACGTTAATTTTCCACCGGTGCCCGCCGCCGAGGTTCTGGGCACCAAAGTGGCACCACAAGGGTTCCGCCGCGATACGCATTTCTCGGTTGAACCCCACAGCTCGCCTTCGGGACGCAAGTTCTTGTGGATCAAAGGCGGTTATCAGCATAACCCAACCGCGCCCGGCACCGATGCGGCGGTCAATCTGGAAGGCTATATCTCGGTCACCCCAATGCGGGCTGATCTGACCGCCTATGACACGCTTGAGGCATTGAAGGCCATCGAATGACCGGTTTGACCCCTGAAACCAAGATGCAATTCCTGTTTGCGCTGCGGTCGCGTGGGGTGCGGGATGCGCGTGTGCTTGAGGCGATGGAACAGGTGGACCGCGGCGCCTTCGTCAAAGGTCTGTTCGCCGAACGCGCCTATGAGGATACGCCGCTGCCGATTGCCTGTGGTCAGACGATCAGCCAGCCCTCGGTTGTGGGTCTGATGACGCAGGCCCTGCAAGTCGGACCGCGCGATACGGTTTTGGAGATCGGAACCGGCTCGGGGTACCAGGCCGCCATCCTGTCGAAACTGGCGCGCCGGGTCTATACGGTTGAGCGGCACAAGCGTCTGGTGGCAGAGACCGGACAGCTGTTCAAGGATCTGGGCCTGACCAATGTAACGGCGATGTTGACCGATGGGTCCTTCGGATTGCCAGAGCAAGCGCCCTTTGATCGGATTATTGTGACAGCGGCGGCAGAAGATCCGCCCGGACCGCTCTTGGCGCAGCTTAAAATCGGCGGTATCATGGTGCTACCCGTAGGCCAGTCGGATGCGGTGCAGACCCTGATCCGGGTCACGCGCACCGAAACCGGTCTGGACTATGATGAATTGTTACCCGTTCGCTTTGTGCCTTTGCTGGAAGGTTTGGGCAAGGACGGGGCCTAAAGGTTTAATCCGCGTTTGCGCCGGAACCCCGGAAAACAGGGGCAGGTGTTGAGGACAAATAAATGAGAGCAGTTTCCAAATCAGCCATGTGCCGGTCTTCTGTGGCAGCCATTGCCCTTGTGGTTCTGGCCGGGTGCGAAGGACCCTTCGATTATGACCTTCGCGGTAATGTCGGCGGGTTTTCGACCGCAGATGCGGCGCTTGGTGCCACGACCAACCGGCCAGCGCCAGATGCGCGCGGTGTGATCACCTATCCCAATTATCAAGTGGCCGTCGCGCAGCGCGGTGACACAGTGACCGATCTCGCGACGCGTGTGGGCTTGCCGGTCGCGGAACTGGCGCGGTTCAATGGGCTTCAGGCCGATGACAAGCTGCGCGAAGGCGAAGTTATTGCGTTGCCACGCAGCGTCGGGGCGAGCAATGGCAATGTGGACATCGCGACGATAGCGGGCTCTGCCATCGATGAAGCGCCCGCAACCGGATCAAGCGGCGGTGTTCAGACAACGGCTCTGCAACCGGCGCCGCAGAATGCGGCACCTGCGCCAGTGGTGTCCGGTCCTGAGCCCATTCGCCACAAGGTCAAGCGCGGGGAAACCGCGTTTACCATTTCGCGACTGTATGAAGTGCCTGTTGAATCGCTTGCGGAGTGGAACGGATTGGGGCCGGATTTCGTTGTGCGCGAAGGTCAATTTCTGTTGATCCCGGTGAAAAACCAACCCGCACCGCAAACTGCGTCTGCAGCCAGCGCAGCTGCGGCACCCGTCGCGACCAATGTGACCCAACCCGGCGAAGGGTCGCCAACACCGACCCCGCCAAGTGCGACACAGCCGCTGCCTGAAAATGACGTGGCCCCGGCGACCGAAGCGCCTGATGTCACCGCCGAAGCACCGACCAATGCCAGCACAGCGGCGCTTGGCTTCCCGGTCACCGGGCGGATTATCCGCACCTATGACAAGGGTACAAATGAGGGTATCGATATTGCTGCCGCGCCCGGAACCCCGGTCAAGGCGGCTGAGGCCGGAACCGTGGCCGCCATCACGGCAGATGCGGATCAAGTGCCGATCATCGTGGTCAAACACGATGACGATCTGCTGACCGTCTATGCGAATGTCGCCGATATCAAGGTTGAAAAAGGCGACCGTGTGCGCCGGGGCGAAACCATTGCCGCCTTGCGGGATGGTGACAACGCCTATGTGCATTTCGAGGTGCGTGAGGGCTTTGAATCGGTGGATCCCGAGCCTTTCCTGAACTGAGGTAAACGGCCCTGACCAGGCCAGGCCTCTGGCGGGCGTGTTTTGGAAAAGATGAAGCCTGTCAGGCGGTTGGGTCGTAATCGGCCAATCGCTTTCCGGGCTCGTCCGCAAAAATTTCGGGCAGGGGCTGCACGGTTTCGATCAGATCCACACGAAAGACGCGGAAGCCGTCGCGCAACTCGCACCAGGCTGTGAGGGTCCAAACCCGGCCCCAATATTCCATATGCAGCGGGCGGATCCTGCGGTGGGTCAAAACCCCATCGATCCGGCGATAGCTCAGTTGGAGTTTCTGGCGCGATTTGATGGCGGCGCGGATCGGGGCCATATGGGCCAGCCCGCGCGCCGCGTCTGCAAATGGGTAGACCGCAAACTTCCACGCGTCGGCCTCGGCCACAACCTGAGTGGGCAGCACCGCATCGATCTTGTCGGCCAGCGTTTCGGCGGCAGCCTTGAGCTCGGGGTCGGCAGCCTCGGCGACGATTGCCATGCCAAGGTTCAGCGCCTCTAGTTCGGCCGGGGTCAGGTTCAGCGGGGGCAGGGTGATCTGCTCGCGAACCATATAGCCCACGCCGCGCTCGCCCTCGACCGGCACGCCGGAGGCCACCAGCGTATCCATATCGCGATAGATCGTGCGGACCGACACCTCAAGCCGATCCGCAATATCCTGCGCGCGGTGCAATTTCCCGTCGCGCAGGATCTGGATGATATCAAACAGGCGGTCAGTGCGGCGCATGACACGCCTGCCGGACCGCCTTTAGGCAGTCATGTTCCATAGCACATTCTCATGCCGCATCTGCATGGTCTCGGGATCAATAGCCGCCATCAGGGCCGGGGCAAAATCCTGCTGAGGGAACTGCGCGGCGGCGTCTTTCGTGGCCTTCATATCTGTCCAGATGACGTAATCGGTCCAGCGGCCATCCTCGCCCTGGCTGAGTTGACGATGGGCAAATCCGGGGGCAGCGCGGACAAAAGCCTCGGTCGACTGGCTGAGCTTCACGAACTCTTCCGATGTGGTGCCATTGGCGAGCGTGAAGGTGACGATTTCTGCAACATGGGTCATTTCATTCTCCGTTGACCAGGTTTCGATAGGCCCGACCTACAGTGTTACAACTGACATAAACCTGTCAGTTGCAAAAAGCGAGCCCCCGAATTCTCTTCAAACAGCCCAAATTTGAGCGAGAATTCGGCCAGCTTGACTTTTGCGACGCCCGACATCGGCGTAAAAACCAATCCGAAATCGACGATTGGGCGCCATTGCGCCAAAAAACAGGAGAAGAAACATGCTCAACAATATCGGCCTTCCCGGTCTGCTGCTGATCGCAGTTGTGGTGTTGGTGCTGTTTGGTCGCGGCAAGATCAGTTCGCTGATGGGCGAAGTGGGCAAAGGCATCACCTCTTTCAAAAAAGGCGTCAAAGAAGGTGCTGACGAGCTGGAGCAGGATGCCTCTGAGCTGGCCAAGGACGTCACACCCGAGACCGACAAAGACAAGGCGTAATCTTAGATGTTTGATCTGGGCTGGACCGAGCTTCTGGTCATTGGTGTCGTGGCCCTGATCGTTGTCGGGCCCAAGGATCTGCCTGTGCTGTTCCGCAATGTGGGCCGTTTTGTCGGCAAGGCACGCGGTATGGCGCGCGAGTTC
This sequence comes from Ruegeria sp. HKCCD7255, assembly GCF_013031565.1. Lineage (NCBI taxonomy): Bacteria > Pseudomonadati > Pseudomonadota > Alphaproteobacteria > Rhodobacterales > Roseobacteraceae > Ruegeria > Ruegeria sp. HKCCD7255. Next base: position 129,344 of record NZ_WQAG01000003.1, on the reverse strand, counting down.
AGCAGCGCCATGAACGAGGCCGCAGATCAGGCCGGGGTCAATGAGATCAAAAAGGGTCTGAACGCGGCCACCAACCCAGTCAGCACAGCGATGGACAGCGTCAATGAAGCGGCACGGGATGTTGCCAAAAGCATCGACCCGACCAAGTTTGATCCCGACAGCGAGACCGGAAAGCTGGCAGCGGAACGCGCTGAACAGGCCAAGAAGATCCAGGCCACCTCCGCCCGCGCCACCGCAGAACGCAAAGCTAAAGAGGCGGCAGATGCCTTGGCCAAGGCTGAGGCGGCAGAAGCCGCTTTGAAGACTGAAAGCGAAACATGAGCAAGACCGACGAGATCGAAGATTCCTCGGCCCCTTTGATCGAGCATCTGGCCGAGCTGCGCACGCGTCTGATCCGGGCGGTGATCGCCTTTGTGATCGGCATCGTGCTGGCTTTTGCTGTGGCTGAGCCGATTTTGCAGTTTCTGCTGAGGCCCATCGAGGCGACGCTGCGCGAGTTGGGTGATCCGTCACCGACGCTGCAATACACCTCGCCGCAGGAGTATCTGTTCACACTGTTCCGCATCTCGATGGTGTTTGGCTTTGCGCTGGCGTTTCCCGTAATCTCGTACCAGCTGTGGCGCTTTGTGGCGCCGGGGCTTTATCGGTCCGAGAAAGGGGCTTTTCTGCCTTTTCTGATCGCTTCCCCCTTTATGTTCCTGCTGGGTGCGGCCTTTGCGCAATTCGTCGTGACGCCGCTGGCGATGCAGTTCTTTTTGGGATTTGCAGATGTCAGCTCGATCTTCGCCAATCTCCTTTCACCGGATGCCGGTGAAATCCCCGAGGAAATCGTTGTCGTGCCGGAAACCGCAGACGGCGTGCGGGTGACGTTCTTCGGCAAGGTGAACGAATCGCTCGACATCACTTTGAAGTTCATCATCGCTTTTGGCCTGTGTTTCCAATTGCCGGTGTTGCTGACGCTGATGGGCAAGGCTGGACTGGTCAGCGCCGAAGGGCTGGGCTCGGTGCGCAAGTACGCGATGATCGGTATTCTCGTTCTGGCCGCTTTGGTGACCCCCCCAGACGTCATCACCCAAGTGATCCTTTTCACAGTGGTCTATGGGCTCTATGAGATTTCCATCTTCCTCGTGGCCCGGGTCGAGAAAAAGCGGGAAGAGAAACTGCGCGTCGACGGCTATTACGACGATGAAGAGGCCGAAGCTGACGCAGACCTTGCCGAAGAATACGACGAACCGAAGTAACCTGTTCTGCAATGAGAAACAGGCGCGCCCGTCCAAGGCGCGCCTTTTTTGATGCAGGCTCTTGTTGCGCAGCAGGGAACGTGGTTTGAACCGGCCCAGACCAGAGCGGAGAGACAGATGGACGATCAGGCCCTGAACCGTATTGCCGACGCCTTGGAGCGGATGGCTCCGGCCCCGCTGGCAGCGCCGGATTTCGTGGCGGCCCCGGCTTTTGTCTGGCATGTCGAACCGGATCGGCTGGAGCCTGTCGAACAGGTCAGCCGGGTCGATCTGGATCTTTTGGTGGGGATCAACCGTTCGCGCGATACCTTGCTGGACAATACGCGCCGCTTTGCAGATGGTTTCAAGGCCAACAACGCGCTGCTCTGGGGCGCGCGTGGGATGGGCAAATCCAGCCTGGTCAAAGCCGTCCACGGAACCTTGCAACCCGAGTTTCCTGATCTGAAACTGGTTGAGCTGCAGCGCGAGGATATGGGTTCGGTCGCGCGCCTTCTGAACCACCTGCGCGCAGCACCCCATCGGTTCATCCTGTTCTGCGATGACCTATCGTTTAGCCATGATGACCAGCACTACAAATCGCTCAAGGCTGTGCTGGATGGCGGTATCGAGGGGCGGCCCGAAAATGTGGTCTTTTACGCCACCTCTAACCGACGCCACCTGATGCCACGGGACATGATCGAGAACGAACGTTCCAGCGCCATCAACCCGTCCGAAGCGGTTGAGGAAAAGGTCTCTCTGTCAGATCGCTTCGGCCTCTGGCTGGGCTTCCATCCTTGCGATCAGGATGAATACCTGGCCATGATCGACCGCTATTGCGCCGCTTACGGTGTCACCGTTAACGCCGACACCCTGCGCGCAGAAGCCATCGAATGGCAGGCCACACGGGGCGCACGATCAGGCCGCGTCGCCTGGCAATTCTTTGTCGATCTGGCCGGGCGCCAAGGCGTTCATATCGCCTGACCCAATCCTTCTTCTGTTCAAAAATACCTCCGCCGGAGGCATGGCCCACAGGGCCATTTTTAAAGCAATGCCAAAATCCGCGCCGCTTCATCCGCCGGGCGGGTCAGCGCATCACGATCCTCGCCGGGATGGAACCGGGCACGCACGGCTGTGGGCATAGGCGCGGGCTCGACAATCGAAACCCGCGGTCCTGTACGTTCGGTCTCTGCCTGCCAGCTGCGGGCCAGAGCCATCTGCGCGGCCTTGGTGGCACCATAGATGCCATAGAATTTCTGACCCGCTTTGGGATCGTCAAAGAACACCGCATGGCCATCCGTGCCCAGCAAGGGCGTCACATAGGGGATCAGCACCGAGGTCGCGGTGGCATTGGTGTTCAGCGCCTTGGCCCATTCCTTGGGATCCACGAAATGCGCAGGCGTCAGGGCAGATGTATGCACCGCCGTGTGCAGCCACAAATCCACCTTGCCCCAGCGGTCGTGAATGCCTCGGCACAGGGTGGCCATCGCATTGGGATCGGTGATGTCCATCGGCGCCAATGTGGCTGAACCGCCCTTGGCCTGGATCCGGTCGTCCAGCTCTTCCAACCCGCCCGTGGTTCGGGCAACGGCCACGATGTGATAGTCGGGCGCGAGGGCTTCGGCCAAAGCAGCCCCCAGCCCGCGCGAAGCGCCGGTCACCAGCGCGATTTTGGTCTGATCGGTCATGGGCGGGGTTTGGCCTGCGACGCGAGGGGCGTCAAGCCCGGATCACGCGCCCGGGATGACCATTCGTCGCGTCTCGCCACCATGCTGCAGCAAAATACCCTCGGCATCGATGGCGATGACCTTGCCAGACCCGACGCGGCTGCCCGGTGTGACTTCGCGCACGCGGCCCGACGATAGGCGCACAAGCGCACGCATCTTGGTGGCAGGGCCGAAAATCCCCAGCAGCGCAGTTGCATTCTTCTTGAGCGCGCCCCGCTGTGTGGCCGCGTTTTCTACGGAAATGTTGGGCATGTCTTACGGTCAGAAAGTATTCCTGACCCCTTTGCATGAGTGGTTTGCAGCGGGCCGTCTAACAAAGAAATTCGGGAATGAAAAGTCATCCACAGCTGCGACAGAATGGCGTTGCCAAAACCCGCTCAGGTCTTTGTTCACAAGAGAGATTACGGTTAGCCCGAGGCGAGTTTGGCCCCGTTCCAGGAATCGCCTACGACCTCCATGTCATGTTTCTTGCGATCCGAACGGCTGCTTTTTTCCAACGTGCTTAGATAATCTTCTTCGACCCCGGTGATGTAATTGCCGTCAAAGCAGGAGCAGTCAAAAGCTTCGATCTCGGGGTTGCCTTCCTTGGCAGCCCAGATCAGATCGTCCAGATTTTGATAAAACAGCGCGTCGGCACCCAGTTCCTGGCGTATTTCCTCGATGTCTTTTCCATTGGCGATCAGCTCGGCCCGGGTGGGCATGTCGATACCGTAGACATTGGGATATTTCACCGGCGGCGAAGCGCTGGCGATATAGACTTTCTTGGCACCGGCCTCGCGACACATCTGGACGATTTTCTTGATGGTGTTGCCGCGCACAATCGAATCGTCGATCAGCAGAACATTGTGACCCTCAAATTCCAAAGGAACAGCGTTCAGTTTACGCCGCACCGATTTTTGACGCTCGGCCTGTCCGGGCATGATGAAGGTCCGCCCGACATAGCGGTTTTTCACCAGACCTTCGCGATAGGGAATACCGGTGATCTTCGCCGCCTCAAGCGCCACTGGGCGGGCGCTGTCGGGGACGGGGATGATCCGGTCGATCTGAAGACCTGAATCCTGGATTTGCTTGGCCAGCGTTTGCCCCATTCGCATCTGCGTTTTGTAGACAGACACGCCATCCAGCAGCGAGTCGGGCCGAGCCAGATAGACATACTCGAAGATACACGGCGTCAACTTGCCTTCGACCGCCTGGAACTCGTGCATATTGCCGTCAAGGTCGATCAGGATCGCTTCGCCGGCGCGCAGGTCGCGCAGTTTCTCAAACCCGTTGATCCCAAAGGCCACATCTTCCGAGGCAAAGGCGAAATCGTCGCCATGACCTGGGATTTCGCGTTTGGCCACCGACAGAGGGCGAATGCCATAAGGGTCGCGGAAGGCCAGCATGCCGACTCCTGCGACCAGACAGATCACGGAATAGGCGCCTTGAATGCGTTCCATGGTCATTTTTACACCGGCAAAGATGTTGCGGATCGGATCGGCATTGCCGTTCACCTTGATCGCATCCGCCACCTTGTCGGCCAGAACGTTCAGCAACACTTCGGAATCCGACGTGGTGCGCAGATGGCGGCTGTATTTGGCAGTGACCTTCTCGCGCTGCTCTTCGGTATTGGTGATGTTGCCGTTATGGACCAGATAGATCCCATAGGGTGCATTCACAAAGAACGGCTGGGCCTCGGCGGCGCTGAGGGACCCGGCGGTGGGATAGCGCACATGACCAATCCCGACACGGCCCATCAGCGTCTCTGCGTCCTGAGCGTTAAAGACATCCTTGACCAGACCGTTGGCCTTTTTTTCGCGGAAGAATTCACCGTTATAGGTGACAATGCCCGAAGCATCCTGGCCGCGGTGTTGCAGCATCAGCAACCCGTCATAAATCTCGGCAAAAACATCATGTGTCCGGCTTGCGATTCCCAAAATCCCACACATTGACGGGGCTCCAATCTTTATGACGCTGTGGCGGTGTGATGGCTTGGATGGATCGAGCTGTTCGCCTGCTGCACCTGATCGGGGCGTAGAATACTCTGACGGTGCGGGTCCGGATTGATCACGGCACAGCGCACTGAACGAAAGAGGATGGGCAAGGCGGGCAGCTCCGATTCCATGTCGGTTGGCCCTCACATAATGCCTAATTGCGTTGCTGTCATCAAAGGATCACATTTGTGGATTGATGCAGGCAGCAAAGCCCGAAATTGCCGCAACAAGGTGACAACTTATCTGCCATGTGCTGTCATATCACCCAAAGGGTAACGCAGCCTTTGGTTCAGAGTTGGTGAGGTTACATGTGGCAGCACAAGAGAAATCAAAAGAAAGAAGAACCGATCAAACGCAGATGTCATCGCTGTCGCGGCTCCGGTCGTGCGCCCTGCGAGATTTGCAAGGGCGCAGGACAGGTTATCAAGGGGCGAGATATCTACGGCAAACCGCAATACAGTCGATGCGACGGCTGTTTCGGCCTCAAGAATATTCGCTGCACCGTCTGCGGTGGTGAAGGGTTCGTCTAAAAAAATCCTGGTGCCGGTACAAAAAAAGCCCGGCCAAGACCGGGCTTTGTTACGTCTCATGTGAACGCCTTAGTTCTGCGCTTCGGTTTCGGTCGGCGTTGTCGCAGGCTCGCTTCCGGCTTGCGCGGCGCAGTGACCAACCAGCGATTCATATTGCGAGGTAATCCAGCCCAGAGCAGCCTCCGGGTTTTGTTCCTCAATCTGGCCGCTGAACTGTTCGAACACTTGGGCCGAGCGGCTGTCATCCACCATCGGGAAAGTTTGGCTCGTTGCCACGCTGTCATAGACAAAGAACGCAATTGCAACCAGCAGGATGCCGCGCGCGACACCGAAGAAGAAGCCAAGCGCCTGATCCAAACCGCCAACGGCTGACCGTTGAACCAGCGACGAAAACAGCGGGGTAAAGACGCTGACGACAATGAGCGCCAGCGCGAATACGGCAGCAAAACCTGTGATCACCGACAATTCGCAACTGTCGCGCAAGAACTCTCCGACCACGGGGATTTCTTTGATCAGCGGAACGACCTGCGGCGCAAAGATAAAGGCCAAGACGGCGGCCGCTGCCCAGCCTGCAATTGCCAGCACTTCGCGTATGAGACCGCGTGAATAGGCCAGAAGGCCTGAAACGACGATGATCAGGGCAACAACCCCGTCAACAATTGTAAAGTCTTCCATGGCCCTCGCCTGCTCGTTTTCTGCCCCTCAAGGCGCGACTTTAACCTGCTCCGAAGGTTTCGCCAACAAACCCAACCAAATCAGAGGGTCGGGTGAGTGTCAGACCTGCCACAGTGCCGGTTTTGCCACCCGCCGGAGCAATTGCCGCTGTGAAACCAAGTTTCTGTGCTTCTTTCAACCTATTTTCGGTCTGCGGGGCCGGTCTAAGTGCCCCTGACAGCGAGATTTCTCCGAAAACCACCGTATCTGCGGGCAGGGCGGTGTCTTCTCGGGCGCTGAGCAGTGCGGCGGCCACGGCCAGATCAGCTGCAGGTTCACTGACCTTCAGCCCGCCAGCCACGTTCAGATACACATCGAGCCCCGCAAATGGGATGCCGCAACGCGCTTCGAGCACGGCGAGGATCATTGCCAGACGTCCGCTGTCCCAGCCCACAACGGTGCGGCGTGGTTGGGAATGCGGCGATGGCGCGACAAGCGCCTGCAATTCAACCAGCACGGGCCGGGTGCCTTCAATGCCAGCGAAGACAGCTGATCCGGGGCTGGGCGTGCCGCGTTCGGACAGGAACAGCGCCGATGGGTTGGTCACTTGCGCCAGACCTTTGCCGGTCATCTCGAAAACACCGATCTCATCTGCCGGGCCAAAACGGTTCTTGACCGCGCGCAGGATGCGGAATTGGTGACCGCGCTCACCCTCAAAGTACAGAACAGTGTCGACCATATGCTCGACCACGCGCGGGCCTGCGATTTGACCCTCCTTGGTGACATGGCCCACCATGATCACCGAAACACCGTGTCGTTTCGCAAACGTGGTCAATTCATGTGCCGCGGCCCGGACTTGTGATACCGAGCCTGGCGCGCTGTCCACATTGTCGGCCCACATGGTCTGGATGGAATCGATAATAGCGAGGCCGGGTTTTTCCGCCTCAAGCGTGGTCAGAATATCGCGCAGATTGGTTTCAGCGGCCAATTGAACTGGGGCGTCTTCAAGCCCCAAACGCCGGGCGCGCATCCGGACCTGAGCACTGGCTTCTTCGCCAGAAACATAGACGGTTTTTACACCCGCCCGGGCAAACCGGGCGGCGGCCTGCAGCAAGAGCGTGGATTTCCCGATCCCCGGATCACCGCCGACCAGAAGGGCCGAGGCAGGCACAAGTCCACCGCCCAATACCCGGTCAAGCTCGTCCACACCGCTGAGGGTGCGGGGCGGGGGTGTCTCTTCGGTGGACAAGTCGGAAAGTGGGATGGACTGCCCGCGTTTGCCACCAAGAGATTTCTTGGCGGGTCCGGCAGAGAGGGGTGTTTCCTGAACGATGGTGTTCCATTCGCCGCAGCTGTCGCAGCGGCCTGACCATCGGGAATGTGCGGCACCACAGGCGGAGCAGGTGAAAGAAGGTGTCTTGGCCATGGCGCCCTTGGTGCATCAGCTCGGGCGGTTCTTCAAGCCCTTGCGGGCTTTCCTCACCGCCGGGGGCGCGCTGCGGGTTCGGGCCCTTTGGGCCGTCACCCGCACCGGGCGCTGTCGCGCCTACTCTGCTGCTCGAGGGGGGGTCATGGCATAGATGCTGGCGTTGCTGGGATGCGCCAGTTCGGGGGTGGAATGCAGATGGGTCGACAATTCCGGCAGCAGGTCGAACAGCTCATCCCGCAAGCGAGCCAGCTGCGATTTGGCAATCGATTCCTCGATCTCGATGTCGCGGGTCCATTGGCGCAGCTCATGCTGGATTGTTTGCGCGTCTTCGATGCGCTGCTGAAACTGCTCGACCTCTTGCTGGCGTTGTTGCAAGAAGTTCCGGGCGCGGTTGACCTTGTCATCGCCATAAGTGTCGGCAAGTTCCTGACTGACCTGGCTCATCTGCGCGGCAAGCTCCAGGATTTCAGGTTCCAACGATTGCAAGTCGGGATGTTCGCGGAGAAAGCTGAGCCGCTCTTTCACCGCATCAAATTCGGACGACGTCTGGAACAGGCCCGACCGGTCGGCGGCATGGGCCAGATGATAGGCCTGCGTGACATCCTGCATGTTCATCGCAAATCTGCGGTGAGCGTTTTCCAGCGCCATCATCCGGGCACTAGAGGGCAGGTAGAAGGCCAGCATAAGCGCCAGCGCGGTCAGACCGACCTGAACATAAATCCCGGCGTCAACAACCCCGGCAGGCCCGAACCCGGCTTGCAGAGACAGCCAGGGCAACACGCCCGCAGCCGACAGGCCGGTGGCAATCACGGCCCCGGCTGCCAAAGCAATGATCAGTGCGAAGGTGGCGCGCATGAAGGCGTTCTGCAGGTGCAATGTGATGCTGTGAAGCGTGGCCATGATCGTCAATCCCCTTCGTCAACCGATACTCATCGGGTGCAGGCGGACCAGAAATCAAGCGCGCAGGAACATCCGCAACAGCCCCGTTAAGCCAATAGTTTTGCGCCTTGTGGTATTGATGTGAGACTGCGAAAGGGCGTTTGCAATCAACTAGCTCTGAGGATTTCGTGAACGGACCGTGTTCTCGGTCAGATATCCCAGCACAATCGAGGCCAGGATGCAGGCGGTAAACAGATAAAGCCCCCAAGCAGTTTCGATGGTGGCATAGGCGATGCCCTTGGCCAGCGTGATATAAAGCGCGATGAGGAAGATATCGGCCATGGCGAGCTTACCCAGCAGGGTCAGCGCAGGCTGCACGCGGGCGTCCAGCAGGTTCCATTGGATCAGCGCGGTGCCGATGGTTTTCAGGTACGGCGCGAAGAGGGCAAAGACCGTGACCACCAGCGCCAGAAACACGTCGGATTTCCACAGCGATTGCAACCCGGTGATGACGCTGATTTCGCTGAGGCCGAAAATGGGCAGCAGACCTGCGCGCATCAGCGGGGCGAACCACGCGATGGGGTAGAGGATCAGGAGCGAGAGGGTGGCGAGGCGGAGCATGAATCTACATTGGCCATCTTGATTGGTATTCCAAGCTGCAAATTGCTTTGGATGCCTGATTTCCAGAGTTTGACAAGACCAAGAATTGCATGGCGGAGCCTTTAGGACAGTAGGGTGTAGAACCACCAAATCACCAGAACGCAAAGAAAGATTGTTAGCAGGCTATGCATAACAAAAAGGCGCTCTTTAACGGCAATAGCCGCAGCTCCGATGGTTGCGATAGGTCCAATAAAGATTTGAAAAATTATTAAACTACTAAACCAATTTCCATCGAATATCAGTGCTTTGACGGGCTCAGGCAATCTCGAAATGCCAAGCATACCCATTGCAACTACGAAGTTCCAAACGAAGCAGAGAATGGGTACCCAAATCAGAACGTTCCCAAGTTTCGGAAATACATGCAATTTTCTGATTTTTGTTCCCAGCGCAACAGAAGTCCAAACTGCGGTTACCGGAAGAAATAAAAGAACGACCAAAAGTAGGAAAAACATAGTCTGCCTTGCGAATTCTCAACTGAGAATTCAGTGGATGCTAGGCCATCACCGCACCGCCTCAATTGGCCCTTCCGCACTCCCGCTGATAAACTGTTCCACATAGGGATCGCCAGAGGCGTCCATCTGCCCGACAGGGCCGGTCCATTGTATCACACCGCTGTGCAGCATCGCTACGTTGTCGGCAATCGCGCGGACCGAGCTCATGTCATGGGTGATGGTCATGGCGGTGGCGCCCATCTCGGTCACGATCTCGCGGATCAGGTCGTTGATGACGCCCGACATGATCGGGTCGAGGCCGGTGGTGGGTTCGTCGAAAAAGATGATCTCGGGCTCGGCGGCGATGGCGCGGGCCAGGCCCACGCGTTTTTGCATGCCGCCCGACAGCTCGGCGGGAAAGCGGTCGGCCACGTTGGCCTTCAGACCCACACGGCGCAGTTTGTCGATGGCAATTTCACGGGCGTAATCCGCCGGACGCTTCAACGGCCCGCGCAGCAGGCGGAAGGCCACGTTTTGCCAAATGGGCAGCGAGTCGAAGAGGGCCGCACCTTGAAACAGCATTCCGAACCGAGCCAGAAACGCATCACGGTCGCCTTTGGTGGCATCCTTGCCATCCACATAGATCATCCCGCTGTCGGGTTTGATCAGGCCCAGAATACATTTCAGCGCCACAGATTTTCCCGTGCCCGATCCGCCGATAATAACCATCGACGTGCCCTTGGGGATCTCAAGGTTCATGCCTTGCAGCACATGGTTTTCGCCAAAGGCTTTGTGAACGTTCTCCATCCGGATCATAGCGAGAAGAATACCCCCGTGAGAACGAAGTTGGCAGCCAGGATCAAAACCGCTGCGGCCTCGACCGAGCCTTTGGTCGCCCGGCCCACACCCTGCGCGCCGCGGCCCGAGTTCATACCGTAATAGCAGCCCATGATCGCCGCGATTACGCCGAAGGCGGCACCTTTGACCAGAGATGAGACGATGTCTCGGGTTTCCAGAAAGTCGACCGTGTTTTTCAGATACGCGGCGGGGTTGAAGCCCAGATTTTGCGTGGCAACCGTATAACCGCCCGCAATGCCGATGATGTCTCCAACCCCGACCAGGGCAGGGACGGTGATCAACGCCGCCAGCACGCGCGGGGCGGTGAGGTATTTCATCGGATGCGTGGAGAGCGTGACCAGAGCGTCAATCTGCTCGGTCACTTTCATCGTGGCGATTTCGGCAGCGATGGATGACGTCACACGTGCCGCTATCATAAGGCCGACCAGAACCGGTCCAAGCTCTCGCACCATGCCGATGGCCACGATCTGCGGCACCACAGCCTCGGCATTGAAGCGCGCGCCACCAGCATAGATCTGCAAGGCCAGCGCTCCGCCGGTGAAAATCGCAGTCAGGCCCACCACGGGCAGGGACAACCAGCCGATATTCAGCAGCGCCAGGGCAAATTCACGTGGATAAAAAGGCGGGCGCACGATATGCGACACCGCATCCAGCGCGAACAGCGCCACGCGGCCAAAGACCGCAAACAGGTTCAGAATGGCTCGACCAAGCCCGCCAAGCGGTGACAATGGGTTCATTCGACATAGCCCCGCGAATAGCGGCTGCCGAGCGAGGTGAGGATTTCATACCCGATGGTGCCTGCGGCTTCGGCCAGATCGTCAACGGTTTGGTGCCCGTTCAGGATACGCAGGCGTTCGGGGTCCTGGGGCAGGTCCGTGACGTCGATCGTGATCAGATCCATGGAAATGCGCCCGACGACCGGGCAGGGCTGATCGCCCACAAAGGCGTCGATGCCGCCACCGATGGCGCGATGCAAACCGTCCGCATACCCCGCCGCAACTGTCGCGATACGCGACGGGCGGCGTGCGGTCCAGGCATTGCCATAGCCCACAGTCTCGCCCACATCGACGTGACGCACCTGAATGACCGGCAGGTCGATGGTGACCACCGGCTTGGCCGCGGTAAAGGGCAGGCCACCATAAAGGCCAACGCCCGGGCGGCAGAGGTCGAAATGATATTCCGGCCCCAGGAGGATACCACCGGTCGCCGCCAAAGAGCGCGGGGCCGAGATCCCACCGGTCATGTCCTTGAAGCTTTGCAACTGTTGTCGGTTCATCGGGTGGTCTGGTTCGTCCGCGCAGGCCAGATGCGACATGACCAAGGCCGGGTTGCGCGCCAGCACGGCGCTGCGCAATGCCGACCAGTCCGACGGCTCCAGCCCCAGACGGTTCATGCCGGTGTCCAGCTGAATGCCAAAGGGATGGTCGGGCAGGGCGTCGAAATGGCGTTGCACCTGTTGTGGCGCGTTCAGCAGCGGGATCAGATCATGGTCGCGCAGAAGGTCGGTATCGCCGTCCATATGCCCAGAAAAGACAAAGATGCGCGGCTCGGGGCCCAGGACTTTGCGGATTGGAACGCCTTCTTCGGCGGCAGCAACAAAAAAGCTGCGCACTCCTTCTTCGGCCAGGGCCAATGCGACGGGTTCGGCACCCAGCCCATAGGCGTCGGCTTTGACCACGGCGCCGGTTTCGGCGGACGACAAAGAGCTGAGCGCGCGCCAGTTACTGGCCAGCGCAAGAAGGTTGATGGAAAGGCGTGCTGTACTCATGGCAACGTTCATGACATTGCATCGACCAAGGTCAAGAGGGAAAGATTGTTTTCGGCATCAGAAAGCCCAGGGAACCGGCAAGTTCCAGCCATATCAACACATTTTTACAAACGCCCCATGCGCAGATCAGGGTCGAGGTTCTTGTGATTGTGCTCAAATGACCGTTAGATCTCTTATACCAGAGTGTATCGTTTCGCGCTTTTCAGCGCTAAGTTGAATGCAATCTGGCATCGTAATCGGAAACGGAAGAACAAATGGAATTTTCTACCGGCCACAAAGATCACCAGGCCGAGATCGTCGCGTTTTTCGCGTCGGTTTTTTCGGCGTCAGAGGGGCCCGGCGAAGGCGCGTTGATCGGCGAATTCGTAGCTGATCTGCTGGCGACAACCCCAGCTGAGGATGTGCTGGTGTGCACCGCTCGTGACGAGAATGCGCTGGTCGGCTGCCTCTGCTGGTCGCGGATCCGGTTTGCCGAAGATACACGCATGGTATTCATCTTGTCCCCAGTGGCCGTTCACAGCGAGCGGCAAAAGGAAGGCATCGGGCAAAGGCTGATCGGATTCGGTTTGGATCAAATGCGGTTACAGAAAGTCGATGTGGTTCTGACCTATGGCGACCCGGCGTATTATGGCAAATCCGGCTTTCTGCCCATTACGTCAGAGGTTGCGCAACCGCCTTTACCGCTCAGCTATCCGCATGGGTGGTTGGGGCAATCGCTGAAAGAGGAGGCGTTGGCCCCTTTGCAGGGCCAATCCCGGTGCGTCGCGGCATTGAACAATCCCAACCTTTGGTGAGTTGAGCACCACCGCCAGGTCGAACCGTTTTCCCGCAACGACAAAAGGGTCAGTACCCCTCGATCTCACCGCTTTGCTGCCAAGGCTTGACCAGATTGCCGAACCGCGTGAATTGCGCTTCGAACGACAGCTCGACCGTGCCGATGGGGCCATGGCGTTGCTTGCCGACGATAACCTCGGCCTTGCCGTGCAGACGCTCCATGGCCTGCTTCCACTCTTCCATCTTTTCCAACTCGTGATCGCCCGGCTTTTCCCGTTCCTTGTAGTATTCTTCGCGGAACACGAACATCACCACGTCGGCATCCTGCTCGATCGAGCCCGATTCCCGCAGGTCTGACAATTGCGGGCGTTTGTCGTCGCGGTTTTCGACCTGACGGCTGAGCTGAGACAAAGCGATCACCGGGATATTCAACTCTTTGGCGATGGCTTTCATCCCCATCGAGATTTCGGCAATCTCATTCACGCGGTTGTCGGACATGCCGCGGCACAGTTGCAGATAGTCGATGACCAGCAGATCAAGCCCGTGGGTTCTCTTCAGCCGCCGCGCACGCGCGGCAAGCTGAGAGATCGGGAGGGCGGGGGTGTCATCGATGAAGAGGGGGCAGGCTTCCAATTCCTTGGCCGCGTCCACGAAACGGCGGAACTCGGCCTCGGTCATATCGCCTTGACGGATCTTGTGGCTGGAAATTTCCGAGGCTTCGGCCAGAACCCGGCCCGCAAGCTGCTCGGCGCTCATTTCAAGTGAAAAGAACCCGACGACGCCGCCATCAATCGCGCCCTCGGATCCGTCCGGCTTCAAACCGCGCTTATAGGCCTTGGCCACATTAAATGCGACGTTGGTCGCCAGCGAGGTTTTACCCATCGAGGGCCGCCCCGCCAGAATGATCAGATCGGACGGGTGCAGCCCGCCCAGTTGTTTATCGAGATCGGCCAGACCGGTGGAAATCCCCGCCATGCCGCCACCACGCTGGTAGGCCTCGTTGGTGACGTTGACGGCTTCTGTGACCGCCTTGAGGAAGGATTGAAATCCTTGTTCGGTCTGGCCCTGCTCGGAAAGCTGATAGAGCTGTTGCTCGGCCTCGACGATTTGTTCTTTTGGTTCGCTGCTGACATCGACCCGCGCCGCCTTGTCCGAGATGTCGCGACCCAACCGGATCAGCTCGCGCCGGATGGCCAGATCATAGATCATCTGGGCATAATCATGCACCGCAAAGGCGCTGATCGAGGCCCCGGCCAGCTTCACCAGATAGGCAGGGCCACCGAGTTCTTTCAGGCCTTCGTCTTCGGCCATGAAAGACTTCAGCGTTACGGGGGAAGCCAGCGCATTCTTGGCGATGCGATTGGCTGCCACCTCATAGATGCGGGCATGGACCGGGTCATAGAAATGCTCGGCCCCGATGATCGATGCCACACGATCATAAAGATCGTTGTTGGTCAGGATCGCGCCCAAAAGCTGCTGCTCGGCCTCGATCGAATGCGGCATTGTTTCGGCGTTCTGAATTTGTGCCGCTGCCTGCTCGATACTGCTTATCTCGTTCATCTTGTCCCCGCTGCCCGTGCGCCGGTTCTACACGCGAAACACCACCACAAGCTATCTGGAAATACCTGTGGCTAAGTTGGGGTAAAGCCTTGGGATAACTTTCCGGACAGTTTGGATATCTGAATGCGCTTGGCTTATTATGTAGGAATTGACGCGAAAGTCACCAGATATCGTAGGCGAAGCTCCGATTCTTGTGGGCTTATCCCCAATCCATCCACAACAGATTTAACTGGATTTATTAGCCTCTTGCCAGCCACGTGGGTCGTTCAGAAATGCCTCGACCCCGCTAAGGGTCTCTGCGTCAAAGGCCTTTTGCGCTTTGGCCTCGGCCAGAACATCCCACCAGGTGCACAGCGAATGCAGGGTTATTCCGTGATCGCCCAGAGTTTTTTCGGTCTCGGGGAAAATACCATAATAGAAAATCACCACCGTGTGACCGCAGGTGGCCCCTGTTTCGCGGATCGCGTCGACAAAAGACAACTTTGATCCACCATCGGTGGTCAGGTCCTCGACCAGCAGCACCCGATCGCCTTCGCCCATCGTGCCTTCGATACGGGCATTGCGGCCGTAGCCTTTGGGTTTCTTGCGCACATAGGTCATCGGCAGCGCCATACGCTCGGCCACCATGGCGGCAAAGGGGATGCCCGCCGTCTCGCCCCCTGCGATGTTGTCAAACGCCTCAAACCCCGCATCCCGCATCACGGTGACCGTCAGGAAATCCATCAGAGTCGAACGGATGCGCGGGTATGAGATCAGCTTGCGGCAATCGATATAGGTCGGGCTGGGCAGACCAGAAGACAGCGTGAACCGCTCGCGCGCATTGAAATGAACGGCCTTGATCTCCAGCAGCATCCGCGCAGTCAGGCGGGCGATTTCGGTGCTATCGGGGAAAGAACTCGGGATCATGGCGCAAACCTCTGGGCTAAGGGAATGTTGCGGGCTGATAGCCTGACCTTCGGGTCAGAGTCGAGCCTGATTGTTCGCGCAAGCTCAGGTATCGTCGGTTGGCAAAAGCGCGTCGCGCAGCAGCGTCAAAGCGTGATCGCGCGCGGATTGGCGTACTTTGTCGCGTCCGAGCGCGCCAAACTCCACCGTTTCCGTCTGTGTGACATGGCCTTTGAAGGCCAGACCAAAGCAAACGCGGCCCTCGGGCTTGTAGTCAGAGCCGCCGGGGCCCGCGATTCCGGTGATCGACACCGCCAATAGCGCGTTTGAGTGCTGCAGGGCGCCTTCA
The DNA here is from genome assembly GCF_013031565.1 of Ruegeria sp. HKCCD7255. Taxonomy (NCBI): domain Bacteria; kingdom Pseudomonadati; phylum Pseudomonadota; class Alphaproteobacteria; order Rhodobacterales; family Roseobacteraceae; genus Ruegeria; species Ruegeria sp. HKCCD7255. The sequence goes on along the minus strand of NZ_WQAG01000003.1, from coordinate 113,650 downwards.
GCCATTTCATGCGCAACCTGCTCTGAAACAGCGCCGTAAGTGTTCAAAGTCTGCGCCCGTATACCCAACATCTGTTCCTTTGCATCGTTGGTGTAGGTCACAAAGCCACGATCCACGACCGCTGAGCTTCCGGGAATATCCGTCAGCGCCGCCGCCACCATGCCGCCGGTGCAGCTTTCGGCGGTTGCGATCATGACACCGCGCGCTTTGGCCAGATCAAGAAGCTCGGATACGTTCACAGGCCCAATACCCCATGTGCGATGCCGGCCAAAGCCATGACGCCAATCGCGGCAAAGCAGCCGGCGATGACATCATCCAGCATCACGCCCATCGGGTCGCCCCTGCGGTCGGCCCAGCCAACGGGGCCGGGTTTGGTGATGTCGAACAGGCGGAACAGCAGAAATCCGGCCAGCCAACCGGGCCAGAGCGCCGTGATCTCGATCCCGTGCGCCCAGCTGGGGTAGGAGATTGCCCAGATTGCGATGAACTGTCCTGCAACCTCGTCGACGACAATCTCGGATGGGTCGTGATCGTCTTGCCCTGCCGTCATTACACCCGTGGCCCAAAGCCCGGCAGCGAAAACCGCAAGTGTTGCCAGCACAAGCAAGGGGAAGCCGCCGATCACATGCAACAGCCAGGCCAAAGGCAGCGCCGCAACCGAGCCCCAGGTGCCCGGGGCAGGGCGCAGATAGCCAACACCGCCCACGGTGCCAATCAGGCGCGCAAGGGTCATGATTTCACCAGACAGGCGGTGGCCAAGGCGGCGATGCCTTCGCTGCGACCGGTAAAGCCCAAACGCTCGGACGTGGTGGCCTTGACCGAGACCTGATCTGCCCGCAAGCCCATGATTTTGGACATTTCTTCCCGCATGGTCAGGGCATGGGGACCGATTTTTGGAAACTCACACACCAAGGTGCAATCGACGTTCGAGATGGCATAGCCCATGTCACTGGCCAGCGCGACGGCGTGGCGCAGAAAGATCTCGCTGGCCGCGCCTTTCCATTGCGGGTCAGAGGGCGGAAAATGCTGGCCGATATCGCCCTGCGCCAATGCGCCATAGATCGCATCGGTGACCGCGTGCATCCCGACATCCGCATCCGAATGCCCCTGCAATCCGCGACTGTGGGGTATTTTGATACCACACAGGATCACGTGATCTCCGTCGCCAAAGCGGTGCACGTCATATCCGTTGCCCAGCCTTACATCCATTTCCGTTCCCAATATCCGTTCCGCCCGGGCAAAATCCTCGGGTCGGGTGATTTTCAGATTATCCGCATCGCCCGGCACGATATGCACATCCAGCCCTGCGGCGCGGGCGACTTCGACATCATCTGCGGCCCCGCCGGAATGTGCCGCATGGGCGGCGACAATGGCGTCATAGTGAAACCCTTGCGGGGTCTGCGCGGCAAACAGGCTGCTGCGATCCTGCACCCCTTTGACGGTGTCCTCTGATCCCACCCACAACGCGTCAGTTACTGCTAGGCCCGGCGCTGCGGCTTGGTGGGTGTTCAGGGCCTCGATCACGTCCTTTATGATGCGCGCAGACACGCATGGGCGCGCTACATCGTGGATCAGCACCTTTTCCACACCCAGACCTGTCAAAGCCTGCAATCCATTGCGGACCGAGCCCGCGCGATCCGCGCCCCCAGGCGCCAGGATCAGGTCGCTTTTGCGGAACTCGTCCCAGGGCGCCCGGTCGTCTTCTGACAGGACCAAAACAACGTGATCAACCGCCCCGCGTAACCGGTCCAGCGTCCAGTCCGCGACGCGTCGCCCGGCCAGGCTGCGCCACTGCTTTGGAACACCGCCACCGGCGCGTATTCCGCGTCCTGCGGCGACGATGATGGCGGCTGTGGTCATGGTCAAATTGGCTCCTGTCTTGGGGTTTGTTTAGGGGGCGGTGAATGCAGTGGCAATCACCTCTGATCGAGTGATTAAAAATTAGGCAGGTGATGATTTTGCAGGCTTATTGCCTTGCGATTCATTGTTCACCCCCTCAAGACCCGGTATCAAAGCGGTAATTGCCTAAGGATTAAGCACATTGACACTTCGCCTCGCTGACAAAGACGTGTCACCACCTGTTTTGCTGGCCCCCATGGCCGGAATCACCGATCGCCCGTTCCGCGACCTGGTGATGCGCTTTGGCGCCGGGTTGGTGGTGAGCGAAATGGTCGCCAGTCAAGAGATGGTGCAGGCCAAGCCCGGTGTCCGGGAGCGGGCCGAACTGTCGGCGGATGTGGAAAACACCGCTGTGCAACTGGCCGGGCGCGAGGCGCATTGGATGGCCGAAGCTGCGCGACAAGTGGCCGATCGCGGCGCGCGGGTAATCGATATCAATATGGGCTGCCCCGCCAAGAAGGTGACCAATGGCTATTCAGGTTCAGCCTTGTTGAAGACCCCAGATCACGCGCTGACGCTGATTGAGGCTGTGGTTGCCGCCGTGGACGTGCCTGTGACGTTGAAAACCCGGCTGGGTTGGGATGACGCATTGCTGAACGCGCCCGTGGTCGCGCGCCGGGCGCAGGATGCCGGGGTTCAGATGGTCACGATCCATGGGCGCACGCGCTGTCAGTTTTACAAGGGCCATGCCGACTGGCGGGCTATTCGGGAAGTGTCTGAGGCCGTTTCGATCCCTGTCATTGCCAATGGTGATATCGTGGACAGCGCCGCCGCGCGCGGCGCGTTAGACCAATCCGGTGCAGATGGCGTGATGATCGGGCGCGGTGCGCAGGGCAAGCCCTGGCTGTTGGCGCAGGTGTGCCACGATCTTTTTGGACAGACCGCACCCGAGGTTCCCGAAGGTGACGATCTGATTGACATGGTGCGTGCGCATTATCAGGCGATGTTGAGCTTCTATGGCCGCGATCTGGGCCTGCGCGTCGCCCGCAAACATCTGGGATGGTACATGGATGAGGCCGGAACACCACCGCAGCTGCGTCGTGCGGTTCTGACGTCGCGAGATCCCGAAGAAGTCATGCGCCTGCTTGCAGATGCTTTAACTCCGGTTGAGCAGGTGGCGGCATGAACTCGGACAAAAGCATATGGGCCTCGCTGCCCGTTCCGGCCTTTATCATTGACCCCGAAGACCGGATTGCTGACGTGAATTCTTCGGGCGAAGGTTTCTTGAACGCATCGCGCAAGGCCGTAATCGGCACGCCCGTCTGGGACATGATCGCCGTTGACGCGCCCTTGGAAGAGGCGTTCCTGCGAGCCCGCGCTCAAAGCACGCCGCTCTTTGTCAATGATGTTGATGTCGGGTCCGGCAACCGGGCACCGCTACAATGCGCGCTTCAGATCGCGCCGCTGGTCGGGCATGAGGGCTCGATGATCATGACCATCTCGCCACGCGAGCTGGCCGGGCGCATGACACGAGGCAATACGGTGAAATCGGCCGCGCAATCGGCCATTGGCATGGCCGAGATGCTGGCGCATGAAATCAAGAACCCGCTGGCCGGGATCACCGGCGCGGCGCAACTGCTGAGCATGAATATACCGGCGGAAGATCTTGAACTTACTGATCTTATCGTGGCTGAAACCCGCAGGATCGTTAAGCTGTTGGAGCAGGTCGAGCAGTTCGGGAACCTGTCCGTGCCTGATTTCAAGCCAGTCAATATTCACGACGTGCTGGACCGTGCGCGTCGGTCGGCTTTGCTGGGTTTTGGTGCCCACATGACCATTATCGAGGATTATGATCCCTCCTTGCCTCTGGCCTATGGTGACCCGGATCAGTTCCTGCAAGTGGTTCTGAACCTTCTCAAGAACGCCTCGGAAGCTGCTGACCCCAAGGGCGGAACCATTCGCCTGCGCACCTATTTCGAACACTCGTTCCGCCTGCGCCGCAGTGACGGGTCGGGCCATTCGCTGCCCTTACAGATCGAGATTATCGATGATGGCCCTGGCCTGCCCGAGAAAATTCGCAGCGATATTTTTGACCCGTTCGTGTCGGGCAAGGAAAACGGCACCGGGCTTGGTCTGGCGCTGGTTAGCAAAATCGTCTCGGACCATGACGGCTGGATATCGGCTGACTCGGTCCCCGGACGCACCGTATTTCGCCTGTCCCTGCGGCGGGCGCCCAAAGAAAGCAAAAAGGAGAGCAGCTGATGGATGGCACTATTCTGGTTGCCGACGACGACCGAACCATTCGTACGGTTCTGACACAGGCTCTGACCCGCGCCGGGTGCAAGGTGCACGCGACCTCGTCGCTGACAACGCTGATGCGCTGGGTGGCCGAAGGCAAGGGGGACGTCGTGATCTCGGATGTGGTCATGCCTGATGGCAACGGGCTTGAGATGCTGCCCAAGATTGCGCAGGACCGGCCCGGTTTACCGGTGATTGTCATCTCGGCGCAGAACACGATCATGACGGCGATTCAGGCCGCTGAAGCGGATGCCTATGACTATTTGCCGAAACCCTTTGATCTGCCGGACCTGATGAAGCGCACCGCGCGCGCGCTTGAGCAGAAGCAACGCAACATTCCCGACGCACAGGAGGCAGCAGAAGACCGTCCCGATGAGTTGCCTCTGGTTGGACGCACACCGCTGATGCAGGCACTTTATCGGCTTGTCGCGCGGGTGATGAACACCGATTTGCCGGTGATGATTTCTGGTGAAAGTGGGTCAGGTAAGTCTCTGATTGCACGTGCTATTCACGATTTTTCGGATCGGAGAACCCTGCCTTTTGTAACGGCCACGGCGGCTGACCTGAGTGATCTGGAAGGCCCGGCACGGGTGATGGCACGCGTGCGTGGGGGCACGCTGCTGATCGACGAGATTACCGATATCGAAGACGAGATTCAGGCGCGCATCGTGCGCATGATGGATACCCCGGGCGATCATGTGCCACGGTTCATGGCCACCAGTCAGGGTGATCTGACCGAAGCGATGGAGACCGGGCGTCTGCGGCAGGATCTGTATTATCGCCTGTGCGGAGCAACCATTCACGTGCCAGCGCTACGTGAGCGGGTGGATGACATCACTTTGCTGGCTGAACATTTCCTGACGCGGGAAGAGCGCGAGACAGGTATCAAACGCTGGCTAAGCCCCGAAGCGGTAGAGCTGGTGCGCCGCTATTCCTGGCCCGGCAATGTGCGGCAGTTGGAAAATGCGATCCGCAGGCTGAGCCTGACCAGCCGGGCGAAAGAGATTTCCAAGGCCGAGGTCGAACTGGTTCTGGGCAGCCAGCCCGAGGCCGAACCGGTTCTGGGGGATGGCGAGCGCGAAAAACTGTCGACTTCGGTCGCGCGTCATTTGCGCCGATATTTCGACCTACACGGCAATATCTTGCCACCGCCGGGCCTGTATCAGCGCATTCTGCGCGAGGTCGAGGCGCCTTTGATCGATATTGCCCTGGACGCAACCGGCGGAAATCAGGCGAAATGTGCCGATTTATTGGGAATCAACAGGAATACGCTGCGGAAAAAGATAACTGACCTCGATATTCAGGTGACACGCCGTCGCAAACTGATGTAATATCGCCACACAAACTGTGGCGTCCAGGTTCAAAGCTGGGAAAGACCACGAGATATGGCGGTAAGCCGCGCAAGCGGCACATCAGGATGAGGGCAGACGGTGGCAACGCGGGCACAGAGCGGGCCTATTCCAGCGATTAACCGGTGGCGAAAGTCCCGGAAACTGCGCAATTTCAGCACCTTGGGCCTGGTTATGCTGGGCCCGGTTTTGGCGTTTGCAACCTATCTGGTTATTGGTCCCTTTGATCTGGGTGCTGCGGCGCCGACCCTGCGTCTGATTCTTCTTGCCGATCTGGTTTACGTGCTGGTTGTGGCCGCTCTGGTGCTGGGCCAGCTTGGCAGTCTGATTGCGGCACGCCGTGCGAAATCCGCCGGCTCGCGTCTGCATTTGCGCTTGATCGGCGCGTTTACGCTGCTGGCGCTGGTCCCCACGGTGACCGTGGCGATTTTTGCCGGGCTAACGGTGAATATCGGGCTTGAAGGCTGGTTTTCGGATCGGGTGCGCGGGGTGGTTGGATCCTCGCTCAGCGCCGCCGAAGCCTATGAACAAGAACACCGGCAGGGCCTGACTCAGGATGCGGTGGTCCTGGCGCGGTTTCTCGACAACGCTCGGTCGCTGGATTTCTATATCTCGGATGCCGAACTGCGCGAGGTATTGGCGCAAGGGCAAGGCCAGATCCAACGTGGCCTGCGCGAGGCTTATGTGATCGACGGCAGCGGGGAGATCCGCGCACGCGGCGACAGATCCTACCTGTTCGACTATGAACAGCCGACCCCCGAACAGATGATCGAAGCGCAGGATGCGCGCGTTGCGATCATTGCCGACTGGGCCAATAGCGAGTTTCGGGCCCTCGTGCCGCTCAGGGCCTACACGGATCGCTATCTTTATGTCAGTCGCGAAGTCGATGGCGAGTTGCTCACGCTGTTGGATGAAACCAAGGAAACGGCCCAGTTCTACAGCCAGCTTGAAAGCGACCGTGGGCGGGTTCTGTTTCAATTCGGCCTGCTCTATCTGGGATTTGCGGTTATTTTGATCCTGGCGGCCATGTCTTTGGGCATGTGGTTTGCCGAACGCCTGTCGCGCCCGGTCGGGCGGTTGACGACTGCGGCGCAGCGCGTCGGGGCCGGGGATCTGAGCGTGCAGGTGATCGAAGAGAAAAGCGACGACGAGATCGCGATGCTGGGGCGGTATTTCAACCAGATGACCCGCCAGCTCAAAGGACAGCGTGACACGCTGCTGGAAAACACCCGTCAGATCGAACGCCGCCGCAGATTGTTCGATTCCGTGCTCAGTTCGGTCACATCAGGCGTTGTGGGGGTGGATTCGGACGGGTATGTCACCTTCGTGAACCGGTCGGCCCAACGCTTGCTGGACTGGTCGCGGGGCGAAGAACATCTGGCGATTGGTATCGCTGTGCCCGAATTCATGCCTCTGTTCGAAAGTCTCAAGGAAAGCGGGCAGGAGGCCGTACAGGAAGAGATCAAGGTCACCCGTAAAGGAAGGTTGGAAAACCTGCTGGTGCGGATGGCGACCCGGCGTGGTGAGGATGGTGGCTTGGAGGGCTATGTGGTGGCCTTTGACGACGTCACCGATCTGGTCAGCGCCCAGCGTATGGCGGCCTGGGGCGATGTTGCCCGCCGCATTGCGCACGAGATCAAGAACCCTCTGACGCCCATTCAGCTGAGCGCGGAGCGGATCAAACGCAAGTTCTCTCCCAAACTGGAAGAAGATGACTGCGATACGATGGTGTCGATGACCGATGTGATCGTGCGGCAGACCAATGATTTGCGGCGCATTGTCGATGAGTTCTCGAAATTCGCCCGGATGCCCGAGCCGGATCGCCATGAGGCGGATGTGGTGAATCTGGTGCGTGAGGCCGTGTTGCTGCAGCAGGCCGGTCAGCCCGAAGTGGAGATCACAGCCGATCTGCCGGATCAGCCGATCATGGGCGATATTGATGCCACCATGCTAAGCCAGGCGCTGACGAACCTGATCAAGAACGCGGGCGAAGCGATTGAAACCCTGAAACAAAAAGGTGCGCCCGAAAATCTGGCGCCGCAGATCAAGGTGGTCGTGTCCAGTGACGACGCGGGCACCCAGATCACCATTGCTGACAACGGCATTGGCCTGCCCGAAGATCGGGCGCGGCTGTTTGAACCCTATGTGACGACGCGGGACGAGGGCACGGGCCTTGGGTTACCGATCGTCAAGAAAATCATCGAAGAACATGGCGGAGCGCTGAGCTTGGAAGATGCGCCCGTCTTTGACGGACAGGACCATTTTGGCGCAATGGCTGTGATCCGACTGCCGGGGGTCAACGATGCCCCAATCTCTGCGCCATCAAAACAGGCGATTAAAACCAACATAATGAAAGCAGGCCAAAGATGAGCGATATTCTGATCGTAGACGACGAACGCGACATCCGCGAGCTGGTGTCCGATATTCTTGAGGACGAAGGCTTTTCGACGCGGCTCGCAGGGAATTCCGATGACTGCATGGCGGCCATCAATGCCGAGCCTCCGGGGCTGTTGATCCTTGATATCTGGCTGAAAGACAGCCGGATGGACGGGATCGACATTCTGAAGGCGGTGAAACGGGACAATCCGGATGTGCCGGTGGTCATCATTTCGGGTCACGGCAATATCGAGATCGCGGTCGCTGCGATCAAACAGGGGGCTTATGACTTTATCGAAAAGCCCTTCAACATCGATCAGTTGATGGTGGTGATCCGCCGCGCCATGGAAACCTCGCGCCTGCGTCGCGAGAATGCCTCGCTCAAGCGCAAAGAGGTCAGCAGTTCGGACATGATCGGTAAGTCAGCGGCCTTCCGGGGTATGCTGGGACATCTGGACAAGGTGACCAAATCGAACGGTCGTGTGATGCTGAGCGGGCCAGCCGGGTCCGGCAAAGAGATTGCTGCGCGGTATATCCACGCCCATTCCAATCGCGCCAATGCGCCGTTTGTGACCGTCAACTGCGCCGGGATCGAGCCTGAACGCGTCGAAGAGGTTCTGTTTGGGCGCGAGTCGGCCGAACGCGGTGTTGAATCGGGCCTGTTGGAGGAGGCGCATGGCGGTGTCATCTATTTCGATGAGGTGGCCGATATGCCTTTGGGCACGCAGTCCAAGATCCTGCGGGTGCTGGTGGATCAGCAGTTCCAGCGGGTAGGTGGCAGCGACAAGGTGCGCGTCGATCTGCGGGTGATCTCATCAACCAACCGCGATCTTGAGGCCGAAATCGCAGCCGAGCGGTTCCGCGAGGAACTTTATCACCGTCTGAACGTTGTGCCGATTGCCGTACCTTCGCTGGAAGAACGGCGCGAGGATATCCCGGTTCTGGCGCAGCATTTCATCGAAATGTGCAACGAGACTCAGGGCCTGCCAGTGCGGGAATTGTCGGATGAGGCCGTCGCCTTGTTGCAGACAATGACTTGGCCGGGCAATGTGCGACAGCTCAAGAACTTGATCGAACGGGTGCTGATCTTGGGTGATGGCACAGATCCGATCGAAGCGCGCGAGCTGCCCAGCGAAGAAGAAAAATCCGACGAATCCGGTCGCGTCGTTCTGTCGGGCGCTCTGGCGACCTTGCCGCTGCGCGAAGCCCGCGAAGCGTTCGAGCGCGAGTATTTGTTGACCCAAATCAACCGCTTTGGGGGCAATATCAGCCGCACCGCAAGCTTTGTCGGCATGGAGCGCAGCGCGCTGCATCGCAAACTGAAATCGCTGGGTGTTGTGACCTCGAACAAATCCGGCGCACGAGTGGCCCAGATCGATGAACCTGAACCGGCAGAGTGATCTGCCGGGCTATCCCGCCTTTGGCAAACGCCTGAAGCGGGTGCGGCGGTCGGTCGGGCTGAAACAATCGGCATTGGCGCAGGCGATGGGGGTCAACCAAACAACGATTTCGCGTTGGGAAAGCGGCGACCTGACCCCTTCGGCCTCGGTGCAGCGCGCCGTCTTTCGCGCCTGCGGCGGCACGCAGATGGAGGATGCCGCGTTGAAGCGTCTGGTGATGCATTCGTCGCAATGTCTGCATCTGGTTGAAGAGGCCAGCCACAGGTGTCTGGCGTATTCGACAGGGCGCGCGCGCGATTGGAAGACCAGTCAAAGCGCCTTGCTGGGCGTACCACTTTGGCAATTTGCCACAGAAGAGATCCAAAAGGCCGAAGCCGAGCTGGAAGAGGAAGGCTGGTGGGACCTTCAGATGCCCAAACCCAAAGCATTCCAGACATCCGAGGCCGTGCATGACCGCATCCGCATCAGCGCGGGTCGGATCCTGTGGGAACGTTTGTATCTGTCAGATGGAACGCCGGTTCGATTGGTGAGCCCCGGCCACGCATAATTTATGCGTTTCAGCCCGTGCCAGACCCGGCTAGAACCGGGCCATGGTACAGATTTTCAAAGTTCTTTTGCTCTGGATGGCAGGATTGGGGGCGGCAACCCAATTCGCAAAGATCGCCGTCCCTTTTTCCGACGTAGCGGTGCTTTATCCCGATCACACCGGGTGGTTGTTGTCGATCATCAGTTTGGTCGGAGCGGTCTTGGGTGCGCTATCCGGCGCCATCGCAGGCCGGGTCGGGCCAACGCGTCTGCTGATCTTTGGTCTGGTTCTGGGCGGTGCGATTTCTGCGTTTCAGGCCAGCCTGCCGGGCTTTGCTGCGATGATGGCCAGCCGTGTGGTCGAGGGCGTTTCGCATCTCGCCATCGTGGTCGCCGCGCCAACCTTGATCGCTCAGATCACCACCGGACGGGCGCGCAACGTCGCAATGGTCTTGTGGAGCGCGTTTTTCGGTGTGGCCTTTGCCCTGAACGCCTGGATTGGCTTGCCCTTTGTCTCACAATTCGGACTTCCCGTTTATTTCATGACCCACGCGGTTTTGATGCTCTTGGCGGCTGTATTGATCCTTGCGTGCCGGATTAAGGTTGATCTTGGGCCGTATGAGGGCTCCGGCTTTGGCGTGACCGCGATTGCCCGGGTTCATCTGAACATCTATCGCTCGCCCTTCATATCGGCTCCTGCGGCGGGATGGTTCTTTTACACGCTGACCTTCGTGTCATTACTGGCCATCTTGCCCTCGCGTCTGCCCGAGGGGCAGGCCGCAATCGTTGCGGGGCTGATGCCTTTGGCTGGCATCGCCTTTTCCTTTGCGCTGGTTCCGGCCTTGTCCTCGGTAATCTCATGCGTGGCGGTGACGATGCTGGGGTTCTCGCTGGCCATCGCTGTTCTGGTTGCATCCCTTATGGGTGCGCCGCTGGCGGTGATCTGCGTCGCCTTGTTCGCTGTGCTGGGCCTGGTGCAGGGGGGCAGTTTTGCTGCCGTGCCTGAATTGAACTCAGTTGCTGCAGATCAGGCGGCCAGCTATGGGGCTCTGGCGCAGATGGGCAATGCGGGCAACCTGCTGGGCACTCCGATCCTGCTGGCGGTTCTGGGCGTGGGCGGAGAGTCTGCGATGGTGCGGGCGATCATCCTGTCTTATGGTCTGGCCATTACCGCGCATGGTTTTATGGCGCGTCGCCGCGCAATCAGCCTGACTGACCCGGTGTGATGATCTGAAGCGACCCGTCATCGAATTTGACAAAACACGATTGCGGGCTGAGCGGTGGCAGGGTTGTTGTTCGGCCTGGAGGCACGCTTGATTTTACCCCGGACTTGCAGGGTGGTAAACTGACCGGACGAAAGCCTTTTTCGGCCATGCACTGCGCCTCGACCGTGTTGCGCAGGCCTTTGTTGACATCGACGGTATAGATGCGTCCCGGCTCCCACCAGCCCGCGGTGCGATGACAGCGACCATTGCCGTCGCAATAGGTCCGGCCCGGCCAATAGGTCGGTGGAGTCTGCCTGATCTGGTTGGCTACTGGCGCGTCCTTGAGTGCCGCAACCTGACACGCCGTCGTTTCGGCCTGAAGCCGCGATACGCTTTCACCTTCGCGATAATAGAGCGACATCGGTCCGCAGGACATGAGCGTCAGGATCGGGATCAACAAGGCCAGCTGTGTTTTCATATGCTTATCTTGCCTCAGCCTGCGGGATATGACAATTCAATTGACCGCTTTGGGGGCATCTGTCATTCAAAGCTTTCAGGCAGAAGGGCCAGATACATGAAGGTCATCATTTGCGGCGCCGGACAGGTAGGCTGGCAGATTGCACGGCATTTGTCGGGTGAACTTAATGATGTGACAGTTGTCGACAACAATCCCGACCTTGTGCGCCGAGCCACCGAAACGCTGGATGTGCAGGGGATTGCTGGCTTTGCCAGCTATCCTGATGTGCTGGAGCGGGCAGGCGCGCGCGACGCCGATATGATCATTGCCGCGACCCATTCGGATGAGGTCAACATGGTCACCTGCCAGATGGCGCATTCGATCTTTTCGATCCAGCGGAAGATTGCGCGCCTGCGCTCGAAATCCTATTTGCAGGCGATCCATTCAGACTTGTTCCGTCGCGATCACCTGCCGATTGATGTTGTCATCAGCCCCGAACGCGAAGTGGCCGCAGCGGCCATGCGCCGCCTGTCTGCACCTGCGGCCTTTGACACCGAACTTTTCATGGACGGTAAGGCGCAATTGCTTGGTATTCGCGTCGATGAAGACTGCCCCATCGTCAACACACCCCTGCGACAACTGACCGACCTGTTCTCGACTCTCAGTTCGATTGTGGTCGGGGTGCGGCGCGAGGGGTCCTTGTTTGCCCCGGAATCCGAAGATCAGCTGTTTGTGGGTGATGAATGCTATGTGTTCACCAGCGTCAAGGATGTCGACCGCACGATGGAGGTGTTCGGGAAGACGCAGAAACAACAGGACCGCGTGGTTATCGTCGGCGGCGGTAACGTGGGGCTGGAGGTCGCGCGCACGCTGGAAGAGCGCGAAAGCCGGGTGCGGGCCAAGATCATCGAACGGGATCGTCAATGTGCAGAAGCGGCGGCTGAAGCGCTGGAGCGGACCATCGTGCTGCATGGCGACGGGTTGGATGCCGCATTGCTGAGCGAGGCAGGCATTGAGCGCGCAGACGCGATGCTGGCCGTTACCGACGACGACCGCACCAACATGCTGGCCGCCGTGCGCGCGAAAGAAGCGGGCAGTGCCTTGGCCATCGCTCTGATCAATGACCCAAGCATGGTGGCCTTGATGGGGCCGCTGGGAATTGATGCCTATATCAATCCGCGCGCCACCACCGTCAGTTCGATCCTGCGCCATATCCGCCACGGCCGTGTACGGCAGGTCTATTCCATTGGCGATGCCGAGGCCGAAGTCATCGAGGCCGAGGTCATGTCGACCTCGCCCATGGCCGGTCAGAAATTGCGCGATATCGATTTCCCCGAAGGTGTTTTGGTGGGCGCTGTGCGCAAAGGTGACGAGGTATTGCGCCCAACCGGCAGTCTGCGGATCGAGGAGAAGGACGTGGTGGCCATTTTTGCCATGGCCAAGGATGTGCCCGAGGTTGAGCGGCTTATGCAGGTCTCGATCGACTTTTTCTGATGGCAAGGGCGCGCGCACAACAGATCGGAGTATTGCGGCGCCTGCCGCTGCTGCTTTTGATCTGGGGGGCGGCGTCGCTGTCGATGTGGATCCCTGCGATCTATGCGCTTGTGCTGGACGATCACGAGACCTCGCGTGCGTTTTTCTATTCCAGTCTGATTGGGCTTTTTGCCGTATCGCTGATCGCCCTGGCGGTTCTGAACCGAGTGCCAAAACACGGGACATTGGGGCAATTGGCTGTTTTGCTGGCCTCGTTCACGGTTCTGCCCCTGTTTCTGGCGCTGCCTTTGTTCGAAGCTTTGGGCAATACCAGCTATCTGAACGCCTATTTCGATATGATCAGCGCTGTGACAACCACCGGCGCCGATCTGTTTCCCGATCCCGAACGGCTGACGGCACCTTTGCACCTTTGGCGGGCCCTTGTGGGGTGGATGGGTGGTCTGCTGATGTGGATCGCAGCGGCGGCGATTCTGGCGCCACTGTCTTTAGGGGGCTTTGAGGTGACGGCGCGGGGGCAGCCTGGTCGCCCGGTCTCGGGTGTGGCGCAGAGCGAAAAGGTTGATCCGCGTGGTCGTTTGTTGCGGGTCACGCGTACCCTTGCGCCGGTTTATGCAGGGCTGACTGCGGTGATCTGCATTCTGCTTTTGATCGCCGGCGAACAAGGCCTGACCGCTGTGTGCCATGCGATGTCGGTCATGGCGACCTCGGGCATATCGCCGGTCGGCGGTTTGGAAGGGTCGACAGCAGGCATAACCGGAGAGATGATCCTGTTCCTGTTCCTTCTGTTTGCTTTGTCGCGGCTGACCTTTTCAGCCGACACCGCAACCACCGGGTATGGCCGGCTGGACAAAGACCCCGAGTTTCGCATCGGTCTGGCGATTGTCTTGGCGGTGGCTTGTCTGCTGTTTTTCCGTGTTGCCGCCGGCGTCGCCGAGCTGGGATTGCAGATGACTTTCGGTCAGGCGGTTCAGGTGATCTGGGGTATGTTGTTTACCGTTCTGGCCTTCCTCACCACTGCCGGGTTCGAAAGCGCAAACTGGAATGATGCACAACAATTGTCAGGTCTTGGTACACCCGGCCTGATCCTGCTGGGGCTAGCTCTGATTGGCGGTGGTGTGGCGACCACGGCCGGAGGGGTCAAGCTGCTGCGGGTCTATGCGCTCTATCTGAATGGCAAGCGCGAGATTGATCGGCTGATCTTTCCGTCTTCGATCAGCGGTGAAGGCGGCGGCAATCGCCGTATCCAGAGCGATGGAGCCTTTATCGCCTGGATCTTCCTGATGATGTTTGCACTTTCGCTGGCGGTGTTTGACCTTATGCTGGCCGCTGCTGGGGTTGGGTTCGAGCAGGCTATGGTTCTCAGCGTTGCAGCGCTCAGCACAACGGGGCCGTTGATCGAGCTGGCCACAGATGTCCCGATCCGGCTGATCGACCTGTCCCCTTGGGCCAAATTGACGCTCTGCGCCGCGATGGTCATCGGTCGGCTCGAGACGCTGGCAATCATTGCATTGATCACACCGGCGTTGTGGCGTGATTGACAAGACATCAGGCTATTGGGCTAACGCCTGATTTTTCATCTGGAATATCTGCGCGCACCGCTCCATACTCTGCCGAAGGGAGCGCGTTGGCCCGCAGCGCGTAGCAAGAACAATGGCGAGATAATAAAAATATGGCTTCGGACAGACAGAATCTTCAGGATGCCTTCCTGAACAATGTACGGAAAGCTAAGGTTCCGGTCACGATTTTCCTGATCAACGGTGTGAAATTGCAAGGTGTGATCACCTGGTTCGACAATTTCTGCGTGCTGCTTCGGCGCGACGGACAGTCGCAGCTGGTGTATAAGCACGCGATATCGACCATCATGCCGTCACAGCCGATCAGCCTGTATGAGGGCGAAGACGCCTCTTGATGGATCATGACAGGACGCGCACCCGGGCCTGGGTGCTGCATCCCGAAATCAAATCAGATGAACAGCGCCGTGTCCCCGAACCGGCGCTGGATGAGGCGGTTGCGCTGGCAGCCGCTTTGCCCGATCTGGACGTGGTCGGTTCCGAGATCGTGCGCCTTCCGCGTGCTCAGGCGGGCCTGCTGTTTGGCAGCGGCAAGATCGAAGAGCTGGGCGAGCGGTTTCACGACAACGATATCGAACTGGTCCTGATCGACGGCCCGGTCACCCCGGTTCAGCAGCGTAATCTTGAAGAAGCGTGGAAGGTCAAGATCCTGGACCGTACTGGTCTGATCCTTGAAATCTTCAGTGACCGCGCGCGTACCCGCGAAGGGGTATTGCAGGTCGAGATGGCAGCGCTCAGCTATCAGCGCACGCGGCTGGTGCGGGCCTGGACCCACCTTGAACGTCAGCGTGGGGGCTTGGGATTTGTCGGCGGTCCCGGCGAAACCCAGATCGAGGCTGACCGCCGTGCGATTGACGAACAATTGGTGCGTTTGCGGCGACAATTGCAAAAGGTCGTCAAGACCCGCACGCTACACCGCGCGGCGCGCGCCAAGGTTCCCTATCCGATTGTGGCGCTTGTCGGCTATACAAACGCCGGAAAATCCACGCTGTTCAACCGGTTGACCGGGGCCGAGGTGATGGCCAAGGACATGTTATTCGCCACGCTTGACCCGACCATGCGGCGCGTTGTGCTGCCCGATGGCCCCGAGGTTATCCTGTCAGACACAGTGGGCTTTATCTCGAACCTGCCGACCGAACTGGTCGCTGCCTTCCGCGCCACGCTCGAAGAGGTTTTGGGGGCCGATCTGGTCGTGCATGTGCGCGACATCAGCCACGAAGAAACCGAAGCGCAGGCGCAGGACGTCGAAACCATCCTGACCTCGCTGGGCGTCGATGAAGACCGCCCACGGCTGGAGGTTTGGAACAAGATTGATCTGCTTGAGGCCGAAGAACGCGACGCGACACTGGCCCGCGCCGACCGCGATCCGGCGATCTTTGCGATTTCTGCGGTGACCGGCGAGGGGCTTGACCCGCTGCTGGCCGAGATCGCAACCAAGCTGCAAGGCGTGCGGCATGAGGCGACACTGACCCTTGCATTCTCGGAAGGCGACAAGCGCGCCTGGCTTTTCCGCCAAGACGTGGTCCGCGCGGAAGAGCAGACCGAGGACAGCTTTGTTCTGAACGTCCTTTGGACGGACAAACAAGCCGCGCAATTTGCGAAACTCTAGGGAGGGTGCGATGTCAGAGGGCAAAGTCTATCTAACTGGGCATATTTTGGTACCCGCTGACCGGGTTGAGGCCGTAAGGGCGGCTTTGCCTGAACATATTGAATTGACACGGGCAGAGCCCGGCTGCCTCTCGTTTGAAGTAGTGGAAGACGCAGACAATCCCGGCCAGTTCAATGTCAGCGAAGTGTTTGAAAACCAGGCCGCTTTCGAAGCGCATCAGAGGCGTGCGCAGGCCTCTCCTTGGTTCAAGGTGACCGAAGGCATCCCGCGCGACTTCAAGATTACGTCCGGCTAGCCTCAACCACCGTCAATCTGCCGCTGATAGTCTTCCGCGTCGAACCAGCCCAATGAGGATTGCACCTTGCCATCCTCGGTCAGGTCCCATTCTTCCCAGCCGCGCGTAACCACGTGATTGCCGGTCTGGGCGTGGTGGCCCTCTAATGTCCAGACAAAGATGGCGTGGTTACCGGCCCATCGCATCATGTCGCATCGGACTTCCAGATCGGGGAACTCGGCATAGAAACCACTGGCCATTTCGACGATGGCCGCGCGGCCTTTCAGCACGTCGCCCCGGTTGATGATGATTTGACCGTCTTCGGCAAAGAAAGCCGCAACCGCGTCCGGGTCGCCCGAGCTCCATGCGACGGCATAATCCCGCGCCAGATTGTTCAGCCGGTCTGTCACGCTGCCCATGGCTATTCCCCCATTTGCCGTTCCTTACCGTTTGGATGCTAGCTTGCCACCCCGCACCCGTCCACCGCGCGCAGTCAAAGCCAGGCGGATCGGCGAAAAACCGGGCGTGGTCAGCGACGAGGGGTCAGATGGGTGACACCAACAGCCGCCGCACGGGCCAGATCAATGTCCAGCGACATGGGGATATATTCACCCCGGCGCCACAGCTGCGCCTGATCGTCATAATAGCGCGACAAGAAGTGGCCCGATTGCCCGGTTGCGGTGATAAAGACCGAACTGTCAGGATCGGCAAAGTCATAGACTCCACGATAGCCAGCGCCATGCACGTTCTGGAACGGATCGGGCCCTTCGCCCGAGGTGCGACCGCGCAGCAGGGTGTTATCACCGCCACTGGTCGATTGGCGGATATTGACGAAATAGCGCAGCACCGGAACCTCACCCAGAACCGGGTGATCATGGGTGGCCTGATGCGCATCGCCCCAGCGCAGGGCCTCAAGCGCGCCACCATAGCGTTCGGTGATCCAGATCAACGCATCATCCAGCGCCAGACGGGCCATGTCGGTGCACGTCTCAACCGGGGCGCTTTGAAGGACGTCGCACCAGACGGACGCGCCGTCGATGTCGCGATAAACGCGTTCGATGAACAATGGTTCAACATGTTTGAACTCGGCCGCCAGCGGGCCCAGCTCATCCGCGATCAGGCGGTTCTGCAAGGCCCGGACCCAGGCGGCATAGATCAGCGGTTCGGGCAGATGTTCGTTCATCTCGCCGTTCCAGTCCGCCAGAAGGTTCAGGGCTGTTTGTCGTTGACGTTCAATCGTGCCTTCGGGGGCGGATTCGCCGGTGAACCACAGATCCGCACCGATCAGAGGCAGCAGCGAGCGCGCGGTAAAGCTGACGGTGTCCAGTTGCGCCTCGATAAAGCTGTCGCGCGTGTGCACCTCGCGCGATTGCATCAGGCGTTCCCAGCGATAGACCCGCTGCGTGTCGCCCCATTCATAAGAGACATGGTTGGGGAAGGGCCGGTCGACGATCTTGTTGTTGGTGTTGCCCAGAATACCTCCAACAGGGGCCACAAATTCGGGGTTATCCGCATAAGGCAGCCGCCCGTCCCAGCGATTGCGGGTCAGCCAGCCCGGCGTGGGGATGCGACCACGGCTTTGATTGTTCAGATCGCGCTTGGGCATGGCGCCGATCAGCTTCATGCCGATCATGTTCCTGTCGACCAGCGACAGGTTTTGCGAGGGCGCGATGAACCCTTCGGCAATCTCGATGGCCTCGCGCACCGTATCGGCATTCATCAGCGCCATGGAGGCGGTCATTGAGGTATCGCGCGCGCTGAGCGCCGTCCAGGACAGCGAGGCGACATGACCCGGTGGCGTGATGGTTTCCAGATCGTAATCCGTACCCGGCAGCACCGGGCCGTTCTCCGTCCATCGCAGGGTCAAGGTGATCGGAGCCTCATCCTTGATGTCGATGATCGACGGACGGGTCTGGAACCGTTTATAGCCCTCGGGTGTCAGATATTCCTCGGGGTCTTCAGGGTTCAGCTTTTCGATATGGAGGTCTTGGTCATCCAGATAGGATGAGGTCAGCCCCCATCCCAGCCGGTCGCTGCGGCCCGTCATGATCGCTGGCACTCCGGGGATGGACGCGCCGATCACACCACCTTTTTCCAGCTCGAGCCGCGCCAGATACCAGATGCCGGGCGCGGTGAAACCCAGATGCGGGTCATTGGCCAACAGCGTGCCACCGCTGGCTGATCGCGCAGGTGCTGCTGTCCAGGCATTTGACGCGCCAGCCAGGCCCCGTTCCGGAACAGGAGACAAAGGATGGCGCGGGGTCGGCTGGCTTTCGGCAAAGCGGGGCAGGGTTGGGAACAGCGCGGCATATTCGGGCAGCGCGGCAATGCCCTGACCCGGTATATCGGGCAAGATGTCAGCAAGCCGCGCCGGGTCGTTCAGCATCAATGAGGCGCGTGCGCGCAGCACCTCGTCTTGCAGATGGCCTGAAAGCTGGAGCCCCATCAGCTTGATAATCGCGAGGCTGTCACCGGGTTGCCAGGGTGAGACAGGCGCGTTGAACAGGAACATCTCGGGCGCACCACGCCCCAGCGCCATCTCATTGATTTCATCCAGACGCGCATTCACACCTGCGGCATAGGCCCGAAGGGCTGCTTTGGTATAGTCGTCCTGCACCTCGACCGAACGATGGGCCAGGCCATAGAGATCGAAGCGGCGCAAAAGCTTGTCAATGCCGACCGTTCGTGCGCCAAAGACTTCGGACAGACGACCTTGTGCCGTCCGGCGCAACACCGTCATCTGCCACAGGCGATCCTGCGCATGGGCATAGCCCAGCCCAAAG
This sequence comes from Ruegeria sp. HKCCD7255, assembly GCF_013031565.1. Lineage (NCBI taxonomy): Bacteria > Pseudomonadati > Pseudomonadota > Alphaproteobacteria > Rhodobacterales > Roseobacteraceae > Ruegeria > Ruegeria sp. HKCCD7255. Next base: position 94,470 of record NZ_WQAG01000003.1, on the reverse strand, counting down.
AACACATCCGGGTCGGTTTGGCCCAGAACATGCGGCACATTTGCAGTGTCGCGCACGATCTCGACCGGGGCGGAAAGGCCTGAGACCTCAAGGCTTTGATCATAATCGGGAAGGGATTGGCTGGCCAGGAAATAGACCAGCCCGATGGCCGCCAACGCCAGCAGGATCACCCCTGTTGCAATCCGTATCAACCAGCGAAATACGTGAACCATCAAAGCACCATTACAGACCCGTTGTCCGGGCCAGTTCTACAGGTCTCATTGAGGAATCGAAAGTGGATTGGCTGCTGCAAGCTCAATACCGTAACGTCGCTGTATGCGCCCCACCTGCGCAGAGGGGCGGTCACTTGCGTTTGTTCGGATCAGGGGATGATCCGGGTGTATTTCGTACCCTCAACGGTAGCGCCAAACAGCAGACCTGCCTGACCGAAGATTGCGGCCAAAACCGGTGACAGCAGTGTTGTGGTGTTGGTCGACAGGGTGCTGCCGGTGGAATCCACCACATAACCAATGTCTGCGCCTGCAGTCCAACCGCTGGAGCGGCGGAAATCGTTCAGCGCGTCTTCGGTCATGAAGAACAGCACATGGGCGTATTGCTGTGCACCGATCTGAAGACCCGCGCTTCCTTTGACGGCCGAGTAATAGTCGACGGTTGCGCCGTTGATGCGCAGGGCACCCTGGCCGAAACCACCGCCAAAGATAAAGCCCGCCTCGGATATCAGCGGCATCACAAGCATACCGTTGGCCTTGTTGGCGATCTCGATCGTGTTTGGATATTTGTCGTACATTTCCGTCAGCGTGGCATCGACGCGCGCATCGATCTGGGCGGCGTTGGTGTTGCCGACCCCATTGCCGCAGGCTGCGGTGAGGGTCATGCCAGCCATGCCAAAGGCAAAGCCGCGACGGCTCAGTCGGGGGGATTTGGAACTGCTCATGTTTTCTATGTCTCTGTAAATGTGCCTGAAAGTCGGGTTCACCCGATCTTATGTGCAAGAATACGCCGATTGCGCCGCCCTGTCACGGGAAAGCTGCGCCCAACTGCGCCAAGATAGGCGAAAAGTCGCGACAGAGTTGGGTTTTACCCCTGAAGTATCTTCGCAACCTCCGGGGCGAAATAGGTTAATACCCCGTCACAGCCCGCGCGTTTGAAGGCCATCAGGCTTTCCAGCATCACCTTCTGGCCATCGATCCAGCCATTCTGGGCTACAGCCTGGATCATCGCGTATTCGCCAGAGACCTGATAGGCATAGGTGGGCGCCCCAAAGCTGTCTTTGACCCGACGGCAGATGTCCAGATAGGGCAGCCCGGGTTTGATCATGACCATATCGGCACCCTCAGTGAGATCCCGCTCGATCAGACGCAGGGCCTCATCCGAGTTTGCCGGATCCATCTGATAGGTGTTCTTGTCACCGGTCAGAGCCCCGGATGCACCCACCGCATCGCGGAACGGGCCGTAAAAGGCGCTGGCATATTTCGCGGCATAGCTGAGGATCATTACATTCTGATGCCCAGCAGATTCCAATGCGTCACGCATCGCACCGATCCGGCCATCCATCATGTCGGACGGGCCGATGATATCCGCACCCGCCTCGGCCTGGGCCAGCGTCATCTTGACCAGAGCTTCGACGGTCTGGTCATTGACGATCTCGCCCTCGACCACATAGCCGTCATGGCCGTTGATATTGTAGGGGTCCAGCGCCACGTCGGTCATCACCGCGATATCGGGTGCGACCTGTTTGATCGCGCGAATGGCGCGGTTCGACAGGTTGTCAGGGTTCCAGGCTTCGGCACAGTCTTCGGTCTTCAGCGACGCGTCGGTGTAGGGAAAAAGGCAAATCGCGGGGATACCAAGCGCCTGCGCCTCAACCGCAGCCTTGGCAATCAGATCAACCGAACGCCGCATCACGCCGGGCATCGAGGGCACGGGCTCTTCTATGCCCTCACCATCGCGTACGAAGACGGGCCAGATCAGATCATCCGGTGTCAGAGTGTTTTCACGTACAAGACCACGGATAGCCGCCGACTGCCGGGCGCGGCGAAACCGGGTTTTCGGGAAGGGGGCAATGGTAGGTTTCATGGCGCGCGCTCCTTGAACAATCCGACATTGGGTGGCATGAATTCCCGGTAGTCTCAAGAGTGCCAATAGACGCGCCAAGCAATAGCACGTCTAAAGGTAAATGAATAAAGGGTTGGCGCTTGGATTTTTTCTCTTCGATCTTCGAACTGATCGATATGCGCAGTTTTTCGAACCTGTGGTACTGGATTTCGCTGGCGGTCCTGTGGTCGACCGCAAGCCATTGGGCGATGGGCGTTCCATATGACCTTGTCGTGCGCGCCAGACGGGTCGGCGGGCAGTCTGAACAGGATTTGCTGGACATCGTGCGGATCAACAGAAACCGGCTGCTTTATATTTCCGAGGTCTCGGGGCTGGCGATCATTGCCATCGCCTGCTTTTTCCTGACCGGGTTGGCGACAGCCGGGTTTTACTATGATCTGGAATTTGCCCAGGCCGTGTTTTTGTTGCTGTTTCCGATGAGTTTCGTGGGGCTGGTGAACCTGTGGACAGCGCGGAAGCTGAAACAAAACGATATAAATCTTCAGATTGTTTCCAAATTTCTGACTCGCTGCCGGATAATTACGCAGGTCATCGGGATGATTTCGATCTTGATCACCGCTTTGTGGGGCATGTATCAGAACCTTTCGATCGGCGTTCTGGGCTGACGGATTAGGAAAAGGGACACAGCGATGCAGGCTCCGAACCACGTGACGGTTGGCGGCGCCCCCGAGGGGTATGACGCGCAGCTTGTCCTGAAGGAAATCGCTCGCTCGGGCGGGCCGGTCTGCCATATCTCACGCGATGACAAGCGGATGGAGGCGATGCGCGCCGCGCTGGCCTTTTTCGCGCCCGACATGCCGGTTTTTGTGTTCCCAGGCTGGGATTGTCTGCCCTATGACCGGGTCTCGCCCAATGCCGATATCGCAGCGGCGCGTGTGGCGACGCTGGCGGCTTTGGTGCATCAAATGCCGTCGCAATTTGTGCTGTTGACCACACTGAATGCTGCCACCCAACGCGTGCCTGCGCGCGAGGTGCTGCGCGAGGCGGCTTTTACCGCGCGGGTTGACCAACGGGTGAACGAGGAAGCGCTGCGCAAGTTTCTGGTGCGCATGGGCTTTACTCAAAGCCCCACCGTGATGGAGCCCGGCGATTACGCCATCCGCGGCGGCATCATCGACATCTTCCCTCCGGGTGAATCCGGCCCCGTTCGGCTGGACTTGTTCGGCGATGTACTGGACGGCGCGCGCCGCTTTGATCCGGTGTCGCAGCGCACCACCGAAAAGCTGGAAGTGGTGGAACTGGCACCAGTCTCCGAAGTCATCCTGGATGAGGCGGCCATCACTCGGTTCCGGCAAAACTATCGCATCGAGTTTGGCGCGGCGGGCACCGATGATCCGCTTTATGAGGCGGTCAGCGCAGGGCGCAAACATCAAGGAATCGAGCATTGGCTGCCGTTTTTCCATGAAAAGCTGGAAACGCTGTTCGACTATCTGCCCGATGCCACGATCACGGTGGATGATCAGGTCACCCCGGCGCGGCTGGCGCGGTGGGACACGATTGCCGATCAATACGAAACGCGGCGTCTTGCGTTGGAAAACCGCTCACGTATGGACACGGTATACAAGCCGACACCGCCTGCGCTGCTCTATCTGGACGACGCGGCGTGGGAGGCTGCAACGGGTGACCGCCGCGTGATGCAGTTCAGCCCTCTGCCGCAGTCCTCGGGGCCCGGGGTCATTGACGCAGGTGGTCGGATAGGGCGGAACTTTGCGCCCGAACGACAGCAGGAAAGCGTCAGCCTGTTTGGGGCTTTGGCCAGCCATATCAGTGATAAGCTGACCCAGGGCCCGGTTCTGATCGCGTCTTATTCTGAAGGCGCGCGCGAACGGCTCAGCGGGTTGATCGAAGACGAAGGGCTGGCCGAGGCCATCCCGGTCGCCGACGGCACCCGGATCGGCAAGCGTGGTCTGCATCTGGCGGTGCTGGCGCTGGAACACGGGTTTGAGGCGCCAGACCTTACGGTGATCGCCGAACAGGACGTTTTGGGCGACCGGCTGATCCGGCAACCCAAGAAGCGCCGCAAGGCCGAGAATTTCCTGACCGAGGCACAATCGCTGTCCCCCGGCGATCTGGTGGTGCATGTGGATCATGGGATCGGGCGTTATCTTGGGATGGAGGTCGTGACTGCTGCGGGTGCGGCGCATGAATGCTTGCTGCTGGAATATGCGGAAAAGGCCAAGCTGTATCTGCCGGTCGAAAACATCGAACTGCTCTCGAAATACGGCCATGACGAAGGTCTGCTGGACAGGCTGGGTGGCGGCGCGTGGCAGGCGAAAAAGGCCAAGCTGAAAGAGCGCATCCGCGAGATGGCCGATCGGCTCATCCGCATCGCCGCCGAGCGTGCCTTGCGCAAAGCGCCGGTCATGGACCCGCCACCGCACGCGTGGGAGGAGTTCAGCGCGCGGTTCCCCTATCAGGAAACCGATGATCAGCTGCGCGCCATATCCGACGTGATGGAAGACATGCAATCCGGCGCGCCGATGGATCGTTTGATCTGCGGTGATGTGGGCTTTGGCAAGACCGAAGTCGCCATGCGCGCGGCCTTTGTGGCGGCCATGTCCGGCGTGCAAGTGGCAGTCATTGCGCCCACGACGCTTTTGGCGCGTCAGCACGCGGCCAGTTTCAAGGACCGGTTCAGGGGCTTTCCGCTGGAGGTGCGGCAGCTTTCACGCTTTGTCTCTGCCAAAGAGGCGCAGCAAACCCGCGACGGGTTGGCCCGCGGCACGGTGGATATTGTGGTCGGCACCCACGCGCTCTTGGCCAAGGGCATCCGGTTCAACAATCTGGGCCTGCTGATCATCGACGAGGAACAGCATTTCGGCGTTGGCCACAAAGAACGCCTGAAACAGCTGCGCAGCGATATCCACGTGCTGACTCTGACCGCCACGCCGATCCCGCGCACGCTGCAACTGTCCCTGACCGGGGTGCGCGACCTGTCGATCATCGGCACGCCACCCATCGATCGGCTGGCGATCCGCACCTATGTCAGCGAGTTCGATGCAGTCACCATCCGCGAAGCGCTGCTGCGTGAGCACTATCGCGGCGGGCAGAGTTTCTATGTGGTCCCGCGTATCTCGGACCTGCCTGAGATCGAGGAATTCCTGAAAGAACAACTGCCTGAACTGACCTATGTGGTCGCCCATGGGCAGATGGCGGCGGGGGAACTCGACGACCGGATGAACGCCTTTTATGACGGCAAATATGACGTGCTGCTGGCCACCACGATTGTGGAAAGCGGGCTGGATATCCCGACGGCCAACACGATGGTGGTGCACCGGGCCGATATGTTCGGGCTGGCGCAGCTCTATCAGATCCGGGGCCGGGTGGGGCGCTCGAAAACCCGCGCCTATGCCTATCTGACCACCAAGCCGCGCGCGCGTCTGACCGCGACAGCCGAGAAACGTCTGCGCGTTCTGGGCTCACTCGACACGCTTGGGGCAGGGTTCACGCTGGCTTCGCAGGATCTGGACATACGCGGTGCGGGCAACCTGTTGGGCGAGGAACAATCGGGCCAGATGCGCGACGTGGGCTATGAGCTTTACCAGTCGATGCTGGAAGAGGCGATTGCCAAGATCAAAGCTGGTGAGATGGAAGGCCTGTCGGATGCTGACGACCAGTGGGCCCCGCAGATCAACCTGGGTGTGCCGGTACTGATCCCTGAAGATTACGTGCCCGATCTGGACGTGCGCCTGGGCCTTTACCGCCGCCTGTCGTCGCTATCGACCAAGGTCGAGCTAGAGGGTTTTGCAGCTGAGTTGATAGACCGGTTCGGTACCCTGCCGAAAGAGGTCAACACCCTGATGCTGGTCGTGCGCATCAAGGCGATGTGCAAGCGGGCCGGGATTGCCAAGCTGGATGGCGGGCCCAAGGGTGCGACGATCCAGTTCCACAATGACAAATACGCCTCACCGCAGGGATTGGTCGACTTCATCCAGAACCAGCGCGGGCTGGCCAAGGTCAAGGACAACAAGATCGTTGTGCGCCGTGACTGGAAGAAAGACAGCGACAAGATCAAGGGCGCTTTTGCCATCGCCCGCGATCTTGCGGAAAAGCTGATGGCCGAGAAGAAGAAGGCAAAGGCCTAATCCCCGGTCACGAAGGTGCACAACTGCCACTCGCCGCCGGCGGATTTCACAAATGCGGCGCGGTAGCCGACCATGGACCACAGGAAATCGCTGTGCATGAAACCATTGCCGCCATCGGTCAGCACAACTTGTTGGTATTCGGCGCCCGGGGTATAGTTTGGCACGATCACAACCTCATGGCTGATCGCCGCCAGGCGCGTATCGTCGCGCGACGGGCCAGCCCGGAGTGAGACATTCTCACCGGTGACGAAATAGGCGGTGAACGGATCCAGCGCAGCGGGCAGGGTGATCTGCCAGGGATGCGGCATCCAGAACTCACCCTGATCGTCGAAATAGCCGGGCTGCGACAGGGTATCTTGCAAGGCTGCCCAAAAGGCGTCGCGTTCCAGCTGCGAGGAGGCTGTCAGGTTTTCCCGCAATTCGTCAGGGCCACCCAAAGTGCTGTGGCTCAGATAGATGTCCGGGCAGGCCGCAGCTACGACGCCGTCCACATCGCGCGCATCAACCAGGGCACGCAAACTGTCGCGAAAGGCGGCCAAATCGGGGTCATTCGCTGCTTCGTCCACGGGGGGGAAGCTTTGACGCTGGGCCAGGGCCGGGGTGCAGATCAACATGGCCAGCAGCCAGATCAGTGGCTTCATTCAGCTGCCCTCATCGCAGCTTGAGCGCAGAAGCACGAGGCACCCACCGCCCGGTCGGCGCGGGCCAGAGCCAGATCCAGACGCTGTTTGATCTGTTTGATTTCAATGCCTTCTTCGCGCGCATTCAAGCAATCGTAGAGGCCCTTGAGGCTCCAGACGTTATCCGGGTGGATCGACGCGCGGCTCAGCGTGCCACCAAGGCCCAGATCCTCACGATAAACAGCTTCGGCCTCGGCCAGATGGTCCTGTTCAAACAGCAAGGCCCCCAAAGCATGGCGTGTCGGCTGCATCCAGCCCCAAGGTTCATCATAGGGTAACGTGTCGTCCAGCTCGACTGAACGGCGCAGATGGGCAAAGGCCGCATCGTAGTTGCCTTTGCGATACTCGATCTCACCGCGCAGCATTTCCGTCGCGATTTCAAGCAGATCGATGACGCGGTTATTGTGCAGCCGGCGCGTTTCCGGCACCCGGGCCTTGGCGGCCAGGAACAACTGTTCCTCGGCCTCGGCTGCTGTCACATCGCCGGTCGCAGCCAAGGCAACACCCCGCGCATAGTGGGTCGTTGCGGTCAAGGTTCGATAGAGGTCAGCATCGGAGGGCAGTTCCAGCGCCATCGCCTCTTCCCATCGACCAAAGCGCACCAGAATATGAGGTCCCATGGACATGTAGCTTTCGAAATAGTCGGCCATGGGCGGGCTTTCGACGCGCAACATGTCTTCGGGTGTGGTCTCCCACATGCCTTGGTTGGCCTGCAAAGCCGGTTCGATCTGACCCAGAAACATGGCGCCATAGATGGCGAAATGATAATTGTGCTGGCGATAGCCCGTATAGATGTTGAACGCGCCTTCGCGGTGGTAATACTTCAAGTCGGCCTCTGAGGCTTTGGCGTTCCAGAACGCGACGTTCTGATAGTGGCCGCACAGCACGTCGATATGGGTCGGCATATGCACAAGATGCCCGGCATCGGGCACCAAGGTCCGCAGGATATCTCCGGCCTTCAGCGCTTTTTCGGGCGTGGGCGACATCTCCATCAAATGCACATAAAGATGCAAGAGGCCGGGATGGGACATCGCCATGGGATCTTCGGCCATGGCGTCTTCCAGAACCTGCTGCGCCTCAAGCGTCGCAGCACCTTCAGCGGGTTGCCCAGTCTTAAGGTCCCACATTTTCCAGGGGGTCAGGTTCATCAGCGCCTCGACATAGATCGTGCGCAAATCCAGATGATTTGGTTGTTCGGCAAAGGCCGCGCGCATGGCATCTGCGAAATGATAGTCCCAACGGTGCATGTCGGGCTCTGGTTCGCGTTGCGGATAACGAGCGGGCAGGGCACGAATCAGTGCTTTTTCAACTGGTGTGCACCCGTCCAACAGTGCCATCGCGTTTTGCGTTGCGTCATAGGCAATGGCCAGGGATGTGGTCTGCCCGTTTTCGTCACGCAATTCCCACGGCAGGTTATAGTTGGGGCCAGCCGCATAGGCGACACCCCAATGGGCCATGGCGCAATTCGGATCAGCTTCGACGGCTTTTTGGAAACAGGCCACGGCCTCGTCATGGTTATAGCCATAGGTCCAGACCAGTCCGCGATCGAACCACAGCTGCGCCTCATGTGATGACGTTGTTACAAGGCAGCTATGGGTGCCCAAGTCATAATCGTAGCTCATCGCATCCTCCCCCCACTGATTGCGGGGGCAGGATAGCGTGATTCACATGATCTAGGCCAGCAGGCGGTTTTCGATCCGGCCCATATGCAGCATCAAGCCAAAACCCAGCGCGCACATGGTCAGGATGCCGATCGTCAGTGGGGCAATCGAACCGTCGAAGAGCTGGCCAACAAACGCTGCAATTGCGGCGGCCAGTACGGTCGCGATGGACCCGATGACCGAGGCCGCCATGCCTGCGATATGGCCCATCGGCTCCATGGCGATGGTGTTGAGGTTGCCCATTGTCACTCCCGCCATGAAGAAGACGGTGGTTTGCCAGACGACAAAGACGGCAAATGAAGCGTCCAACGACAGGTTCGCGCGATTGAGCAGGATCACAATTGTGGTGATGATGATCTGAGCAGCAAGTGCCCATGTTACGATACGGCGCATACCAAAGCGCACCACAACAACAGCATTCAGCAGGCTGGCAGAGCCTGACATAAGCGCGACGAATCCGAACCAGAACGGAAAGCTCTCGGCCCGGTCATAGACCACGTCAAAAATGGGTTGAACCATGGTCAACATGGTGAACAGCAATCCCATGCACAACGCCTGCACCAGGATCGACAAACGCACGGTCGGATGGGCAAACATCTCTTGCACGGCGCTGATCATCAGCGGCAGGCGGAACGGTCGGCGGTTTTCCGGTGCGAGGGATTCCGGCAAGCGCCAGGCCATCCACAGTACGATGATGGCGGCAAACAGGATGAACGAAACAAAAATGCCCTGCCATCCGAACAAAGCGATCACGCCCGCACCCATCATGGGGGCGATGGCGGGAACAAGGGTAAAGATCATCATGGCGATGGACACGATCCGAGCCATCTCGCGTCCTGAAAATAGATCCCGGATCACGGCCATGGCCACCACGCGTGGCCCGGCAGCCCCAAGGCCTTGCACGATCCGAGCGGCCAGCAGCACTTCCAGTGAGGTGCTGGCCCAAGCCACAGCCGAGGCCAGAATATAAAGCGCCGCGCCGCCATAGATCACAGGTTTCCGCCCAACCGCGTCCGAGATTGGGCCGGTGAAGAACGTACCTATCCCCATGCCCAACACAAACGACGTCAATATCAGCTGCGCCTTGTTCGGGTCACCGGGGCTGAGTTCAGCGCCGATTTCGGGCAAGGCTGGCAGCATCGAGTCGATTGAAAATGCAATCGTCGCGAACATCATCGCGATCAGGGCGATAAATTCACCCCGGTTAACGCGGTCGGTCATTGGAAACTCCTTCCCAACCGCGCTATCACGATGGAGCGTCTTGGGATAGGGTTATGGGCGCACAGAGGCCTGTGCTATTCTGTCGGAGACGCCTCGAGCTGAGACATAAGCTCGGTGATGACTTTCGCCCAAAGCTCTGGAGGTTGCGCGCCGGGAACGGCATGCTGGTTGGCCACGATGAAGGTCGGGACCGAGCTGATGCCCATCTGCCGGGAATGGCTGTCGCGGTTGCTGATATCCTCGCGATCCGCGTCCGAGCTGAGCAGTTTCAACACCACAGCCGCGTCCATCCCGACGCTATCGGCGATATCGGCCAGAACCTCGTGATCGCCAATGTCGCGCGCATCGACGAAATAGGCTTTGAACAGCGCATCGATCACCGCCGTTTGCTTGCCTTCGATCCCCGCCCAATGGATCAATCGGTGCGCATCCAGAGTGTTCGGCGTGCGCTTCATCCCTTCGAAGTCAATTGTCAGACCGGCTTTCTCGGCATGCTCTACAACCGGCGCATAGGCGCGCACCGCACCGTCTTTGCCGCCAAACTTGCGTTCCAGATACTCCCGACGATCCATACCTCCTTGTGGCATGTCCGGGTTCAATTGGAACGGATGCCACTCGATCACAAAGGGATGGTTGGGGATTTCGGCCAGCGCCTTGTCCAGATGTGTCTTGCCGATATAGCACCACGGGCAGATCGGGTCGGACATGATGTCGAGTTTCACAGTCTGGGTCATTTGGGCGTCGCCTTGAAATAGGCCGGCAATGCGCGGCGCAGGAGTTTGCCGTTGCCACCAGTGGGCAGGGCCGGCAGATGAACATAGGCGCGCGGCTGTTTGTACCGCGCAAGCCTTTGCGACACATAGGTGTCCAACGCATCCGCGTCCAGTTCTTCGGGGCCGGTATAGAAGGCTGCTATCACAAATGTGTCCGGTCTGACCTCGACCGCCGCTGCGCCGACCTGAGTGATGCCTGGATGCTGAGACAGCGCGCTTTCGACCTCAACAGGTGAGACGCGATAGCCGCCCGCATTCATCATGTCATCGTCGCGGCCCAGATAGGTGATTTGACCGTCGATAGCCATGGCGCCCTGATCGCCGGTCAGAAACCAGTCACCCATAAGGCGCGCCTCGGCCTCGTCCGGGGCGTTCAGATAGGTCAGCATCAGACCCGGATCGTCGCGGTGGATGGCAATTGTCCCTTCCTGGCCCTGTGGCACTGGTCCATCTTCGCCTAGAATGGCGATGCGTCGCCCGGGTTGCGGTTGGCCAAGGGCGTCACCGCGCGCAGGGTGCGCGGGGCTGAACGAGATGAAGGTGGAACATTCCGACATGCCATAGGCTTCATAAATCGCGGTGCCGGTGGTGTCGTGCCACGCCGCGCGCAGGCTATGCGCCAGCTTTTCACCGGCGCTGAGCCCATGCCGCAGTTCCGGCAGGTCAGGGAAATCACTCCGCTGCAACATCTTGCGATAAACACCCGGCGCGGCGGCAAAGATCGTGGCGCGATGCGCGCGCAGCAGGTCTGGCAGGGTGGTGATCTCTGTGCCCGGTGCGGGGATCAGGGCGGTGGCGCCGATGGTCCAGGGGTCCATCAATCCGGTGCCCAGCGTGTAGGTCCAGTTGAACGCACCCGCATGGCACAGCCGGTCCTCAGGGCGCAGGGCGTACCACCCGTCGACCATCATCTGCCGCGCCCAGATGGCCCGATGGGCATGGGCCACCGCACGGGGTTTTCCCGAAGTACCCGAGGTATAGACCACATAGGCCATCCGATCCGGGTCACCCAAATCGAAAGCCGCGGGGGGCAGATCACGCATGGCCTGCAACGCTGGCACGCTGATTTCGTTCGGATGCGGTGCGCAGGCCACCAGCGGATCGCGCAGGATCGCCGCTGGCGCAAGATCACTGATCATCTGGGCCGTTTCGGCCTCGGTCAGTTGCGACGAGGTTGGCACCGGCACAATCCCGACGGCGATGGCCCCCAGATAGGCGATGGGAAAATCCACCGTATTTCCCAGCCGCATCAGCACGATATCACCCGGGTTCAGACCGGCGCGCAGCAAACCTGTTCCAGTGCCCAGGATGGCGGCTTTTAGCTGCGCATAGTTCCAATCCTCGGACGCTGCGGGCCCCAAGACGGACAGGGCGGTTTTGCCTGCATTCTGATCGGCCCGACGCAACACATGCGCCGCCAAATTGAACGGTGCAGGGCAGGGATCTGCAGGGCCATGATCGAATACCGATAGCATAGGGTTTGGCTAGCGTGATGGCAGCCGCGTTGCAAGCAGGGGCCACCGGTCCTATAGAGAACCCCATGACACAACGTGACCCAAAATCTCTGATCCGTCTTGCCCGCGACAATGGCGAGGATTCGCATGTTGAACCGCTGGACCTGGGCGCGCGCGTGCGTGAGTTGCGCAAAGCGCGGAACTGGACGCTTGAGCAGGCCGCGTCACAAGCCGGGCTGGCACGTTCGACGCTTAGCAAGATCGAAAACGGTCAGATGTCGCCGACCTATGATGCGCTCAAGAAACTGGCCACAGGGCTTGAGATTTCGGTGCCACAGCTTTTCACCCCGCCTCAGCGCGATCAGGTCGTGGGCCGGATGACCGTGACCAAACAGGGCGAGGGGACGGCGCACGCCACCGCAACTTATGAGCACGAGCTTCTGGGCGAAGCACTGACCAAAAAGCAGATGCTACCCTATCGCGCGCGGGTTCGGGCCCGGTCGATGGAGGAGTTTGACGGCTGGGTGCGTCATGACGGCGAAGAGTTTCTGTATGTGCTTACAGGGATCGTGCGGCTTTATACCGAGTTTTATGAGCCGGTCGAAATGCGCCGCGGCGACAGCGCCTATTACGATGGCAGCATGGGCCATAACGTTGTTTCGGTCAGTGACGAGGATGCGACAATATTGTGGGTGACGTCGTTAACTTAAACCGGCCTCACGGTTCAGCGCTTCGGTATACAGAAAATCCTCAAGCTCTTCGTGGGCTTCGGTGATCGTCAACTGGTGACGCTCGGCCAGATAGGCCTCGAACTTGCTGCGGTCTTTCGGCGCGCGCGCCATGTCCTTGTCACATAGATTCGGGAACCTGCGCTTTGCGCGCGCGAAAGACGCATCCCAATCCTGCGTCAAATCGGTCCAATTCATCACCATCGAGCTTTCCCATCACATTTCGTGGCCTTGGACTGCTCTGCCCCCAGTAACAGGTTAGTGACAGTTCGATGACGCTGCGGACATGACAAAATGTCGCAGGTAAAAAACTTGGCGTTAGAACAATAACCCCGCAGCGGATGAGGCGCTGCGGGGTGTGCTGGGGTGATGGGTCTTCTGTTTCAGACCGAGCTTTGGGTCTCGGGTTTGAACAGCCAGTTCAAGACAAAATGTCCGATAAAGACTGCAATTGTCTGCATTGCGATAAACATCACGATATGGCCTGGATAGATGCCTGCAAAGGTATCCGTGAACCCCCTTGCGATGGTCACCGCGGGGTTCGCAAAACTTGTGGAGGACGTGTACCAATAGGCGCCAGTGATATAGAGCCCCACAAGCGCTGGTACCGTATCGGGCTTGTGCCGAATTCCGCCGAAAATCACAAACAGCAGGCCCAGCGTGGCGATGATCTCGGAAAACCATTGATGCGACCCAGTGCGGTGCAGCGTCTGCGAGGTTTGCATAATGGGAAGGTCAAACATGTAATGCGCGGCCCAAACCCCGATAATGCCACCTGCGACCTGAACAAGGATATAAGGTGCCACGGCGCTCCAAGGGTGTTCGCCGCGCAGCGCAAAGGCCAGCGTGACAGCGGGGTTGAAATGCGCGCCGGAAACCGGACCCAAGGTGGTGATGATGGCATAGAGCATGCAGCCGGTTGCAATCGCGTTGGCCAATAGGGCCAGTGCGATGTTCCCGTCGGACAGGGTTTGCGCCATGATGCCCGACCCAACCACGCCGATCAGAAGAAAGGCGGTGCCCAGGAACTCTGCAAAATACTGGCGCGCGGTCATTGGATGTCTCCGAAACGCTTGAGTTTTGGGAATACCGCTGTTCTGTCCATGGTCTCAAAGGGTGATGCCAGCAAGCCATCAAACACACCCCGGACAGAGGGCAGGTAGACCGGATCGTGCAGCAAGGTGCCCGTGCGGGTTTGCGCGATCAACCCCGCCGCTTTCAGCGCGTTCAGATAGGTCGACGTGGTGTTGGGCTTGAGTGCCAACGCCTCAGCGATCTCACCGGCAGGGACGGCATCGGGATATCGGCGCATCAACAGCTGAAACAGGTTCAGCCGTTTTGGATGCGCCAATACATTGAGCTTGTCGTAAATCTCTATTTCCATATTTCACGAATTATGGAAATAGAGGGGCTGCGTCAATCCTGATACCACCAGACCTGCGGCATATATTCTGGACCGTCGCCATAGATCGGCAAAGTCTCGGGAAAGCGTAGCTCTTTGGCATGGGCAATCCGACCGACATCAAAGCTCCAGATCGGGATGACATAGCGACCAGCGGTCAGCACACGATCCAGCGCGCGGGTGGCGGCGACAAAATCCTCACGACTTTCCGAGGTCAGCATCGCATCGATCAACCCGTCGACGGCAGGAGAGGCCACGCCCATCAGGTTGCGTGTGCCCGGAGCGTCTGCCAGTTTACTGCCCCAATAAAGCCGCTGCTCATTCCCCGGTGACAAGGACAAGGCGCGTCGGAAAATCGTCATGTCGAAATCCAGTTCGGACGTGCGCTCGGTGAATTGCGCGGGATCGACCACGTCGGTCGTGACCTGAATGCCCAGACGCTCCAGCGCACGGGAATAGATGTCGATGGCGGTTTGATTGTCGCTGTCGCCTTGGGGCAGCAATACGGTGATCGCAAAAGCCTCGCCCTGTTCATTGCGCAACACGCCGTCCTGAATGGTCCACCCGGCTTCGGCCAGCAGGTCGGTTGCCGCGCGAATATTGGCGCGGTTGCGGGCCGATCCATCGCCTGTCGGAGGGCTATAACCTTCCAGCGTGCCCGGCAGCAGATCATCCGTGTAGGCTTGCAGCAGCTCGTCCACGCGCCCGGTCGCTGGGCCGGGTTGCATTGCCAGATCCGAGCCAGAGAAATACGAGGTGATCCGCGGTTGCGCACCACCAGTGATCGTGTCGTTGATAAACTCGAAATTGAACGCCAGCGTCAGCGCCTCGCGCACGCGCCAATCGGCGAATTTGGGCTTGCGGGTGTTCATCACATAACCGGTCATGCCTGAGGGTTTGCCATGGGGGATCTCGGTCTTGACCACATCACCGCGCTGAACGGCAGGAAAGCCAAACTGCGTGTCCCATTTATCGGCGTTGAACTCACGAATGGCGGACAGCTCACCGGCTTTGAACGCCTCGAACAGAACGGTTCCGTCGCCGTAGAATTCGATGCGCATGTCATCGAGGTTCATGGTGCCGCGCCGGAAGGGGATATCGGCGCCCCAATAGTCCGGGTTGCGCTTGAAGTTCACAAAGCGCCCGGCCTCGTAATCATCGATCACATATGGGCCGCTGCCGACGGGGATGTCATGAAGCTGTGCGTCCGCAAAGTCTTTCCCGTCCCATTGTGCCTTTTGCAGGATCGGGCGCATACCAGCAAGCAGGGCCAGTTCGCGGTCCGCCTCGTTAAAGGTGATCCGCACGCTGCGCGCGCCGGTTTGTTCGATGCTGTCAATCTTGCCCCACAAGCCGCGATACCGTAGATGCCCTTGCGTGCCCAACGTCTCATAGGACCAGATCACATCCTCGACCGTGACCGGGCTGCCATCAGAGAATCGGGCCTCGGGGCGCAGGGTAAACTCGACCCAGGTTCGGTCGTCATCCGTCTCAATCGATTCGGCCAAAAGCCCGTAAAGCGAGAATGGTTCGTCCCAGGATCGCCCCATCAGGCTCTCATGGGTCCAGAATCTGAGCTGCCAGGGCACCGTGCCTTTCTGCACAAACGGGTTCAGACTGTCATAGCCACCGGTATTGCCGAAGGTCACTTTGCCGCCTTTGGGAGCGTCCGGGTTGACATAGGGCAGTGACACAAAATCCGGTGGCAAAGCAGGCTCGCCATACATAGCTATGCCATGGGCTGATTCTGCTTGCGCTACCATCGCGGAAAAAACATATGCGATTCCCGCCATAAGTGGACGAACGTAGCTCAGTCGATTGGGGCTCATTTTGGAAACAATCCTGCTCTGGCCTTATTTTATTGGGGTTCATCGTAGCGATGATTTTTCATATTTTCAAACTTTTAGCTTGGATGGTGGCGTAGAATTGCTTATAAAGGATGCACTGCTCGATAGGTTTCTTGCCTGTATGAAACCTGCCTCAATAACTTAACGCCCGCTTCGTGCGGGCGTTTTTTTTGGCTGAATTTCGGGCGCAGGACAGCCCGATATTCCCCGTTTTCTTTGCAGGTGCAGCATGGCAAGGTGGCTTTGAAAAAGACACATGAGGAGACCGGCCATGAGCCTTTCGGGAAAAACCGCCATTATCACCGGATCGAATTCAGGGATCGGTTTGGGTGTCGCACGCGAATTGGCGAAGGCGGGGGCCAATGTGGTTTTGAACTCGTTCACCGATCGCGATGAGGATCACGCGCTGGCCGAAGAGATCAGCAAAGAGACGGACACCAAGGCGCGCTATATCAAGGCGGATATGTCCAAAGGTGACGAATGCCGCGCGCTGGTCGAGCAGGCAGGCGCTTGCGATATTCTGGTCAACAACGCGGGCATTCAGCATGTCTCGCCCATCGATCAGTTCCCGGTCGAAAAATGGGACGCGATCATCGCGATCAACATGAACTCGGCCTTTCACACCACGGCCGCCGCGTTGCCGATGATGCGGAGCGCAGGCTGGGGTCGGGTGATCAACATCGCTTCGGCCCATGGGCTGACCGCTTCGCCCTACAAGGCAGCTTATGTGGCGGCCAAACATGGCGTGGTGGGCATGACCAAGACGGTTGCTTTGGAAACCGCACAGGAGCCGATCACCTGCAATGCGATCTGCCCGGGCTATGTGCTGACGCCGCTGGTCGAGGCACAGATCCCCGATACGATGAAAGAGTACAATATGAGCCGCGAGGATGTGGTGAAGAACATCCTTCTGGAACGTCAGCCATCGAAAGAGTTTGCCACCGTCGAACAATTGGGCGGCACAGCGATTTTCCTGTGTT
Source organism: Ruegeria sp. HKCCD7255 (assembly GCF_013031565.1). NCBI lineage: Bacteria > Pseudomonadati > Pseudomonadota > Alphaproteobacteria > Rhodobacterales > Roseobacteraceae > Ruegeria > Ruegeria sp. HKCCD7255. Next base: position 77,524 of record NZ_WQAG01000003.1, on the reverse strand, counting down.
CGGACGCTGCGGCGCAGATCACCGGGACGACGATTTCGGTCGATGGTGGCTGGACCGCGTTGTGAGTTTTGAGGAGCACTTTCGCTAGCCTAATGAGCGGGGGCTCTGCCCCCGCACCCCCGAGGTATTTGCAAACAGAAGAAGAGGCAGGGTCGTGAAACGCATCAATCTGGCATTGCAAGGCGGCGGGGCGCACGGAGCGTTTACCTGGGGTGTGCTGGATCGGTTGCTGGATGAAGAGGATGTCGAGGTTGCCGCGATCACGGGAACTTCGGCGGGGGCGCTGAATGGCGCGGCCTTTAAATCGGGGATGGTGCATGCCGGCCGGCAGGGCGCGCGCGACAGTCTCAACAGGCTGTGGAAGCGTATGGGGGCTGTTGAGGACACGCGAATAGCCGGTTGGATGCGGGGGATAGAACCCGCACATATTGCCCGCACCCTTGAGTACTCGGTTCCGGTGATGATGGCGGACGCCTGGTCGCGGCTGGTGTCGCCCTATGCCTATGGGCCGTTTTATCGCAACCCGTTGGAACCGGTGGTCGACAAGTTCAACTTTGCCGAAATCTGCGCCGAGGATGGGCCGGGCCTCTTCATCTGCGCCACTTGCGTGCGCAGCGGCAAGATCCGGGTGTTCTCAGGTGATGAGATTTCGACCAGTGCCATTCTCGCCTCGGCCTGTTTGCCGAACCTGTTTCAGGCTGTGGAAATTCATGATCCCAAGACGGGCCGGACCGAGGCCTATTGGGATGGCGGCTATACGGGCAACCCGGCGCTCTATCCGCTGTTTCACGGGGATTTACCGGACGATGTGGTGATCGTGAATATCAACCCGCTGGAGCGCGATGAGGTGCCCAAGACGCCACAGCAGATCCAGAACCGGATCAATGAGATCAGTTTCAATTCGTCGCTGTTTCGCGAGTTGAGGGCGATCAGTTTTGTGCAGCGGTTGCTGAAAGAGGGGAAGCTGAAGGCAGGCGAGATGAACCGGGTGCTGGTACATATGATCGCTGACGATGCATTGATGAATGATCTGTCCGCCACCACCAAGATCCTTCCCAATCCGGTGGTCTTGAACCGGTTGAAAGAGGCCGGGCAGACGGCGGCGCATTCATTCCTGCGGGCCCACAAATCTGATCTGGGTACGCGCAGCACGGTCGATCTGCCTGCGATGTTTGGCTGACTATTCAGTTGGTTGCGAGGGGTCTTTGTCGTTGGGATAAACCAGCCCGGCCGAGATCACCAGTTTCGCAGCATCCTCGATGGACATGTCCAGCATGATCACATCCTCCTGCGGGAAGAACAGCAGGAACCCGGATGTTGGGTTGGGGGTGGTTGGCACAAAGACACTCAGCAACTCACCACCTGTTTCGGCGCGTTCGGCAACCTCGCCTTTGGCGGTGGTCGAGACAAAGCCGATGGCCCAGATACCGCGGCGCGGGTATTGGATCAGGCAGGCTTTTTCAAACGAGCGTTCGGTTTGGGCAAAGACCGTCTCGGAGATCTGTTTGATCCCCGAATAGACCGAGCGGACAACCGGCATCCGATCGACCACGCTTTCGCCGAAATGGATCAGCGACCGGCCCAGAATGCCTTTGGCGATCCATCCGACCAGAACGGTGAAGATCAGGAAGATGATAACGCCCACACCGCGCAGGTTGATGCCCACGTATTGTTCCGGCTGAAAGCGCTGCGGCACCAAAGGCAGTACCGCGCTGTCGATCCAGCCGACCACGGACCAGATCAACCAGATGGTCAACCAAACCGGGGCGATGACGACGATGCCCGTCAGGAAAGACGCGCGCAACCGGGACAATAGGCCGGGGCGGCGGTGGGGCTCTTCGTCAAAGGGTGTGTTCATTGCGGTTCCGAGTGGGTTTCGTGGTTTAGGTAGTCAATCGGGGGCGTTGGTACAATAGGCTTGCGTCAGGTGCGAGATTTCAGTGCCCGGGCAATACCCGCCGCCAGCCGCGCATTGTTGCGAACCAGCGCGATATTGGCAGTCAGTGAGCGCCCCTCGGTCAGCTCGAATATCCGTTGCAGCAGGTAGGGCGTAACATCCTTGCCGGTGATCCGGTGGGTGTCGGCATCGGCCTGCGCGGCGGCAATGATCGGGGCCAGTTTTTCTGCCGGAATCTGCGCATCGTTCGGAATCGGGTTGGCCACCAGTTGACCACCGGGCAGACCCAAGGCGCGGCGGGTTGCGTGGGCTTTGGCGATGGCCTCAGCACTGTCCATGCGCAAAGGGGCGGTAAAGGGGGATTGCGCCGACCAGAAGGCGGGAAAGGCATCCTGTCCGTAAGCGATGACCGGCACGCCCAGCGTTTCCAGAACCTCAAGCGTTTTGGCCAGATCGAGGATGGCTTTAGCACCGGCAGCGACCACAGTCACAGGGGTCTGGGCCAGTTCGTGCAGATCTGCTGAGATATCAAAAGAGGTCTCGGCCCCCTGATGCACCCCGCCAATGCCACCTGTGGCAAACACTTCGATCCCGGCATATTGCGCGGCGATCATCGTGGCGGCAACCGTGGTGGCTCCGGTGCCGCCGGTCGAGATACAGGCGGCCATATCTGCGCGCGAGATTTTGGCAACGCCCTGCGCCTGTCCCAGTGCCCTGAGCTGATCCGGCTCCAAACCCACATGCAGGACCCCTTCGATCACCGCCATGGTTGCAGGGACTGCACCCGCATCGCGGACATCCTGCTCAACCTGTGCCGCGACCTCGATGTTTTGAGGGTAGGGCATACCGTGGGTGATGATGGTGCTTTCCAGCGCAACGATGGGGTGGCCTGCATCTTTGGCGGCGCGCACCTCGGCGGAATAGTGGATGTCGATCACAGTGGGGTTTCTCCCGAGACGTAAGTGGCGGCGGCGCGCAGGGCGCGGGACAGAGCCTCGTCATTGGACGCGCCGGTGGATTCCGAGGCGATATGGGCCGCCATGAAAGTGTCGCCAGCGCCGGTCACGCGGGTGACCAGAACAGACGGGGGTGTTTGGGTCAGAATGCTGTCGGCGCTGCCTACGGTGGCCGAATTGCCGCCATCGGTGACCAGCACCCGCAGCGCGCCGCGGTCCAGCAGGCCTTTGGCTGCAGACTCGGAATCGGTGAATTCGCGCTGGCAGAGCAGCCCGGCCTCTTCGAGGTTCACATAAAGCGTTGCGCGGGCGTGTTTGAGGAAAGGCAGCAAGCGCTCGGCCTTGCCTGGTGAGGCAGGCGCGACGCGCAGATCGGCCCGGGCAAAGTTGGGGCTTTGGGCAATTTCTTCCAGCAGGTCGACTGTCAGATTGCCGTCCAGGGCAATTGGGCCGGTATAGGGCGCGGTCTCTGACCCCAAAGGGCCATGCGCCAGCGGATGCAGTATCTTGGCGCCAGCAGCTTCCAGAGAATGCGCGTCGGCAATGGCGGCGATCAGCCCATTGGCCCCCTCGACAGCCATATAGCGGTCGGTTGCCAGATCTGGTGAGCGGTAGATGTGGTCCGTCACCATACCCAGCCGGGTGCAGGCATTGATCAGCTCGTCGCCTTCGGGGTCACGGCCAATGGCGGTCAGCAAGGTGGGGGTCATGCCAAAGCGCACCAGGGTCATGGCGATGTTCATCGCCACGCCGCCGGGCAGGCGGGTGATCCGACCGGGCACGTCCGATCCCTGTCGCATGGCACTGGCAGAGCGCCCGATCACGTCCCAAAGGACCGAGCCGATACACAATATGTCGCTATGTGTGTTCATGGCTTTGTCATGCCGCAGCGCTCAGGCCCGTGCAAGTCGGAAAGGGCCGCACGATCAACCCATTGCGGCGATAAGCTGTTGCAATGCCGCCAATGGGTCATCCTGTGACCAGATTTCCTCGCCGATGCCAAAGAAATCGGTGCAGGGCGCAAGCTGGCTGATCAATTCAGGGGTCAAGCCCGCTTCGGCCACAACCGGCACTTCGATCATTTCCGACCACCACTGAAACAAGTCCTTTCCAGCCCGGGTCCCATCGCCAAGCGAAGCGGCACCCACCGGGCCAAAAGCTACGTAATCCGCACCGTTTTCACCGGCGGTCATGCCATCATGACTGGAGGCCCCGCAAAAACTGCCAACGATGGCATCGGCGCCCAACTCTTTGCGGGCGGCGCGGACCGAGCGGGCCCCGTCATCCAGATGCACCCCGTCCAATCCCAGCCGTTGTGCCAGCAACACGTGCTTTGACAGCACAATCGCTACATCCCGTGCGTGGGCAACTTCGCGGCAGGCATCCGCAGCGCGGGCGATGGTATCCTCGTCATGGCCTGCAAGCGCCAGGCGCAGACAGGCGATCTCGGCCCCGTCCAGAACGCGGGCCAACTGGTCGGGAAAGCGGCTCAATTCGATCGTGGGCGGTGTGATCAGATAGATCTGCGGCTGCTCGGGGCTGTCCATGGCGCTTCCTTCGGCATTGACTTCTTCCGGGCGGTTTAGCGGATTGCACGTGGGACGCAATCTTTTATGCCTCCGGCGGAGGTATTTGGGAACAGAAGAAGCGCGGGTGGCTTGCCCTTGCCCGGCGTCGCGATTAGAGCAGGCAGAGTTTTTCGGAGTAAACTATGCCCAGCGAGAATTCCCAGCCGTCTTTTGTGCTTGTACGCCCGCAGATGGGTGAAAACATCGGGGCCGCCGCGCGGGCGATGTGGAATTTCGGGTTGGACCGGATGCGGATCGTGGCGCCTCGGGACGGGTGGCCGAACCCCAAGGCGGTGGCGATGTCGAGCGGTGCCGGACGGTTGCTGGATGAGGCGCAGCTGTTTGACGATCTGGCGGGATCCCTGTCAGACACCACCTTTGTCTTTGCCACCACGGCGCGCCAGCGTGGCTTGACCAAGCCGGTCTATAGCCCAGAACGCGCGATGCAGATCGCGGCCCAGAAGGTTGCTGCGGGTGAAAACGTGGCTGTTCTGTTCGGGCCCGAGCGGGCGGGGCTCGAGAACGAGGATATCGCCAAGGCCAACGCCATCATCTCGGTCCCGGTAAACCCGGATTATGCATCGCTGAACCTGGGGCAATGCGTATTGCTGACCGCTTACGAGTGGATGCGCCAAACCGGTGAGGTCACCCACGAAGCCACTGACCTAGGCAAGGGCGACTGGGCGACGGGAATAGAGGTTGAAAAGCTGGTTGAACACTATGAGGACCGGTTGGATGCGGCGGGGTTCTTTTATCCGCCCGAAAAGGCCGATGGTATGAAGACCAATCTGCGCAATCTCTGGTCACGGATGCGGATGACACGCGCGGATGTGCAGATGCTGCACGGGATCATGCGGCAGATGGTCCGCTGGAAGGAGCGGGGCTGAGGCTGGACCTTGGCCCGCCTTGGCCCTAGCTTGCGACGAAATCACCACATGAGGACAGCATGAGCGGTAAGCGCAGCATCTTCGAAGAGGTCTCGGACACAGAAAAACAGCAGGCGGTGCAGCCTGGCATGATCGACAGGGGCCGCAGCGACGCACGGGGCGCGATCCGCGTCTGGTTGATGATCCTGTTTGCGCTGGTGGTGGTGATGATCGCCGTGGGCGGGCTGACCCGTCTGACCGATAGCGGCCTATCGATCACTGAGTGGCGGCCCGTAACGGGCGCGATCCCGCCACTGTCCGAGGCCGATTGGCAGGCCGAATTCGACAAATACAAGCAGATCGATCAGTGGCGCATCCAGAATCAGTGGATGGAGCTGAGCGATTTCAAGTTCATCTATTGGTGGGAATGGGGGCATCGCCAGTTGGGCCGCGTCATTGGGCTGGTCTGGGCTGTTGGGTTCTTTGGCTTTCTGGCGTCGCGCAAAATTCCGACCGGCTGGACCGGCAAGCTGCTGATCCCCGGTGTTCTGGGCGGCATCCAGGGCGCTGTCGGCTGGTGGATGGTCGCCTCGGGCGTCACGCAGGGCGAAGGCATGACGGCTGTGGTCAGTTATCGCTTGGCCACTCATCTGGGTCTGGCCTTTGTCATTCTGGGGTTCCTTGCCTGGTATATCTTTGAACTGGGCCGCAGTGAGCGTGATCTGATGCAGGCCCGGCGGGCAAAAGAGGCAAAGCTCTTCTCGCTTTCGACCGGATTGCTGCATTTCACCTTTTTGCAGATACTCATTGGGGCGCTTGTGGCAGGGATCGACGCTGGGCGGTCTTATACCGATTGGCCTTTGATCGGCGGTCAGCTGTTGCCGCCCGATGCGACGATGCTTGAGCCGCTTTGGCGGAACTTCTTTGAAAGCCCAGGGCTGGTGCAGTTTATCCACCGCTGTGTCGGCTACCTGCTGCTGATCTTTGCCTTCATTGTCTGGCGGCGGGGCGGCACCAGCGCGCATCCACAGACCCGATTTGCCTTTAACGCAGCCTTTGCGGCGCTGTCGCTTCAGGTTGTGGTGGGCATTGTCACAGTGGTCTATGGCGCCCCTTGGCAGATCGCGATTTTCCACCAGTTTATGGCCGTTATCGTGTGGACGCTGATCCTGCGGGCGCGGTTCCTAACGGCCTATCCCATTGCAACCTCACTGCGCGGAGCTTGATTTCATGACTGCATTTGATGACCTGATGGCGTTTCAGCGGGAAACCTCGGCTTTGGGCCAGATTGCCGGGCGGCTGGGCTGGGATCAGGAAACCATGATGCCACGCGGCGCAGCGCCGCAACGGGCCGAGGAAATGGCCGCGATTGAGGCTGTTCTGCACGCCCGCCGCTCGGACCCGCGCGTAGCCGAATGGTTGGACCAGGCGGCACCGCAGGACGCGGTCGGCAAAGCGCAGCTTCGTGACATCCGCCGGGGCTATGACCGTGCTGTCAAAGTGCCCTCCGATCTGGCCACCGCTATTGCCCGTGTGACATCAGCCGCGCAAGGCACCTGGGCGCAGGCCCGCGCAGACGAGGATGTGGCCGCCTTCCAACCGGTGCTGGAAGAGGTTGTCGCGCTGAAACGTCAGGAAGGCGAAGCGCTGGCGCAGGGTGGTAACGTCTATGACGCGATGGTCGAGGATTACGAGCCCTATACGACCGGCGCGCAGATTGCTGCCATTTTCGACCAGATGCGCCCGCGTCTGGTGGCGTTGCGCGCCGCTGTGCTGGACAGGCCGGAACCTGCTGCGCTGTCGGGGCAGTTTGATGAACGGATCCAGATGCGGCTGTCGCAGAAACTGGCCACCACCTTTGGCTATGACCTCAACAACGGGCGGGTCGACAAGGCGGTGCACCCGTTCAGTTCGGGCAGCGGGCTGGATGTGCGTATCACCACACGGACCAGCGAGACCGACCCGTTCAACTGTTTCTATTCCACCATTCACGAGGTCGGCCACGCCGCTTATGAGCAAGGCGTCGATAAGGCCTATCTTCTGACACCGCTGGGCAGCGGCGTGTCGATGGGGGTTCATGAAAGCCAAAGCCGGATTTACGAAAACCAGCTGGGCCGCTCGCGCGCCTTTACCGGGTGGCTGTTTGAGCAGATGAAAGACGCCTTCGGCGACTTCGGGATCGCCGACGCCGACGCCGACGCGTTTTATGCCACCGTCAACCGGGTGCATAACGGCTATATCCGAACCGAGGCGGATGAGGTCCAATATAACCTGCACATCATGCTGCGCTTTGATCTGGAACGTGCCCTGATGGCCGGCGATCTGCAGGTCAGCGATCTGGAAGCTGCGTGGAATGACCGGTTCAAGGCTGATTTCGGATATGCGGTCGACAAGCCCTCGAACGGGTGCTTGCAGGACGTGCATTGGTCGGTGGGCCTGTTTGGCTATTTCCCGACCTATTCGCTGGGCAATGTCTATGCTGGATGCCTGTATCAGGCCCTGCGTGCCGCAGTGCCCGATCTGGATGCGCAGCTTGCCCAAGGCGACACCAGCAATGCAACAGAATGGCTGCGTGAAAACGTGCAGCAACATGGTGGCCTTTTTGCCCCGCGTGAGATCATCGCCCGCGCGAGTGGGGTAGAGCCGGGGCCAGAACCGCTGCTGGCGTATCTGGAGGCGAAATTCGGCGCGCTTTACGATCTTTGATTTCCCGGATCGCCGATCACAGGCTAGGGTGGGTGCAGTGATAGCATTGCTTGGGAGGCAAGGATGACTGGCAACGCCCGCAAGAAAGCAAGTGATTTCGATCCCCGGATACTTGAGATCTTTGATGGATATGTCCACGGCACGATGTCGAAGCGCGAGTTCATCTCGCGCGCCGGGAAATATGCGGCTGCGGGCGTCACCGGAGCCATGATCCTGGACCAGCTACAGCCCAATTACGCATGGGCGCAGCAGGTTGCACCAGACGACCCCGATATCGAAACCATGGTGGTCGCGTTCGACAGCCCCGATGGGCACACTGAAACCAGCGGTTTGATGGCGATGCCTGCAAATGCCACAGGCAAGTTGCCTGCGGTGCTGGTGGTGCATGAAAACCGGGGGCTCAACCCCTATATCGAGGACGTGGTTCGGCGCACGGCCAAGGCTGGATTTCTGGCCTTTGGCCCGGATGGTTTGTCGCCGCTTGGAGGGTATCCCGGCACCGATGAAGAAGGGCGTGAGATGCAACGCTCGATGGACCGGGAAAAACTGATGGCGGATTTCTTTGCCGCATATGAGTTTTTGCGGGACCATGATCTTTCGTCCGGCAAAGTCGGCGCTGTTGGTTTCTGCTATGGCGGCGGTGTCTGTAACGCGTTGGCGGTGGCTTATCCCGACCTTGGCGCCTCTGTTCCGTTCTACGGGCGCCAACCTGCAGCCGAAGATGTGCCATCGATTGAGGCGCCTTTGATGATCCATTACGCGGGTCTGGATGAAAGGATCAATGCCGGCTGGCCGGCTTATTCAAAGGCGCTGGAGGACAATCAGAAAAAGTTCAGCGTCCATTTCTATCCAGACGTCAATCACGGGTTCCACAACGACACGACACCGCGATATGACGAAACTGCGGCCAATCTGGCCTGGAAACGGACAATCGCCTTTTTCAACAATTATCTTTCGTAAGGCCCGGGTCGCGCTCAAAGCTGCGCCCGGTTAACTCGCGTTTGGATCCTTCAACCCGATCCTGATATTCAACGACGACCGCGCCCAAGGCGATTGCAGACCTTCGGTTTCGCTGACCACATCCGAGCGGACTTGTTCGAACATCTGCTCCAAACCCAGATCAGTGGTCCTGATGGCGCGCGCAATCGCTGCGGTGTAGGGGCTGTTTGTTCCTGTCCCATCCAACGCGACGTCGCCGGGACCCGTGGCATAGGCGATCAGGTTGTTCGTACGGGCCGTCATTCGCGCCAGCCCGTCGCCTACATCCCCAAACACGTCGGCTTGACTTCCAAAGGGATTGTCGCGACAGGCGTCCAGGATCATCACGCTGACAGCTTTGGGTGTGTGAATGCGATCCAAAATCCACTCGGCAGGAACGGCTTCACCGGCAATGTCGGCTTCAGTCTGGATGTTCACGTTCAGCGGAAGAAGATAGTTAAAGCCATCGCTGCGAACACCATGCCCGGCGAAGTAAAACACGGCCAGCGCCTCGGACCCCGCCGCACGCACCTTGCTGGCAAAAGCGTCGACCTCCTGCATCATGTCTGCGCGACCCACATCTGTCAGCGTGGTTACCGAGAATCCGGCGGCTTGAAGCTCGTCGCTCATCAGTCGCGCATCATTTACAGGGTTATCGAGCGCAGGGACATTCGTGTATCCGGCGTTTCCGATTACCAATGCAAATCGTTCATGGGCTGAGGAAGGCCCGGCAAACAGGACGGTGACCATGAAAAAAACCATAAGGATACGCGTCAATTTGACCTCCAATCTTTCGAACCAGAAAATGAGGATCCGTACCTGTCATTGACCGTCTGGCAGAAATCCGTCGTGCGTGTTTCAAACGAGACACGCATCAATCTAACACTCAACTATGAAACTTTATTCAGCGCCATTGAGCAAAACCAGCACGCTTACTATTCGGAGCTTAGATCAAAAAAGACCGAGTTCAATTTACCCGGTCTTTTTGGCGTCCAATTACTCTTCGCCGTCTTCGTCGCCCTGATCGGCGATCCAGGCGACACTGACGACTTCCTCGCCCTTGCCGGTGTTGAACACTTTCACTCCACCAGCCGAGCGGGAGCGGAATGAGATGCCGTCGACCGGAACCCGGATCGACTGACCCTTGGAGGTGGCCAGCATGATCTGGTCATCAAGATCTACCGGGAATGATGCTACAAGCTCGCCGCCGCGCATGGCTTTGTCCATCGCCGCCACACCCATACCGCCGCGTCCGCGGACCGGATAATCGTGGCTAGAGCTGAGCTTGCCTGCGCCGCCCGAAGTGATGGTCAGGATCAGGTTTTCGGCCGCCGACATCTCGGCATAGCGCTCCTGCGTGATTGAACCCGGCGCGGCCTCGTCCTCATCGCTTTCACCGTCATCGGCAATACCGGCCACGGCGCGGCGCATCTTGAGGTAGGCGGAGCGTTCGTCCGGGTCTGCCTCGAAATGGCGGATAACAGACATCGAGACCACGCGGTCACCGTTGGTCAGTTTAATGCCACGCACACCAGTGGATTCGCGCGAGTTGAAGACGCGCACATCGGTGGTGCGGAAGCGGATCGCGCGGCCCGAATTGGTGACCAGCATCACGTCTTCATCTTCCGAGCAGATGCGGGCGTTCACCAGTTCCACATCCTCGGGCAGCTTCATCGCGATCTTGCCGTTACGGCGCACATTGGTGAAATCCGATAGCCGGTTGCGGCGCACGTCGCCTGCGCTGGTGGCAAAGACGATCTGAAGGTTCTCCCATTCCTCATCCGGCACATCCACCGGCATGATCGCCGCGATGGAAACACCCGTTGGGATCGGCAGGATATTGACGATCGCCTTGCCCTTGCCGGTGCGGCTGGACTGCGGCAAGCGCCAGGTCTTGAGCTTGTAGACCATGCCTTCGGTGGTGAAGAACAGCAGCTGCGTATGGGTGTTGGCCACAAAGAGGGTGGTGACCACGTCCTCTTCCTTGGTCTGCATCCCCGACAGCCCCTTGCCGCCACGTTTCTGCGCGCGGAAATCGGCCAGCGCGGTACGTTTGATATAGCCGCCCGAAGTGACGGTAACGACCATATCCTCACGCTCGATCAGGTCCTCGTCTTCCATGTCGCCCGACCAGTCGACGATCTCGGTGCGGCGCGGCACGGCGAACTGTTCACGCACGTCGCGCAGCTCATCCGCGATGATGCCCATGATGCGTTCGCGCGAGGACAGAATATCCAGGTATTCCTTGATCTTACCGGCCAGTTCTTCCAGCTCGTCCGTGACCTCTTTGACCCCGATCTGGGTCAGGCGTTGCAGGCGCAGGTCGAGTATGGCGCGGGCCTGCACTTCGGTCAGGTTATAGGTGCCATCGTCGTTCATCTTGGACAAAGGGTCGTCGATCAGACGCAGATAGCCTTCGATCTCGGCCGCAGGCCAGCGGCGGGTCATCAGCTTTTCGCGCGCCTCGGCAGCGTCCGCCGATGAGCGGATGGTGGCAACCACCTCATCCACGTTTGAAACGGCAACGGCCAGACCACACAGGATATGGCTGCGTTCCCGCGCCTTGCGCAGGTCATAGGCACTGCGGCGGGCGACCACGTCTTCGCGGAAATCGATGAACGAGGTCAGGAAACGGCGCAGTGTCAGCTGTTCGGGCCGTCCACCGTTCAACGCCAGCATGTTGCAACCGAACGAGGTCTGCATCGGCGAAAAGCGATAGAGCTGGTTCAGCACCACCTCGGGCGTGGCATCGCGTTTCAGTTCGACCACCACGCGCACACCGTTGCGATCGGATTCGTCCTGAACGTGGCTCACGCCTTCGATGCGCTTCTCGCGCACGGCTTCGGCGATCTTTTCGATCATCGAGGCCTTGTTAACTTGATAGGGGATCTCATCGACGATGATCGCGTAACGATCCTTGCGGATCTCTTCCACGCGGGTTTTGGCACGGATGATGACGCTGCCGCGCCCCTCAAGATAGGCCTTGCGCGCACCAGACCGGCCCAGCATTACGCCTCCGGTCGGGAAATCGGGGCCGGGCACGTATTCGATAAGCTGTTCCGAAGTCAGATCCGGGTCGTCGATCAGCGCCAGCGTGGCATCCACCACTTCGCCCAGATTGTGCGGTGGAATGTTAGTGGCCATCCCCACGGCGATACCACCGGCGCCATTAACCAGCATGTTCGGGAAGCGCGCGGGCAAGACCGTCGGTTCCTGATCCTTGCCGTCATAGTTGTCCTGAAAATCGACCGTCTCTTTTTCGATATCGGCCAGCAGGGCGGCGGCGGGCTTGTCCATCCGCACTTCGGTATAGCGCATGGCCGCCGGGTTATCGCCATCCATCGAACCAAAGTTGCCCTGACCATCCAAGAGCGGCAGTGACATCGAGAAATCCTGCGCCATCCGCACCAGCGCATCATAGATCGCGCTGTCGCCATGCGGGTGGTATTTACCCATCACATCACCCACCGGGCGGGCCGATTTGCGGTACGCCTTGTCATGGGTATTGCCGGTTTCGTGCATCGCATAAAGGATGCGCCGGTGCACCGGTTTCAATCCATCACGCAGATCGGGGATCGCGCGACTGACGATGACCGACATGGCGTAGTCCAGATAGGACGTGCGCATCTCGGATTCGATGGACACCGTCGGGCCGTCGTATGCGGGGCGCTCAGGCGGGGTTTCGTCCATGTTTTCAGGTGTTTCTGGCGTATCGCTCACGTAAGCTGCCCGTGTCTTGTTTTTGATCTATATCTTGTGGATGCACCTTATCAGACCCGGCACATAAGGTGCAAGCAAGCAAAGAAAGTGTTGCCAAAAACTCCGGTAACCTAGTGGTAACATATTGTTATCCAAGTATTAGAGGGTTTCGGTGTTACTCTGAGTAGACCTTGCAAGAAAATCGGAGGTCTGAATGGAGCAAAGCGAAACAGAACTGATGCTCAAAGGATATGGGCTGACGACGGCGGAATTCTTCTATCGCATGCCGGATTATATCCACGTGTTGAACACCTTTATCTGGCAGGATTACGATCTGGCGCCGGATCACCCCAAACTGTTCGAATTCATAGATTTCTGGAAGCGCGAGATTGAAGGCCCGCTGCACTCCGTGCGCTTTACCCATCGCAAGATGATCGCGCCGGGGGAATGGCGCAATATGGTGGGTGAGTTTCGGGTTAATTAGGCCCGCCAGGCATAGACGGAACAACCGGTCGAACCGCTTGCGGTAAAGCTCTGGCCATCTGCGGCAAGCCGCCCGCGCCATTTCACGGTAATGGCCGGGAAATAGTCGGTGCCCGAGATCTGCTGTTCGTTCACGAAAATCTCGGTATTGGCTGTCTGGCCCAGCGAGTCTTTCAATTGACCGAAATATTTATTTCCACCTGCCGACGTGTAACGCACCGAACCGGTGACGTTCAGAACAAGTGCGCAGGTGGCTTTGAATTGCCACGTGCCTGCCATCGAAAACCCGGTTGTGGGTGCGGGCGCGGGGGTCGAGACCTGACAGATTGTCCCGCTGACACTTTGCAATTCTTCCAAAGCATGACGCGTGCCCAGATCATCCGCGCCGAGGGTCGACCCGCTGACATCGCGATATTCGGCAAAGGCGCGTCTGGTGCGCGGGCCTGCCAATCCGTCGGCCACGCCCACATTGCAGCCTATGGCATTCAGCGCCTGTTGCGTGGCACGCATCACCTCACGCGAATCCGGAACCAGCGGAGCGGGTGTCGGCGCTGATACGGGGTGTTGCGGTGCCGGATCTTCTTCAGGCGCAGGCGGGTTGCTAAGCGCCAGGGCGTCGCGCAATTGCAGAGCTACCTCATAGGTATAGTTTTCAGATTGCTCCTGATATTTCTCAAGAAATGTATCCAGCGCTGAAACCGTTCCAACCGAGCGCGCCAGTTCAAGATCGGCGCGCATGACTTGTACCGGCAAATCTTCCGTCGCCTGATCCCGTGCGACGGCGGGAGAGAAGTAAAACTCTCCAAGCATTTCATCATAATAGGCGGGAATTTGAGTGTGCTGAACCGTTCGCGAAAGATCGCGAACGTCGCGGCGCAAGTCGGCGACCATGCTGCGCAGTTCCAAACCGGGCTCGGACAGACGCGGCAACAGCGCGCGGGTGAAGACGGAATTGGGCTCGGCCTCATCATCGCTGAGCCGGTCCAGCGCCATCTGACCGGCGCCGGCTGAAAAGATCACAAACATGCCCTGCGGCGCGTTGATCCGACCCAGTCCGCGCGTGCGCCCTATGGATCGCCCGGCACGGCTTTCAAACGGGTTGTCCCGGCAGGCATCAATGATGGCGATAGACGTGCGCGCTCCGGTCGCGCGCACGCGGTCCAACAGATTTGACAGCGCGATGGACTCGGATTTGACGAAGTCTGTTTCGCCAGTGGAAGGGGTCACGATATCCGTGGGCAGCAGGTAATTCTCGCCGTCGATTTCGACACCATGGCCCGCAAAGAACACAAAAGCCGTATCCCCGGCATCAAGCCGGGCGGTGAAATCGGCGATGTGCTGGTTCATGCCGCGCCGGTCCAGATTGAGCCCTTCGATGGTTTCAAACCCCAAGGATTGCAGTTTGGCCGAGACGGCCTCGGCATCCGCTACGGCCTTTTGCAGATCAATGACCGAATCGTAGTCATTATTGCCGATGACCAAAGCCAACCGTTCCTGCGCCCATACCGGGCAGGCGCTGATCAGCAAGCAAAGCGTCCAAAACCATTTCATTGCCACGTCTCACAAAAACTCAAAGACATTGGCACTCATATCATTGATTTTGGGCGTGATCAGTGAATTTGGTTACGTTAAGCTTTTGTTCGGCCTTTTCTGTTCTTTGGTGCATTTCTTCATAGGTGGGTTTTCGGCCCCGTCGGCCTCGGCTAATAAAACACTGCGCAACCCGGAGGAGTTTTCTTATGTCCAAAGCAATCAGTTTCGCTTTCATCGGGTTGTTGATTGGCACCCCCCTCATGGCTGAAGGCGTTTTGGACAAGATCAAGAAAGGTGCCGAGAATACGGTCGACGCCATTGGTCAAGGTGCGGAAGTCGTTGGAACCACTGTGCAAAAAGGCGCAGCAGCCGTGGACAACACGATAGATTCCACCACAGAGCTTTTGTCGAATGAGGCTACGCCAGAGGAAACGCGGGCCAAATTGGACGGGATGGCGAGTGACATCCTGGATCAATTGCTTGCGGAAAACCCCGAGGCAGGTGCGCTGTATGACGTCAGTGCAGGCTATGCCGTTTTTGATTCACGAAAGGTCACGGTGTTTCCGGTGTCAGGCGGCTACGGGCGCGGGGTGGCCGTGTCGAAAGAAACCGGCCAACACACCTATATGAATATGGGCACCGGGGGCGTCGGGGCTGCGGTCGGGATCGGCGGCTTTGAAGCCAAGTTCGTGATATTGTTTGAAACACAAGCCGATTTGGACAGCTTCATTGCGCATGGCTATGACGCTACGGCTGAGACCGGAGCGATGTACGGAGAGGAACGCAGCGGCGAGGCTGTGCATTTCACAGATGGCCGCTCGTTCTTTGTGCTGGGCAAAAAAGGCTGGCGGGTGTCTGCCGCTGCGACAGGCACGAAGTTCTGGAAATCACCAGAGCTGAACTGATCAGCCAGAACAGCTGGCCCCACCCAAGACGCAAAACTTGGCGCAGTGGGGGTGGTTCAGATGCACGTCAGCCTCGGCCTCGGCCAGTGTGTGACCCATTTCAAACTCAGGTGCATAGGGCAGCAAGGTACATGCCAAAACAGCGGGCTTCTCCGCCCCTTTGCGTTTGACCACCATACGGGCACTGGCGCACATGACGGCGTCGGGTGATTTGTCCAGTATGCCCCAGCAGGCGGAGGTGATTTCGGGCACTTCGATGCTTTCGTCCATTTCGGGAAACAGCACGGTCTGGCCTGGATCATGGGGATCAATGTCAAACCCGTGTTCGGCAAAGAACGTCGCATAGCCCTGGCGGCTGTCCGCGTCAGTGTCGCCCCAAAGCGTGCGCCCGGCGATGGTCATGTTGAACCCATGATCGCGCAGCCAATGCATACCGGTCAGGGTCTTGTCGAAACTGCCTCTGCCGCGCTCTTCATCATGCAGTTCGGGGCGGAAATGATCGACCGACACGCGCAAGGTCAGCCTGTCGTTGTGGTCTTTCTGCAGATCCAAAAGCCCGTCGCGCATCTTCCGGCGCATCATCGGGGCCATGGCATTGGTGAGAATCAAAACCTCGTATCCGCGCTCCAGCGCGGCGCGGGTCATTTCGATCATATCGGGGTTCATGAACGGCTCACCACCGGTAAAACCAATCTCACGGATGGGCCAGCCGCGCTCTTCGATCTGGTCGAGGTAGTCGCGCACTTCCGCAGCGGTGATGTAGACCAGCGCGTCATTGGTGGGGCTGCTTTCGATATAGCAGTTGACGCATTCGATATTGCACAGCGTTCCCGTGTTGAACCACAAGGTCTGCGGGTTGCTGAGTTTGACCGAGGCGCGGGTCTCTCCCAGAGCTGTCACCAATTTGTCTTCGAACTTGCCAATATTGGCGATCTGAGAGGCGCTGTCTTTCATTCCGGCATCCGGTTTCCTGTATTTCTTCGATCGATCTAGGCTGTTCTTATGTGCAGGGAAAGCCGTAGGGCGGGAAACTGACAGAGATTTGATGACGATCAGTGCAGGCGGATGATGCGCGAGAAAAGACCGAGCATGATTGCGCTAACATTGGACATGAACCAGAGGGCAAGGTAAGGGAAAGTCATGGTTTCTCGTGTAATCCCCGTTGATCCGTTCGACCTGGTGATTTTTGGCGCGACGGGCGATTTGGCCCAGCGCAAGATCTTGCCTGCGCTGTTCCGCCGTTTTTGCGCCGGGCAATGGCCCGAAGGCACGCAGATCATCGGCGTGGCGCGGCGCGCGCAGGATGACGCAGGTTTTCGAGACGTCGTACGGGCGGCGTTGCACGAGCACGACCCCACCGCGCGGTCCAATGCGCAGTCTGTTGCAGAGTTTTTGCGGCGCGTTCGTTACCTTCCGCTAGATGCGACCCAGGATCAGGGGTGGGGCGACCTCGCGTCTTTGCTGCATGCGGATCGCATTCGGGCCTTTTATTTCTCGGTCGGTCCGTCGCTTTTTGGCCCCTTGGCCGAGCGGATCAAGGCACATGGTTTGACGAATGCTCAAACCCGCGTGGTAGTTGAAAAGCCCTTTGGTCATGATCTGGCCAGCGCGCAAGCCTTGAACGCGACGTTGGCGCGGTATTTCCACGAAAGCCAGATTTATCGCATTGATCATTATCTGGGCAAAGAAACCGTTCAGAACCTGATGGCCGTGCGCTTTGGCAATATGTTGTTCGAGCCGCTCTGGAACAGCCAGTACGTCGATCACATCCAGATCACGGTGGCCGAAACCGTAGGGATCGACGGGCGCGAGGACTATTATGAGCGCGCAGGCGCGATGCGGGATATGGTGCAGAACCATCTGATGCAGTTGCTTTGTCTGATCGCCATGGAGCCTCCGGCCAAGTTCGATCCCGATGCGGTGCGCGACGAAAAGCTCAAGGTGATCCGGGCACTGGATACGGTCGAGCCACACCACATCGTGCGCGGGCAGTTCGAGGGCGGCCAGGATGGCGCAGGGTACCGCGCGGTGGTGGGCAACCCGCGATCCACGACCGAAAGCTATGTTGCGCTGCGGGCGCATGTCAGCAATTGGCGATGGGCGGGCACACCCTTTTATTTGCGCACCGGCAAGCGATTGGTGGCGCGGTCTTCAGTGATCAACGTGATGTTCAAGGACGCGCCGCATTCGATCTTTGGCGCAGCAGCGGGGCGGCATGCCAATATGCTCTCGATCCGTCTGCAACCCAATGAGGGGATCACACTGAAGGTGACGATCAAGGAACCGGGGCAGGGTGGTATGCGTCTGATCGACGTGCCGCTGGATATGAGCTTTGCAGAGGCATTGGGCCCGGAAAACCAGAACCCGCCCGGCGCCTATGAGCGTCTGATCATGGATGTCATCCGCGGCAACCAGACGCTCTTTATGCGCGGTGATGAGGTTGAGGCCGCCTGGGCCTGGACAGATCCGATTATCGCAGGTTGGCACGCGCGTGGCGACGTGCCCAAACCCTATGACAGTGGCAGCACCGGTCCCGGCGACGCCGAGCTGCTGATGAAACGTGATGGTCGCCACTGGCAGGGAATAAACCCATGAATTTTCAGGATTATGCTGACCGTGACATGCTGGCCATTGATGTGGCCAATGTGCTGGCCGGCGATATCGAAGCCGCGCTTTTGCACCATGACATGATCTCGCTTGCGGTGCCGGGGGGCACCACGCCGGGGCCGATCTTTGATGGTCTCTGCGCGGCTGACCTGGAATGGGATAGGGTGCGTGTTCTGCCCACGGACGAACGCTGCGTGCCCAGTGATGACGCCCGTTCGAACGAAAAGCTGATCCGTGAACGGCTGCTCACCAACCGGGCGTCTGCGGCGCAATATGTGCCGCTTTACGTGCCCGGGCGTGAACCCGAGGCGGCTTTGGCCGAGGTTGAGACCCTGCTGGCGCCCGTGCTGCCTCTGTCGGTGCTGGTCTTGGGCATGGGCGAAGACATGCACACCGCGTCGCTGTTTCCCGGCATGGCCGGATTGCTGGACGCGCTGGACAGTCACGCGCCAACCCTGGCCGTGGCCCGCACCGATGCGCAGCCCGAGCCGCGTATCACCCTGACCGGGCCCGTGCTGGACGGGGCTTTGTCAAAGCATCTGGTGATCTTTGGTGCCTCTAAACGCGAGGCGCTGGAACGCGCGATGACACTGCCACCGGAAGAGGCCCCAATCTCGGCGGTGCTACGCGGTATGACAGTCCATTGGGCGGAGTAGGCGATATGCAACTGGACACACTCAAATCTCTGGCCGCCGCGCGCGCTGAAACATCAATCCTCGATCTGTTCAAAGCAGACAAAGACCGTGCCTCAGGTTTTGCGGCCTCGACTCAGGATCTGCTGTTTGACTATTCCAAAACGCTAATCGATGCAGAGGTCCGCGACGCGCTGATCCAGCTCTGTGATGCAGCAGATCTGGCCGGGCGCCGGGCGGCGATGTTTGGCGGTGAAAAGATCAACGAAACCGAAGGCCGTGCGGTCTTGCACACCGCCCTGCGCAATCTGGATGGCGGTGCGGTCCATGTGGACGGACAGGATGTCATGCCTGCAGTTTTGGATACGCTGCACCGCATGCGCGTCTTTGCCGAAGAGGTGCGCGGCGGAGCGATACAGGGCGTCGGCGGCAGTTTCACCGATGTGGTCAATATCGGGATCGGTGGCTCTGATCTGGGTCCGGTGATGGCGACGCATGCGCTGGCCCCTTATCACGATGGCCCACGCGTGCACTACGTCTCGAATGTGGACGGGGCGCATATCGCCGACACGTTGCGTGCGCTCGATCCCAAAACCACCTTGGTGATCGTCGCCTCGAAAACCTTTACCACGATCGAAACCATGACCAACGCGCGCACCGCGCGGGCGTGGATGACCGAAGGTGGTGGCGATCCGTCCCGGCAATTTGCAGCCGTGTCCAGTGCGCTGGACAAGACCGAAAGCTTTGGCATCCCTGCGGACCGGGTATTTGGCTTTGCCGACTGGGTGGGCGGGCGATATTCGGTCTGGGGACCTGTGGGCCTGCCTGTGATGATCGCCGTAGGCTCAAACGCGTTTGACGGGTTCTTGCGCGGTGGGCAGGCGATGGACCTGCATTTCCAAGCCGCAGAATGGCACGAGAACATGCCGGTGATGCTGGCGCTGGTCGGCATCTGGCATCGTCAGGTTCTGGGCTATGCCAGCCGAGCGGTTCTGCCTTACGACCAACGCCTGCTGCGCCTTCCGGCCTATTTCCAGCAGCTGGAAATGGAATCGAACGGCAAATCGGTTGCTATGGACGGCACGGCGTTGACCCTGCCTTCGGGGCCTGTGGTCTGGGGAGAGCCGGGCACAAACGGGCAGCACGCCTTCTACCAGCTGATCCATCAGGGCACCGATGTGATCCCCTGTGACTTCATGGTCGCCGCAGAGGGACACGAGCCCGAACTGGCCCATCACCACCGGCTGCTGCTGGCCAATTGCCTGGCCCAGTCCGAAGCTTTGATGCGCGGTCGGTCTTTGGACGAGGCGCGCGCGCTCATGGCGGCCAAAGGGCTGGAGGGGGCTGAACAAGACCGTCAGGCGCGCCACCGTGTGTTCCCGGGCAACCGACCTTCGACCACGTTGATCTATCCCAAGCTCACGCCGTTTGTGCTGGGTCAGATCATTGCGCTTTATGAACACCGTGTCTTTGTCGAAGGGGTGCTGTTGGGCATCAACTCTTTTGATCAATGGGGCGTCGAGTTGGGCAAGGAGTTGGCCACCTCGCTTGGCCCGGTTGTCGATGGCGAGGTTGGAACCGAAGGCAAGGACGGCTCGACTGCGGCTTTGGTCGATTACGCGCTGCGCCACCGTCAAGAATAGGCACCGGTCAAGCCTTGCCTTTAGGGCAGGGCGTATTCTTTTATTGTCAGACAATTGAAACCTTGGCAGGCTGCCAAGGCAAGACCGCTCTTTGGCGGCGCTGACTATGGGAGGATGTCCATGCTGGGACAGATGATGACGCAGCCTTTGCTGATTTCGTCACTGATCGATCACGCCGAACGCTATCACGGGGGCACCGAGATTATCTCGGTCGAAACCGATGGCACCGTGACGCAAACCAACTGGGCCGAGATTGCGCGAAACGCGCGTCGTTTGGCCTCGGCGCTTGGGGCGTTGGGCCTGGAACCACAGGACAGGATCGGAACCCTGGCCTGGAACAATCGTCGTCATCTTGAAATCTACTATGCGGTGTCGGGGGCAGGTTATGTCTGCCACACCGTCAATCCGCGACTGTTCCCCGAACAGCTAACCTATATCATCAACCACGCTCAGGATCGGGTGCTGTTCTTTGACGCAACCTTCCTGCCGCTTGTCGCCGCGTTGCAAGAGCATCTGACCGAGGTTCGGCACTTTGTTTTGATGGGGCCGCGCAGTGAAGAGGCCACCGCGCAGGTCAAGGACCTCAAGTTCTATGACGAGTTGATCGAGACCGGCAGCAATGATTTCCAATGGCCCAGCTTTGACGAAAACACCGCATCCAGCCTCTGTTACACCTCGGGCACGACCGGCAACCCCAAGGGCGTGCTCTATTCGCATCGTTCAACCGTGCTGCACAGTTTCGCGTCGAATACCAAGGATGTGATCGGTTATTCCGCCCGCGACGTGGTCATGCCCGTTGTGCCGATGTTCCACGTCAATGCCTGGGGGTCGCCCTATGCCTGCGCCATGTCGGGCTCGCGCATGGTGCTGCCGGGGCCGGGGCTGCAAGGCGATGCGCTGGTCAATCTGATCGACACTTATGGTGTAACGCTGGCCATGGGGGTGCCGACGATCTGGCAGGGGCTTCTGGCCTCGGCGGCCAGGTCGGGCTCGAAACTCGAAAGCTTGCAAAGCACCGTGATCGGTGGCGCTGCATGCCCGCCATCAATGATCGAAACCTTCCGAGAGACCTATGGGGTCGATACCGTCCACGCCTGGGGCATGAGCGAAATGAGCCCATTGGGCAGCGCCAATACGCCTCTGGCCAAACACCTCAACCTGCCTTTGGACGAGCAGCACCGACTGCGGGAAAACCAGGGTCGCCCGCCGTTCGGGGTTGAGCTGAAAATCGTCGATGATGATGGCAATGATCTGCCGCATGATGGCGAAACCCAAGGCGATCTGATGGTGCGCGGGCATTGGGTTCTGGACAGCTATTTCCTGATGCAGGATCAGGATCTGCTGCAGGACGGTTGGTTTGCCACCGGTGATGTGGCGACGCTTGACCCAGATGGCTATATGACGATCCGCGACCGGTCGAAGGACATCATCAAATCGGGGGGAGAATGGATCAGCTCGGTCGAGTTGGAAAACATCGCTGTCGCGCACCCGAAACTGGCCACTGCTGCTGTGGTCGGCGTGCCCCATCCGAAATGGGATGAGCGCCCGTTGCTGGTGGCCGTGAAGGCCGACGGTGAGGACCCGTCCGAACAGGAATTGCTCGGCTTTTTTGACGGCAAGATCGCCAAATGGCAGGTGCCCGACAAAGTGGTCTTTGTGGATGCGTTGCCCCTGAACGCAACCGGCAAGGTCCTCAAACGCAACCTGCGCGACGACTTCAAAGATGCCCTTTTGGGGTCGTGAAACTAAGGAAATTGGCTCCGGCGGTAGGGATCGAACCTACGACCAATTGATTAACAGTCAACTGCTCTACCGCTGAGCTACGCCGGAACGGTTCGCGCCGTATAGCAACCTGTTTTCACGCCGTCCAGAGGGGGATTTCAGTTTTTTCACCACCTGGCAAACGGCGCAATCCGACAGCAGGTTTGACGGAGTTTGGTGACAGATGATGTTGGAAATTGGCTCCGGCGGTAGGGATCGAACCTACGACCAATTGATTAACAGTCAACTGCTCTACCGCTGAGCTACGCCGGAACTTTCAGCGCGTATAGCAACAGGGATTTTCGGCGTCCAGAGCATAAAACGCGATGGCGCTCAAAAACTTTGCATCAGCTCAGGCGCTTGAACCGCGCGTGCGCAGACAGAATGCCAACCGGCTCCACGGTGGATTTTCCAGTCAGATCAACAAGATGGGCCAGGACATTACGCTCGGCGGCTGGCAGAAGCGCCGAAGGCGTGTCGTTGTAGATGCGCCGCGCCAATTGGCCAACATCTGCTGGGCCATCCTCCAGTGCTGTCAGGATCTGGCGTTCCCGTTCCAGGCGATGGGCAATCAGCCAGTCCAAGCGGCCTGCAGGGTCAGTGATCGGTGCTCCGTGACCTGCATGAAACACCGCCCAGTCACGGGCGCGCAGCCGGTGGCAGGCTGCCATGAAGTCGGTCAGATCTCCGTCTGGTGGCGAGACCAGAGAACTGGCCCAGCCCATCACATGATCTGCGGTAAAACAGATATTGCCCCAGGCCAGTGCAATATGATTGCCCAGATGCCCGGGCGTGTGAATCACCTCAAGCGTGATCCCGTCGCCTTGGATTTTTGCACCATCGTCCAGTTCGATATCGGGGCGAAACGCATGGTCGATGCCCTCACCGCCACCGACCAAGCCGTTTTGAGCCAGTTCCGTCATCACCGCGCTGCGCCCGGATCCCGCTGCGCCAAAGGCCAGAATCGGAGCACCGGTCTCGGCCGCAAGCGGGGCGGCCAGAGGAGAATGATCCAGGTGGGTATGGGTGACAATGATTTGGCTGATGCGCTGATGCGGCTGTAACGCATCCAGAATGGCTTGCAAATGCGGCGCGCTCTGTGGGCCGGGATCGATGACAATCACGTCGCCGGTACCCAGCAAATACGTGTTGGTGCCCCGATAGGTCATGGGCGAGGGGTTGGGCGCCAGGATCCTTTGCAGCCCCGGCGACAGCGTCTCGGGCTGGCCCGGGACAGGGTTGAAATCATCGGGGGCCTGCATCGTCACCTCTTCCTCTTGTCCGGGTGGCTCGCTAGGGTTTAGCTCATGTGGACGCAATGGCTCAAACGTTATATGCCGCGCAGCCTTTACGCGCGTGCCGCCTTGATTTTGGTTCTGCCGGTGGTGGTTGTGCTGCTGGTGGTTTCGATCGCCTTTGTGCAGAAACATCTTGAGGATGTGACCGGGCAGATGACTGATAGCACCTCGCGTGAGATTGACCTTGTTCTCGATGCGATGGCCGATGTCGAAACCCAGCAGCAAGCGCTCGCTGCAGCGCGGGCTGATCTGGCCGCGTTGCAGATGAGCGCCCGTTTCCTGGGCCTGAATGAGGTGCCCGATCAGGGGCGGAGGCGTTGGTACGACTTTATCGCCCCGCAGGTCGATGCGGATTTGACGGCACGATACCCGCAGCTTGTTGCGCTGGCTTTGCCAAATGGCCGTGAGGCACATCTGTATTTCGAAACCTCATTGGGGATATTGGAACTCAGCTTTGACCGACGTCGCTTGTCCCCTGTGGCTCCACATCAGTTGATCGTGACGGTGGTTGCCTTTGGGATTCTAATGACCTCGATCTCGTTTCTCTACATGCGCAACCAACTGCGCCCAATTACCCGTTTGGCGGATGCGGCGCAGGCTTTTGGACGCGGCAGAACCGTTCCTTATGCGCCCAGTGGCGCGCTGGAGGTGCGCGCAGCGGGCAACGCTTTTCTGGACATGCGCGCGAGGATCGAACGGCAAATCGAACAGCGCACATTGATTCTGTCCGGCGTCAGCCATGATTTACGCACACCGTTGACGCGGTTGAAACTGGGGCTGTCGCTCTTGCCGGAAGACGAGGCCAAGCCGATGCTGAAAGACGTTGACGAGATGCAGTCGCTTCTGGATGCGTTTCTGGAGTTTTCGCGCGGGGCCTCGGAGGTCGCACCGCAAGAGGTTGATCCGGTCGAATGGTTGGGACAGATCATCGATGACGCCCAGCGGGCGGGTCACAAGGCAGAGCTTGTCTCGGTCGAAGGGCAGGGCAACGTGATGCTGCGCCCCACAGCGATGCGACGGGCGGTTGAGAACCTGATCGGCAATGCGGTTCGGTACGGAGATCGGGCCGAGATCAGCCTGACGGTGACCAACAAGTCCATGCGTATACGGGTCGAAGATGACGGGCCGGGCATTCCGTTGGAACAGCGCACCGAAGCGGTGAAACCATTCACCCGTCTAGACGCGTCACGCAACCAGAACCAAGGCAGCGGTGTTGGTTTGGGGTTGGCCATCGTGGCCGACATCGCCCGCGCGCATGGCGGCACCTTGCGCTTGGGGGCAAGCCAGAAACTGGGCGGGCTGTGTGCGGATATTGTGATTGCTCGGTAAAGTGCCGTAACGGTGCGCGAATCTAGAATTCCCAGCCGAAGGCTTTGATCTCACTGGCGTAAACCGTCGCAACCATATCGCGAAGCTCATCATCGTAGTAGTCACGATAGTGCAGCTTTTCCTTGTCGCGGAATTGGCCTTTCAGGCGGGGTAATTCTTCGGTTTGCAAGTCGAGTTTCTCGCAAAGTTGATTGAAATCATCCGTCAGTCTTTCATGGCGCAGGTACACGTCGGCGACCGGCGCGCCATCGATAAAATAGATGTGGGTATCGCGACCATTGCGATTCGAATTGCGCATGAAGTCTCGGAATTTGGCGATGATCTCGGCTTTCGGCAGGGACGAAACAGAGCGGTTGTTGAAGTGAAAGAAGGATACGGTTTTGTCCCAAGGGTTCCGAATATTGCAGATCTTGGTGTAGCCATCCCAGATCTCTGGAGAAACAAGTGTCTTGATTTCGGATGCTGTCATATGCGCAAACCAGGTATTGCGCGTTTCGGGATTGGGACCGCGACCGCCAACGACACCGGCGTCGGTGACAATCTGGTCAAAAGGATCGGGCGGAAAGCTGAAACCCTGCGGCACACAGTATTTTTGCAGCAACACCTCGACAGATGTACCGGCAGTCTTGGTCGTCTTGATGAAAATGAACTTCTTTGTGTGGGAAATCAGCATCCTAATGCTCGTTTCATTGGCGAAAAAACCTTTGGTTTGGGCGCCTTATAAGCCAAGTCGGCACCAGCTGCAGCCGAAATTTCGATCAGAACCACTGATGACGTATCAAAGCCATGCAGAGCATAGTCATCCCAATCTCAGTCACCGGCGGTGAGATCGTGGTAGGCCCGGAGGGACTCGAACCCCCAACCAAAGCGTTATGAGCGCTCTGCTCTAACCAATTGAGCTACAGGCCCGCCTGAGCGCCTTGGGTATCACGATCAGGCCCCGCGTCAAGCCTGACCGTTGCATGACGGCGCACAATCGACTAACCCGCGCGCAACACAGTCACAAGGGGTCGGCCATGACAGCGGGCAAGAACGGAATCACCTATGCGGATGCGGGTGTGGATATTGATGCGGGCAACGCTCTGGTCGACCGGATCAAGCCTGCGGCCAAACGCACCAACCGTCCGGGGGTGATGAGCGGCCTGGGAGGCTTTGGTGCGCTGTTTGACCTGAAAGCGGCCGGATATGACGACCCGATTCTTGTGGGCGCTACGGATGGTGTCGGCACCAAGCTGCGGATCGCAATCGATACCGGCGTGGTCGACGGTGTCGGCATCGATCTGGTGGCCATGTGCGTCAACGACCTGATCTGCCAAGGGGCCGAGCCGCTGTTTTTCCTCGACTATTTTGCCACCGGCAAACTGGATACGGACACAGCGGCACGCATCATCGAAGGTATCGCTGAAGGCTGTGCGCAATCCGGCTGCGCTTTGATCGGTGGAGAGACCGCCGAGATGCCGGGCATGTATCCCGATGGTGATTTCGATCTGGCCGGTTTCTCGGTCGGCGCGATGGAGCGTGGGGCCGCATTGCCCGACGGCGTGAAATCGGGTGACGTTCTGCTGGGGCTGGCCTCGAACGGAGTGCATTCGAACGGGTATTCTCTGGTGCGCAAATTGGTCGAGCTTTCGGGGTTGGGCTGGGGTGCCGCATCTCCGTTTGGCGAAGGCTCTCTGGGTGCCGCGCTGCTGACGCCTACGCGGCTTTATGTAAAACCGGCCTTGGCGGCGATCCGGGCCGGGGGTGTACACGCGCTGGCCCATATCACCGGTGGTGGGCTGACCGAGAACCTGCCGCGGGTCTTGCCTGAGGTGCTGGGCGCAAAGATCGATCTGGACAGCTGGGATCTGCCTGCCGTCTTTGGCTGGATGGCGCAGGTGGGCGGGATTGCCGAAGTCGAGATGCTCAAGACTTTCAATTGCGGGATCGGGATGATCGTCGTCTGTGAAGCGGACCAGGCAGACGCCCTGACCACCTTGCTGACCGAGGCCGGCGAGACCGTCGCCCGGATTGGTGCGGTGACGGATGTGCCCGGCGTGACCTATGCGGGTAAGCTCTTGTGAGCCAAAAACGCGTCGCCATTCTGCTCTCGGGCAGTGGGTCGAACATGGTGTCGCTGGTCGACAGCATGGTTGGAGATCATCCGGCGCGGCCGTGTCTGGTGCTGTCGAATGATGCCAATGCCGGAGGCCTGAAGAAAGCCGCAGACAGGGGCATCCCCACGGCAGCGGTGGATCACCGACCTTATAAGGGTGATCGTCCCGCCTTTGAGGCGGAGTTGATCAAGCCGCTGCTGGCCGCCCGACCCGATATCATCTGTCTGGCTGGGTTCATGCGGGTGCTGACCGGCGATTTCGTCTCACAGTTTCAGGGGCGGATGCTGAACACTCACCCCTCACTGCTGCCGAAATACAAGGGACTGCACACCCATGCCCGGGCGATCGAGGCAGGCGATGCTGAGCATGGCTGTACCGTCCATGAGGTCACAGCGGCGCTGGACGACGGCCCCATCCTGGGACAGGCGCGGGTTGAGATTGCACCAGACGATACGCCAGAAAGCTTGGCGGCCCGTGTTTTGACCTGGGAACACAAGCTCTATCCGGCGGTGCTGCGCCGCTTTGCCGTTGCGGACAGGACACCCGTTCTTCTGCCTTGATCCTTGGGTGATTTACACCCGCCCGATATTCGGCTTATGGTCGCCCTCAGCGCTCGGGATGAGGATGGACAATCGGGCAGTTATCTAAAGCAAAACCAAGACTAGCACGGCGTATGAAAACCCTGACAACCACGCAAGAGCTGGCCGATTTCTGTGAAACGGCGGCACAATACCCTTACGTTACCGTAGACACCGAGTTCCTGCGTGAACGGACTTATTATTCCAAGCTGTGTTTGGTGCAATTGGCCTATCCCTCGGACGACCCAGACAGTGCGGTTCTTGTTGACCCGCTGGCCGACGGCATCTCACTCGACCCGCTGTACCAGCTGTTTCAGAACGACACGGTGGTCAAAGTGTTCCACGCAGCCCGCCAGGACCTTGAGATATTCTGGGTTGAGGCCGGTATCTTTCCCACACCGATGTTTGACACACAGGTCGCGGCCATGGTCTGTGGGTTTGGTGAGCAGGTTGGCTATGAAACGCTTGTGCGCAAGATCTGCAAGGAAGGTGTCGACAAGACCTCGCGCTTTACCGACTGGTCACGCAGGCCGCTGACTGACGCGCAGAAAACCTATGCACTGGCCGACGTGACGCATCTGCGCAAGATCTATGAACATCTGGCAACACAGTTGGACAAGTCACGGCGCAGCCATTGGGTGGCGGAAGAGTTGCGGATCCTGACCAACCCGGCGACCTACGATATTCGTCCCGAGGATGCTTGGCGCCGTGTCAAGACACGCACGAACTCAGCAAAGTTTCTGGCAGTGGTGCGCGAGTTGGCCCATTTCCGAGAGGCCCACGCGCAGCAAAACAACGTTCCACGCAGCCGCGTCTTCAAGGACGACGCTTTGATCGAGATGGCATCGACCAAACCGAAATCCATGGGTGATTTGGGACGGTCGCGCCTGTTGCTTCGCGAGGCCCGTAAAGGGGTGATCGCCGATGGTATTCTGGCCGCAGTCAAACGGGGTATGGATTGCCCACCGGATCAAATGCCTAAACCTGACAACAGCCGCGAAAACCTGAAAGTGAACCCGGCGCTGGCGGATTTGCTGCGCGTCTTGCTGAAATCCAAAACCGAAAGCGCTGGCGTTGCGGCCAAGCTGATTGCCTCAAGTGCTGAATTGGATCAGATCGCGGCAGGAGAGCGCGACGTGCCCGCGATGACCGGATGGCGGTTCGAAGTGTTTGGCGAAGACGCTTTGAAGCTGTGCGAAGGTAAGATCGCCCTCGCGGCCAAAGGCTCGGCCGTCGAGGTTGTCAGCTTATAGATTGCGGCTAGCGCCTGCGTGATTCCAGCGCGTTTTGTTGCCCGACCACTCGGATCAGCCGAATACCCTGCAAGTCCTGCGTGCTGAGATTTGCCGCATCCGACACCGTGCGGGATTGTACGCTGCCTTGGCGGGTTGCGAAGTCGGGATAGTTCACGCGGAAAGAATACTCGATGATACCGTTTGCGGTGTTCTCTTCCGAGACGACGCGCCGCAACTCGGCGTCAAATGCACCTTGGCGGATCGCGGTTCCCGACGCATAGATGATTGCGCCATGTGGGGTCGGGTCGATCCGAAGCTCATCAATGATCGCAATCGGAACGGTGGTGTCTTCCGCCTCAGGCCGTGAAAACAATCCGAGACTGTCCGAGTCTTGCGGGATCAGGGCGTTGGCATCGTCAGGCGAGACCTTGACCGGGGCAGGGTCGCTGCGTCCGAACCAATTCGAGGGGTTCGCCCGAGAGTTGCCCCAATTTCCACAGGCTGAAAGCAAAACCGTGGCAACGAGCAGAGCGGACAGATTTTTGTACATGGGCCCCAACATTTAGCACTAATTCACCCGCACCGGATTAGCCTAATTCCGCAGCTTTGAAAACCCGCGCAAGGGGTGGACAGTCGGCAAAGGCGGGCCTAGGTCTCAGTTGTGAACACGAACCGCTAGAAAGAGCCGCACCATGGCAACGCCCGCCTTTGAAGAGATCGTTGAAGATTTTGAGTTTCTGGACGATTGGGAAGATCGTTATCGCCATGTGATCGATCAGGGCAAAGCGATGCAGCCATTGGATGACGCGCTTAAGGTTCCGGCAACAAAGGTTGATGGCTGCGCGAGCCAGGTCTGGCTTCATCCCGTTGTTGAAGGGGGCGTTTTCCGGTTTGATGGCGATAGTGATGCTTTGATTGTGCGCGGGCTTATCGCGGTTCTGCGTTGTCTTTATAACGGGTTGCCGGTTGCCGAGGTGCCTGGTGTCGATGCTGCCGCCGAGCTGGCGCGGCTTGGCCTGAACGATCACCTGTCGGCGCAGCGTTCGAACGGGCTGCGCGCGATGATCGAACGCATTCGCGAGGTTGCACAGGCAACCGCCTGATCACTCACTCTGGGACAACGGCCTGGCGGCCCAGTCGGACAAGGTGGTTTCCAGATCACCATAGCCAGTCCGGCGACGCTCGAACGCCAGTCCAATGCGCTGTGCGCAGTCCTGCGCGCGCCGTGTCAGTTCCGGGTCGTCTGTCTGAGCCTGATAGACAAGCTTGGTGTAATTGCCGAAATACATGTCGCGCAGTTCGGGATGCCGATCCAGGCCCAACGGTTTCCAGACAAAGGCGTCAAACTGACGGGCCAGAAAATCTGTCAGGTAGAATGCCGTGGTCTCATCCTCACCATGGGCCGCGAAGGTGTCATTGCCTTCGAAGAAGGAATAACAATGTGGCCCCTGGATCATCTCGACATTCAGCTTTTCGCAAGCCTTCTGCAACATCCCGCCGGTGCCACAATCTGCATAGACCACGTAGACCTGTTCATAGCTGTCGCGGTGTTTGGCAATGGCGTCCTCAACCGCTTGCGTGATCTTTTCGGGATGCACGTGCAAAATCGCGGGCAGGCAGGTCAGCGCGATGTGATCCCAGCCGTTGCGGTTTTTCAGATCAAGGATCTCGCGCGCAAGTGCTCCGCAAGCGATCAGCAGGATCCGACCACCGGTGTTGGTGGAAAACGTGTTGTTGGTCAGTTGGGTCGGGTCGGGCAGGGTGTCGTTGGGCATTTTGGGGGGCTTTCAGCTGCGCTTGGGCCACAGAACGACGATTGGGGCACCAAGGCAAGCCTTGCACCGACATCTTTTTCTAGCCCACCGACGCCTGTGTTTCGCTGCGGGCCAGCAAAGGCCGTGCTGTGGGGCCATAGGCGGCAAGCCCTTCCGTCTGCAACTCGGGGAACAAGCTTAGGATTTCAGAGCGCGCCTTTCGATCCAGACTGTTCCAGCCCTGAGCACCGGGATGAAAGCTTTCGGTCAAACATCCCTCGGACCAGATCAATTCATGCTGGTCGAACATCAGGTGGACATAGGTGACCATTCCGCCATCTATCAGCATAATATCATCGCCATTCACCAGATGTTTGGCCGGAGCCAGCGCTTCGGCATATCCGCTGCAAAGCTCGACCCTGAAGTCGTTCAGCAAAACCCGATGTTGCTGCGATACCCGTAAATCGCGTGTATTTCCCAAGGCGTGAGCCTTGAACAGAACCGGAGCAAAAGCGCCTTCGGCTGGTACTGTGCGCTGCCCAATCCATCGAACGGGTTGAAACCCATGATCCAAAGTCCGAACCCCGTCGCCCACGCGGATGGTTTCGATCGCCCTGATACCCGTTTCGGTTTCGATCCGTGTGCCCGTGGTAAAGCAGGTCACCAGATCCCAGTCTTCACGCACAGAACCCAGCCCGCTGAACCGGTTGCCAGCAAGCCCGTCAAGCGAAATGGATTGGATCGGCTTCGCCTCAAGCGCGGCTTGATCCGCATTGTCCGAGAGTTCGGGTGCGAGATAGGTGTTTCCGGTAGTGTCCTGAACGATAACGGCCGAAAACGTATCTGTTGAGCCATCGGAATAGGTCAGAGTTGCCTGATAGACCGCTGTGCCATCAACGGTCTGCGGCGGGCCGCCATCGATTGAGAACTGATCATTCGAAATGGCGTTGTTCATGTTGTAAACGCCCCTCGGATTGCCAACCGGTGACCAGGTCACCGCGTTGTTGAACAAGGCGTTCCCCGGGCCGCCAAAGCTTTGCCCCACCAGCGCGGCGGCGTTTTCGGCGGTTGTGTTTCCTTCAAACGTGTCAATGTCTGACAGGTTACCCAACGAAATTACGGTGAATGTGGTTGGCACGGGACCCTCAAAGCTGCCTCCGCTCTTGTGTAACGGCAGGCCGGTTTAAAAGATGTTAAGCGCGAGGCGACGCAAGGCATCTCGTGGCCAAAAAAAAAGCCGTCCGAAACCGGACGGCCCATTGCAGAAATTGTGAGGGGTTTTAGCCAGCCAATTGATTGTGGCGGCGAGATACGAATTCCTTGGCCGTCTCAACCGCCACGGCGGCGTCGCGGCAATAGGCATCGGCCCCAATAGCCTTGCCGAACTCTTCGTTCAGGGGCGCACCACCCACCAGAACGATGTAATCATCGCGCAGGCCTTGTTCGACCATCGTGTCGATCACGACCTTCATGTAAGGCATTGTGGTTGTTAGCAGTGCGGACATTCCCAGAATATCAGGCTTCTCGGTCTCAAGCGCTTCCAGATAGTTTTCGACCGGATTGTTGATGCCCAGATCGACCACTTCAAAGCCTGCGCCTTCCATCATCATCGACACCAGGTTCTTGCCGATGTCGTGGATGTCGCCCTTGACGGTACCAATCACCATCTTGCCCACACGAGGGGCCCCGGTTTCGGCCAGAAGCGGCTTGAGGATGGCCATGCCGCCCTTCATCGCATTGGCGGCCAACAGAACTTCGGGCACAAACAGAATACCGTCCCGGAAATCATGGCCCACGATGGTCATCCCGCCGACCAGAGCCTTGGTCAGGATGTCATAAGGCATCCACCCGCGCTCGAGCAGGATGTTGGTGCCTTCTTCGATCTCTTCCTTCAGACCGTCATAGAGGTCGTCGAACATCTGTTCGACAAGCTCTTCGTCGTTCAGTTCGGACAGGACGATATCTTCTTCGTCGGACATGGAGCGTATTCCCGAGCTTTGGGGCCAAGCGGCCCACAGTGGCTATATTTTCCGTTTTTGGCCATTTCGTCGCAGAAACACTGTGTCGATTGCGACCATGGCCGTTCTCAGACCGACCTTTATGACAGTTAAGCTGATGTTGCAGTAGAATAGTTTACAAGATGATCTAGCGGAAATTTCATCTTAGGTCGGGGCTTTGCCGGGTTTTCACCGCGCGGGGAGGGCACGCGGTCAAGGCTTGTCAGGCCTTTTGGTGTCGCGTAGAACAGAAGTTGAAATGAGAACAAAAAGCGAACATATTGGGTCGGCGATACCGATCGGGCGGGGCGCTGGGTCGAACACCACAGGTCGGTTCGAACCCCTGTCGGTCACGCCAGTCTCAGATGATTGGGACCTGCCGGAAGACCTGCCGCCTTTGCGCACCGAGGTCAGCGACGAGGTTGCGCGCAGCTTGATAAGCTATAACCGATCTCCGGATCTGCCCTTTGACCGGTCGATCAACCCTTACCGCGGATGCGAACATGGCTGTGTCTATTGTTTCGCACGGCCCAGCCATGCCTATCTGGGGTTGTCGCCCGGGTTGGATTTCGAGACGCGCTTAATTGCCCGACCGAATGCCGCCAAGGTCTTGCGGCGCGAGCTGTCGGCGAAATCTTACAAGGTGGCGACGCTGGCGCTTGGAACCAATACAGACCCGTATCAGCCCATCGAGAAAAAGCGCGAGATAACAAGGGAATGCCTGCAGGTTTTAAGCGCGTTCAAGCACCCGCTGGGGATCGTGACCAAAGGGTCGCTGATCGAACGAGATATCGACATTCTGGCCCCTATGGCCGCACAAGGTCTGGTGCGTGTCGGCATCTCTCTGACCACGCTTGATGCCGGTCTCAGCCGCCGGATGGAGCCTCGGGCGCCCTCGCCAAAG
Source organism: Ruegeria sp. HKCCD7255 (assembly GCF_013031565.1). NCBI lineage: Bacteria > Pseudomonadati > Pseudomonadota > Alphaproteobacteria > Rhodobacterales > Roseobacteraceae > Ruegeria > Ruegeria sp. HKCCD7255. The sequence goes on along the minus strand of NZ_WQAG01000003.1, from coordinate 44,099 downwards.
CGCCGGTTACGGATGATCGAACGGCTGAGCCAGGCGGGTATTCCGGTGCGGGTGATGACGTCTCCGGTGGTTCCCGGACTAACCGATCATGAGTTGGAAAGCCTTTTGGAGGCCGGTCAACAGGCAGGCGCGGACGCGGCCAGTTGGATCATGCTGCGTCTTCCGCGTGAGGTGTCACAGCTCTGGCAGGAGTGGCTGGCCGAACATGAGCCGGGCCGGGCCGAAAAGGTCATGGCGCGCCTGCGTGAGATGCATGGAGGGCGGGATTACGACCCGCGTTGGGGTCATCGGATGCGCGGAGAAGGGATCTATGCCCAGATGATTGCCCAACGGTTCAAGGCGGCAGTCAAACGCCTGGGGTTAAGAACAAAATCACCCCCATTGCGCTGTGATCTGTTCGCAAGACCGGCACAGGCGGGGGACCAGTTGTCGCTGTTCTAATGCTTAAAAACTGATGCCGATTCCGGCACTGAACCCGTTGACCGTATCGCTTCCGTAATAGCGGACCATAATCCGTGTGGTGCTCACCCACGGCACCCATGTGTCCGAAAGATCCACCTCGATGCCGCCACCAATCCGGGCCAACCAATCGGTGCCCAGCACAAGCGACTGATCTCCGACCAGGTATGACAGTGACAGATCACCGACCCAGCGTATCGGGCGCCCGAACATCCGCTTGCCTGTTGGAAAGCGGTATCTGCTCCACAACACCGCATTTGCCGCCGTGGACCGGATCAGCAGATCTTCGTCATCGCCAATGGGCCGGTATTCAATATGGGTATAGCGCAGGCTGGCTTCGAACTCGCGATCGTTGGACAAGGGGCGTTCGTAGGCAACCGTCATCGATCCGCCCGCGCCACCAGCCCAGAGCCCGCCGCTTTCAAGATAATCGCGATCCAGGCCGAGGCGGTCCGCGATTACCTGCGCGCCGATCGAAGCGTCAGATTGCGTCCGCCCGATCGAGATATGAGCCATTGGCGTGACCGTCCACGCCTCGCCGATATCGAACTGATAGCCGATCCCGCCGGTCACGGCAGCACTGGTCCATTTCAAGGGTACGCTGTTGGTCGCGCCGGTCCCACTGAAAAACAGAACCGGGTCGTATCGGGCATATCCGATGTAACCTTCCAGATAGAGCGGAAACCTTTCGGCAACGCGAAAGCCACCGCCCAATTGGGCGGACCGAAAGTCGTAATCGCGATCACCGGTATTGGATTCCAAAAATATCGTACTGGCAGAGTTATCTGGAATGCCGGCCAGACCCAGGATCGCCAAAGAACCGGCTGCGTTTTCCCGTTGCAGATTCTCGAAAGCTCTTTCCAGAAGTGTTTGGCCCGTGGCCGGGGTGGCGATCAGAAAAGACAGAAAAACTGCGATACGTCGCATGATCTTGGCACTTACCCACACTCAGACAGCAGGCAGCCTAATTCTACCTTTATTGTAGGGAAAGTTCTGACAGTCCAATGGTATGGCTTCGCAGTACAAGGTTTCATTTTGGTAACACATGACCCCAGCAAAAAACCCCGCGGCGACGCGGGGTTTTGTCTTGGCGTTCGAAACCACAGATCAGCGGTTTTCGATATCCACGTAGTTGCGTTCGGTCTCGCCCAGGTACAGCTGACGCGGACGCCCGATCTTGTTCTGAGGATCGGCGATCATCTCTTTCCACTGGCTGACCCAGCCAACCGTACGCGACAGGGCAAAGATCGGCGTGAACATCGAAGTCGGGAAACCCATCGCTTCGAGGATGATACCGGAATAGAAGTCCACATTCGGGAACAGCTTCTTCTCGGCGAAATACGGATCTTCCAGAGCCTCGCGTTCCAGCTCTTTGGCGACCTGCAGTTTCGGGTTGTCTTCGACGCCAAGCAGATCCAGCACTTCATCAGCCGATTGCTTCATCACTTTGGCGCGCGGGTCGAAATTCTTATAGACCCGGTGGCCAAAGCCCATCAGGCGGAACGGGTCGTTCTTGTCTTTGGCGCGAGCGATATATTCGGGGATACGATCCACCGACCCGATCTCTTCCAGCATCTCAAGGCAGGCTTGGTTCGCACCACCATGTGCAGGCCCCCAAAGGCAGGCGATACCGGCAGCGATACAGGCAAACGGGTTCGCGCCCGAAGATGACGCCAGACGCACGGTCGAGGTCGAGGCGTTCTGCTCGTGATCGGCATGCAGGGTAAAGATGCGGTCCATTGCGCGGCTGAGGATCGGGTTGACCTCATACTCTTCGGCCGGAACGCTGAAACACATGCGCAGGAAGTTCGACGCATAGTCCAGATCGTTGCGCGGATACACGAAGGGCTGACCTGTGTGGTATTTATAGGCCCAGGCCGCGATGGTCGGCATCTTGGCGATCAGGCGGTGCGAGGCGACCTCACGCTGATGCGGGTCCGAGATATCGGTCGAATCGTGATAGAAGGCTGACATTGCGCCCACCACGCCGACCATGATGGCCATCGGGTGCGCATCGCGACGGAAGCCGCGATAGAAATACTGCATTTGCTCGTGCAGCATCGTATGGCGTGTGATCGTTGTTTCGAACTTTTCCAACACCGGAGCCGTCGGCAGCTCTCCGTAGAGCAGCAGATAGCAAACTTCGAGGAAGTGCGATTTGCTGGCCAGCTGATCAATCGGGTACCCGCGGTGCAACAGTTCACCCTTTTCCCCGTCGATATAGGTGATGGTGCTGTCACAGCTGGCAGTCGATGTGAAACCCGGATCATAGGTGAATACACCGGCCTGTCCGTACAGCTTGCGAATGTCGATTACATCGGGTCCTGCCGTGGGCGAGTGAACCGGCAACTCGTAGGTTTCGCCATGAACTGTAAGGGTGGCTGATTTGTTGCTGTCGGTCATATTTTCCCTTCCTCATTCTTCGCATATCGGCGCCGAAACCGGGCCTGCGGGCAACGGCTGCGCAAGGACGCGCAGTCCGGGTGTTAGCGCAGCTGCGTTACCCGAATGTGAAGGTCGGGATTAAGTCACTGCATCTGAAAGCCGCGCCAGGGTTTCTTCACGTCCCAGCACCAGCATCATGTCGAAGACCGAAGGTGTTACAGCGCGTCCGGCCAGAACCGCGCGTAACGGACCCGCCAGTTTGCCGAACTTGACCCCTTTGGCTTCCACGTAGGAATTCAGGGTCTCCTCCAGTTCGTTCCGCGTCCAGCTAACACTTTGCAACTGCGGCGTCAATTCATCCAGTATACCATCGGATACAGAAGCCAGCGCTTTTGCTGCTTTTTCATCGGGTTGGATTGGGCGTGACGTCAGGGCAAAGTGCGCTTTTTCAAGGAGTTCTGGGAAAGTTCGGGCGCGTTCTTTCAGGCAATACATGGCGCGTTCCAGATCACCAGATTGTGTCTCGCTCAGCGCCGGAAGACCGGCCGCGACCAGGTAATCCTCGGCTTCTTGCCGCAGCGCGGCATCGTCCGAGACCGCGATATGCTGACCGCATAGGTTTTCCAGTTTCTTCAGATCAAACCGCGCCGGGCTTTTGCCAATGCCATCCAGATCGAACCATTCTCGGGCTTGCTCATCGGTAAAGAATTCATCGTCACCATGGCTCCAACCCAGACGCGCCAGGTAGTTGCGCATGCCGGCAGCGGGATATCCCATCGCCTGGTATTCCTGCGCCCCCAAAGCGCCATGGCGTTTCGACAGTTTCTTGCCATCGGGCCCATGAATCAGCGGGATATGCGCCCAGACAGGGACGTCCCAGCCCATCGCTTCATAGATCATCATCTGACGCGCAGCATTGTTGAGGTGATCATCGCCCCGGATCACATGGGTCACACCCATATCGTGGTCGTCGACAACCACAGCCAGCATATAGACCGGAGTGCCGTCCGAGCGCAGAAGGATCATGTCGTCCAACTGATCATTGCGGATGGTGACATCGCCTTGCACCTGATCGCGGATCACGGTCACGCCATCCTGTGGTGCCTTGATGCGGATCGCAAAAGGCGCGTCCGGGTGGGTTGACGGATCAGCGTCGCGCCACGGACTGCGGAACAAGGTCGATCTTCCCTCGGCCCGGGCCTGTTCACGGAACGCGGTGATCTCGTCCTGTGTCGAAAAGCACTTATACGCTTTGCCTTCTGCCAAAAGCTGATGCGCAACCTCTGCATGGCGGGCAGCACCCTCGAACTGGCTGATCACATCGCCATCGTGGTCCAGCCCCAGCCAGGACATCCCTTGCAGAATCGCGGCTGTCGCCTCGGGGGTTGAACGTTCGCGATCCGTGTCCTCGATCCGCAGCAGAAACTTGCCGCTACGTCCGCGCGCAAAAAGCCAGTTGAACAGCGCAGTGCGCGCACCACCGATATGCAGAAAGCCAGTGGGCGAGGGGGCGAAACGGGTGACGACCTGTTCGGACATGGTGGGGATTAACCTTTTGGTAACCGGAGCGGGCTTAGTTTGGCGACTGTCTAACGAGCCCGAAGGACGGGGGCAACCATGCGTGTTCTGACGGGGATCGAGACGGCTCTGCTGAACCAGAGGGGTTATTGGTTTCCGTGGTCGCCAGTATGCCTGGCGATTGGTATTGGGATCTATTTTGGGCTGCGGTTTGAACCCGGCCCTCAGAATTACGGTTGGGTTCTCCTCCTGACCGGCGGTACCTGGGTATGGGGACGCAGCCTCTCTGCGGCCTGGGCACCGCTCTTGTTTGGCCTGACCCTTGTTGGCTGCGGTTTTCTGCTGGCCGGGGCGCGGGCCCATATGGTTGCAGAGCCGGTTCTGGATTGGCGTTTCTACGGCCCGGTCGAGGGGCGGGTCGTGGCGCTGGACCGCTCTGCGTCGGACGCGCTGCGGGTGACATTGGATCGGGTGCGACTTGGGGATGTAAGCGCCGATCAACGCCCAACGCGCGTCCGGCTTTCCATTCATGGCGACACGGTTGATCTGTCCCCCGGACAACGGATCATGACCACAGCGCTTCTGTCGCCACCGCAGGGCCCTATCGAATCCGGAGGGTTCGATTTTCGCCGCCATGCCTGGTTCCAAGGACTGGGTGCGGTTGGTTATACCCGGTCGCCGGTGTTGACGATTGCCGGGCCGCAGGACGGGTTGGACGGCGTCAGGATCACGGCCTGGCGCATCGCGATTTCTCATCATGTTCGCAAGATCTTACCCGGTGAAGTGGGCGGTTTTGCAGCCGCCGTCACCACCGGCGATCGCAGCGGCATAAGCCAACAGAGTCTTGAGGCATTACGGGCCTCTAACCTGGCGCATCTGTTGGCGATTTCCGGTCTGCATATGGGATTGCTGACGGGGTTTGTCTTTCTCTCCTGCCGCATTGGGTTTTCGGCTATCCCGACGCTGGCCTTGCGTTGGCCGGTGCGCAAGCTGGCCGCGATCTGTGCGCTTGTTGCCGCGGTCATCTACCTGTTGTTATCCGGTGGCAACGTCGCGACCGAGCGCGCCTTTGTGATGGTCACTGTGCTTTTGGGGGCAGTACTGATCGACCGCCGCGCCATATCCTTGCGCGCAGTTGCTGTGGCCGCGCTGATTGTCTTGATACTGCGACCCGAGTCGCTGTTTAGCCCCGGATTTCAGATGTCCTTTGCGGCCACCACCGCCTTGGTCGCCATCTTTGGCGTATGGCGGCAAAACCAACTGCCGGGGCCCAAATGGTTGCGACCCGTTCTAGGGGTCTTGATGTCTTCGGGCATTGCGGGCCTGGCGACAGCGCCCATCGGCGCCGCGCATTTCAACACCATGTCGCATTACGGCCTTGTGGCCAATCTCTTGTCGGTTCCGGTCATGGGTACTGTTGTGGTCCCGGCAGCGGTGGTCGCCGCCTTGCTGGCGCCCTTGGGGCTGGAGTGGATGCCAATGGCGGTGATGGGCCTTGGCCTGGGCTGGATTCTGGACGTGGCAGAGTTTGTTTCAGGACTAAACGGCGCTCAGGGCTTTGTTGCCAGCCCACCTGACTTGGTTCTGCCCGTGCTGACCTTGGGCCTATTGTGGGTGATCCTTTGGCAGGGGCGCGCGCGATGGCTGGGTCTTGCGCCTGCGCTGTTTGCGATGGCGTTCTGGGGGCAGGGGCACCGGCCCGAGATTCTGGTGGCCGATACCGGCGGGCTGATCGGCGTGATGACGGATGAGGGCAGGGCTTTGAGCAAGGCCAAAGGCAGCGGCTTTATCGCCACCGTCTGGCTTGAAAATGACGGCGACGGGGCGGACCAACCGCTTGCGGCGGGGCGCTGGCCGCATGAGCCTGCGAGTATTCAGAGATATCTACTGGGCGGTAAGGAACTTGTGCATCTGACCGGCAAACGTGCCGCCGGGCAGTTCAGCGAATGCCTGGGACATCAAATCGTTGTCGCCCCGGTGGCGCTGCACCTTGATGGCGCATGCCAGATCATCGATCCTCATATGCTGCGCCAGACCGGCAGCCTGGCCATCACAGATGGCAAGATCACCACCACCAGCGCGGTCACGGGGTTCCGGCTGTGGTCACCGCAGCCCCGCAAACGGGATCAATAGCTGCGGATCAGGCCGACCAACCGCCCTTGAACCTTAACCTTTTCCTGCGGCAGAACGCGCGTCTCATAGGCCGGGTTTGCAGCCTCAAGCGCGATGGCCTGACCGCGGCGGAAGAACCGTTTCAGAGTGGCTTCCTGATCCTCGACCAGAGCCACCACGATGTCGCCATTGTCTGCAACGTTGGTTTCACGGATCACCACCACGTCACCGTCATTGATCCCCGCCTCGATCATCGAATCGCCGCGCACTTCCAGCGCGTAGTGCTCACCCTGACCCGACACCATGCTGCCGGGAACAGCGACGCGGTGTGAGACATGGCTGATCGCCTCAATCGGCACACCAGCGGCAATGCGGCCCATGACCGGCAGTTCCATCGCGTCCACGGTAACCGGTTCAAAATTTGCAGGCCGTGGGCCCGAGGGCCGGTCGCCTTCGATCACACGCGGGTTGAAACCGGCGGTGGGCTCTCCGCCCAGGCTTTCGGGCAGCTTCACGATCTCGATCGCGCGGGCGCGGTGCGCCAAACGGCGGATAAAGCCGCGCTCCTCCAACGCTGTGATCAATCGGTGAATGCCGGATTTGGATCTCAGGTCCAAAGCCGCCTTCATTTCATCAAAGCTAGGGGGAACACCATCCGCTTGCACGCGTTTATGGATGAATTCCAGCAAATCCAACTGTTTCTTGGTCAACATCGCTCGCACCTCGTGGCTTATGCGTTTTCTTTTGTTCTACGCATGTTCACGTTTTGTGTCAACGGATAGAGCGGTGTTCTGTCAGATCGGCAGGTATTCGACCTCTTCGCCAGTGGCGCGGGCAGGATCATTGGGGGCGCGGACCAGCAAGGCATTCGCCTCGGCCAGAACACTCAGCAGTGAGCTGTCCTGATCGGCGCATGCCCGGATACCGTCCGGGCCAATAACTGCGCGCATATAGTGTTCGCGCGGGCCGTTCGGGGTCAGCGGTTCCGCCAGCTTGGCGGTCTGGAACGGTGGCACTGTTTGCGCGACCCCAAGCATCTTACGGATCATCGGGGCCAAGAAAAGATAGCCGCAGACCATGGCGCTGACCGGATTGCCCGGCAGGCCAACCATGGCCGCATCGCCCATCCGGCCCGCCATCAGGGGTTTTCCAGGCCGCATACGGATTTTGTAGAAAGACCGCTCCATCCCAAGGCTGTGCGATACGTCTGCCACCAGATCATAATCACCAACCGAAGCACCACCGATGGTCACGACAAGATCGGCGCCTTTGGCCAGCTCAAACGCCATTTCAAGCGACGACACCGTATCGCGCGCAATGGGTAGCATCCGCACCTCTGCTCCAAGACCTTCCAGCAAGGCTTTAAGGCCAAAGGTATTTGACGCGATGATCTGGTCTGGGCCCGGGGTTTCGCCGGGCATAACCAATTCATCACCGGTTGAGATCAGCGCTACCGTGGGGCGGCGGGTCACAGGTGCGTCGGCGATATTCATCGCCGCCATCAGCGCCACATCTTCGGGTCGCAAAAGACGCGGGGCAGAGATCACCGTACCTGCGGTAAAATCCACCCCCGCAGGCCGCACATTTGTTTTGGTTCCCGGATCGTCCGAGATTGTGATCAGATCTCCGCGCCGGTCGATGTCTTCCTGAATGACCACAAAATCGGTGCCATCTGGCATCGGCGCGCCGGTAAAGATGCGAACGGCCTGTCCTGCGCTGACCGACCCATCGAAACGGTTCCCAGCAGCGGATTCGCCGATAACCTTGAACATGGCGTGCAGCTCAACCTCGGTCGAGTTGACTGCATAGCCATCCATGGAAGATGCCGCAAACGGGGGTTGATCACGCATTGCTGTCACGTATTTGGCCAGCACACGTCCGGCGGAGTGCGCCAGCGGCACAGTCTCACAAGGCAACTGCGAGACCAGATCGAAAAGCAGGGCGCGCGCCTCTTTGACGGTGATCATGTCGCCTTGTAACGGCCTGATTTGCCGCCGTCTTTCAGCAATACGCGGATGCCGCCGATCTCCATCGCCTTGTCCACGGCTTTGGTCATGTCATAGACGGTCAACGCGGCAGTCGAGACCGCCGTCAGCGCCTCCATCTCAACCCCGGTCTGGCCGGAGGTTTTGACGGTCGCCTCGATCTGAACACCGGGCAAATCCGGGTCGAGCGTCAGTTCCACAGCGACTTTGGTGACCGGCAGAGGGTGACACAATGGGATCAGGTCAGGTGTTTTCTTGGCACCCATGATCCCAGCCAGCCGGGCCACGCCCAGCACGTCGCCCTTTTTCGCTCGCCCTTCGGTGATCAGGTCATAGGTGGCCTGCGCCATGCGAATATGACCCGCCGCAACGGCCACGCGGTCTGTGACGGCTTTGTCCGAGACATCGACCATGTGGGCCTGACCTTGCGCGTCGAAATGGGTGAGTGCCATCACATCACCCCGGGAACCAGAGGGTTCGCCAGCAGATCACGCGTTGCTTGTTCCACGTCATCCTGCCGCATCAGGCTTTCGCCGATCAGGAAACACCGCGCGCCATAGCGCGCGATATCGGCCAGATCCTCGCGCGTGCTGAGCCCGCTCTCGCACACAATCGTCCGGTCCACCGGAACCAGTTTGGATAATTGCCGTGTCGTATCAAGAGTGGTCTCGAAGGTCTTGAGATTGCGGTTGTTTATGCCCAATAGGGGGCTTTTCAGATCGGTCGCGCGTTCCAGTTCTTCGGCGTCATGCACTTCGATCAGAACATCCATGCCCCAGTCAAAAGCGGTCTGCTCAAGCTCAGCCGCTTGCGCGTCGCTGACCGAGGCCATGATGATCAGAATGCAATCCGCCCCGAGCGCGCGCGCCTCGACCACTTGATAGGGGTCATACATGAAATCCTTGCGCAGCGCGGGCAGAGAAGTTGCTTCGCGTGCGGCCACCAGGAACTCTTTGGCACCCTGGAAACTGGGCGTATCGGTCAGCACCGACAGACAGACCGCGCCACCCGCCTCATAGGCTTGGGCCAGCGAAGGCGGATCAAAATCGGCGCGGATCAGACCTTTGGAGGGGCTGGCTTTCTTGACCTCGGCGATCAGGCCATAGCCTGTGCGAGTGGCCTTGTTCAACGCTTTGGCAAAGCCACGCGGTTCCGAGGCTTCGTGCGCCTCGGATTCCAAAACCTCAAGGGATTTCTGCGCCTTATCCGCCGCAACTTCCTCAAGCTTATAGGCTTTGATCCTGTCCAGAACGGTCTCGGTCATGCGGCTTCCTGTGTGATACGGGCCAGGGTGGCGATCTTGTCTTTTGCGGCCCCGCTGTCGATGCTTTCGGCGGCCTTGGCAACACCTTCGCGCAGATCCGTGACAGCATCCGCCACCACAAGCGCAGCGGCTGCGTTCAACAGCACCGCGTCGCGATAGGCCGAAGGTTCGCCCTCCAGCAAAGCGCGGAAGGCCTTGCCGTTATCTTCGGGTGTACCACCCAGAATGGCCTCGAACGGATGCACGGGCAGGCCTGCATCTTCGGGGTGCAGTTCAGCCTCTTTGATCTGGCCATCTTCGACAGAGGCAACCCAGCTGATGCCGGTGATGGTCAGCTCATCCGTACCGTCCGAGCCGTGGACCAACCAGGCGTGATCCGAGCCCAAAAGGCGCAGGGTTTCGGCCATGGGGCGGATCAGGTCACGGCTGAATGCCCCGGTGAGCTGGCGTTTGACGCCTGCGGGGTTGGTCAGCGGTCCCAGGATGTTGAAAATCGTCCGGGTCCCAAGCTCTTGCCGGGAGGGCATGACATGGGCGATGGCCGGGTGGTGCATCGGCGCCATCATGAAACCGATCCCGGCCTCTTTTAGCGCTTTCTCAACGGTTTCCGCGCCGACCATCACGTCGATGCCCATCTGTCCCAGCGCGTCAGCGGCGCCTGATTTTGAGCTGAGATTGCGGTTGCCGTGCTTGGCCACGGTGACACCTGCGCCCGCCACGACAAAGGCAGTTGCGGTCGAGATGTTCAGCGTACCCTTGCCATCGCCACCCGTCCCTACGATGTCCATCGCGCCCGCGGGGGCCTGAACCGCGTTGCACTTGGCGCGCATCACGGCGGCGGCTGCGGCATATTCATCAACCGTTTCGCCCCGGGTGCGCATGGCCATCAACAACCCGCCAATCTGGCTGGGCGTCGCTGCACCGTCGAACAGGATCTCAAAGGCTTTTTCAGCCTCGGCACGGGTCAGGGGCCGATCAGCCGCAGCACCGATCAGCGGTTTAAGAGCGTCGCTCATGCGGGGACTTTCATCTCTTTCAGGAAGTTTTTGAGCAGGGCATGACCATGCTCTGAAGCGATGGATTCCGGGTGGAACTGAACGCCATGGATCGGAAGCTCGCGGTGCTGAAGCCCCATGATCGTGCCGTCTTCAAGCTCTGCCGTGATCTCAAGGCACTCGGGCAGAGTTTCGCGTTCCACGATCAGGGAATGATAGCGTGTCGCTTCGAACGGAGATGGCAGGCCGGCAAAAAGGCCTTTGCCACCATGGGACATCGTGCCCATCTTGCCGTGCACGATCTCGTGGCAGCGCACCACCTTGCCGCCAAAGGCCTGCCCAATGGTCTGATGCCCCAGACAGACGCCCATCAGCGGCGTCCGCGTCTCGGCGGCGGCTTCGGTCAGGGCCAGGCAGATACCCGCCTGATCGGGGTCACAGGGGCCGGGGCTGAGAAGGATGGCGGCAGGGTTCATTGCCATCGCTTCTTGCACATCCAGCGCATCATTGCGGCGCACGACCATTTCGGCCCCAAGCTCGCCCAAATAATGAACCAGGTTGTAGGTAAACGAATCGTAGTTGTCGATCAGCAGCAGCATTTGGGTACTTATCTTGTCTTTGGCATTTCGGGCTGGCGATGCAGGCCCGAGCCACGGTATAATGTCGCGACATACATGCTCAGGCTTGTGCGGCAGCGTCAAGAGGACATTCCCCTTGAGGCCACCGGGCGGGCAAGTGCCGCAGCAGATGGCGCATGGGCGAGTGAGGCAGAAAACAACGCGAAAGGCGAGAGTTCGATGAGCGGTTTTTTCGGTGGAGTGATCATAGGGGCATTGACTGTCCTGATCCTGGGCGTGGTGCTGTCGGTGACATCACCATTGGCGCGCAAGCCTGAGGTGGCCGAGCAGGCACCGCAAGAGGTAGTGGTTCCCGATGTGCAAGAGGTCGCCTCCGTGGCTGCGGCTGATGCTGGCGCCGATCTTCTTGATCTGCCACCGGTTGGCCCGGAAAGCCCGTCGGCAGAAGCTGATAGCTTGGTCAATCTGGACGGGCTCGAGGTTGAGGCCGACACCCAACCCGTGACCGAGGCAAACTCTGCGCATCAGGGCTTAGGTACTCCGGGCATTGGAAATTCTGCGCCCGTTGTGGTGGCCTCGGCGACTCCGGTGGCGCTGCAGGCCCCAGGTGTTGTTCCGCAATCGCCCACTCAAGATTCGCAACCCGAAGTGGTGACGACGGCTCCGCCGGCACCAGAGCCAGTGGTTGAAGAAGAAGCCGCCCCACTGCCCGCACCCGAGGTCGTTGCCGAGACCCCGTCGCAGCCCGTCGAAGATATCGCGGACGAAATTGCAACTGCCCCAGAGCCGAAGAACGAGGAAGAATTTGAGGTCGCGATTGTGCAACCAGAGCCTAAACCCGATCCCCAAAAAGTGCCCGCAGCGATCCCACGTCAGGAAGACATTCCGCTGCAGCCAAGCGAACCCCAGGCTCAAAAGCCCCAGTTGATCGAGTTCGATACACCCGATCTGCCTCAGGTCAACGCCACTCCGGTTGAGGCTGAAGAAAAGCCAGCCGAGCAGAAATCACCTCGTATCGCGACTCTGCCGCAAATCGGGGGAAATCAGACCGCTCCCGCTCCGACGCAGGTTGGCAAGCGTGTGGTACCGCTGCCTGAGCGGGAAACCGCGCAGGACAAAGAAGCATCTGCGGCTGAGGATGCGGCGACAGATCCGAAAACGGGCAAGCCGATTCAGGATTATGCCGCCAAGTTTGAAAACCCCGAGGCCAAGCCGCTGATGTCGATCATTCTGATCGATGATGAAGGCGCGTTTGGGGCCGAGGCGTTGCAGGATTTTCCCTATCCGCTCAGCTTTGCTGTCAGCCCGGAGGACCCGGATGCAGCAGCCAAGATGGAGCGCTATCGCGCCGCCGGATTTGAAGTGCTGGCCCTGGCCGATCTGCCCGTTGGCGCCAGCGCGCAGGATGCCGAAGTGTCGTTCTCGGTCTGGCTGGACCAACTGCCCGAGACGGTGGGCATACTGGAAGGCGTGAACACCGGTATTCAGGGCAACCGCAAACTGGCTGACCAAGTGGCGGTGATTGCCGGGGACACAGGCCGTGGCCTGGTCACGCAGGGCAAGGGTCTTAACACCGTGCAAAAGCTGGCTGCGCGCAATGGCGTTCCGTCCAGCGTTGTCTTCCGCGACTTCGACGGTGCACGGCAGGATCCAAATGTTATGCGGAGGTTCCTGGACCAAGCGGCCTTCCGCGCCGGGCAAGAGGGCGCGGTTGTGATGCTGGGCCGTTTGCGCCCCGAAACGATCTCGGCCCTTTTGCTATGGGGGCTGGAAGATCGCAGCAGCCGGGTGGCGATGGCTCCGATCTCTGCTGTGATGCTGCACGAAATCCAGTAATGTGCAAAGGCGGCAGAATGCTCTCTGCCGCCTGTCAAAGGTCAGCCCCTATTGGGATAAGCCTATGAATTCCCGTTTCCGGTAAACCGGGCCGCATCCGCAGCTGCCCGACGGATCGCGTTCGATTTGTGAACGGTTTCCATGAACTCCGCTTCGGGGTCGCTGTCATAAACAACGCCGCCACCGGCCTGGATATAAAGCTTCTGGTCTTTCACGATGGCTGTGCGCAAGGCGATGCACATGTCCATATCGCCACCGGCGCTGAAATAACCAACCCCACCGCCATAGACGCCGCGTTTTTCAGGCTCCAACTCATCAATGATTTCCATTGCGCGCACCTTGGGTGCGCCCGAGACGGTCCCTGCAGGCATCCCAGCAAAGAACGCGTCCAGCGCGTCTTTGTCTTCGGCCAGCTCGCCCACCACGTTCGATACAATATGCATCACATGGCTATAGCGCTCGATGATGAACTCTTCGGTCGGGCGCACAGTGCCGATCTTGGACACACGGCCCGTATCGTTGCGGCCCAGATCCAAAAGCATCAGATGCTCGGCGAGCTCTTTCTTGTCCGCAAGCAAATCCAATTCGTTTGCCTTGTCCTCTTCCGGCGTGGCACCGCGCGGGCGAGTGCCCGCGATGGGGCGGATGGTAACCTCGCTGCCGAAGACCCGCACAAGGATCTCGGGGCTGGCCCCTACGACCTGAAAGCCGCCGAAGTTGAAATAGAACATGAAAGGCGACGGGTTGGTGCGCCGCAGCGAGCGATAGAGCGCAAAAGGAGGTTGCGGGAAATCCTGGGTCCAGCGCTGCGCCGGAACGACCTGAAAGATGTCACCGGCGCGGATGTATTCCTTGGCCTTCTCGACCGCCTCCATATATCCGGATTTGGTAAAGTTCGAGACAGGCGGGCCGGCCTCAAGCGCTTCGCCCAGATCGCGTGTCTCGCTTGGCATCGCGCGTTCCAGATCGCGAACCGCATCCATCACACGTTCTGCAGCTTGCGCGTAAGCTGCCTTTGCCGACTGTCCGTCACTGACCCAGGCCGGAGACACCACGGTCACCTCGCCTTTGACACCGTCCAGCACGGCAATCACAGACGGGCGCAACATGATCGCATCGGGCAGGCCCAAAGGATCTGGGTTCACATCTGGTAGATGTTCAACCAGACGCACCATGTCATACCCCAGATACCCGAACAGCCCGGCCGCCGCTTGCGGCAGGTCATCCGGCAGTTCAATACGGCTTTCAGCCAGCAGCGCGCGCAGGTTGTCCATCGGGTTGCCGTCCTGCGGAACAAAGGCCTCGGCATCATAGCGGGCCGAGCGGTTCAGGGCCGAGCCTTCGCCGTGACAGCGCCACACCAGATCGGGTTTCATACCGATGATCGAATACCGGCCCCTGACTTCACCACCGGTGACCGATTCCAGCATGAACGCATCTTTCTGCGCACCGGTCAGTTTGAGCATCAGCGAAACCGGCGTATCCAGATCCGCTGCAAGGCGCGTATACACGACTTGGTTTTCGCCCGCTTCATAGGCGCGCGCGAAACTGTCGTACTCGGGTGTCAGGGACATGTCAGGTCTCGTTCAATAGGCGGCTTGCACGGCGTTCAGCGCTTGCTGATCCACAACCGGTCGGGCTCGTGTCTGCGCGTCACGGACATAGATTTCAAAGATGTTCTGGGCCAGCTCCTGATTCATCTGTGCGGCCAGCGCCTCTTGCATACGGCGTTGCTCATCGGTTTCTGCCGGGGGCAATTCCTCATCCAGACGCACGATATAGGCCGCACCGGGCCCCGAAATGACGCGCATTTCACCGGTGTCCATCTCAAAGACCTGAGACATGAAATCAGCGGGCACGTCATCCAGGAACGCAGTGCGCGTCAGCGCATTTTCCACGCGGAAAGGCAGACCGGTGGCGGTAAAGTCACCATCTGTGGCCAGTTGTGTCAGCACGGTGTTGGCTTGCTCTTGCAGAGCCTTCGCGATTTCCTGCTGAACCCAGGCTCCAGCCACGCGCTCGCGCGCGCTGTCCAAGGGTTCGGGACGGGGTGCCAGTTCTTCTTCGAGCCGCAGTGCAAAGATCGAGCCGTCCTCAAGGAAATCGATCTCGGGGAAATCACCCTCTTGCACGGCCTGCGCCGCTGCCCGGAATTCGTTATAGGCGGCTATGCCTTCGCCACCCTCGCTGGTCCAGTCGATTGTGCCCAGTTCCAAGTCGGATTCACTGGCCAGTTCTTCCAGCGTCGCGCCCCCGGCCAATAGGTCATTGAGATCTTCGGCTTGCGCCTCGATCTGGCGGCGCGCACGGTCTGCGGCTAGTTCTTCGCGCAATTCCGGCTGTGCGTCCTCAAAGCTGACATTGCTTTCGGCAAGTACACCGTTCACGCGAAACAGGGCTGGGCCAAAGACAGAAGGCAGTGGCCCCACAACGTCATCGATCTCGGCGCCAAATACGGCATCTGCAGCGTCACCGAGATCTTCGCGGGTCACATCACCGAGATCAACATCGCTCAGTTCCAGATCGCGGGCACGAACCAATTGTTCGAACGTCGCCCCACCGACCTCGAACTGGGCCAAGGCTTCGGTTGCCGCGGCCTCGTCAGAAAAGACGAGACGTTCGACAAGGCGCCGCTCGGGCTGTTGGTACTGGCTGGCGCGGTCTTCATAGAGCTTGCGCATCGCGTCTTCATCCACCTCGATCGAGTCCAGCAGGCTGTCGGGTGAAAGAACCACATAAGTCAGTCTTTTGGTGCGGGGCAGGGTGAATTGGTCAGTATTGTCATCGTAATACGCCTGGATTTGAGCATCGGTAGGGGCAGGGACCTCAGACTCCAGTGCGGATTCGTCCAAAGTTGCAACTGTGAAGCTGCGCCGGGCCAGCACATAATTTGCCAAGGCTTCGGTAAAGATTGCGGGCATCTGAACACCACTGGTGACCGCACCCTGCACAAGCGTGCGCGCAGAATCCTTGCGCAGATCTTCCTCGAACTCAGATTCGCTCAACCCGGCCTGTTCCAGTTGAAACCGATAGGCTTCACGGTCGAACGTGCCGTTCACGCCTTGAAACGCTTCGATCTGCACGATCTCGTTTTGCAGGTTTTCATCGCCCACCGACACGCCAAGCTGGGCCGCTTCATTGTCCAATGCCGCCTGCGCGACAAGACGCGACAGGGCAAGTTGATCCAGACCCAGTTGATAGGCCTGCGAAATCTGCATCGGCTGACGCGTCTGCGCCTCGATCGCACGGATTTCGTTCTGAAGCTCGCGCACATAGGTATCAACCGAAATGCTTTCGTCGCCGACCTGCGCCACGGTCCGGACGGTCCCCGTCAGGCTGGTGGCGCCGAACCCGGCCAGACCCAGCATCAGCAGGCCCATGAGGATCCATACAAATGTCTTTGATAGGTTTTTCATGCCTGCGGCCATGGTGCCCTCTTGTTCAGTGTTTGCGGGTTTGAACCCGAGTGGGTGCGGCTTTGAATACGACGCCGACTGCCGGGGGGCAAGCTTAGAAGGTCAGAGCCTGCAACCGGTCAAACAATTGCGTGATACCGGCGCGGTCAAGATTGGCAAAAGCCACGCGCAACTGTTGTTTTCCAGCTGGATCATGGTCGGGCATGAACATTGTACCAGGCAGCAGCAAAATGCCTGCATCCTTCACCAACTGGCGCGCCAGATCGTCAGACGCGATGTCGAACGGGTGTTCGAGATAGGCAAAATACGCGCCCAGCCCCAAGAGCTTCCATCCTTTGGCTTCGAGTGCAGGCATGCCCTCGGCAATGGCGGCGCGGCGATCCAGGATTTCATCCCGTTCCCCGGCCACCCATTGTGACAGGTTCTGCATCCCCCAAAGGGCCGCGAACTGGCCCAACTGGCCGGGGCAAATGGCGACGGTATCCAGAAATTTCTCGATCTCGGACAGCAGCGCGGGGCTGGTGGCCAGCGCGCCGACGCGATGCCCGGTCAGGCGATAGGCTTTGGAAAAGGAATAGAGATGCACAAGGGTCTGATCCCAGCCCGGTTGCTGGAACAGATCGTGCGGCGGGCCGGACCGGCTGTCGAAATCGCGATAGGTCTCGTCGACCAGAAGATGGATACCAGTCTCTTGCGCCAGTTCAAAAAACGCGAGCATCAGTTCGGCGGGGTATTCAACGCCGCCGGGGTTGTTGGGGGTCACCAGCGCAATTGCGCGCGTTTTGTCGGTGATGAGTGCACGTGCCTGTTCCGGGTCGGGCAACAGGTCGTCCCCCGTTGGCAGATCGACCGCGCGCACGCCCGCCATGTCGAGCCACATTTTATGGTTGAAATACCACGGGGTCGGCAGGATGACCTCATCCCCTTGATCGGTAAGCGCCGAGATCGCCGCAGAAAACGCCTGGTTGCAGCCTGAGGTGATGGCCACCTGATCGGCTTCGACCTTGGCGGCGTAATGGGTGCTGATCTGCTGGGCCAATTCAGCGCGCAGATCCGGGTTGCCCAGCACCGGCCCATAAAGATGGGCGCTGTCTTGTGAGAGCGTAAACTCGGCCATGGCCTGTCGCAGCGCCAAGGGCGGCGGATCCACCGGCGCGGCCTGGCTGACATTGATCAATGGTGTGTCGTCGCTGAAGGTTACACCGTCAAGCCAGCGGCGCGCCTCCATCACCGGAGGGGGGAACGTGGCGCTGGTGCGTGTATGAGCCATGGCAGGACCGATATTTTTGGGCGAGGCTCTGCCTCGCGCTCCGAGGTATTTTTGAACAGAAGAAGTCAGTCGGTGCCGCGATAGGGCTCGACATATTGCAGGGCCATGTCCCAGGGGAAGAAGATCCAGGTGTCCTGGCTGACCTCGGTGATGAAAGTGTCGACCATCGGGCGGCCTTTGGGTTTGGCGTAAACCGTGGCGAAATGGGCCTTGGGGTACATCTCGCGCACCAGCTCCAGGGTTTTGCCGCTGTCAACAAGGTCGTCCACGATCAGGATACCGGTTCCGTCGCCCATCAGGTCGGCATCGGGCGCTTTGAGCACTTCGGCTTCGCCCTGTTCCTGATGATGGTAGGACCGCACACTGATTGTATCGACCGTGCGAATGTCCAACTCGCGGCTAACAATCATCGCAGGCGCCATGCCGCCACGGGTGATCGCCACCACGGCGCGCCAATTGCCGTCATCGGGCCCTTGCCCATCCAGCCGCCATGCCAGAGCACGGGAATCGCGGTGGATCTGATCCCAGCTGATGTGAAAGCCTTTTTCGTGCGGCAGACGATCTTTGGCGCTCATGATCCTTATCCTTTTTCGATGTCGGGCGCGTCGACGGCTTTCATGCCGACAATATGATAACCTGAGTCAACATGCAGGTTTTCGCCGGTGACACCGCTGGACAGATCTGAGAGCAGATACAGCGCCGATTTGCCGACATCGTCGATGGTCACGTTGCGACGCAGGGGCGAGTTATATTCGTTCCACTTCATGATGTAGCGGAAATCGCCGATACCACTGGCGGCCAATGTCTTGATCGGACCTGCCGAGATCGCGTTGACGCGGATACCGTCCTTGCCCAGATCCTCGGCCAGGTATTTGACCGACGCCTCAAGCGCGGCTTTGGCCACGCCCATCACATTATAATGGGGCATGACTTGCTCGGCACCGTAATAGGTCAGCGTGATGGCGCTGCCGCCTTCGCCCATCATCTTCTCCGCCCGCTGCATCACCGCGGTGAAGGAGTATACGGAAACGTCCATCGTCAGATTGAAATTGGCGCGGCTGGTTTCGACGTAACGACCGCGCAATTCGTTCTTGTCCGAGAAGCCGATGGCATGGACAACGAAATCCAGCTTGCCCCATTTCTCCTGAAGTGCGGTAAAGAGGGCATCAATCGAGGCCTCGTCGCTGACATCGCATGGCAGGACGATGTCGCTGCCCAATTGCTCGGCCAGCGGATCAACGCGTTTTTTCAGCGCATCCCCTTGGTATGAAAAAGCCAGCTCTGCCCCGGCATCGGACAAGGCGCGGGCGATTCCCCATGCAATTGACTTGTCATTGGCCAGCCCCATGATGAGGCCACGTTTGCCGGCCATCAACTGATTTGACATGTTCGGATCTCCGCCTGTCGTCGCGTTACGTTCGGTTGGTTTATGCCATTGAAAGCGCTGCATCAAGGCCGTGCGCTCTTGCCGTAGGGCGGTTCTCGGCCTAGGGTCGTGCCTAATACTTTCCGAGGGATGGAAATGGACGAACGCAGCGGCATATTTGCTGGGACTAATCCGTTTGAAATTGCGCAGCGCTGGCTGAACGAGGCCGAAGCAAGCGAGCCAAATGACCCCAATGCGATTGCCCTGGCAACCGTAGATAATGATGGTTTGCCCAATGCCCGTATGGTATTGTTGAAAGAGATCGAGTCCGATGGGTTTGTTTTCTATACAAACTATCAAAGCGCTAAAGCTGCAGAATTGGACTCCGCCGGCAAAGCAGCCTTTGTGATGCACTGGAAATCACTGCGTCGGCAGATTCGGGTGCGCGGGGAAATTTCGAAGGAAAACGGCGCGCAGGCAGATGAATATTATGCGTCGCGTTCCCTCAAAAGCAGATTGGGGGCTTGGGCCTCGCGCCAGTCACAGCCCCTGGAAAGCCGTGCGTCGCTGATGGCCGAGGTCGCAAAGGTCACTGCAAAGCTCGGGACTAACCCACCCAGGCCAGAGTTTTGGGGAGGATATAGACTAAGGCCGCTAGAGATCGAATTTTGGGCAGATGGGGCGTTTCGCCTGCATGACAGGTTCCGGTGGAGGCGGGACTCAGGCGATAAGAGCTGGGTGGTGACCCGCCTAAATCCGTGACTTTCACGTCACGTGAAATGCAAGATGTTGTAAACGCAAGGGATTTTCGGCTTGAATTTGTGTGTTAATCTCATAGAACCGAAGACTCCAAAACGTTAATGTTTTCATGAAGAGAAGACAGTGCCAGAAGATCTGAACAGCATGTACCGCGTCCGCGGACACGTAAAGTGGTTCGACCCTGCCAAAGGGTACGGATTTGTCGTGTCTGATGAAGGTGGTCCTGACATTCTGTTGCACGTCAATGTGCTGCGCAATTTCGGGCAAAGCTCGATTGCGGATGGCGCTGGTATCGAGATCATGACACATCGCACGGATCGCGGTGTTCAGGCCGTTGAAGTGGTGAGCATCGATCCGCCCGAACGTGGCGATATGATGATGTTGGCCGATTTTGCCGAGATGGATCCTACGGCCATTTCGACAGCTCCGCTTGAGGCCGCGCGTGTCAAATGGTTCGACAAGGGCAAAGGCTTTGGTTTCGCCAATGTGTTTGGCAGCAGTGAAGATGTGTTCCTGCATATAGAAGTCTTGCGCCGTTCGGGCCTGGCTGATTTGCAGCCCGGTGAGGCGCTTGCCATGCGGGTGATCGACGGCAAGCGTGGCCGGATGGCTGCACAGGTGCTGGCTTGGGAGGCCGCTCTGAACGGATGAGGACCCCATGATCAGGTTCTTCTGGGTTCTCGCCTTTATGACATTGGCGCTAAGTTCTGTTGCTTCGGCCGAGTGCCGCGCAGATCGGGTTGCGTTGCGAAATGATGCAACGGAAGTCCGTTTCGACATCGAACTGGCCGTGACGCCGCAAGAAAGATCGCGCGGGCTGATGTTCCGCGAAGAAATGCCGCTCAGATCTGGTATGCTGTTCGTTTTCGATCCGCCGCAACGCGTTGCGTTCTGGATGAAAAACACCTTGATCCCATTGGATATGATCTTTGTCGATCGGCGAGGCACAGTGACACATGTGCATGAAGGCGCGGTTCCCGGTGATCTGACCCCGATTGAGGGTGGAGATTCGGTCTATGCGGTGCTGGAAATCAATGCTGGTTTGTCATCGCGCTATGGGATTGTGCCGGGCACCGAGATGCAGCACGAAATTTTTTCTCAAGGTCCTGCAATTTGGCCCTGTTAGGGCTTTTCAAATCAGATCAGCGCGTTTAGGAAGGCGCACGGTCCGGGGCGTGGCGCAGTCTGGTAGCGCACCTGTTTTGGGTACAGGGGGTCGTAGGTTCGAATCCTGCCGCCCCGACCACTTTTTCTTGAAACGGCAGCGAATGCATTGATCGGGTCCAAAAACTACCTGTTGGTTGGTTTGCTTGCCCGGTCCAAAAGAAACTCGAGTTTTTCGAGATCAATTTGCGGGCATGGATCCGTCATGGTTCCGATGTAAGCCAACAGTTCTTGTCTTGCCCGTTATCTTCCCACCAGCACACCATACAGATTTCATAATTTCCGCGTTCTCTCAGGGTTGGTAGCCGACAGCAAGGACAAATTTTTTGATCCGTTTCCATAAAAGACACCTCAAAAGCTCGGCTTGCCAGAGAAAAAGCGGTTGTGTCGCGCGCTTTGCTCAGTCATTCGAAATGCGGAAAGGCGTAGGCCTTGTTTTGCATCGACCTTTCGTTTCGACCTTTGTCGAGTTGCGCGTCCTATACCAACAATGTTTGCGCTCGCTTCGACCACCCCCCAAACAATCCCGCAGTTTTCGGCGATGGTGGAAACTACGCGGTTTTGTGTGATCCCGACTGCCCAAGCTAGACCGGTTCTCCCCCGAAACCGAGGTAGATTTGTGAAAAGGTTCGATCCAATGCGGTGCCTTCGACCGGGACGCGCAGCGCATCGCCATTCTGTTGCGGGACCAGGAAGTAGAGATCCGCGTCAACGCGGTACCCGTCCGAATTCTTGGATGATTCCAGCCGTGTGACGATTTTTGGCAGGTCTTGCGGGTAACCACCGAAACGAAGAATCAAAAACGCGGTTGCTTCGGGTGGTAGCACTTCGTGGCATTCCGCACTGTTGCGGCCGTTTTTGTAAAAGTCTTCTCCGGGTCCGGCGCAGTCAGTCTCGAAACTGCTGAACAGGTTTTCAGGATAGCTTGGAAATTGTGCGCTGCGCGACCCGATTGGCACATCTTGTGGTGTGCAGGCCACGATTGCCAACACAGCGAGCAGCGCAGGAATGTGTCTGAACATGTTCTGGCGTCTCCTTTTGGTCGGCTCGCAAGAGGCAGTATGACATGCGCAAACCCGTTGCTGCGATGATTCTCTGTTATCTATGTTAATGGGAAGCCGGATGATGATTTTCCAATAACTTTGCCGGGAAAAACAAGAATTTCGATTTGAGCACTGCGTCATTTGCCTGCGCGATTTGGGGATAAAGATGTGGAGGAATCAGGCAAGCGCCCGATGGGCAGGACAGAGCTTTCGGCGTCAACAAAAAAGATTTCAAAAAAGTTGGAAAAGCACGTTGACTGGATATGGCTAGATACGCCAAATTGTATGAGCCGGAAGGATTGCTACTAAATCTGGTATAGAAAACCAGAGAGTGGGCAACGGGCGAGGGTCGGAAAGCACTTTATTCATACGTGCAACCGTTGGATCGGGAAGCGCGCTGCCTCTGGCGGCGACCGATTGCCCTGTGTCTGGATTCCGGTGGGTAATGGGCGGCACCGAGCACCACAATATCAGGTGTCTGGAACCGGAAGTTGGGCTGTAAATAATAAGGCGCGGACATGAAGATTGAGAGAAAATTCACCAAACCAGGGCAGGACGCATATTCAGAGCTGGATTTCGTGTCCGCCACGTCGGAAATCCGCAACCCCGATGGCACCATTGTTTTCCGGCTGGACGACATCGAGGTGCCGTCGAGTTGGTCGCAAGTGGCCAGCGATGTGATCGCGCAGAAATACTTCCGCAAGGCGGGCGTCCCCTCCAAGCTGAAGAAAGTCAAAGAAAAAGACGTGCCCGAATTCCTGTGGCGTTCGGTGCCTGCCGACGACGCGGAAATGGGTGGTGAAATCTCGTCCAAGCAGGTGTTTGACCGTTTGGCCGGTGCCTGGGCTTATTGGGGCTGGAAAGGCGGCTATTTCTCGACCGAGGAAGACGCGCGCGCCTATTTCGACGAAATGCGCTATATGCTGGCGACGCAGCGCGCCGCACCAAACTCGCCGCAATGGTTCAACACTGGTCTGCATTGGGCCTATGGTATCGATGGTCCGGCGCAGGGGCACCACTATGTCGATTACAAGACCGGCAAACTGATCAAATCAAAATCCGCCTATGAGCATCCGCAGCCGCATGCATGCTTTATCCAGTCGGTCGATGATGACCTGGTGAATGAAGGCGGCATCATGGATCTGTGGGTGCGTGAGGCGCGGCTGTTCAAATACGGCTCGGGCACTGGGACCAACTTCAGCCATCTGCGCGCCGAAGGTGAGGCGCTGTCAGGTGGCGGCAAATCCTCGGGCCTGATGGGCTTTCTCAAAATCGGTGATCGCGCGGCTGGCGCGATCAAATCAGGCGGGACAACCCGTCGAGCAGCGAAGATGGTGATTGTCGATGCGGATCACCCCGACATCGAACAATTCATCGAATGGAAGGTAATCGAAGAACAGAAGGTGGCCTCGATCGTTGCCGGATCGAAGATGCACGAAAAGATGCTGAACGGTATTTTCGAGGCCATCCGCTCTTGGGACGGCGCGGCAGATGACGCCTATGATCCCAACAAGAATGACAGCCTGAAAAAGGCGGTGCGCGAGGCCAAAAAGGTCGCGATCCCAGAGACTTACATCAAGCGCGTGCTGGACTATGCGCGGCAGGGTCACGACAGCATCGAATTCCCCACATATGACACCGACTGGGATTCCGAGGCCTACAGCTCAGTCTCGGGCCAGAACTCGAACAACTCGATCCGTGTGACCAACGCGTTCCTGACAGCCGTTGAAAAAGACGCGGATTGGGAGTTGATCAACCGCACCGATGGCAAGGTTGCCAAGACAGTCAAAGCGCGGGATTTGTGGGAGAAAGTCGGCCACGCGGCCTGGGCTTGTGCCGATCCGGGCATCCAGTTCCACGACACCGTGAATGAGTGGCACACTTGCCCGGAAGACGGCGAGATCCGCGGCTCGAACCCGTGCTCGGAATATATGTTCCTGGATGACACGGCCTGTAACCTGGCCTCGATGAATCTGCTGACCTTCCTCAAGGATGGTGAGTTCCAGGCAGCAGACTACATGCATGCCTCGCGGTTGTGGACTCTGACGCTGGAAATCTCGGTGACCATGGCGCAATTCCCGTCCAAGGAAATTGCCAAACTGTCCTACGATTTCCGAACCCTCGGTCTGGGCTATGCCAATATTGGCGGTCTGCTGATGAATATGGGCTATAGCTACGACTCGGATGAGGGGCGTTCGATCTGTGGTGCGCTGACTGCGATCATGACCGGTGTGGCCTATGCCACCTCGGCCGAGATTGCCGGAGAACTGGGCGCTTTCAAAGGGTACGCGCGCAATGCCGACCATATGCTGCGCGTCATTCGCAACCACCGTCGTGCAGCGCAGGGGGTGACTGAGGGCTACGAGAAACTCGCGGTGAAACCGGTGCCTTTGGACCACGGCAACTGCCCCGATAAGCGTCTGATCGATCTGGCCATGTCGGCTTGGGATGAGGCGTTGAGCCTGGGTGAGAAACACGGCTATCGCAACGCTCAGGCGACCGTGATTGCGCCCACAGGCACCATTGGTCTGGTGATGGATTGCGACACCACCGGGATCGAGCCCGACTTTGCTCTGGTCAAGTTCAAGAAGCTGGCAGGCGGCGGATACTTCAAGATCATCAACCGTTCGGTGCCGTCGGCGCTGGAAAAGCTGGGCTATTCTTCGGCTCAGATCGAAGAGATCGTTGGCTACGCGGTTGGTCACGGCACCATCGGCAACGCGCCGGGGATCAACCACACCTCGCTGACCGGTCATGGCTTTGGCCCCAATGAGCTGGCCAAGGTGGATGCCGCACTGGAAAGCGCCTTCGACATCCGGTTCGTGTTTAACCAGTGGACCTTGGGCGAGGATTTCTGCACTGGCGTATTGGGTATCCCAGCGGCCAAGCTGAATGACCCAACCTTCGATCTGCTGCGTCATCTGGGCTTTACCAAAGCAGATATCGACGCGGCCAACGACCATGTCTGCGGGACCATGACGTTGGAAGGTGCGCCGCATCTGAAGGAAGAGCACTACGCCATCTTCGACTGCGCCAACCCTTGCGGCAAGAAGGGCAAGCGGTTCCTGGGCGTAGACAGCCACATCACCATGATGGCGGCAGCGCAAAGCTTCATCTCGGGCGCGATCAGCAAGACGATCAATATGCCCAATGACGCGACCATCGAGGATTGCCAAAAAGCCTATGAGCTCAGCTGGTCGCTGGGTGTGAAGGCCAACGCGCTTTATCGTGATGGCTCGAAACTGTCGCAACCGCTGGCCGCCGCGCTGGTCGAAGATGATGATGAAGCGGCAGAGGTGCTGGAAAGCGGCTCACTCGCTGAAAAGGCCGCCGTTCTGGCCGAAAAAGTCATCGAGAAGGTGGTGGTCAAGGAACTGGTCCGTTCGCATCGGGAAAGAATGCCCGAGCGGCGCAAAGGCTATACCCAAAAGGCCATCGTGGGTGGACACAAGGTGTACTTGCGGACCGGCGAATACTCGGACGGGTCGCTGGGCGAGATCTTCATCGACATGCACAAAGAAGGCGCGGGCTTCCGGGCGATGATGAACAACTTTGCCATCGCCGTGTCGGTCGGTCTGCAATATGGCGTGCCGCTGGAAGAGTTCGTCGACGCCTTTACCTTCACCAAGTTTGAACCGGCTGGGATGGTGCAGGGCAACGACTCGATCAAGAACGCGACGTCGATCCTGGATTACATCTTCCGCGAACTGGCTGTGTCTTATCTGGATCGCACCGATCTGGCCCATGTCAAACCCGAAGGCGCCTCGTTCGACGATATCGGACGCGGGGAAGAGGAAGGCGTTTCAAACGTCTCGGAAATCAGCGACAGCGCCGCGTCCAAGTCCCTGGAAGTGCTGAAACAAATCAGCTCGACCGGGTATCTGCGCAAACGCCTGCCGCAAGACCTTGTGGTGTTCAACGGAGGTCAGGCCGAGGTGACCGGCATGGCCGAACCCGCCGCCAGCTTTGAGGCCCCGGCTGAAACTGCTGTCGCAACAAGCATGGACGCCCGTACCAAAGCCAAGATGCAAGGCTACGAGGGCGATCCTTGTGGCGAATGCGGAAACTACACTCTGGTGCGCAACGGCACCTGCATGAAATGCAACACCTGCGGCGCGACAAGCGGGTGTAGCTAGGAAAGACCGCCCCGGCAATGGGGCGTAGGGGCCAGGATTTCCCTCGGAATTCCGGCCCCGCCGAAATACGGAACAGGACACAGCCCAAGACTTACCCATGGCGTCCTGTTCCACTCGGCCGACATGCCCGTGTTGGCCGGGAACAGGGTGGGGCGGAATATTGCTCTTTCCCACTCTTTCACGGGGCGGGTGCGCTCGCCCCATGCGCAGTCCAGGCCGCAGGCAAAAAAACACCGGGCGGTCAACGATATGAGCCTGGAAGGCGAAACTCAAAAGGGGGCTTCGGCCCCCTTTCTTTCTTTCAAGGCCTCGCTGGCATCTTAGGCAGGTGCCCGCCGGATGTGCTGGCCGCCATCGGGCAAATTTCGCCGAAACACGGATATCGCGTTTCACCCAGCGGTTGCTTGCAGATGCGACTCGGACAATCCAGCAGAGAATGGCGCGAATTCACGCGACGCGGCAGGTTGGGGTGGCGCGATGCCTCGATCCCGTATGTCTTGCGGCTGTCCGGACTCACATATCAAAGCAACCAATCAAGAGGCACCACAATGAAACTGCAAAATCTTACACTTATCTCTGCCATCGCGATCGGGCTGCCAACCCTTGGGCTGGCGCTAAGCGCGGCGGATACCAATGGCGATGGTGTTCTGACCATCGAAGAAGTGCAGGCCATCTTGCCCGATATTGACGCCGACAGCTTTGCGTTGATGGACGCAAACGGCGATGGCGCGCTGGATGTGGATGAGATCGCAATCGCACAAGAGGCTGGTTTGCTTCCCCCAAGCAACGGCTAACCTGCTGATTGTGTTGGCGGTCCGAGCCCTCTCGGGCCGCCTGTTATCAACGGGTTACTGCGGCAAATGAATGTTGAACCTGGTTCGTAATTCGGCATCCAGCTCTGGGGTGAATCTTGCCGGTGACGGTGTCGACAGAATCTCAAGCTTGCGGGCTGTGGCCTTCTCGACCAGATCGGGCTTGTCCAACTCGGCCCATTCCTTGGGTGACGTTCGGTCTCCCAAAGTGGGATAGACATAGTCGGATTGCATACGGCTGAGCGTTGCGTCCGTGCCCAGATAATGGCCGGGCCCACCCATGCACACCTGCGCAATCTGATCCAGAGCCAACGTATCCTCAGATACATCAATGCCGCGCACGCAGCGCAGTGCTTGTCCAATCAGATCATCGCTGAGGATCAGCGACTCGTGGCAGAACCCCAGCAGCGACGAATGCATCCCGGCGGCCTCATAGACCATGTTAAGGCCCGACAGCCCGGCCATGACATTCGAACACATCTGCTCCCATCCGGCCTGCATGTCTGGCAGCTTGGCATCGCTGGCCCCGGCGGCAGCCCCACCGGGTAGGTCATAGAATCGATGCATCTGAGCGCAGCCCGCTGACAACAAGGCCTGTTCCCCCGATCCCACCGACATCGCGCCTGTGCGCAGGTCCAGACCAAAGGGCCAGGTGCCAAAGACCGCAGGCGCACCGGGTTTGACCGCGTTCACGTAAACCAATCCGGCCAGACATTCTGCGGTGGCCTGAACAATGGCGCCCGCGATGGTTGACGGCGCGGTAGCCCCGGCCATTCCGGCAGACAACAGCAGGATGGGCATACCCGCCTTGATGCATTCCTCCATCACCAGGCAGCTTTCGGTGGCGAACTTCATCGGCGGCACCACAAAACAGTTGGTATTCGACACAAACGGACGTGCGCGCCAATTGTCCTCACCGCCTGCAATCATGTGCAGCATCTCCATCGCCGGGGCGACATAGTTTGGGTCGGTGAACGACGTGCCTACGTGTTTGTAGGTGCCGGAACAACAGGCATAGATCGTGTTCAGATCCATCTCGCGGTTGTCTTCGATATCGCGACAGACCATGGGGCGTTGAACAAAGTGGATATTTTCCAAATGCTCGCAAATCCGCGCGGCATCATGCAGATCCTGAACCGTCGAGTCGCGGTATTCCCGGCCGTCGACATCAACCATGTGCACCGCAGCACCGGCGGTGCCATAATGTACCCGCGTGCCGCTGAGATCGAGGTCGAATTTTCCGTCCCGGCTGTGCAATGTGACGGCGCGATTGGCACGGGCAAGGGTATCTTCGACCAGCGCGGGCGGAAAGCGCAGGCGTCCATCATCGCCCAAAGTGCAGCCCGCATCGGTCAAATAGTCGATCCCACTTTGCGGTGCATCAGCGAGGCCAATGGTTTCCAGCGCTTTGAGCGCAGTTTGGTGAATACGCTCAAGGTCGTGCTGCGCCAGCGGTTGATAAACGCCGCCTTGCAGTCCTGGACGAACGGGGCGCAAGTGATCGGGCAAGGCCGAGGCACGCGCAGCGCGTCGGGCGGCGCGACCGCCGCTGCGAGTGGTTGAGCGGGATTGGTCATTCATGGGTGTATTCCAGAGTCAGATCGAATGTCGTGGTGGAAAGAAATTCGTCAGCTCATGGTCTTCCACGTGCCGCACGCCCGCGATCCGCACCAATCGTGCGGCTTATCAGGCAAATCTTCCAGTTTTCATTTGGCATCGGCACCTCGTGGCAGTGGCCTTATTGGTGCAGATTGAGGCGACACAGTCTGTTCTGTTTGCGACGTTTGTTCCGCATGGGTAAACGGGTGTGTGAAAGGCGCATCGAATCCGATGCAATCACAATTCAAACACTAGGATGTGAGAATAGTTTTACGCTGCAGCTTCGAAATCTGTTAACCTGACCTTAGGTTATTGGTGAAATGAGTTGATCATAGGGAATTGAGGCCATTTTCCCCGCGTTTGGGGTGAAGAGGGCAAACCTCGTTCCGTTTTCGGAGTTGCTGTTGAAACTGATCCAGGCAATATCGTTCTCTGCAATAGCGGCTTTTGCCAGTCCGACTTTGGCCGAGGATTGGACGGGAGCCTATGCTGGATTCAGTTTCGGTTATGCGGATGTCGATGGGCCCGCAGGTAGCGGGGGCAGTACCGGTATTTTCGGGCCACATGTCGGTTTCGACTATGATTTCGGCAATATCGTTCTGGGCGGCGAGCTTGAGTACAACCGATTTAACTTGGACCTTGGCCAATCTGAGGGCAGCCTGGACAGCATGTCTCGCTTAAAGCTGCGCGGCGGGTATGATTTCGGCTCGGCGTTGGGATATGTGGTCGTTGGGACCGCACGCGCTGAAACCTCAGGCGATAGCGATACGGCTGCGGTTTATGGAATCGGTGTTGCCTATCCGATCAACGACCGTTTCATTATCAGCGGTGAGGCGTTGCGGCAGGATTTTGACGGGCTGCCCGAGTCAGGTGGAGGACTTGACGCCAACGTGTTCAACCTGCGCACAACCTTTCGCTTCTGACCTTCTACGCCGCTCCGGATTTCTGCGCCAGACCAGCTGCGAAATCACATAGAATTCCGAGGGATGCGGCGAATTTCTCATCCTCAACCGTCATCGCAACGCGAATGTGGCCAGCAGCAGATCTGCCAAAGCTTTCGCCGGGCATGACGGCGATGGCGTGGGTGTCCAAAAGCGCATTTGCAAAGGCCTCACCGCTCAGACCAGTGGCACGAATATCCAGCATCAGATACATGGCCCCTTGCGCCGGAACCAGATGGATCACGTGCTGGCGCGACAGGATGTCGATGGCAATGGCACGGCGGCGGATGAACGGCGCCGAGATTTTGTCTTCAAGGGCAGTACCGGCATTCAAGGCAAACTCTGCCGCGTCCTGAATAAATCCGGGCACACCATAGGTGGTATGGGTCGCAAGGTTGATCAGATGTTCAATTGCGGTTTCAGGCCCGACAATCCAACCGCAGCGCGATCCTGTCATGGCATGAGACTTGGACATTGAGCCGACAACCAGCGTTTGCTGGTCCATGCCAGGAAGAGAACGCGGTGAGATATGCGAACCTTCCCAGACCTGTGTGTCGTAAACCTCATCCGAGATCAGCCAGAAATTTCGGCGCTGACACAAGCCGGCAATATCGCTCAGCGTCTGCGCGGAATAGACCACCCCGGTCGGGTTATTAGGGGAGTTGATCAGCAATGAAACCGCCCCGGCGGCCTGCTCTTCGATCAGTCCGGCACGCGGTTGAAAGGAATCTTCGGCTCGGGTCTGAATGGCCCGCGCCTGCGCACCTGCCGCCCGAATCGTGCCGGGATAGGTGGCGTAATAGGGATCCATAAACAGCCCCACGTCACCGGGGTCACACGCAGCTGTATGGGCCGCAAACAGGGCCGCCTGACCGCCGGGCGTGATCAGAACGTTGTCGCGCGTGGTCGGTACGCCGGTGCGCGCCTGCACGCGGGCTGCCACTGTGTCACGCAGTGAATCAGTGCCGGGGACCATGGCGTATCCGGTGTGCCCACCGCGCGCGGAGACGTCCATCGCGGCCAGGATCGACAGATCTGTTCGAATGTCATGTTCACCGATGGTCAATTCGGTGACCTCGTGCCCGTCCCGGATCATTCGCCGCGCGCGATAGAATACATCCCAACCGTCGCTGTCTCCGGTCAAATGGGTGATGTGATGCGACAATTTCATGGGCTGCTCCGGGACGAGTGTGTCGCCGAACTTGGGGCAGAGCGCGCGCGAAATGTCAATCGTCGCGTGGCGGTAGCGTGGCTTGTAATTTTTTGGTCAGAGATGCACGTACCAGATCGTAGGAACTCAGCAAGCGGTGGCGCATCTCGGTCGGTTCTGCATCAAGCGGGAGCCGGATCCAGCTGCGGTGGAAATAGGGGGCTTTGACGCCGACTCCGGCGTCGATCAACATCTGTGCCGTTTCGATATCACGGGTCTTGACCGATACGCCGTCCTGAACCGCGCCGATACAGGCGAACATTTTGCCACCGACTTTCCAGGCGTCGTGGCCGCCGCCCCAGGGATCGGACAGCTCGGCGCCCGGCAGCTTTTGACAGATATTGTTGACCGCGGCGCGCGACATCTCAGAGTTTCTTCGTTTCAGAGCGGTAATATTTGTTCATCAAAATGATGATCTGAATAATGCGCAAGATCACCACAAAGGGGCTGTTGGGGCTGGAACTGACATGGGTTTCTTTGCTTTTCGAGATTTTCCCAAGCGTCTGAGCCTTTTTGAAAGCTGCATCCATATAGCGCTTTTCGAAGGTTCGCACTTGCCCTCGGAAATTGTCCGCAGCGGTCTTTCGTTCGGCACGCGACAGCATTTTGATATTCTTCGAGGCTAGCGCCAGAATGCTGCGCAGCTCTTTGTCGACATCGACCATGGTTTTAAGGGCGGCGGTGGCCTCACGTGACAGGGTGCTGGCGTCCAAAACGGGCAGGCCTGACATCTTGATCATCAAATCCAACTGCTTCAGCACGGGCGTCATCTTGCGTTCCAGCAGCCGGATCCGTTTGCTGGTTTGACTTAGAAAAAACAGGTTCTTGGCATCGGATTTTTTCAACATAACGGCCACCACAAATAAGAAACACGGGCCATTTTACCATTTCAACGGCTTGGCGCAAAGAATGTCACCTGCTATGGTCCCGGCATGAACCGGATGACCTGCATCATTATCTGCTGCATTTCCTGCTGATTTTTCCAGCGGGCCGGTTTCTTTCGTTTTCATCTCTGAGACAAGTTGCTAAGCCCGCGCCAACGCGCAAGCCCAGGAGCATGGCCTGATGACGACGATCAAACTGCACAATACGCGGACGCGGACAAAAGAAGATTTTGTTCCGATCGACCCTGAAAACGTGCGGATGTATGTCTGTGGACCCACCGTCTATGACCGCGCCCATCTGGGCAACGCGCGCCCCGTCGTGGTGTTTGATGTGCTCTACCGTCTGCTGCGCCATGTCTATGGTACGGAGCAGGTGACTTACGTGCGCAATTTCACCGACGTGGATGACAAGATCAACGCCACGGCCTTGGCCCGCAAAGAGGCCGGGGCCGAGGGGTCGCTGGAGCACTTGGTGCAAGAGCGGTCGGATGAGACCATCGGCTGGTATCTGCACGATATGGGGGCGCTTGGGGCGTTGGAGCCCAACGCGATGCCGCGGGCGACGCAATATATTCGCCAGATGGTCGAAATGATCGAAGATCTGATTGCCAAGGGTCATGCCTATGTGGCTGAAGGCGATGTGCTGTTTGCTGTGGACAGTTGGAAGGAAGGCTATGGCAAGCTCTCGGGGCGGTCAGTGGATGACATGATCGCCGGGGCGCGGGTCGAAGTGGCGCCTTACAAGAGAAACCCGATGGATTTTGTCCTGTGGAAGCCATCGAGTGATGACTTGCCGGGATGGGACAGCCCCTGGGGGCGGGGACGTCCGGGCTGGCATATCGAATGCTCGGCCATGGCCTATGAGTTGCTGGGCGCGAGTTTCGATATCCATGGTGGCGGCAATGACTTGATGTTCCCGCATCATGAGAACGAGATAGCGCAAAGCTGCTGCGCCCACCCAGAGGGCGAGTTTGCGCGGGTTTGGCTGCACAATGAGATGTTGCAGGTCGAAGGTAAGAAGATGTCCAAGTCGCTGGGCAATTTCTTCACCGTGCATGACTTGTTGGAACAGGGTGTTCCGGGCGAAGTGATCCGCTTTGTCTTCTTGCAGACGCACTATCGCAAGCCGATGGACTGGACTGCTGAAAAGGTTAACGAAGCCAGGGAAACACTTCGTAAATGGGCGCAGGTTTCCGTCGCCTCTGGGAGCGACAAAATTGATGATGATTTCTTGTGGGACCTCTCAGATGACTTGAACACCTGGGGTGCGATTGATCGCCTAAACGAACTTTACAGTGAAGATAAT
Source organism: Ruegeria sp. HKCCD7255 (assembly GCF_013031565.1). Taxonomy (NCBI): domain Bacteria; kingdom Pseudomonadati; phylum Pseudomonadota; class Alphaproteobacteria; order Rhodobacterales; family Roseobacteraceae; genus Ruegeria; species Ruegeria sp. HKCCD7255. Next base: position 11,061 of record NZ_WQAG01000003.1, on the reverse strand, counting down.
CGAGAATCTCTAACTGCTTCTGCTAAGCTTCTAGGGTTCGATCTATTAAGTATTGCAAAGTCTTCGTGGGCAAAGCCGTTCACAATTGAAACTATCGACGGATCCTACTTGGTTGAGGGTGTGGACTATCAACCTACGGTTGGCGTTGTTGGCTGGGGCGATGTTTCAGAGGAACTATCCGACGCAGCACTTTCGATAGTTCGAAAGTGGTTGAGGTACCGCCGCGAAAAGAATTGGGCAGATGCTGATGCTTTAAAGTCGGCCGCAATGAGGTTGGGTGTCGAATTGCGGGCAACACGTTCTTCCTCGGGTGTAAATGGAGGATTGGCTAGTCTGCGTGGTAACCCCATTGCGTCTGACTTGGAGTCTTTGCGATGACCAAAGAACGGCTCTACCTTTATGACACCACCCTTCGCGATGGGCAGCAGACGCAGGGCGTGCAGTTCTCGACCGCTGAGAAAGTACAGATCGCACAGGCGCTGGATGCGTTGGGCGTGGACTATATCGAAGGCGGCTGGCCCGGGGCGAACCCCACCGACAGTGCGTTTTTTGAGGCCGCGCCCAAGACGTCTGCCCGTTTGACCGCCTTTGGCATGACCAAGCGGTCAGGGCGTTCGGCTGAGAATGATGACGTTCTGGCCGCCGTGATGAATGCAGGCACGCAGGCGGTTTGTCTGGTGGGTAAGTCGCATGATTATCATGTCTCTCACGCGCTGGGGGTTACGCTGGAAGAGAATGTCGAAAACGTCCAAGCCTCGGTTGCGCATATCGTGGCGCACGGGCGTGAGGCCCTGTTTGATGCCGAGCATTTCTTTGATGGCTATAAGGACAACCCGGGATATGCAGTTGAGGTCTGTCGTGCCGCGTTAGAGGCGGGTGCGCGCTGGGTGGTGCTGTGTGACACCAATGGTGGCGCTTTGCCGGGCGAGGTAGGGCGGATCGTGTCCGAGGTGATTGCAGCAGGCATTCCCGGTGACCATTTGGGCATTCACACCCATAACGACACTGAAAACGCGGTGGCTTGTTCGCTGGCGGCTGTGGACGCGGGCGCTCGGCAGGTTCAGGGCACGTTGAACGGGTTGGGGGAGCGTTGCGGCAATGCCAACCTGACTGCCCTGATCCCGACTTTGCTGTTGAAAGAGCCTTATGCGTCGCGCTTTGAGATCGGCGTGGATGCCGAGGCTCTGGCGGGTCTGACCCGGATCAGCCGTATGTTGGATGATATTCTGAACCGGGTGCCCAGCAAACAATCGGCCTATGTGGGCGCATCGGCCTTTGCCCATAAGGCGGGGCTGCATGCCAGCGCGATCCTCAAGGATCCGTCGACCTATGAACATATTGATCCCGCGCAGGTGGGCAATGCGCGTATCATTCCGATGTCGAACCAGGCCGGGCAATCGAACCTGCGCAAGCGTCTGACCGAAGCGGGGCTTGCTGTTGAAGCGGGTGACCCGGCTTTGGGGCGGATCCTGGATCTGATCAAGATGCGCGAGGCCGAGGGCTATTCCTATGACACCGCGCAGGCCAGTTTCGAGTTGTTGGCACGGGCCGAACTGGGGCAACTACCGGATTTCTTCGAGGTAAAGCGATATAAGGTCACGGTTGAGCGGCGCAAAAACAAGTACAACAAGATGGTCAGCCTCTCTGAGGCGGTTGTTGTGGTGAAGGTGGACGGTGAAAAGAAGCTTTCGGTCAGTGAATCGCTTGATGACGCAGGCAGCGACCGGGGGCCGGTGAACGCGCTGGCGCGCGCCTTGGCCAAGGATCTGGGGCAGTATTCCCCGATTCTGGACGATATGCATCTGGTGGATTTCAAAGTGCGCATAACCCAGGGCGGAACCGAGGCGGTCACGCGCGTTATCATCGACAGCGAAGACGGTCAGGGGCGACGTTGGTCGACCGTGGGGGTGAGTGCGAACATCGTTGATGCCTCGTTCGAGGCCTTGCTGGACGCGATCCAGTGGAAGCTGGTCCGCGATTGCGGGGCGCAACCGGCGGCGGCGGAATGACGACTGGTTTCAGCGAAGACGTTAAGGCCTGCGCTGCGCTTGTGCATCGCGCGGATCCCGATCGGTTCATGGCGGCGATGGCCGCACCGATTGATGCGCGTGCCGTACTGTTTCCGATCTACGCGTTGAATGTCGAGGTCGCGCGCGCGCCTTGGGTCACGCAAGAGCCGATGATCGCCGAGATGCGTTTGCAATGGTGGCGGGATGCGTTGCAAGAGATTGCCGAAGGTCCCGAGGTGCGGCGGCACGAGGTGGTAACGCCGTTGTCGGCTGTTCTGTCCTCACACCTGGCTGCTATGCTGGATGAATATGTCGCTGTAAGGCGTTGGGATATATATAAAGACCCGTTCGAAGACGAGGCGCATTTTGACGCCTATATCAATCACAGCGCTGGCAGTCTGATGGTGGCGGCTGCGCAGGCCCTTGGCCCGGCGGACGAAGAGGTCCTGCGTGATTTCGGTTATGCGGTGGGCGTTGCCAACTGGTTCCGCGCAATCCCGGAACTGGAAAGCCGGGGGCGTATTCCTTTGTTGGATGGTACAGCCGAGGGTGTGCAAGCTTTGGCTGAAAAGGCCTTGGCCCGGCTTGAGCGCGCGCAATCTCAACGCTCCAAGGTGCCGCCTTCTTCGCGACCTGCACTCTTTGCCGGGTGGCAAGCGGGGTGGGTGTTGCGCAAAGCAATGGCGCAGCCGCAACGCGTGGCCAATGGGCAGTTGTCGCAGGGTGAGTTGAGACGCAGATTGTCCCTGATGCGGGTGGCGAGCACCGGGCGTTGGTAGAGGCCTCAGGCCGTTTCGGGATCGGCCGGGCGCAGAACCAACCAAAGCAAAGCGCCGCCCGCCAGCGTCAGCAACGGGATCATCGCCAGGTTCACAGCGGTCCAGCCTTCGATTGCCGACCCCCCGGAACAGTTCATCAGCCCGCCAGACGCCACCGAAGCAAAGGTGACACCACCAAAGACCAGCAGGTCATTAAGGCCCTGCATCCGGCCGCGTTCCGCCTCGGTATGGCTTTCAGCCAGCATCGCCGTTGCGCCGATAAAACCAAAGTTCCAGCCGATACCCAGAAGGAAGAGGGCAAGATAGAAATTGCCAAGTTCAACCCCTTGCAAGGCAACAACTCCGGCAGCGGCCAGGATCATCAGGCCAATCGCCACAATCTTTTCAACGCCGAAGCGCGCGATCAGATGGCCGGTGAAAAAGCTGGGAATGAACATGGCCAGCACATGGCCGGTGACAATATCGGCGGCATCGCCCTCGGTATAGCCACAGCCGACCACGGCCAAAGGGGTCGAGGTCATCACAAGGTTCATCAGCGCGTAAGAGACCATGCCACAGATCACCGCCACCGCGATGCGGGGGGTTCTGAGCAGTTCCAACCGGCTGCGGCCTTTGGGATGGGTTTCATCCGGGCGTTCGGGTGTTGGGATATCAAGCGCAAAGAACAAGAGCGCTCCAAAGAGGTTCAGCGCAATGACCGCCAGATAGGTGCCCAGAAAGGGGATCACATAGGCCTGTGAGGTCAGTTTGACGATCTGCGGCCCGATGATCGCGGCAGCAAGACCGCCTGCCATGACGTAAGAGATCGCCTTGGGTTTGAAGTCGTCCGACGCCGTGTCGGCAGCTGCAAAGCGATAAAATCCGTGGGCGCTCATATAGACACCGGTCAGCAGGCTGCCGGCCAGAAATACAGGAAACGAGCCCAGAAACAGGCCATAGGCACCGATCAAGGCGCCCAATGCGCCAGCGGTGGCGCCGATCAGAAACCCTGCGCGTCGGCCCCAGCGTTGCATGATCGCCGAAATGGGTGTGGCCGACAGCATCGACCCCAGAACAATCAAAGAAATGGGCAGTGTCGCCAGACAGGGATTCGAAGCCAGTGACTGCCCGGCCAGCCCACCGACGATGAACATCATCGGCATCTGTGCACCCAGGATGGCCTGAGCTGCGACCAGCACGGCAACATTGCGTTTGGCCAGTGAATTGTCCGGGGTGGCGGTCGACATTGTCATGGGCCTATGCGTATCGGTGAAACTTCGACGGCACAAGCGGGTTGCATCTGCGGCACATGCGCCTAACGTGCGCGGGACAGCCAGACTGAAGGGGGGCGCATGTCCGTTGGCCGTATCATCGAAACGCCGGACTGCGTGACCGAAGGGGCCGACTGGCTGGCCAGCGCGTGCCCTCGAATGGCCTATGCGATGGAGCAAACAGGGCCGCTGCCTCTGCGCCGCAAGCCTGACGGGTTCGCGCAATTGCTAAGCGCGATTGTCAGCCAGCAGGTCAGCGTGGCCTCGGCCAATGCGATTTGGAAACGCCTACAAGATGCCAAGCTGACCGGTCCGCGCAAGATCATGTGGGCCAGCGATGACGACCTGCGGGCAGCGGGACTGAGCCGCCAGAAAATCCGCTATGCCCGCGCGCTGTCCGAGGCGCGGATCGACTTTAGGGCGCTGCGCGACACCCCGGACAACGAAGTTATCGCCATCCTGACCGAAGTGCCGGGGATCGGTGTCTGGACAGCCGAGATCTATGCCATGTTCTCGCTGGGCCGCGCGGATGTCATCGCGCCGGGTGATCTGGCCCTGCAAGAGGCTGCGCGAGTTCTTTACGAACTGCCCAAACGCCCCACGGACAAGGAACTGCGCCAGATGGCCGAGGCCTGGTCGCCCTGGCGTTCGGTTGCGGCGCGGGTTTTGTGGGCCTATTACCGGGTGGCAAAGCAAAGAGAAGGGATCAGATGACTCGGGTTTTGAATGCGCTTCGGAAAGAGCCTGTTTCGGGCGACACGCGCTCGGTCGTGGTGTTCGTGCATGGCTATGGCGCGAATGGGGCCGACCTGCTGGGGCTGGCCGATCCGCTGGGCGAACATTTGCCCGATACGCTGTTTGTGGCCCCTGACGCGCCCGAACAGATCCCCGGCATGCCCAACGGATTTCAGTGGTTCCCGATCCCCTGGATTGATGGGTCATCCGAAGAAGAGGCCCGACGCGGGATGGAAATGGCGGTTGAGGATTTCAACGCTTTTCTCGATGCCCTGATGGTAGACGAAGATGTTCTGCCCGAGCAGGTGGTTCTGTTTGGTTTCAGCCAGGGCACGATGATGAGCCTGCATGTGGCGCCGCGCCGAGAAGATCCGGTGGCGGGCATCGTGGCCTTTTCCGGTCGGCTGCTGGAGCCGGACCTGCTGCCGGATGAAACCGTCAGCCGGATGCCCATTCTGCTGGTGCACGGAGATGCGGATGATGTTGTACCGCCCCAATCGCTGCCCGAGGCCGCCGAAGCGCTCCAAGCGGCAGATTTCAAAGAAGTTTACGCCCATGTCATGAAAGGCACCGGCCACGGCATAGCACCCGATGGGCTGAGCGTGGCGCTGGCCTTCATGCGCGACAAGTTGAGTTTCTGACCCATGATCCCAGTCCGCCCGATGATGCGCGAAGATGTGTCGGCTGCATGTCGTATCTTGAACGATATCATCGCGGCGGGCGGTACCACTGCCTTTGAGATCCCGTTTTCCGAGGTCTTGTTTGCGCAAAGCTATCTAGAGGGCTCGGATCTGGTGTGCTGCCACGTGGCGCTGGATGACACGGGCGAAGTTGCGGGGTTTCAATGGCTTGGCGTGCACGAGGCGCTGCCCGAAGACTGCGCCGATATCGCCACCTTCACCCGCCGCAACCCGGTTTTGCGCGGGGCTGGTCGGGCGTTGTTCGCCGAGACAACAACACGGGCCAAAGCGCTTGGGTTCAACACTCTGAACGCGACCATTCGGGCGGATAACGTTCTTGGGTTAAGCTATTACGACAAGATGGGGTTCGTTGACTACTCGGTGCGATACGGCGTCAAGCTGCGCGATGGCACGCCGGTCAACAGGATCTCGAAACGGTTTGACCTGAGAAAGGAAGGCCCATGCTGATCGTTACCGGAACTGTCGAGGTGTCTGCCGACAACGTCGAAACTGCGACCCAAGCGGCGCAGACCATGGTTGCGGAAACGGTGAAAGAGCCGGGATTCCTGATCTGTGAATTCAGCCAGGTTCTGGGCCATGCCAACCTGTTTCGGGTCTATGAAGAATGGGAAGATCAGGCCGCGCTTGAGGCGCATTTTGCAACCCCTCATATGGCAGAGTTTGGTCGGGTGCTTGGCGAAATCGGTGTTGTTTCCAGCGAAATCTACCGGGTGGTTGGTGGAGAAAAGCAGCCGCTACGCTGATCAGACTAAGACCACAGATGCGGTTCGGCGAACTCGACCGAGTTTCCTGCAGGGTCTCGCACATACAAAGATCGCGCGCCATTTGGCCAGTCAAACTCGGCATCCACGGGGATGTTCCAGTCCAAAAGGTGTTTACGCATGACGGCGATTTCGTCTCGGGTCAGTACTAAACAGACGTGACCGGGGCCGCGCGCGCCATGTGGCGGCACAGGCAGGTCGGGGTTGAGCGGTGGGTGTTCGGTTTGCGCGGGGTTGAACACTAACAAAACCGATCCACCGACCCGGTAAAACACGTGCCGGTCCTTGACCCGCTGGATCTGTTCCAGTCCCAGAACCTCTCCATAAAACCGTTCGGCAGCATCCAGATCCGATGCATAGAGCGCTGCTTCCAAGATCGCCGATGGGGTGGGTATGTCCGGTGACACTTTCATGGCTCAAGCCTAGCAGACAAGGCCCGCGATTGTCACCGACGCGCGCGGCGGTCGCGTTTGCGCGGGGGGGGCGCGTTCAGCGACGGCATCGGCAGGCTTTCCCACGACCCGGGTGCGAGGTCGTCCAATGTCCAGTCGCCGATGCGATACCGGATCAGGCGCAGGGTAGGCAGGCCGACAGCGGCCGTCATCCGACGCACCTGTCGATTCTTGCCCTCACGGAGGGTCAATTCGATCCAGCTGTCGGGCACGGTTTTGCGTTCTCGGATCGGTGGAGTGCGCGGCCAAATCTCTTCGGGTTCGTCAATCTGACGCACTTTGGCCGGGCGAGTCACGCCATCCTTCAACTCGATCCCGTCGCGCAACGCCTTCAGGGCCGCCGGATCAGGGAGGCCTTCGACTTGCACCCAATAGGTTTTGGCCATCTTGTGCTTGGGGTCTGAGATCTGCGCTTGCAGCCTGCCATTGTCCGTCAGCAGCATCAGCCCCTCACTGTCGCGATCCAGCCGTCCCGCCGGATAGACACCCGGTACATCGATATAGTCCGACAACGTGCTGCGCGGGCTATCCGCGTTGGCCCGGTCGGTAAACTGGGGCAAAACGTCAAAGGGTTTGTTAAAGCGAATGAACCACGACATGCGCTTGGCAATAGCTTGCAAGCCAGCGCCACGCAACCTGTGGATAACTGTCATCAGCCTGTTACCGATTCGGCTTAACCAGTCTGCGACATATTGTGGAAAATCAGGACTTGTCAGAGTTTTAACACGATATATAGTCATCATAAGACCGGAGCGGGTGCTCTCCGCTCTGGCGTCACAAACGGGCAGCTGAGAGCGAGGAGCGATTCTGTGATGGACGGAGATTTCAGGACCGAATTTGTCAGAGAGCCGGGGATGCTCAAACAGCATCCGGCGCTGGTGCTGAATGCCGATTATCGCCCTTTGTCTTACTACCCGCTGTCGCTCTGGCCCTGGCAAGAGGCCATCAAAGCCGCCTGGCTGGACAGGGTGGATATCGTGGCCGAGTATGACGAGGTTGTCCGCAGTCCCAGTACCGAGATCCGAATACCCTCGGTTGTTGTTTTGAAGGACTATGTGAAACCCAGAAAGCGCGTGGCCTTCACGCGCTTTAATTTATTCCTGCGTGACGAATTCAAATGCCAGTATTGCGGCAGCCGGGACAATCTGACCTTTGACCATGTGGTGCCGCGCGCGGCCGGTGGCGTGACCAGTTGGCAAAACGTTGTTGCCGCCTGCAGCCCCTGTAACCTGCGCAAAGGATCGAAGTCGCTGCGCCAGGCCGGGATGTCGCTGACCAAACCTCCGCGTCAACCGGACGCCGAGGCGCTGCGCAATATCGGGCGCAAATTCCCTCCGAACCATCTGCACGACAGCTGGATCGACTTTCTCTATTGGGATGCGGAACTGGACGAGCAGTAAAGCTCAGCGCAACCGCCAGGCGGCAAGCCACAGCAGGACCAGCCCGGCGGATAGAAGCGCGTTCCATCCGGCCATCGACAGGCCCAGCATCTCCCACGCGATTTCATCGCAGCGGACGACGGGCGCATTCATGATCTGATCCAGCAGTTCCTCGGGCGAAAGTCCCGAGATGCTGCCAGAAGTGCAGGTGGAGGGGCCTTCCCACAGGCCCTTTTCAACACCAGCGTGAAAGATCCCGATCCCGGCGGTTGTGGCAGCGGCCAGTGCGCCCAGCAAGGGCAGGGGGCGGATCCCTGGAAAAACAAAGGCCAGAACACCGATCAGAATCGCTGCACCATGCGGGAACCGTTGCCAGATGCACATCTTGCACGGGGCAAGACTACCCAGATACTGAAAGCCCAATGCTCCCAACAGCAACGCCGCTGATCCGGCTGTCGCGAGTGCGATCAGGGTCTTGCGCGCGGTCATAGCAGTTTCACCGCCGCAAACCCGCCGATCAGCAGCAAGATGAACAGGGTGAACATCAGACCCAGACGTTTTTCAATGAAATCCCGGATCGGTTCCCCGTATTTCCAAAGCAGCCCGGCGACGATGAAAAACCGCAAGGCGCGCGCCAGGATCGAGGTGGCGATGAACGTGCCCAGAGGCATCCCGGTCCATCCCGACATGATCGTGATCACCTTGTACGGGAAAGGCGTGACGCCCGCAGTCAGAACCGCCCAAAAGCCGAAATCGTTGAACCGCGTATTGAACTCGGCCATGGCATCCGCTTTGCCCATCGCTTCAAGAATAGGCTGTCCGATGCTGTCGTAGAAAAACGCACCGATCGCATAGCCCAACAAGCCACCCAGTACCGAGGCGACCAGCGCCACGGTGGCGATCAGCCAGGCCCGAGACGGGCGCGCCAGGATCATCGGGATCATCAGGACATCGGGCGGAATGGGAAAGAAAGAGCTTTCGATAAAGGCAACAATCGCCAGCGCCCACAAGGCGTGCGGGTGGTCGGCCAATCGAATGGTCCAGTCATAAAGTGATTTCAGCATCCGCGCCAAATCCCATTTCAAATCCGGGAAAGCCAAATCACGAGGCCACGCAGGCGTCAACCATTGGTTGGCTCAAGATTTTGATTTGAGCGCTTTTTGCCTCTGGACCTTCCTGATCCTTGGCGCTAATCCACTGTGAGTGGCCCAAGTGGCGGAATGGTAGACGCAGGGGATTCAAAATCCCCCGGTAGTGATACCGTGCCGGTTCGAGTCCGGCCTTGGGTACCATAGTAAAAACAGTGGGTTAGGGAATCCGGCCTGCTGTTTTTTCTTTTGAAGAACTACCTTTACTCACACAGCTTACTCACACTTTCACGTTCTGGTCTTGTTCTGTTCTCGCATCAGATTCGACGGGTGTGAGCGGCTTTTGACAACCTGCGGCGATCAGCCTTTTTACGGTAGTACGCGACCATTTCGGCGCTCTGATTGGTGACGGCCTGAATTTGGGCGTCTGAACAACCTGCTTCGGCCAACCGGACGATCGCCAGTTTTCTTAATCCGTGTAGCACGTAAGGCTTAGCCTCTGGGCCTAGATCCTTGCGCCAGGCACGGAACGCCTTTTCAACGGCGTCGTATCCCAAGGGCTCGTTCAGGTTCTTTGCCAGCACGTGTTTGCCTGCCCTTGGCAGAGTCGCAATGTAGTCGCGCAGATCCTCAGGACAAAACACCTCCAATCGCTCGTCTGACTTTTCGTCCAGGACGTCCATCCATTCACCGCGAAATTGATCCCGCTCCATTTTGATAGCTGCGTTGGGGCGTTGCCCGGTGCCAAGGATCAATTCGGCAGCGGTCTTAACGGTTGCCGGCGCATCGGCTAGTTTGTTGACCATCCATTCCGGCCATGGTTCGAACTCGCGCTGTTTACCAAAATGGTCGATGCCAACAGAAGGGTTCGAGCCGAGCGGCCAATCAAGTTTATTGACGGCGTAGTTCCACAATAAGCTTACAGTCTGGAGACGCTTGTCGGCTTTTCTCGGGGTGTCTGCCAACGCATCGTGTACTTTCCGTAGTCCTTGCTTAGTGGTGCGCCTAACGTCCTTGCCGAAGTTATTCTCAAGCAGATCGTCCATTGCGCGGCGGTAAGACCGTTTCGTGCCGTCACTAAGCTTCGATTGTATGCGTGGGTCTTTGCGCCAGGTTTCGACCAGTGTTTGCCAAGTGTACTTCTCCGGTCTTTTCTGCTTCTCGTGGCACCCGGATTGACAGGCCCAATATAGCGCATCCAGTTCTTGTGGATCACCCAACCATTTTAGGAGAATTGTTCGCTGTCTCGATTTGCCGCCTTCGGTCCATGTGATGCGGTAGTATGGTTCCCACGCTTGCTTCGACCTGTTCCACTTCCAGACGAGACGAGGTTTTACAATCCGAGGCTTTGGTGGGCGCATTATACCTCCATGTCATCTTGGGGCCTGGCGGCGTCTCCGTTCAAGATCGCGCGCAAGTCTCTAACGTTCCAGCGCTCAATATCTCCAGCCAGCTTCATCGGCGGTGGCAGGGCTCCAGCATTAACTAGGCTGCGGAATTCTTTGGCAGTCATGTCCAGCAGATTAGCTGCAGTTCGTTCTTTGGCAAGCAATGGCAAACTCATTGCCGATCTCCGAGGTTGCGAAGAAGTGCGTTTCCACTAGGCAAGCAAGAAAAAACTTTGAATAGGGATCGTGACCGTTGCATTCAGCGCCCCCTTTCAATTGATGTACTTGGGTGGCGGTAAGTGTGCGTATACCGGCGGAGCTGGGCGCAAATAACTAAACAGCCGATTGAAGTCCACTAGCCCGCGTGTTTGCATCAAGTAGAAGTTGTGCAAAGTATTTTGGAAGAAATGTGTAATGGCCAGCGCGTCAATGTAGTTGCCTTGGCTAGTCGGCGCGCCATGCCCCAATTGTGCGGCAGGCATGGCGCAATGACGGGAACAGGTGTTCGTTGAGGCATTC
>NZ_WQAG01000026.1:0-5914 GCF_013031565.1 Ruegeria sp. HKCCD7255 | reverse complement strand
TTTCAACTTGAGAGTTTGATCCTGGCTCAGAACGAACGCTGGCGGCAGGCCTAACACATGCAAGTCGAGCGCGCCTTTCGGGGTGAGCGGCGGACGGGTTAGTAACGCGTGGGAATATGCCCTTTGGTACGGAATAGCCTCTGGAAACGGAGAGTAATACCGTATGAGCCCTTCGGGGGAAAGATTTATCGCCAAAGGATTAGCCCGCGTTAGATTAGGTAGTTGGTGGGGTAATGGCCTACCAAGCCTACGATCTATAGCTGGTTTTAGAGGATGATCAGCAACACTGGGACTGAGACACGGCCCAGACTCCTACGGGAGGCAGCAGTGGGGAATCTTGGACAATGGGGGCAACCCTGATCCAGCCATGCCGCGTGAGTGATGAAGGCCTTAGGGTCGTAAAGCTCTTTCGCCTGTGAAGATAATGACGGTAGCAGGTAAAGAAACCCCGGCTAACTCCGTGCCAGCAGCCGCGGTAATACGGAGGGGGTTAGCGTTGTTCGGAATTACTGGGCGTAAAGCGCACGTAGGCGGATCGGAAAGTTGGGGGTGAAATCCCGGGGCTCAACCCCGGAACTGCCTCCAAAACTATCGGTCTAGAGTTCGAGAGAGGTGAGTGGAATTCCGAGTGTAGAGGTGAAATTCGTAGATATTCGGAGGAACACCAGTGGCGAAGGCGGCTCACTGGCTCGATACTGACGCTGAGGTGCGAAAGTGTGGGGAGCAAACAGGATTAGATACCCTGGTAGTCCACACCGTAAACGATGAATGCCAGTCGTCGGGTAGCATGCTATTCGGTGACACACCTAACGGATTAAGCATTCCGCCTGGGGAGTACGGTCGCAAGATTAAAACTCAAAGGAATTGACGGGGGCCCGCACAAGCGGTGGAGCATGTGGTTTAATTCGAAGCAACGCGCAGAACCTTACCAACCCTTGACATCCCGGGACCGGTCCAGAGATGGGCCTTTCACTTCGGTGACTCGGTGACAGGTGCTGCATGGCTGTCGTCAGCTCGTGTCGTGAGATGTTCGGTTAAGTCCGGCAACGAGCGCAACCCACATCCCTAGTTGCCAGCAGTTCGGCTGGGCACTCTATGGAAACTGCCCGTGATAAGCGGGAGGAAGGTGTGGATGACGTCAAGTCCTCATGGCCCTTACGGGTTGGGCTACACACGTGCTACAATGGTGGTGACAGTGGGTTAATCCCCAAAAACCATCTCAGTTCGGATTGGGGTCTGCAACTCGACCCCATGAAGTCGGAATCGCTAGTAATCGCGTAACAGCATGACGCGGTGAATACGTTCCCGGGCCTTGTACACACCGCCCGTCACACCATGGGAGTTGGTTCTACCCGACGGCCGTGCGCTAACCTTTTGGAGGCAGCGGACCACGGTAGGATCAGCGACTGGGGTGAAGTCGTAACAAGGTAGCCGTAGGGGAACCTGCGGCTGGATCACCTCCTTTCTAAGGATGTTTCTAGCATCTTGAGCTTGCTCTTGATCGTGAAACACTTAGCAGAAGATCAACAAACAAAGTTGGTCAAACTCAACAGGTCCTCAAGTAGCCGAATAGGCGGTAGGACACTGTAGAGCCGAGCCGTCCTCATATCTCTTCAGAACATAGCGTGAGCTACTGCTCATGCAGATCGGTTTTGCTTAAGGCAAGCTGGCCCTCTCGGCAGATTTGCTTTGCAAATCGCCTGCCGGGCGACGCCGATTTTGCGGGGCAAAATCAGCTGGGTCGGTAGCTCAGGTGGTTAGAGCGCACGCCTGATAAGCGTGAGGTCGGAGGTTCAAGTCCTCCTCGACCCACCACTTCCTCGCTTCGCTCGTCGTGGTGGATCTCGTCGGATTTATGATTTGTGCGTCCTCGGGTCTTCGACCCTGCGGGCGACACGGGCATCGACCCACGGGGACTGTCCTTTGAGTATAGCGATTTGGCAGAGATGCGTAGCATCGGCGCCAAATGCGGCCTCAAGTAGCCGAATAGGCGGTAGGCCAAAAAAGATGGGGCCTTAGCTCAGCTGGGAGAGCGCCTGATTTGCATTCAGGAGGTCAGGAGTTCGATCCTCCTAGGCTCCACCATTCCTCGCTTCGCTCGTCATGGTGAGGGTTATCCAAAGAGAGCAGGTTTTTGAGCATTTTTAGGAATGCTGAGATGTCTGTTCTTACAGACTACGGAGTGCGACCGCGCATCTTCTTCGAAGATACGCTGCCTCGCACCCAAACGATCTCCTTCGGAGATCATTTGAAATCGTATAGAGAGAAATCAATCAACACTGTTTGATGGACGCCGAGTGTGGCGTTGATCTCAGTTGGTCCTCACGTGCTCAAGTAGCCGAATAGGCGGTAGCACACATAGTGAGGAGGTTCGATTTGGGGTGTTTCCTCGCCCTGCTTTGAATATCCCGGCTGAAACGAACAGAGTTGTCCAAGTCAAGTACACTAACCCCTCACTTTCTTCGTAAGAAGACAAGTGAGCAGGTTTTGGCAGGCCTCGATGGGCTGCTGAAACCTACATGTCTTCTATCCTCCATGTGGGGCCGACCGACATCGGCAGCATGGGTTCCAGGATGGAAGGCGGGAAAGTATGCTTTTGGTTCAGAAGAATGACTGCCTTTAGTTACCAGCTGGGCGGTCTCGATTGATCCGACCCCGAACTGTGAAGGCCGAAGGCCGGAAGAGTTCATGTCCTCAAGTAGCCGATTAGGCGGTAGGACAAAAAAGGTCGTGTCTTTCTTTTTCTGGATCAAATCAAGCGCGAGAAGGGCGTTTGGTGAATGCCTTGGCAGCAAGAGGCGATGAAAGACGTGATACTCTGCGATAAGCCATGGGGAGCTGAGAATAAGCTTTGATCCATGGATTTCTGAATGGGGCAACCCACCTGAAAGTTCTCTATTATTACTTCGGTATTTAATAGGGTTCTTAAACAGGTACTTAAGACCTGAATACATAGGGTTTTAAGAGCAAACCCGGGGAACTGAAACATCTAAGTACCCGGAGGAAAGGACATCAATTGATACTCCCCTAGTAGCGGCGAGCGAACGGGGACCAGCCGAGCCGGATAAGTGAGAAGAACATGTTGGGAAGCATGGCCATAGCGGGTGACAGCCCCGTATTCGAAGCTTTGACGGACGTATTAAGTAGGGCGGAACACGTGAAATTCTGTCTGAAGATCGGAGGACCACCTTCGAAGGCTAAGTACTCCTTGCTGACCGATAGCGAACCAGTACCGTGAGGGAAAGGTGAAAAGCACCCCGACGAGGGGAGTGAAACAGTACCTGAAACCGAACGCCTACAATCAGTCGGAGGCTCCTTGCGAGCTGACGGCGTACCTTTTGTATAATGGGTCATCGACTTGGTCTTACGAGCAAGCTTAAGCCGTTAGGTGTAGGCGTAGCGAAAGCGAGTCTTAATAGGGCGTATGAGTTCGTGGGATCAGACCCGAAACCGAGTGATCTAGGCATGGCCAGGCTGAAGGTAAGGTAACACTTACTGGAGGGCCGAACCCACATCTGTTGAAAAAGATCGGGATGAGCTGTGCCTAGGGGTGAAAGGCCAATCAAACTCGGAGATAGCTGGTTCTCTGCGAAATCTATTTAGGTAGAGCGTCATCCGAATACCCCGGGGGGTAGAGCACTGGATGGGTAATGGGGCCCCACAGGCTTACTGATCCTAACCAAACTCCGAATACCCGGGAGTACTAGATGGCAGACACACTGCGGATGCTAACGTCCGTAGTGGAGAGGGAAACAACCCTGACCTACGACTAAGGCCCCCAATTCATGGCTAAGTGGGAAAGCAGGTGGGACGACCAAAACAACCAGGAGGTTGGCTTAGAAGCAGCCATCCTTTAAAGATAGCGTAACAGCTCACTGGTCTAAATAAGTTGTCCTGCGGCGAAGATGTAACGGGGCTCAAGCCATGAGCCGAAGTCTAGGGATGCGTAAGCATCGGTAGCAGAGCGTAGTGTGACATAAGATTTATCCTCTTTAGCGTTCTTCGGAGCGCCATGGAGGATCTGAATCTTTTCGATGAAGCGGGCGCGTGAGCGATCCCGTGGAGAGATCACTAGTGAGAATGATGACATGAGTAGCGACAAAGAGTGTGAGAGACACTCTCGCCGAAAGTCCAAGGGTTCCTGCTTAAAGCTAATCTGAGCAGGGTAAGCCGGCCCCTAAGCCGAGGCCGAAAGGCGTAGGCGATGGGAATCAGGTTAATATTCCTGAGCCAGGAGGATGTGACGGATTGCAGGTGTAGTTCAACCTTATCGGATTGGTTGGGCTGCTGAGCAGTTCCTGGAAATAGCCCTCCATCAGACCGTACCCTAAACCGACACAGGTGGACTGGTAGAGCATACCAAGGCGCTTGAGAGAACGATGTTGAAGGAACTCGGCAAAATACCTCCGTAAGTTCGCGAGAAGGAGGCCCGGTTCCTAGGCAACTAGGGGCTGGGGGCACAAACCAGGGGGTGGCGACTGTTTATTAAAAACACAGGGCTCTGCGAAGTCGCAAGACGACGTATAGGGTCTGACGCCTGCCCGGTGCCTGAAGGTTAAAAGGAGAGGTGAGAGCCTTGAATTGAAGCCCAGGTAAACGGCGGCCGTAACTATAACGGTCCTAAGGTAGCGAAATTCCTTGTCGGGTAAGTTCCGACCTGCACGAATGGCGTAACGACTTCCCCGCTGTCTCCAACATCGACTCAGCGAAATTGAATTGCCTGTCAAGATGCAGGCTTCCCGCGGTTAGACGGAAAGACCCCGTGCACCTTTACTACAGCTTCGCACTGGCATCAGGCACAACATGTGCAGGATAGGTGGTGGGCTTTGAAACCGGGACGCCAGTTCCGGTGGAGCCTCCCTTGAGATACCACCCTTGTTCTGCTTGATGTCTAACCGCGGTCCGTTATCCGGATCCGGGACCCTGCGTGGCGGGTAGTTTGACTGGGGCGGTCGCCTCCTAAAGCGTAACGGAGGCGCGCGAAGGTTGGCTCAGAGCGGTCGGAAATCGCTCGTTGAGTGCAATGGCAGAAGCCAGCCTGACTGCAAGACTGACAAGTCGAGCAGAGTCGAAAGACGGCCATAGTGATCCGGTGGTCCCGAGTGGAAGGGCCATCGCTCAACGGATAAAAGGTACGCCGGGGATAACAGGCTGATACTGCCCAAGAGTCCATATCGACGGCAGTGTTTGGCACCTCGATGTCGGCTCATCTCATCCTGGGGCTGGAGCAGGTCCCAAGGGTACGGCTGTTCGCCGTTTAAAGAGGTACGTGAGCTGGGTTTAGAACGTCGTGAGACAGTTCGGTCCCTATCTGCCGTGGGTGTAGGAGACTTGAGAGGAGTTGCCCCTAGTACGAGAGGACCGGGGTGAACGATCCACTGGTGGACCAGTTGTCGTGCCAACGGCAGTGCTGGGTAGCTATGATCGGACAGGATAACCGCTGAAGGCATCTAAGCGGGAAGCCCCCCTCAAAACAAGGTCTCCCTGAGGGCCGTGGAAGACCACCACGTCAATAGGCCGGAGATGTAAGCGCAGTAATGCGTTCAGTTGACCGGTACTAATCGCCCGATAGGCTTGATTTGATCCAGTAATGGAAAGACAAGACCAGAAGCATACACCAACCTTGACAATGGATAACGTCGTAGCGCCAAGCCGCGATGTTGGTTGATACTATAACCGGGCAGGACCGCGCATCCGCTTCGCGAATACGCTGCCTCCTGCTCGTCGCCTTTTTGCTAAGCAAAAAGAGCGACGGGGGCTTTTCCTCGGTTTGGTGGTCATAGCGCAAGTGAAACACCCGGTCCCATACCGAACCCGGAAGTTAAGCACTGCCGCGCCAATGGTACTTGGGCTTAAGCCCCGGGAGAGTAGGTCACCGCCAAACCTAGTAAAAGCCCAAACCTCTCTAATACGA
>NZ_WQAG01000025.1:0-7512 GCF_013031565.1 Ruegeria sp. HKCCD7255 | reverse complement strand
CTCGTCGATCAACACCGGGTTGGTGAACCCGAACTGCGCGATGCTATCGGCAATCTGCCGCACCTGTTTCTTTGAGTGTGTCCGGGCATTGTTCGCCCAGGGTTTGAGATCTTTGATTTGTACTGTCTCGATAGATGCCATGTTCAGGCCTCCTGTCAGCGCATATGCGCGATGATTATTTATGCCAGCCTCAAACGACCGACGACATGTATGGAAAAGCCCGCACTGAGTTGACGAATACGCAACCGCGATAGCGTCCGCGGTCGACGAAGCCGCAAAGATGCGGCGGGCTTAGGCTCCCATCCGGGTGACGCGTACTGTCGGCGGCGACGTGCCCGTCCGGGTTGGCCTCATCTTCTCATCGTTTCTCGGGCGACGGTGCATAGTGCAGAATCGCCTGATTAGAACATAACATGAACATGATCATTGGCAAAGGGTGTATTTGCAGGTTCGTATTTTGTCTGGCGTGGGCGCTACCCTGTTTTGCAGATACCAATCCCTGTTAATTCCCGGGGTTTCCCTATTCGCGATGGCAAATTTCCCTGTTCACTAAAGAACAGGGAATTGACCCCTAAACCCCTGTAAAACGGCGCTAAATCAGGACAGGGATTGTCGAAACGGGCACCCCAGCGGCCAAAACCGCCGATTTTCCCTGTAAATTCCCTGTAAACAGGGATTTTGAACCCAGACCGGATAGCCCGAGACTGGCAGCACAGCCACACACTCCCCCATATCGAGACTGTGTAAGGTGTGCCCTTAATAGTCGCGCGTTATCCGTGGGTTAGCGGCGTGGCGCAATCGCGCAGACCGTGGACCGTGCCGATACACTGCCGCAAATCCGTTTCTCGAACGGCAGCTTCGTCAGCACTGCGGTCATTGATGCACTATGCAGCAAAAGACTGCTTTGAGCCCATTTCGACCGATGCCGAACACCGTGTGAATGACACTCAAGCGCG
The DNA here is from genome assembly GCF_013031565.1 of Ruegeria sp. HKCCD7255. NCBI lineage: Bacteria > Pseudomonadati > Pseudomonadota > Alphaproteobacteria > Rhodobacterales > Roseobacteraceae > Ruegeria > Ruegeria sp. HKCCD7255. The sequence continues at coordinate 6,556 of NZ_WQAG01000025.1, read as the reverse complement.
GCAAAGCAGTCTTTGGTTCAGCGCTATTGGTCTATTTGGTCAGTGCCAAGCTTGGTTTGCCCGGACGAGACAGATGAAGGCTTCCTCCGTTGGCTCGGGGCGTCTAGGGCACCTCCGCTCGCCGGGCCGTGCAGCGGCTGAATCAGCATTCGGTCGAGCCAGAGGTCTCGGCGTGTGCGAAACTGCTTGAGGCCAATTTCCATGCCCTTGTGCCCCTTCTCGGGTTGCACAACGTAAGTGCCTAGAAGTCGGTCCCACCACGGTAAATTAAAGCCAAAGTTCGAGTTGGTCTCGCTTGGATCGACTGAATGGTGGACTCTGTGCATGTCTGGAGTGACGACGATCCATCTGAGAATTCGATCCACCGGACGCGGCAAATCAATGTTTGCGTGATTGAAGAGCGCGGTAGCGTTAAGGATCACCTCGAAAAGCAGCACGGCGACAGCGGGCGGCCCCAAGGCTGCTACGACCGCCAGCTTGATCCCCATCGAGATCAGGATTTCTACCGGATGGAAACGCAAGCCAGTGGTCGCGTCAAAATCGAGGTCGGCGTGATGCATCCGGTGCAGACGCCAAAGCCCCGGTACAGCGTGGAACATCACATGCTGAAGATAGATTGCGAGATCGAGAAGCAGCATGGAGACCACGATGGCAACCCAAACCGACGCCTCGATGTTATTGAAGAGCCCCCATCCGCGATCCTCGGCCATGGCTGCGAGACCAACTGCGAGGATTGGAAAGGTCAGCCGCAGGATGGCGGTGTCGAGCACCACGAGCGCAAGGTTGTTTGTCCATCGGATAACGCGCGGAATATCCAGTCGTCGCCGGGGTGCGGCCACTTCCCAAAGTGCCATCGCCGCCAGGACGGATAGAAAGGCAAGAAGGCGGATAGTTGGTTCAGCAGCAAGGATTGTGTCGGACATGGACTTCCACTATTCGGGTTTCCGTCGCGATAGAATTGCAAGCTGTTCTAGGCGACGATCGCTCCAATGTAACGCGGACATTCAAGCGATACCATCTGAGGGCAGCTTGGTCCGCAGAGCAGTTATTCAAGCCGAGTGCTGCGAATAGCTGCTTTGAGCCCACTTTGGCCGGTGCTGCGCGTTGCCCCAATGACAGCAATGCGCGGAAAGCAGACTTTGCGTCGACAAGCATGCGACGCGTTTCATCGGTATCTGATCAGAGTATCCAGTATCGCTTGCCGCGTTGCGTCATCATTTTGGAAAATCCTGCCGGCGAGAAACTCAGATGGAAACTCCGGCCACGTTTTGCGCATTTCTATGATAAGTCGCTGAGCTTCTTCGGTATGTCCCAACTGATCTTGCGCAACGGCTTGGAATAGGAGGGAAGGAGCACTTACAGGCGCACCGGCTGCGGGCGCTCCTTGAAAAGCTTCGACAACCTTATTGTAATTCCCGAGCATCAGTTGCGATACACCCCAAATATTTCGTGCGCCAAAGCGGCCCGATCCTGACCTTAGTCTTTCTGGATTGCTAACCTCAGCCGCAAGATCCGGAGCGTTCGCCATGATGGCGGTGATGCCGACAAGATCCAGAATGTGACCATCATTCGGCGCAAGCTTGACCGACAGTCTTGCGTATTTCAAAGCCTCGACTGGATTGTTTTGGGCGGCCAAAACCCAACCATTTGCACCGTTTGCCCACGCATCGGTGGGAGATAGATCAAGCGCTATTCCCGACATCTCGGCAGCTTGGCCAAAAAGGTCGTCTCTTTGTGCCTCATCAGGGGTCAGCATGGCCAAAGTCGCCAGAACCTGTGCCGATCCGGCATAACCGTCGGAGAGTGCGGGGTCGAGCTCCGCAGCATGCTGAAACATTCCCAGTGCTATTTGCTGGCGCTTGATATCAAAAACAGGGAAAAACATCCCTCGGGCTTGATCCGCAAGATTAGCTGCCTGAAGCCTTGTCAAAGATTGCTCACCAAGAGCAGTTCGCTCAGCCTTTTCGATAGATTGGGCTGAGGGCAAAGCTACCTTGTTATCCCGAGTGAACCAAAAGCCAGCCACCGCAATCAACACTAGGCAACCCAGCCCAATTGGCAGCAGTTGTACCCGACGTCGATTTCCACCAATCAGATCGCTGTCCTGAGCGGTTGATTCGTCGCTTTCTGTATTTTTTCCTTGCGAAAACCGTGGCTTGTATCCGCCGGAATCAACAAAAATTCGAACTCCATTGCCGTCCCATTGATCTTCATAAAACTCATGTAGCAGTCGCCGCAGGCGCCTGGCTTCGACGCGGACAAGGTTTCGACCACCAGTGCCATCAATACTCCGACCGTAGACTTCGACCGCGATTGCTTTACCCCGGATCTGGGTACCACGACCCGCGAGAGTTTCTTCGACCACGTATGTAAGAAATTGTTGGAGTCGAGGCGAAGCCTGGAATGCGGCGCTGGAGACAACGCTCTGAAGTGCCTGTCGGACAAGCGCCGGCGATGGCGGTGCAATATCTTGATTTATCGGCAATTCATTAGCTTGGTTCAAAGCAAACTCACCCCCAACTCACGGTGACTCACTTGGCGCGTGTCGTCAACCGCACTCATCTTGATGTGAGAATAGATAGTGGGAACCGGGGATTATCCAGTGACTTGGGAACTGAGTGACGAGCTTCCAAATCTTTCCGATTCGCTTTCAGGGCGTACCGAAACGGATGCGTTACTCAGCGAGGCAATCGAAGACCTAAAGAAAGTTACCGCGCTGTTGGATGACACATCGATCACTGCCAAAGAGCGCGCGGAATGGGCCCACATCAAATCCGAACTCCTGAACGAGCTTCGCCGGATGGTGAAGCGCAACCTTCGTAGCATTTCCAACTAAGGGTACAGCCATGACAAAAGAAGACAACGGCAAAGAACTTAAGAATGAACAGATCCAGAAATCTGACGACATCGAAAACCCTTCCCGGCGACACGTTATGCAGGGACTGGCAGCAGGTGCGGTCGCAACCGGTGCCGTTAGCTATGGTACAGGAACTGCACAGGCGCACCCCGGTGATGGGCCACTAGGCGAAAGCCTAAAGAACCCGTACGGCGGCAGGCCTGCCGGGGGCATCACATTGCCGGCGTACTTCCGTCCTACCAAATACATGACGGGCTCGAATGCGAACTATTTCCCGCTTTCCGAGGACCTCGGGCCCGACGAAATGCGGATATCGTTCTGTGGTTCGACGCCATTTCCGCCCCGCGAAGATCAGGCTGGGACTTGCATCATGGTCGAATTGGGTAATGGAAAGAGGTTCTTCTTCGACTTCGGCTCGGGCTGCGTCCGCAACATTATCGGGATGCAGGTTCCGGGGCAGTTGATCAACGACATCTTCATCACACACCTGCATGTCGATCACTATGCAGACATCCCTTACATCTACCCGTTCCGGGCTTGGTCTGGTGGATACACGCCGCTGCGCATTCACGGCCCATCTGGTCGGACACCGGAGCTTGGTACAGCCGGAATGGTGAAAGGCATGCAGCAGATGCTCAAATGGCATCTGGAGGCCTTCGATGTGTTCCCGATTGGGGACGGCTACGAGATCGAAGTTAACGAATTCGATTTCCGTCAAGAAGGCGGCATCGTCTATGACGAAGATGGCGTGACTGTTCGGTCCTGGCCTCGTAGCCACGCCAAAGACGGTGCAGTCGGGTATCGGCTGGATTGGAACGGACTGAGCTTTGTTTGGACCGGCGACGGCCGCCCCGATGAACTGAGCCTTGAATACGGAAAAGGCGTCGATGTGTTTGTGACCGAAATGTCCGGACAGGATATCGGTCAGTTGATGACCTACAAGTACGGCCTGCCGCAAGAGCTGTTCAACTACACAATCGATACGCATCATACATCGCACTATGCGGTCGGTAAGATGATGGCTGAGGCGCGCCCACGGCTTGCAATGGTAACCCACTATACGCAAGACGAGGATATAGATGCCGAAATGCTGGCGGGAATCCGTGCCCACTATGATGGGCTGTTCGCTTGGGGTTTGGACGTCGCTGTCGTCAACGTCACCAAAGAAGCAATCTGGTATCGCAAGGCGACACTTCCCGGAAAATCTGGTTCGGTCGCGCCATTCCGCGAATTGGGCAAGATGGAAGCAGAAGGCAAGATCACGTTGCCGGATGAAATCAAGCCGCCAGCACCGCGGTCATCACGTGCCGAACAGCAGGACCAGAAATACCGCGATATGGAGATCGATCCGAAAGAATACTATCCAGCTGACGTATTCCGTGCTCCCGATCCCGAGTGGCCCAGCGATTTCGTAATCAAGGTCGATGACGTCATCCCGAATCGCAAGAAGAAGGCGGAGTAACGGCATGATCGAATTTGGGTCGTCATCCGCAATCCCTGTAACGATCCTTACCGGCTTTCTTGGAGCCGGTAAGACAACACTTTTGAACCGCATCCTGACCGGCAATCACGGGTTGCGGGTTGCGGTTTTGGTGAATGACTTTGGATCAATAAACGTTGACGCCGACTTGGTAGTCGGTCTCGAAGATGATGTGATGAGTTTGGCAAATGGCTGCGTGTGCTGCTCGATCCGAGATGATCTGATCGAAACGGTAGAGGCCGTTCTCGCCCGGCCCGAGAAACCGGAATACATCGTCCTTGAAGCAAGCGGAGTGTCGGACCCGTCATCAATTGCAATGACATTCACCGATCAAAAGTTTCGGGACATGATCCGCTTGGACAGCCTCATGTGTCTGGTCGATGCGGAACAGCTATTTTCTGCGCCAGAACAAATGGAACTGAAGCTCCGTCAAATCGCGTTCTCGGACATGGTTATTTTGAACAAGGTCGACCTCGTAGACAGGGCGGCTGTTCAAAGGGTGCACGATTGGCTTGGGTCTCGCTTCCGTCGGTATCGTCTGGTCGAAGCCGTCAACGCAGACGTCCCACTGGATATACTTCTTTCCGTTGGTCGCTTTGCCGCCGAACAGCTAGAAACAGAAGTACCCGATCATCACGAGCATGGAGCGGATTGTGGTTGCCACCACTCTGATCACTCGGACAGCTTCTCAACAACTATGATGAAAGCTGAAAGCCCAATAAGCTTGTCTTCTCTTCGGAGTGCAATTCGAAAGCTTCCCGGCGACGTTTATCGCCTCAAGGGCTTTGTTTTTAGCGAGGAGGATCCGGATCATCGCATTCTTGTACAGGTAGTCGGAAAACGCATGGACATCGCAAGGGATGGCGCATGGGGCCACCGAAAACCCGAAACAAGGCTTGTTGCAATAGGTGCACCCGGAGCTCTTTCGGATTACGAGCTTTCCGATGCGTTGTTAGCAAGCGCATAGCGGCAAGTTCGACAAAACTTGTTTGCGTGTTTTTCTTGAATTCCAACACGTAACAGCTCGAAAACCCGCAGCGCTGAGGACCAAAAAGTGGAGAAATACCCTATTGCTTAAGCAGTTTAGGAAATGGAGCCAAGCGATCAGATTGCTTGCACTTGCCACTGCGATTGCCCTGTCGGGAACGGCTGTGCGCGCGCAGGACGTCTCAAGTAGAGAGCTTGAAGACACAACCGCAAACCTCGGATTGCCGAGTTCAGCGGGAGGACAAGATGCCGAGTTGCTTTCTGCGTTCCACGGGCTCGAGGCGTTGCCCCGAGTAGCAAATCTCATTTGCAGAGGTTCTAGGGGCAAAGATGGGATGCCTGTTATTTTTTCTGCCGAGGTAGATCTGGAAACTTTGCAAGCTGGCGACTTCAGAGTCGTAACAAAATCAGGTCAGATCGGAACAATGCATTGCGCATCAGTATTGCCTGCCACCGATCCCGGTGAGTTGCGCACGGTGCTTCTCATCGGGGATTTTGGGAACGCTTCCGAGGATCCACCGGTTCAAGTCGAGGTTATTGGACACCTTCATTCCATCGATGGAACGCTTGATTTTCGAGGTGCCACTGTAGCCGTGACTCCGCTGGAAGACGGGCCGTCATTGATCTTTGCCGAGGTTGTTGAAGATTGGACTTTGGTCGGAAACTTGGGGCCACGCCGAACCAGAGGAAGCCTTTGTCCAAGTGACAACGTCGTACAGGCCATTCGGGTAACTTGGGCGGGTGGCGTTACGCTGGCGAACGGCAAGGAGCCTGGCGATGCGGAACGTGATCTGTACAGGATCGTCGTAGAGGCCGAAGATGGACCTCAACGCACAGTTGCGCCCGCCGAACTTGCCGATCTGGGTGACGGGGACAATAACCACATGCTCTGCCTTGATACTAAGGATCGACCTATCTCGGTTTCCTTTCCAGCTGGCATTTTGACGGATCCGAATGATGATCTGAACCCAGAAACCAGCGTATTTGTTTCAAAACCCAATTAACAAACTGCTTTAAGGTTTGTTCGGCTGGACTTTTAGCCGAAAATGCCCGGCCGGACCGGTTGCGGGTATTGCAGCGGTAAATGCGAATGAACGGACTTGTTCGCCTCTCGGACATTGCAAACTCGGTTTTGAAGGTCCGCTTTGGGCTGAACTGCAGTCCTTTGGAGCAATACTGCGGATATCCGCATTTTTTACTCCAAAGGACCGCAATCCACCCAAAGCGAACAA
>NZ_WQAG01000024.1:0-7656 GCF_013031565.1 Ruegeria sp. HKCCD7255 | reverse complement strand
ACAACGCGCCCCAAATCTCGAAGGTGGCGGCATCAAAGGCGATGGGTGAGTTCTGCAGGATGCGCTGATCGGGCCCGAGATCGGCAAAATCCTGACCTTTGACCAGACGCAAAACACCACGATGCGGAACCATTACACCTTTGGGTCTGCCGGTCGAGCCGGACGTGTACATCACATAGGCAAGGTCCTCGCCACCCAGCTCGGGCAAATCTGGCATTGGGTCGACCTCGGGTAGAACCGAGACATCGAGTGTCTGGACCCTGGGCAAACCCGCATCAGGTCCAAGCACCAGACTTAGACCGGTATCTTTGACGATGAACTCGATCCGTTCTGGCGGCAGCGATAGATCCAGCGGGACGTAGGCGCCACCGGCCTTGAGGATGCCGACCAGTGCGGCGATCTGTTCGAGCGAAGACCCATAGCTGAGACCGATTTTTTCCCCTTTGGTTACTCCTTTGCCCAACAAATGCGCCGCAATCCGATCCGACCATCGGTCGAGTTCGGCATAGGTTAAAGCCTTGCCATTGCAGCCGACCGCTTGCCGGTTTTGATGCGTCGAAGCCGCTGTTTTGAAGGCACGCGTGATGCCTCCGTTATAGTCTGCAGGGCTTGTTTGCGGTGATTGCTGCGGCGCAGTTGGGTCACCTTGAACCTGCATCAGCTGCCCAAGCGGGGCGTCCGGCCTGTCAACTATGCTGGCCAGCAGCTCGGAAAACCCGGTGATGTGCCGCGCGATGGTCTCGGCATCAAAGAGATCACGGTTATAGCTCCACTCGGTTGTGACGCCGCCGTCAATCTCGGTGACATTGAGATAGAGCTCAAAATTCTCAAACGCGCGCGGGTTTGAGGTGAACGTATCTGCAGGAGACCCTACGGCCAGTGCCGACAGGTCGATACCGTTGTCCACGTTGAACACAACCGAGATCAAGCCGGGCCGCGACGGATCGCGTTTCTGCTTGAGCGCGCGTGTGAGGGCCCCATAGGTAAAGCTCTGATGATCCGCGCCGTCCAGCAGGGCGGTTTTGACCTCTTTCAGATAGTCGCCAAAGGATTTGTCGCCTGAGGGCTGAGTGCGGATCGGCATCAGGTTGACGCAATGGCCTACCATCGACTCCATACCATTGGCCGCCTGCCCTGCTGAGGGCACGCCAACAACCAGATCCTGATTGCCCGAAATCCGCGCGATATAGGTTTTGAACGCTGCCAAAAGCAGGGTTACGAAACTGCTGTTCTGACGCTCGGCCGTTTTGCGCAAACCGGCCACAAGCTCGGCATCCAATGCCGTGTCAAGCCGGGCCCCACGGACGCTGCGGATGGCAGGCCGGGGGTGATCCAAGGGCAAGTCCAGCACGGGAACTTGCGTCTCAAACCGCTGAAGCCAATAGGCTTTATCGCGCTGCGCACCCTCGGATTGTGCCCAATCCTGCTCGTGGCGTGCATAGTCGATGATGCTGTGCGGCGCGTCCAGAATTGCGGGCTTGCCGTCGATGATCATCCGGTAGAGGCGCGCGATGTCGCGCATGATCACATCGATCGACCAGCCGTCACAGATGATGTGATGGGCTGTCACCACCAGATGATGCAGCGCCTGACGATCTTCTTCGCCCATATCCACAAGATCGGTGCGCAGGAACGGGCCGTTCTGCATATCGAAGGGTTCCGAGACATGCTTGTCCAACAGCTCTTGCAGTTTCTGCCGGCGGTCCTGCTGGCCAAGTGTGATCAGATCCATCTGCCCGATTTTGTGGTGCATCTCGGGTTGGATGAACATGGTCAGCCCGTCCTCGGAGAATGTCGCGCGCAACGCGTCGTGACGCGCGTAACAGGCCTGAATGGCCTCAAGCAGCGCATCGGTATTCACCGCACCCCGGATTTTCAGCGTAACGCTTTCATTATATGCGGCAGCGACTTCGGGCGTGACCACCTGGGCGGCAAAGATCTCGCGCTGCGCTTCCAGAGTCGGGCAGGCCAGCGGTGCCAGAGGGGCGGCCATATCTTGCGCGATGCGGGCTTCGCCACCCGGCAAACTCAGCCGAGGCGGAGCCGCGGTTATCTGTGGGTCATAGTCGCGGCTGTCGGCCCGTCCGTCGATTAGGCCATCGGCGCGCATTTCCGACGCGCTGTCCTTGATGGCGTTGATGATGTGATCGATATCCTCATCATCATGGGCTGCTGTCATGTAAGAGGGGAAACCTTCCAGAAGGAACACGCCCCGGTCACGCAGATGCGGACCCAAAAGGCCGCCAAACCGCGCATTCTTGTCGATCCGCAAATACATCAGCGAACCGCAGTTCGGCATCTCGAACGGCATGTCGTTTTCTTTGAACCAACGATCGACCGTACCCGCGACCTTGTCGCCTTTGGCATCGATGGTTTTCCAGAAAAACGCGGGCTGCGATTTGAAGAACCGCATCATCTGGACGGTGGCAGCCATCACCAGAGGATGGCGCACGAAGGTGCCTGCAAAGAACGTCACCGGAGCTTCGGGGAAGCTTTCATCCCCGTAATCCCACTGACCCCCATCAAAGGTGTCCATGTATTGGGCCTTGCCGGCAACAACACCAAGCGGCATCCCGCCCCCGGCGATTTTGCCATAGGTCACAAGATCGGCTTCGATGTTGTAATAACCCTGCGCGCCGCGTGGCCCGAAACGGAACCCAGTGACAACCTCATCAAAGATGAATAGCGCACCGTGTTCCTGGGTGATGTGGCGCACTTCGCGAATGAATTCGTGCGGGCGGAATTCGGGCCGACGGCTTTGCACCGGCTCGACCATGACAGCCGCCAGTTTGCCCGCATTGCGACGGATGTAATCCAGAGCCTGCGGCGAGCCATAGGGCAACACGACCACATTCTTGACCGCATCACGCGGCACACCGGGTGCGATGGGCAGGCTGCGCAACCCGTCCTTGCCTTCGACCCCGCGCACCAGAACTTCGTCGAAGTTGCCGTGATAATCCCGCGCAAACAGAACAATCGTGTCGCGCCCGTTCACGGTGCGTGCAAGACGCATCGCAGCATAAACAGCCTCGGACCCGGTGCAGACAAAGCTGGCCCGGTCATTGCCGGTGACGTCACAGAACAGCTCGGCCGCTTCCATTGCCAACAGGCTTTGTGGCCCAACTTCGAATCCGTCATCCAGCTGTGTGTGCAGAGCCTTTACAACACTGTCCGGGGAATGACCCAGAAAGCCCGGACCAAAGCCATTCAGTATGTCGACATATTCGTTGCCATCCACGTCCAGAAGGCGCGAGCCTTTGGATTTGACCGATACGATCTGATAGACAAGGTCTTTCCACAGCCGGTTAAAGCCCGATGCTGTGCGCGGATCGGCATGTCTTGGGCGGTGCTTTTGTGTCAGAGCTTTCGATTGCGGCGTCTTCGCGTTGAACCGGGCCACCAGCTTGTCGATATGCGCCTGTTGGCGCGGCGTCAGCGCCTCATCCGTGGTCGAGATTTGTGTAACGGGCGCGGAAATATGCGGATCCGGTTTGGCAGCCTCGGACGCGGCAGGGGCTGGGGTGAACTCTTGATCAGACGGGCCTTCGGTGCCGATCTCACCATGCTTTTCGATGTGTTCGGCCAAAGCGCCAACATTCGGGAAACCGTCAATCAGTTCGCGCAGCGAAACCGCAACGCCGAACTGATCTCTCAACTCACGTGTGGCCTGTGTCAGCAGCAAGGAGTCAAAGCCAAGTTCCATAAAGCCTGCGGTTGGAATGATCTCTTCTGCGTCCAAACCGCTGAGATCCGAGAGCAAGGCTTGCACCGCGCTAAGCGCATCTGGTTTTGCAATCACCTTGGTGGGAGCCGTATCCGGCACATCGGCTGTTTCAGGGTCAGAGGTAAAGGCAGCAGGTTCGATCCAGAACCGCTTTCTGACAAAGGGATAGCTGGGCATCCCGTGCTGGCGCGGTGTCTCGGTATCGACGCCGATACCGGACCAATCCAACGGATAGCCACAGGCCCACAGCTCACCAAAGGCGCGGTACATTGTCAGTTGCGCATTTGCCTGCTCTTCATGTGCGTGCGGTAAGGATGACAATGCCGGAGAGGCCGTTGCGCGATCAGGGTTCTGGGCGGCCAGAACCGACAATGTTCTGCCAGGTCCTGATTCCAGGAAGATATACTCCCCATCTGCCCACAGCACCTGCATCGCATCAAAGAACCGGACAGGGCGGCGCATATGCTGCGCCCAATAGTCGGGATCGGTTGCTTCATCCTCGGACATCCAGTCGCCGGTGACGGTGGACAGGATCGGACGAGTTGGCGCCGCCAGAGACAGTTTAGCAAGCTCAGCTCGGAATGGCTCAAGCGCCGGGTCCATCATTCTGGAATGGAACGCGTGGCTGGTATGTAGTTCCGAAGTGGCGATGCCCGCTTCCTCAAGCACGGGGATCAAAGCCGCAATGGCTTCATCCGACCCAGCCAGCACGCAGGCTTTGGCACCGTTCACAGCGGCCAGATCGACCGTATCCCCAAGGTACGGTTGCAAGTCTTCCTCGGACGCGCGGACCGACAGCATCTTGCCGCGCGGAAGATCTGCCATCAAACGACCGCGCAGAACGATCAGGTTCAGCGCGTCCTTTAGCGAGAAAACACCGGCCAGCGTAGCGGCCACAAATTCACCGATGGAATGCCCGACCATCACGTCGGGGCGAATACCCCAGCTTTCCCACAGCTTGGCCAAAGCATAGCTACAGGCGAATATGGCTGGTTGGGCGAAATCGGTGCTTTTCAGCTTTTCGCGCGCCTCTGCAATCTGATCGCCTTCGGCATAAAGCACAGCCCGCAGATCCAGGCCCATCGCCTGCTCCAGCGGGGTCAGGCATTGATCCAACGCGTCGCGGAACACTGGTTCGTTGTCGTACAGGTCACGGGCAATACCCACGTGCTGAGACCCCTGCCCGGCAAACATGAAGACCAGTTTTTCGCGTGTTCCGGCCTTTTGCCCCTGCCCCTTGTGATCTTGGGCTGCCTTGGCGAGTTCAGCCATATCGTGAGCGGCAAGCACCGCGCGGGTTTGGAAGGCATGGCGGTGTTCGCGCAATGTTGTGGCTACACCATCAGGGTCCGCATCGGGATTGGCCAAAGCCCATGCGCCAAGGTCTTGCATCGCCAAACCCAACGCTTCGGGGCTTGAGGCTGAAACAGGGAACAGACGGGGTTTGCGCGTTTTGGGTTTCGGCTTTGCCACTTGTGCCGTGCCTTCGCCAAGGACCATATGCACATTCGTGCCGCCCACGCCAAAGGACGAAACCCCGGCATAGCGCGGTTCTTCGCCCACGGGCCACTCCGTCAGTTCGGCCACGGGCCGGAAGCTTGAGTTCTCGAAATCGATACGTGGGTTTGGTTTTGTGTAATGCAGCAACGGTGGGATTTTGCCGTGTTTCAGGCAAAGTGCGGTTTTGATCAAACCGGTCACGCCCGCAGCGGCATCCAGATGACCCACATTGGTTTTGACCGAGCCGATTGCGCAACGCCCGGTCTGCCCGGTGTTGCCAAAAGCCTCGCACAGGGCGGTAAATTCGATCGGGTCCCCCAGCGGGGTGGCGGTGCCATGGGCCTCGACATAGCCGATGTCTTTCGGCGCGACCCCGGCTGCAGCTTGGGCCATGCGAATGGCCTCGGCCTGAGCGGCGATCGACGGCGCGGCATAGCCTGCCTTTTGCGCCCCGTCATTGTTGACCCCGTGGCCACGGATCACCGCGATGATTTTGTCGCCATCGGCCTCGGCATCTTCCAGACGGCGCAGCACAACCAGCCCGGCACCATCGCCAAAGACCGTCCCTGTCGCCTCCGCATCGAAAGTGCGGCAATGGCCATCGGCCGAGGCCATGCCATCGGGCAAATACGCATACGGCCGTTTGGTCGGGAATGTCACCGCAACACCTCCCGCCAGGACCATATCGGCGCGCCCCATGCGCAGGCTGTCACAAGCTTGCGCCACGGCCAACAGCGATGTCGAACAGGCTGACTGAACATTTACCGCAGGCCCGGTCAGACCCAGCTTATAAGCAACGCGTGTGGCCAGAAAATCCTTGTCATTGCCAAACAGGGCCGAGAAATCTTTGACCGGATAGCTTGCCGCGAAATTGCGCGCAGCACCAGGTGCGGACAGCACGTTGTTGAGCAAATACGAGTTCTGTGACGATCCGGCGAAGATCCCGATGCGCCCAGCGAACCTCTCGGGGTCATGGCCCGCATTGTCCAAAGCCGTCTGTGCAAGCTCCAGCATTATCCGGTGCTGCGGGTCCAGAGCCTTGGCTTCTTGCGGCGGGATGTTGAAATGGCGCGCGTCAAACAGATCAGCATCTTCCATAATGCCCCGTGCGGCCACATAGGTGCCTTGTGGGTCGTCCTTCGCCGGATCGACCTCAAGCTCGTCGGCTGAGAAGTGCGAGATCAGCTCTTCCCCGGCCAGCAGTTTTTGCCAGAACGTGTCGATATCCCTGGCACCGGGGAACCGCCCGGCCATGCCCACAATCGCAATCATTCCTGATCCGGCGGGCTTGGTTACGGTGGTCTCGCCGCTGTCGCGGCTTTCCGTGTGGTGACTTAACCCTGCTGCCAAAGACCGCACGCTGGACTTGTCGAACAAAAGCGTAATTGGAAAACGCCGGTTCAGTGCAGTTTCAAGCTGGTTATGCAACCGCGCAAGCTGAAGGGACGAGGCGCCCAGATCGAAGAAATTCGCATTTGGATCGACTGTTTCACACTCAAGGATATCTTTCAGGAAGCCCGAGATGAGCGTTGCGATGTCAGCCCCTACATTGGCGGCTTTGGCACTTGGGGCAGCAGATTCCGGCTTGTCCAAGCTGGCCAACAATGCCCGTCGATCCACCTTGCCGTTATGGTTCAATGGCAGTGTTTCAACGACTTCAAGCCGTGCGGGGCGGGCATATTCAGGCAACGTATCCCGCAGATGAGATTGAACGGCTTTAGCGTCAAAACCCGTATTCTTTTGAACAACGCAGAACCCGATCAAGGACTTGTCAGCTTGATCCGCACCAGCACGGGCAACCACAGCCGCGCGGGCAATTGAGGGATGCGCCTCCAGCGCAATCTCGACCTCGTTCAGTTCCACCCGGAAACCCCGGATCTTGACCTGAGTGTCGATACGTCCAAAGAACCGAACGACCCCTGCGTCGTCCATTTCGACCAAATCGCCCGAGCGATAAAGAAGCTGATCTGCGTCCCAAGGGGCGGGGATGAATTTCTCCTGTGTCAGATCGGGGCGGTTCCAATAGCCCCGGGCAAGCCCGGCGCCGCCGATATACAGCTCACCTTTTTGGCCCGACTTGCACGGGTTCAGATCTTTGTCCAGCACATGGATCTGAGTGCCATCGATCGCATGACCAATCGGCAGCGCCTGCCCGCTTTGCGCCTGCGTCAAAGTGATCCTGTGGCAGCAAGTGAACGTGGTGTTTTCGGTCGGGCCATAGCCATTGATCAAGGTCAAATCCGGGCAAGCCGTCAGAACCTGTGCAGCCTTGACTGGAGAGACCACATCCCCGCCTGTCAAAAGTTGCTGCAGGGGGCGAAAGGCCTCGGGGATCTCGTCCGCCATCGCGTGGAACAACCCGGCTGTCAGCCAAAGTGTGGTGATCTTCTCGCGCGCTATGATGTCGCCCAAACCGTCCAGCGACGCGGGCG
>NZ_WQAG01000029.1:0-2242 GCF_013031565.1 Ruegeria sp. HKCCD7255 | reverse complement strand
AACACTCCATCTTTGCTCTCAAAGTGAAGTGTTGCGGCGATCCATTGAGACCGCCGGACAAAGTTGCCGTTTATTGCCACTGGCAATCGCTTTGTGAAATCGCAGAAGTTGCAGTTGCGCAAGCATAACAAAATGCTTGTCGCACTGCCTTTGTGAGTTACTGCTCCGGTGAATACCAAATTGGCGAGGTCCATGCTCGTTCCTGGATCCAAATTGCAACATCCTCAAGGAGCGGCAGGCCGTGGCGTACTGCGTCATACGTTGTCCAGCGTGGAGTAGGAATTTCGATTACGCGCATGTAGTACAGCGCATGTTGGTCAGGATCAAAATCGTCGTCAGTCCAATGACCAAACAACTCCGCAGCTCCGATGGCATTACTGTAAGTAGCAGTTTCAGGATCAACCGTATTGCCAACGGGAGGCAGCTTGCCATTCACATCCGGCACGCGATCTCCTGACCACACTACATCTATGATACGTTCTTGCGGCGCTCCGCCTTCATCGACCCAACCCTTGATGATCTGTACGCGATCGAGATTGGCTCCAATCGGATCTTTTATTGCGTGCACCGCAAAAGTAGGTGGGCCGTTCAAAGCTGTCAAAGAACCGCCCATCGGCACGCCGTTGGCATAGCCGTCCATTACAAGCTTTACGGGATCGTTATTGCTTTGCAGCATCGCACCGCCAAAGAAACGAGGCTGTATGCGAGGGCCTGATGTGGCGAAGGTTTCTCGGCTTTGCATCGCGTCAAATATTGCACCACGCGTGTTCTTGGGTGCCCAGACGCCTGCGAGCGAACCAGGGTTGGCGTCGGGGCCAAGCAACCAGCCGTCTATCTCGCCATCGCGACGTTGCTCGATAGTACCATCAGCAACACCGTGACTTCCATTATAGGTCGCCTCATCGACATCGCTTGGGGTGCCATTGTGATTGTCGGTGCCTCCGATGAAACCAAGTTTCCAAGGGTTCGTACCTAGCTTTTGCTCATAGTCGAGCCCTTTAGTCGCAGCCCAACGAACGAAGCCATCGTTGCGGAAGAAACGTTCACTGAATGTTGCGATACTCTCAGCATTCTCGAAGTTCGCAAATTCGTCGTCAGGTGACAAACCGGGATGTGTTTCGGAATTACCTTTGATCTGCATCATCTCGATCAACGGTTCCCACTTGGCGCGGCGCTGGGCATATTCGTATGTGATCGGATTTCCGGCATTGTCGATCGGTTCAAACATAAAGCCTTTACTTCCGTTGGAATTGTGTGGGATGGCCAACAATGTAGAGCCCTCAGCTTCTTGCTGCTCCATCCACGCCCAGAGTTCTTCCTCATTTGTAGTATCAAGCGCGCTAAGCGGGATGTCCGGCACTTTGTTGTCTCGGAATATCACGTTGCGATGCATGTTTCCGGCATTGGGGGCAGACGTCCATTCGAATGCGATAAGACTGGTAAAAGTCCCTGGCTCGTAATGCGCCTCTGCAGCCCCCACGACATAGTCTTCCCAAGCGGTTGCAGTTGTTTCAAGTCCAGCAAAAAAGGGCGGATGCTCAGGCTCGCCAGATCGCATGTTGCTTATTACATATTTCACGAACCATGCGCGTTGCGTTTCTATGTCCGACAAACCGCGCAGCTCAGTAAGGGCTTCTTGGTAATGCCCTGAAGCAGATGGGATTTGCGTTGACAACATCTCTCCAAGAAACTCTGCATGATCGGAAACGGCCGCAAAATCCAGAGGTCGACCAATTCTGCGCTGCACATTGTTTACCGAGACAGGTTGGCCCTTCGCGAAGCGATATGCGTCCGAAGGTGTCAGGCGTGCGCCTCCAATGTAGGCATCAAGGGAAAACGAAGTATGTACATGAGTTTCGCCGAAGTAAGCGTTCTTGAGCGGGTTTTCCGGCACCATGGCCTCGAGCGCGCTCCAATCATCTTGTGCCATAGCGGGAATTGCTGAGGTCAGAAACAGGAGTGACAATGCGTGCAATGACTTTCTTTTCATCAAAGTTCCCTTTCAATCTCTATCTACCGACTATGGTATCGAACGATGGCTCCAAGCAATGCCAGTTAGTTTACAGGTGTCGGTGCACTTTTTCAGCTTGTTGTACGTGATAAAAGAGAACACTAATACATAGGCAGCTGCTTTGGGCTCGAAGCGGTCATCCGCGTGTTTTTGCCCGATGACCGCTCTGCGCTCTTAGAAGGCATTTGCGAGCTGTTTGGCCTCGTTATCACTCCAACGCAGGTTGCTCGA
>NZ_WQAG01000023.1:0-10351 GCF_013031565.1 Ruegeria sp. HKCCD7255 | reverse complement strand
TTCTCACCCGCAGAGAAGTTCCAAGAGTGTGTTGCGGCGATCAGTTGAATCGGCACCGCAAAGCGGCCTTTGGTTCTCCGAACAAATCGGACATTTTTGGTTTTAGACTAGGCGGTTGTGTAAAGTGACAGGATTACTTGTCTTCTCTTCCGTAAGCACAATATCTCAATTGGCACCCTCATTGGATGCTGAGGAGGCCGCTACCAATCGAATTTCCATCATATCTTTAGGTCCAGGCGCGGCTTCCAAAAAGGGCGGAAGAGTTCAATCTTGGGGCATCGGTTCATCACGACTTTAAGGCCCGCCGCTTCGGCGAGTTGCGCTGCTTGGTCGTCGTACACACCGATTTGACCCCAAAGAACTTTTGCCCCGATTGCGATAGCCTTCTCGGCAAAGCCATATAACTCTTCCTTTGGACGGAAGACGTCAACCATATCAACTTGTTTGTCGATCTCTTCCAGCGAGTGGTAGACCTTGAGCCCTCTAATTTCCGAAACATTAGGGTTAGGATTCACCGGTACAATATCATAGCCGATTTCACTGAGCTGTCGCAGAACGCCATAACTGAATTTTGTTTTGTCCGCGCTAGCCCCCACCATTGCAATGGTTTTGACCGACTGCAGGATGTCGGCTAGGTACTTGGGGTCGTAATCGTAGATGCGGTCGATATCTGCTTCGGGCATCGGTTAACCTTCCTTCGGCGTCGCAATGTCAGCCTTGAGTTCGTGGGGTTTGAGAGGGTCGAGAAACGGATTGCGGTACAGCTTGTCATGGCTCTCGACCCCGATCTCAAGCGTGATGTCGGATGTCGGACGTGCAACGCAAAGGATCACATAGCCGTTCGCGATTTGCCGATTATTCAGCGCAACCTGTCGGCGTTGATCGATCGCGCCAGTCTTTAATTTTGCCGCGCAGGTAATGCAGCCGCCATACTTGCACCCAAAGGGCAAGTCGACGCCCTGTTCTCTCAGCGTTTCCAGAAGTGGACGCCGCGCATCCACACAGTATTGCGCGCCATCTCTGTTCGCGATCGTCACGGTATACGTAGTCATAGCCAGATGTCGCTTGTGCAATCACCGCCCGGATACCGGCTCTCGTGACAGCGCGATGGACCATTCGGTTCTTTGCCAAAGTCCACAATGAAATCCTCGTTGATCTTCATACCACCGTTTTCAGGGTCGCAATCGATCATCACCATAACCCCGCCCTTTTCGCGGATCTCGGGATAGAACTGGTTATCCCAAGTCGAGAACAGCGAGGTCGTGACATAAAGCCTTCGTCCGTCGAGAGAGAGCTGGAACATTTGCGGACCACCCGCGACCTCGACCCCGTTAACGATCGGAGCTTTACCCAAAAGGCCCCCCATAAACACTTGGCCGGTCAGCTTGGGATTATGCGGGTCGGTGATGTCATACTGGCGCATATCTCCATGCAGCCAATTGTTCAGGTACAAGTACTTGTCGTCCATCGAGATCAGGATCGCCGACATAACCCCCGGCAACGGGATCGGCCATTCGGGGTGCATCTCGTTTTCCACGTCAATGATCTTTTCCCACCGCCACTTTTTAGCATCGTCTTGCCACCAATGGATCACATTGGTCGAAAGAGCTGCGCCACAGAACCCATGCGTGCTGTCAGGGTCATGGTGGAACTTGACTTCCAGTGGCAACAGCCCGTCTTCACCCAAATAGAAGCTTTCGACCGGTTCGCGCTTTTCGAAATCCCAAAAATGCAGCTCCCGCCCATATTTCAGATGGCCCACTTCTTCCAGATCGAAGCCCGGCATGAATGTATTGGGCGCAGCCCATTCGGAACTGACCATCACGTTGTGGCGCGGTTGGTACCAGAAATCGTAGCCAAACTTGATATCGCCCATCGAGGTTTCCCAGCGACCGACGATGTTGAACTCTTTGTCGAGATGCAGATAGCCTCCAGGAGCTTCACCCTTGGCATTTCCGAGGAAGGAAATGATGATTTCCGAGCCCAAACAATGCACGGTATGCGGCCCCGATAAATCTGCCTTGGCCTTGATCTCGGCCCCGTCGATGACCTTATGTAACCGCGGCGCACGCGGGTCAGTGGCTGTATCAACGATGTGAAGGTTGTTAGAGCGTACGCCTGGCAGGATCAGGTATTTGCGGGACATCGAGCCGTCGTCGTGACAGGACGAACAGGCGTTCCACCCCATGTGGTGAAGCTCGTCCCCAATCCCCGGCATTTCCAGCCTATTGATTACCTGAGAATAGGTCGGGCTGTCAGGGTCGACATCCACTGTAGCAAGGTAATCAGGTTTCTGGATCCCTGTCCCGGTGTAGATGGCGATCGTGTAGAGTAGCTTTTCTCGGGGGGCTTTGATGGCTTCTTGCGGACTCTTGAAGCCCGGTCCACAGCATTGTCCATCCATCGAGTGCTCCTCCCTTGATTCCCTAAATTGTATCGTATATCGAAAACTTAGTTATCAAAAAGTGAGAAAATGCATCTCGAACGATTAGCGCTGATTTTGGAAATCGTGGGTCAAAAAGGACGTGCGTCCGTAGCGGATATCTGTGCCCAGTCCGATATACCTAAACCGACGGCCTACAGGCTGGTTCAAGACCTTGTTTTGTCCGGCCTCCTTGAATCACCAACCCGCGGTGAGTTCGCGATTGGGATCAGGCTAAAGCGTATCACGTTGAGCGATCACTCTGATCCCGCTATTTTGCAAGTGATTGCGCCTGTCCTCTCTGGCGCCGCGAATGACTATGGCGCTGCGTTTTTCTTGTCTCGGCTACGGGGCAATTGGGTTGAGATTATTCATGTCGAGACGCCGCAGACGGGCGTGTCTTTTCTTCATCCAGGTATGGGCAAACGACCAATGCACGCGTGCTCTTGCGCCAAGGCAATCGCCGCCGTGTCGCCTGAGCTGCTGTCTCAAGACCGATTGGATGGGCAGCTTAAGCGGTACACAGATCGCACGATTACTGACCCTAAGGATCTGGCCGCGGAACTCGATGTCATTCGAGCCAAAGGGTATGCCATGTGTGTTGAAGAGCTCGAGCGCGGGATCAGTTCTGTCGCAACAACGCTGACTAAGACAGGTGTTGGTGCGACGCTTTCAATCGGCGCTACGGCGTCTCTTCGGGTGTTTACACCTTCGAAGCGAGAAAAGATTGGCCATACACTTACCACAATGTCACACGAACTTGCACGCGCGCTAGGATGGGGTGAAGCAGATAAAGAAAGGGTACCCGCTTAGGTTCATGGGTATCGCAGTGCTGTAGGTTAACGCCATCCAGCAGGACAGGTGTGTTTTGCGACCTTCGCCGCTTTTTGGTCAATGAAGGAGACAAATATGGACGATGCAATGTTTGGTGGGTTCTTCGTGATCAACGTGAAACCTGAGTATCGGCAGCCCTTTTTGGACGCCAGCATCTTCCAAGCGCAAAATGTTGTCAGTGAAGAACCCGAAGTTTTCCAGTTTCATATTATGGTGGATGAAACAAACCCAAATCGTTTCTATTTCTACGAGGTGTTCAGGAACGAAGCCGCGGTCCAAGATCATTGGGAATCTGAAACCTTCAATAACTGGTTAAACACTGTCCGAAAGATGCTGGATGGTGAGATCGAACTTGTTGCCAGGATGCGCTCGCTTTTTCCGACGCCAAAAGGTTTCGAGGCGCAAAAAGCAAGCCTGCTACTATGGTAAAATTGACCAACGTTTGAAATTTTCGTCCGTGCGAGAACATTGCGGGTTTTGGTGCTGGTCTGCTTTGGACTCGATGCGGCCATTCGCGGATTTCACCTGAATGCCTGCTATGCGAGACAAAGCGGTCTGTGGTTCTCCAATCAAATCGGCCAACCTTGGGTTTACAGTACCCGGTTGTGGAGAGTGAGAAGGATTAGTTGTCTTCACTTCCGGAAGTATAGTGTCTCAATTGGCACCCTTATTGCATGCTGAGCAGGACGTTATGGCTCACGAGCGTCCAAATACCCTCCGGTTAAGCCCTTTTGAGTGTCAGATGGTATCGTCCCAAAATTAGGTTGTTGGTTGTTCGGGTGCGTCACCTAGAGCCAGCAGCAAAAGAATAGCCAAAAGGGGTGATCCAACCAGACCGATCAGGAACCAGATCAAACCGGATCGGTTGCGCCGCCCTGCCATCGTGATCGGCAGGATATAAAGCCAGATCACGATAACCAGCAAGATGAGCATAAAAATCAACTGGATAACTGGTGCGTCCATGAAATTTTGTCTTTCGTATCTTGACGCCATTTTTAAAACGGCTGATCCGGTTAGATAGACAATGGCCCGAAAGCGTTTTCGGGTATTAATTTAGCCCAACATGGGTCCCGGGCGTCCCAACCCTCTCCCTTTGGGTTCCTTGGCTATCAGACAGTGCCGTCCAAATGTTTGGTGCTTTCCGGGTCACAAGGTAGCAAGGTCGGCAAAACGGATAAAGTGGGTGTTCAAGGAACCTTTTAAAGCGCCTTTTCAATGAACTTTGAAAAAAGCTCACCCTGCGAGTTGATCCTAAGTTTCGCGTAAATGTTGCGTCTGTGGATGCGGACTGTGCCTGGAGAGATGCCGAGAATTGTGCCAACAGCTTCTGCCGAATGGCCCTTCAATGTGAACTCAACGACCTCTCGTTCTCGTGGCGTCAGAACGCCATCGCCAAATGCCTGGAATGCTAGATCAACGCGACGACTAACGCCATTCGCTGCGGCGCCGCGGGCCATCGTTGGAAAGTCACTCCAATGTTTGCAACAGGCTGCCCGAACGAGCGGCCATAGAGCGTGCAAATGACGAATTTCCTTGGCGGAAAAAGGCTTCTCTGCTCGCATGAGCGAGACCACAACCATCCCAGCGCCTGGGTTATCGATAAAGTAGCCAATCTCCTCTGCTAACCCAGTCCTTTTGTAATAGCTGCGATAGTATTCGCCCTGATAGAACCTGTCCGGTGCGATATCGCGCATGCGGTACAGACCCGGTGTTATTGGCTTTGTCGCGGCCAAAAAAAATGGATCAAGTACGTAGGGCCCGGCTTGGTAATCCTCAACAAAAATACGCCGTTTGCTTTTGGGGAAATCGTCGTGAAGGTCTATTGGTGCTTCGGTTCCGACATGGCCAAACACCACCGTAAAATCAAATGGTGCGACCTGCCGTATGCCATCTGCCAAAGCACATGGAAATTCTGGGGTTCCGATCTTCTCCACGACCCTGCCGGCCTCTTCCATCCAATCGTACACACGCCGCTCCAGATATTCGAAAAGCACCTCTATACCCCAATTGTGGTATATACAGTTATTCCGGGTTATTGTTACTTTTTCCTTGTTTGAGTGGTATGCCAACAAATGCCAAAAAATCAAGCAAAAGGAAAACAGCAGTATATGAGCTTTGACATGAGCGTCACCATGCAGACGATTGCGGAACTCCGAGGAGTGACCAAGACCTTCGGGAATGTGGTCGCCGCCAAAGACCTGAATCTTTCCATTGGGAAAGGAGAGTTCCTGTCGTTCTTAGGCCCATCTGGTTGCGGCAAAACCACTGCGCTTAGAATGTTGGCAGGTTTCGAGAAGCCAACCGAAGGTCAGGTGTTGCTCGATGGAGAAGTCGTCAACGACTTGGATGCGCACCATCGCCCAGTCAACATGGTGTTTCAGCACTATGCTCTTTTTCCTCACCTAAGCGTGTTCGACAACATCGCGTACGGCCTGCGCCAACAACGACCACGCGTAGACAAACAAACAATCGCGACAAAGGTTGAGCAAGCGCTGGAAACTGTCCGTCTTGGTGGGTTTGGCCCACGTCGCATCTGGGAGATGTCTGGTGGTCAGCAGCAACGCGTCGCTTTGGCGCGTGCGATCGTAAACGAGCCCAAGCTTTTGCTGCTTGATGAACCAATGGCTGCTCTGGATCGAAAGCTTCGAAAAGAAATGCAGTTTGAACTGCAGAACCTGCAACGACAACTGGGAATAACTTTTGTCCTCGTCACGCACGACCAAGAAGAAGCGCTTTCAATGTCCGACCGAATTTGTGTGATGGAAGGCGGCAGTATTGTGCAGGTTGGCAGCCCACGCGAACTCTATGACATGCCCCGCAGCCGCTACGTGGCTGGATTTGTAGGCACCTCAAATTTCTTTGATGCAACTGTGACTGACTCAGCAGCCGACCAAATCACTGTGCGTTTAGCGAGTGGCCAAAAGGTGCACGGAACTCCGGAGATTCCAATAGATGCAGGGCAGGAAGTGTGCGTTAGTATCCGTCCTGAACAGATCACGCTGACCCGCGCGCTAACCACAGCTGAAATCGCTCTGCCGGTTACCATTCAAAATCGGATCTTCCTTGGGGAGCACACAGAATACCTTGCGCGCAACGAAGCACTGGGTGATTTCCACGTACTTGTGCCAAGGCAAGCGGAATTGAACGAGGGGACGTTCAATGCAGGAGAGCAGGCCTTTGTTTCATGGGGCGAAGGCGCACTGCTGATCCTGGAAAAATAACAAATCCCGCAATCCAACAACAGAGAGGTTCACAATGACCAAGGATAATGGGACTATTTCCAAGCAAAAGTTCATGGAAGAGCTTCGCCGGTACCAAAAGGGTTCGGTTACACGGCGACATTTCTTAGGCGTGACAGGTCTTGGGATGGCAACGGCCGTTCTGGGCACGGCCATTCCTGGGTTGCGTCCACGCCCGGCATTTGCTGCCGGGGACATTGGCGACCGAGTGATCCTCGCCACATGGCCGAACTACCATGACGAGATGAACTTCGAAGCCTTCACGGAAGCCACTGGCGCCCATGTTCAGGTCAATGTTTTTGGCTCGAACGAAGAGATGTTGGCAAAACTACAGGCTGGAGGGTCTGGCTGGGACGTTTTCGTTCCAACCAACTACACGATCACTACGTATGTGGGTGAAGATCTGATCATCCCGCTCGATACGTCCAAACTGCCAAACTACGACGAAGGTTCATTCGAACAGCGCTTTTCCGATGCCGGTTCTGTCGATGGCCAGCTTTACGCGGTGCCAAAAAACTGGGGCACGACTGGCTTTGCAGTGAACACCAGCAAGCTTGACGGCGCTCCGACTCCAACCACATGGAAAGAGTTCTGGGACCTTACTATGGAAGGTTACTCAGGCCGGACAATGGTGCATGATTACCAACTCACCACTATCGGTAATGCCCTGAAATACTTCGGCTACTCCTTCAACTCGGTCGATGAGAAGGAACTGGCGGATGCCGAGAAATTGTTGCTGGATGCCAAACCGCATCTGTTTGCAATCTCGTCGGATTATCAGCCACCGATGCGTAACGGTGACGCCTGGATGACGATGTGCTGGACAGGTGACGGCAAGCAGATGAATGTCGACATGCCTGAAATCGCCTACGTTCTGGGAACTGAGGGCGGTGAACTCTGGTCCGACTACTACGCTATTCCTAAGGGCGCACCCCATATGGATGCCGCTTATGCCTTGATCGACTTCCTGCTGAACCCGGAAGTTAATGCGAAAGAAGTCCTCGCTCACGGCTATCCATCGGCTGATGCTCGCACCAATGCGTTGCTGCCGAAGGAACTACTGGAAGATCCGATCCTTTATCCGGCAGCTGACCTTCTGAATGCACTCGAGTTCGGCGCGGCGGCTACACTAACCGATCCAAACCGCGCCGAGTTGCTCGCCCGCTTCAAGTCGGCCTAAGCGGCAAGGCCGCCAATATCGGAAAAGACGAGGACAAAATGACCGAACGAGGCAGAAAAGCACTGTTGCTGGCTCCAGCAGGAATATGGCTTTTGGTAATGCTAGCCCTTCCTCTGCTGGTCGTCTTTGTCTTTTCCTTTGGCGAACGGGGAGCCGCCGGAGGCTACGTTCCAGCGTTCACGTTGGAACAATATGCCAACCTTCCTGCGCGATGGACGGCGTTTAAGAACACTTTGATCCTTGCACCTCTGGGGACTATCGCTGCGTTGGTAATTGCCTACCCGCTCGCCTACTTTCTTGCGGTGCGTTGTTCACCAAAGTGGAGAACTTCGCTGTTGATCCTAGTGATCGTGCCG
Source organism: Ruegeria sp. HKCCD7255 (assembly GCF_013031565.1). Taxonomy (NCBI): domain Bacteria; kingdom Pseudomonadati; phylum Pseudomonadota; class Alphaproteobacteria; order Rhodobacterales; family Roseobacteraceae; genus Ruegeria; species Ruegeria sp. HKCCD7255. Next base: position 2,320 of record NZ_WQAG01000023.1, on the reverse strand, counting down.
TTCTGGACATCGATCCTGATCCGGTCATACGCTTGGATTTTCATCCTTGGGGGGCGTGGCTTGCCGGCTTTACTGGAGTCGATCGGCATCGATGATATCCGCCTGATAAATACGCCGTTCGCTGTGCTTGTCGGGATTGTCTATGGGTATCTACCTCTGATGGTTTTCCCGATTTTTGTAAGCTTAGACAAACTGGATAAACGCCTTCTGGAAGCATCGGCTGATCTCGGCTCTACCCCATGGCGTACGTTCCGTCAGGTGACACTTCCTTTGTCGGTACCTGGTATCGCAACTGGCTGCATGCTGGTCTTCATCTTGCTGATGGGCGAGTTTCTGATCCCAGCGATCTTGGGCGGCGGAAAGGTCTTTTTCGTCGGAAATGCGCTGGTGGACCTGTTCCTGCAGTCTCGGAACTGGGCATACGGATCGGCGGTCGCAATGACTCTGGTTGTCGTAATGCTTGTCACTGTCTCAATTTACATGAAATTCATCGCGCGCCTGGGTGGCCAGCGCGAAGATGTCTCGCTGATGTGAGGGTCCGATGCGCTTATACGCGATTTGCGTCTACCTTTTTCTCTATATTCCAATCGGCATCATCGCGCTTTTCAGCTTTAATGCCGGACGACACGCAAGCCAGTTCATGGGGTTCTCGACCCAATGGTATGGTAAAGCGCTCAACAACCCATTTGTAATGGACGCGCTCGAGACCAGTCTGCTTGCGGCATTCATAACTGCTTGCCTCGCATCCACTCTCGGAACCATGGCGGCCATCGCTTTACAAGGGGTTAAGGGATGGCTCCGAACTTTGTTTGATGCGATGATTTATATTGCGATAATGATACCCGGTATCGTCATCGGCATCGCGACACTCATTGCCCTGGTCACCGTATTCGGCTGGCTAAACCCGCTTCTTGCAAGCCTATGGCCCGATGGAGCAAATCCCCCGCAACTTTCCATGGGGATGCCCACGCTTGTCGCCGCACACACCATGTTCACAATGGCGCTGGTCATAATCATCGTACGTGCAAGGCTATCGGGTATGGACCGCGCGCTCATGGAAGCTTCGGCTGACCTCTTTGCGACGCCCTGGGGCACCTTTCGACAGGTGACGCTGCCGTTGATAGCACCGGCAATTTTGGCAGGCTTCCTGCTCAGCTTCACTTTCTCATTTGATGATTTCATCATCGCGTTCTTCGTAGCTGGCTCAGAAACAACCCTGCCAATCTACATATTCTCATCCATCCGGCGCGGCGTAACACCCGAGATTAATGCCATCGGCACTATGGTTATGGGCGCGTCGCTCTTGTTGCTCGTTGCAGCGCAGCTGCTTTTGCGCCGAGGCGCCTCAAAATCGAATAATTAAATAAAGGAGCCAAGTGACATGCGGCTTGCAGGTAAGGTCGCGCTCGTGACGGGCGCGGGATCAGGAATTGGTCGGGCGGGTTCAATGGCAATGGCACAAGAGGGTGCGCATGTTGTGGTAACCGATCGCGATGCAACACTTGCTGAAGCCACTGTGGCCGCGATCGTTGCGCAGGGAAATCAAGCATCTGCCATACAGCTTGATGTGACCGATGACGATGCCCTTACCAGAACCATAGACGAAGCAGTTAAAAACTTCGGTCGGCTTGACGTGTTGCACTCTCACGCTGGGTTGCAGATCGAAGGAACGCTGGAAGAAGTGGAACCAGATGGAATGGATGCTTCTTGGGCATTGAATGTCCGCGCTCACTTCATTGCCGCGCGTGCAACCGTCCCCCATATGAAATCACAAGGTGGAGGCAGCGTGATCGTCACGGCCTCCAATTCTGGAGTTCAATATGACCGGGGTATGATCGCCTATGCGACTACAAAGCACGCTGCTGTTGCGATGGTCCGGCAGATGGCAGCCGACTACGCTGTCCATGCAATCCGTTTCAATGCCCTATGTCCAGGATTTGTAGACACCCCTTTCAATGCAGGCTTCGAAAAGCAGATGGGCGGCCGTGCCAAACTGGAAAGCTACATCGAGCAGGCGATCCCCATGAGTCGATGGGCGACAGTTGAAGAGATTGGCCATGGGATCGTCTATTTAGCTTCAGATGAATCCGCTTTTATGACGGGGCAAGCCCTGGTTATCGATGGCGGTGAATGCATTTAGTAGTGGGTTAGACCGCTCAAGAGAATGTCTATCGCCGCAATTCATTTTGGCGAGCACATTTCAGTCCGCTTTGGGCTCAACGCGGAAGTTGGCCGAAAAATCGCGAGCGACCGCAAAGCGGACTTTGCGGATATCCGCATTTTTTACTCCAAAGGACCGCAATCCACCCAAAGCGAACAA
>NZ_WQAG01000028.1:0-2280 GCF_013031565.1 Ruegeria sp. HKCCD7255 | reverse complement strand
CCTGACAAATACGCTCTGGCAGCTTCCTTGGATCAGACTTGTGCCTTTTGAATATAGCGGTTCAGCGACCAGGTCCTATCGAATTTCCATGCACCGCACTTAAATCGATCCCCGAGTCCACCAGACCACCGTGCCAAGTCTGATGGGACGGCACAACAACGCGTTTGTCTTCAGCGCAGGCTCCTTTGGTGTCCACACGCATTCACCACGAAATCTCAGATTGCGATTGAAAACCAAAGGCAAACCAGAAGGCGTTACATTTGCTGCATTCTTTTTCCAGCATGCGTTGTTTCGACCGTCTTGTTGATCCTCCGCTGGCGCGTTGTTTGGTTCTTGGCAATCTTTATCCAGCGAAGGACGTTGCGTCGGTAAGACGGGGGTAATTGCTCCCATTTGTCCATGTCCAACTCACCGGATAAATCGTCTGGCACAATCAGAGCATAGACGTCATCAAAAAAGTTCCATAATCCTGATGCCTTACTGGATTGTATGGACGCCTCTCCTGCGGGGTGCATTAAGCCTGCTAGCCTAAGGCGCTCTGCTCTGTCCTTGTAGCTTTGGGACCAAGCTTGCTGTTTTCGCGGGCTGATCAGTTGCGCCGTCCGGTCTTCATCGATCATAAATCGTCTTTCATCAATCCAACCATGCGCGATCAGCGCATCCAGCAACTCTCCCCGACTGACATATTTCTGCGGATGTGCCGACTTCCACGTGATCAGGCGGACGCAATCTCGTTGGGTAAAATGCGTGCTCAGCCACTCCCACAGCTGATCACGGGATGTAACCTCAATATCAGTCATGCGCCACCATAGTGTTCATGCTTACGGCGACCAACCGTAAGGTCGCCTATTGTGGCTTGAAGCTGACACCCGACAGATTTGACTGAACAGATGCCGGCCTATCTTTTGGAAAAAGGGAATTTCGTATGAACAGATGGGTTTATTTTGGGTTCGCTTTGCTGGTTTCAGCGTGCAGCCCACCTCCCCAGGCTCCGTTGGTCACTGACGCGAACGGTCAGTCTGCCATCCAAATCAACACAAGCGGGCTGACATGTTACCAGTCGACATGTCTGGAGATCACGAGGGGCAGCGTTCGCGCGATCGGACACAAGAGAGCGCGGATTCCAAAAGGTATCGATGTCAGCAGCGGAACCGTCACCCCAGGCGAGTTCAAGCGGATGCGCCAATCAGCGATGCTGGCGGGTGGACCAGGTTCTGCCAATCGGTAGTCGAAGGAGAGGTAGAAATATGTTCAACGATGACGTCCAGGCACGATGTCCGGAATGTGGATCGCCGGATACGGTGATTACGGGTGAGAAAGCTGCCTGTAATGCATGTGGGTACGAGGAGCCTTTTCTGCTTGATGAGGAGGTGCTCGACGGAGCGCATGAGGTTGTGGCCAACGCGCAGAAAATGGCACGGGCGAGAGACGTTCTGCAACGATGGAATTTTGCGGGGTAAATGGGTGGCCTAGGAAGCCAGAAATCCAGAAAAGTGAAAACGCGCCGTGCAGACCGCTCAGGAACGACACGAAGGCCGCATTTGCCTAGGATGCGAAAAAAATCCGTTACCCTCCTTTTATTGGGCGTAGAATGACTCAGGAAGGATTCTGAAGGTATATTCTGCTGCGATTTGCTCGGCAGGGCTCACGCGCTTCATTCTGTGCGCGCTGCGCTGTAATCCTCGTCTGAGACATGCTCCATCTAGTCTGCGGTCTTGCCCTCGACGGACGTCTGCACAGCCAGATGGGTCATCGCACAGTCTGGCGACGCGCCGTGCCAATGCCGCTCTCCTGGCGCGAACCACACCGTATCGCCAGGGCGCAACACCTGCACTGGTTGCCCTTCAGACGCAGCTAGGCCCACGCGCGACAAAACATGCAGCGTTTGACCGGCAGGGTGTGTGTGCCACGCTGTCCGTGCGCCGGACTCAAAAGTCACCGTGAGGATCTTGACCGGCGAGGGATCATTCCCGGTCACAACGGGATCAAAGCGGACCGTGCCGGTGAAATACTCATTGCCGGGAAACTGAGAGGGCCGGTCCCCGGCGCGGTGAATTTTCATGATGTGCTCCTTCGTTGCGCTGCTCTTGGGGACTTAGCAGAGTTCCGATTTCAAACCCAGAGGCGCGCCAGGTCGACGCGGCCATCTGAGCACCATTGTCGAATACTCAGAAAGCAACTGAAACTGGTCAACGGTTTGAACAGGACCAACGTCCGAGTTGCGGGGCGGTCTCAATGGATCGCCGCAACACTTCACTTTGAGAGCAAAGATGGAGTGTT
>NZ_WQAG01000022.1:0-16595 GCF_013031565.1 Ruegeria sp. HKCCD7255 | reverse complement strand
GCTCGCGCTCAGCTCGGCGCCCCTCTTTCTGCGCCAGCAACAAGTTGTTTTTCCAAAGAATCGGCGGAAAGCGGTCTTTCGCTGCACGTGCAATAGAAACCTTTCTTCGGGGGAAAGCGGATGTTGGATTTCGTCCAATGCACGGGGTGTTGCATTTAGACGCCAGGGAATTCGCCAATACCAGCAGTCGGCTTTCCAAGAACATACTGTTTTTCTGTCTCAAATCTGAGCGTCCCGAAATCTCACAATTTGAATTTCCCGGGGAAAAGTCCGCACAAGAAACGTCTGATAAGATCAACAGAGCGTCGTCGTGAAAAACCCTGCATATCTGTTAGGTAATTGACCCACATACCTTCCAGCAAAGCCAGCGTTCCGGCGGTGGCATCGTTCACCAAGTTTGGGTCACGCTCGTTTTTTTGAGCTATCTCCTTAAACGCAAGCCGCAAGGTCTCGACAAGTTTTTGATCTTGGGTGCTGCTGTAGCGGGCAATACCTGGGTGTGAGCTCGCGATGCCGCGGAATGCATGCCAGATTTTCGTACTTCTTGGATTGAGCAGAGCTTCGGATAGGTCCGCCTCGATCACGGCCATCACACGGTCTTCGGGCGATGCATCCGAACCCAGGTCGGTCAATTTGTCCATTTCGGCATAATATTGAGCACTGAAATGCTGGGCTGCTGCCGTCAGCAAATTGTCCTTCCCGCCGAAATGCAAATGGATCATTCCGCGCGATAAACCAGAACGCTCGCAGATGCGGCTGACCGTCGTATCGGTGACTCCAATATCCGCGATAGAGTCCAGAGTCGCCTTGATCAGAAGTTGCTTATTGGCATCCGGAGCACGTTTCGAGCCACGTTTTCTTCCTCTGACGCTTTCCACTTTATTCAATAATTCCATCCTCTTGATGGCATCCCTCAAGTCTATCTCACAGGAAGATTGACACGAAAGACCGTTCTGGCGCAACATTTAATGGACGATCGTCCATTAGTGACTCGTGAAAATCCGGAAAGGAGGTTGGGTAATCTTTCGTAGCGAAGCATCCCGGGGCTATACCCTCAGCGCACCAGCCACAGCTTATGTGGGTTTTCTGGTGACGGCTCCATTGTTGATCCTGATCGCCTATTCGTTCTGGACGCAATCTTACGTAACGCTCGACAAGACGCCGACACTAAAAAATTATAGCGACGCGTTTGCAGATCCTCTGGTCCGACACTTGATGCTAAGGTCGATCTGGATTGCCGGAGCAGTAACAGCAGTTACCGTCGCACTGGCATATCCCATCGCTTATTTCATCGCGATGAAGGCCCGGAAAAAGACCATCTGGCTTCTGCTCATCACCATTCCATTCTGGTCCAGCTACCTACTGCGCGTTTTTGCCTGGAAACTTATTCTAGGGTTCAATGGAGTGATGAACTCCGCACTGTTGATGCTTGGCTTGATTGACGAACCGCTGGACTTCCTTCTCTACAATGAATTTGCAGTCGTGCTGACGCTTGCTCATGCCTGGGCGCCATTTGCGATCCTGCCGATCTATGTCTCATTGCAGAAGATCGATCCAAGCTTACTAGAAGCCGCCACTGACCTCGGTAACAGCCCTTTTCAACGCTTCATGCGGGTGACGCTGCCACTAACCATCCCGGGGATTATTGCTGCTTGTCTGATCATATTTATCCCCACGGTAGGTGACTATGTGACCCCGGCACTGGTTGGAGGGTCGAACGGGAAGATGATCGCCAACCTAATTCAGGTGCAGTTCGGGGCCGCCAACAACTGGCCACTCGGCGCCACCCTTTCACTGATCGCGATGCTATCGGTTGGCTTTGTCGCTATAGTGTTTGTAATTACCGCCACCCGGCTAGGGAGGCGTATAAGATGAGACGCCCTTCGACCCTGACAGCCTACGCTTTTCTGTATTTGGTTTTTCTTTACCTGCCCGTCCTTTTTCTGCCCTTGTTTTCATTCAATAGCGGCACAATAGTTGCCTTTCCGATCAAGGGCTGGACGCTGGACTGGTATCGGAAGCTGGGCGAACAGGATACCTTGATCCAGGCCCTTTGGAATTCGCTTGGCGTCGGCACCGTCGTGGCACTTCTGTCTACCGCAATGGGGTTGTTCGCCGCTCGCGCCTTTGTTCGGTACCGTTTTCGGGGTCAGCGTGCTGCCGAAGGTCTGGTGATGCTGCCTTTGGTTATTCCCGGCATTATAGTTGCTTCTTCAATGCTGGTTCTGTTTCTGTTTGTCGGACTCAAGCCGTCTTTGCTGACCGTCGTTCTGGGCCATACATTTCTTGCGCTGCCGTTTTCCGTCTCGATCCTGAAGTCTGCGTTCGATGACTTCGATGCGTCGCTGGAGGAAGCATCTTACGATCTGGGCGTCGGCGTGTTCGACACCTTCCGCCGCGTGACGCTTCCGGTCGTTTCCCCGGGTATCGTAGCCAGTTTGTTGGTCACTTTCACAGTCAGCTTCGACGAATTCGTCCTCGCCTTTTTCCTGTCCGGCAACCAACCAACCTTGCCAGTATACATCTGGAGCCAGATTCGTTTCCCCGCCAAGCTTCCAAACGTTTTGGCCCTAGGCTCTATCCTGCTGCTTACATCGGTCCTGCTTTTGATGCTGGCTGAGTATTTCAGGCGCCGCTCATCCGCATCAGAGGTCAGATGACAGAAAAAAACATCATAGAACTCAGGGGCGTCGAAAAGCGCTATGGTACATTCCTGGCGGCTAGCGGGATCAATCTCGATCTTAAAGAAGGCGAGTTTTTCTCACTCCTCGGCCCATCGGGATGTGGCAAAACCACGGTATTGAGGATGATCGCGGGATTCCAAGAGCCGACCAAAGGCACTGTGCTGATCGACGGTCAGGATATGGATGGTGTGCCTGCTAATAACCGGCCGACCAACATGGTATTTCAGAGCTATGCTATCTTCCCGCACCTGAATGTCGGGAACAACGTGGCCTATGGATTACGCGGCAAGGCCCCCAAAGCCGAAATCGACCAGCGCGTAGCCGAAGCCTTGGAAATGGTCGAGTTGGGGGGGCTTGAGGATCGCGGCGCAAGTGAGTTGTCAGGCGGGCAACGGCAAAGGGTGGCGCTCGCCCGCGCGCTGATCATGCGACCCAAAGTATTGTTGCTGGATGAGCCCTTGTCGGCCCTGGACAAGAAGCTGCGCGAGCAGATGCAATTTGAAATGCGCAATCTGCAGCAATCGCTGGGTATTACCTTTGTGATGGTCACACACGACCAATACGAGGCGATGACAATGTCTGACCGCATTGGCGTGATGTTCAATGGGCGCCTCAAGCAGGTGGATACGCCAACAACGCTTTACGCCCGGCCTTGCGATCAGCAAGTTGCCAGTTTCATCGGTGAGATGAACATTCTGCCTGCCCAGTTGCTAAAGGAAAATGGCGATACGCTTTCAATCCACGCGAAGGCCTTTGGCCAAATGGAAATTGGAAGAAACCCCAACGTTGCAACCAGCGCCCGAGATATGAAAATCGGTATTCGACCCGAACAATTAGAAATCACCGCTGAAAAACCCGAAGACTATCCATCAACCGTTCAGGGCAAAGTCAGCAATGTGGCCTTCTATGGCGAGAACATTCACTACCACATTCAGGTTGAGGAAGCCGACGCGCCGATCGCGGTCTCGGTTCCGAACTACTTTCACACGGTTGATTTCAATCGCGGCGACGCAGTTTGGCTGGGAGTCCAAAGCGCCAGCGTGATCGATCTTGGCACAGACACAGAATAAGACAATGGGAGGAAAAAATGAAACTTCAGGGAATTGCGGCTTTCGCATGTGCGACGGCGATAAGTGCAGGAAGCGCCAGCGCCGGCGGAGCTGATCTGACGGTTTTTGACTGGTCGGGATATGAAGACCCGGGCTTCTTTGCCAGCTACATGGAAAAATACGGGAATGAGGCACCGAGCTATTCCTATTTCGGAAGCCAGGAAGAAGCCTTTACCAAGCTGAGTTCCGGTTTTACTGCTGATCTGGCACATCCTTGTTCCGACGCGGTCAGAAAATGGGTCGCAGCAGATCTGATTCAGCCGCTGGATGAAAGCAAACTGACCAATTGGGCCGATGTACTGCCCGAGATCAAGGAGGTCGACGCCATCGTTCTGGACGGCCAGCTTTACATGTTGCCGTTCGAATGGGGGAACACGGGCCTTATCTATCGCACCGACAAGATCTCGGGCGACGATATCTCACTGCAATTGCTGGCCGACCCGGCCTATGCCGGTAAGATCGCTATCCCGGATGCCGCATCATCTGCGTATGCGTTAGCGGCGCTGGCTACTGGAAATGCTGACGACTACACCAACTTGAGCGATGAGCAGTTCAAGGAAGCGTCTGACTTCCTGCGCTCGATCCACCCGAACATGCGCTTTTACTGGTCCGACGCAGGTCAGTTTGACCAGGCAATGACCAGCGGCGAGATCGAATTGGGTTGGGCCTGGAACCAGTCAGAACTAAACCTGATCTGGAATGAGGTGCCGGCCGCGATGATGCGAGACGTCGACAAGGGTATCGCGACCTGGGCGTGCGGCTATGTGCATCTGAAATCATCCACGACACCGGTCGATCAGGTCTATGATCTGTTGAACGCGCTTACCGACCCGGCCAGCGGTCAGTACATCATCGACAACTGGGGCTACCCGCATTCCAACGCAAAAGCGTTCGAAGTTGCCGATCAAGCCAACATCGAAGCCTATGGTTTCTCCGATCCAAAAAGCTTTTTCGAGGGCAGTTTGTTCTTTGATGCGGTGAACCCCGAGCTTGAGGCAAAAATGCTGGCGGAGTTTGAACGGATCAAAGCCGGCTTCTGATTCAACAATATCTCCGGGGCCAACCAGCCCCGGAACACAAACACAGGAAAACGCGTGAACATGTCAGACGCGAACCCATATGCTATGCTCTTGGAACCGGTTCAGATAGGGCCAGTCACTGCCAGGAACCGCTTCTATCAGGTGCCTCATTGCACCGGGTTGGGGCACCTCCGCCCAAGGGCGGATGCTGCCGTTCGTGGAATGAAGGCCGAAGGCGGGTGGGCGGTGGTTTCCAATCAGGAGACCGAGATTCACCCGACTTCTGACCTTTCTCCTTACGCCGAAGGGCGGCTATGGGACGCGCGCGATGTGCCCGCGTTGCGGCTGATGACAGACGCAGTACATGCACATGGTGCACTGGCGGCTATCCAGCTGGTTCATAACGGCAATCATGCGCAAAACCTGCTAACCCGCGCCCCGGTTCTTGCACCTTCCGAAATGTCCGTCGACACGACACACCCCAAGCAGGCGCAGGCTATGGATAAGGCCGACATTCGGGAATTCCGCCGTTGGCACCGCGAGGCCGCCTTGCGCGCGAAAGATGCCGGGTTTGACATCATTTATGTGTATGCCGGGCACAACATGACATTGGCGCAGCATTTCATGCTGCCACATATGAACCAGCGTAGCGATGAATATGGTGGGTCGCTCGAAAATCGCGTGCGTCTGACACGTGAACTGCTGGAAGACACTCACGAAGCCGTGGGCGACAGCTGCGCTGTGGCGTTACGTTTTGCTATTGATGAGATGATGGGTGCCGGGGGCATGCAGGTAACAGAAGAAGGCCGCGCCATTGTCGAGCTTTTGGCTGAGCTTCCTGACCTATGGGATGTGAATGTAGCTGACTGGTCCAATGACAGTGCCACGACTCGTTTTCAGCCAGAGGACGGATATCAGAACGCGTTTCTGTCCCACGTTAAGCAGATCACCCGCAAACCTGTGGTTGGTGTCGGTCGCCTGACGTCGCCTGACATGATGCTGTCGATGGTCAATAAGGGAATTGTCGACCTTATCGGAGCCGCGCGACCTTCCATAGCGGACCCGTTCATTCCGAAAAAGATTGAGAAGGGTCGCATTGACGAAATCCGCGAATGTATCGGCTGCAATATCTGCGTCTCATCCGACAATCTGGGCATCCCGATCCGCTGCACTCAAAACCCCACCATGGGTGAGGAATGGCGACGCGGTTGGCACCCCGAGATCATCGCGCCGAAAAAGAGCAACGCGGACACTTTGGTTGTTGGCGGCGGCCCTGCCGGTCTTGAATGCGCCATGCAGTTGGCAAGGCGAGGATATCAGGTGACGTTGGCCGAGGCGTCAGCCGAATTGGGCGGGCGGGTTACGAAGGAAAGCAAACTTCCCGGCCTCGCAGCTTGGTCCCGCGTCGTCGACTATCGTCTGCATGATTTAAAGCAACGCGGCAACGTTCAGCTGTTCACTGACAGCAGGCTTGATGGCGATCAAGTGGCAGAGCTAGGCGTCGAACACGTCTTTGTGGCCACCGGCAGCCTTTGGCGAACCGACGGCATGGGCCGTAGCACCCAGCGCCATGTGCCACAGATCGAGCAAAGCGCCAATGTGCTGACGCCTGATGACATCATGAATGGTGTTCTACCGCCGGATGGCCCGGTCATGATCTATGATGACGATCATATCTATCTGGCAGGAGTGATCGCCGAAAAACTTGCGACTGCAGGATACCAGGTGGTTTTTGTCACGCCGGAGAGTTTGGTTTCAGCTTACTCCATCAATACTTTGGAGCAGCCTCGCATTCAGGCCCGTCTGATGGAGCTTGGTATCGACATTCGTTGCAATCAGGTGCTGACGGCGGTTCAAGGTGACATGGCCCGCATCTGTTGTGCCTTTACTGGTCGCGAAATGGATATTCCATGTGCCTCGACAATTCTGGTCACTGAACGTCAGCGTGAGACGACGCTATATGACGGCTTGCGCGGGCTCAGGTTGAAAACCGTCGAACTTATTGGCGATGCCGCTTCTCCAGGGCTGATCGTCGACGCAGTCTTCGCGGGCCACCGCGCGGCCCGTGATTTTGAACGCCCCAAGGCAGAAGCAGATCAGGATTGGTTTCGCCGCGAGATAATCGATTTGGAGGAAACGAGATGAACAGCCGACCGTTTGAGTTGGATGCGCTGATAGCCTCGCACCAGTACGGCCACGCCCTGCCGCGCGAATTCTATACCTCCCAAGACATCTATAACTATGACATTGCCCGGGTCTGGAACCGCAACTGGCTTTGGGCAGGGCATGTCAGTCAAATCCCAAGCCCCGGTGACTACTTCCTGTTCGACTATGGCCCGGAGAGCATTATCATTGTTCGCGACCGCGATGGCGATATTCGTGCTCATTTGAATGTCTGCCGCCATCGCGGATCTCGCGTCTGCACTGAACAGTCCGGCAACGCCCGGGTTCTTGTTTGCCCCTACCACGCATGGACATATGAGCTATCAGGAAAACTTCGTGCAAGTCACAATATGGGGGAACAATTCGACCCGTCAAAGTTTGGGCTTCTTCCCGTTCAGGTGAGTGTCTTCAAGGGCCTGATCTTTGTCTGTGCCGATGCAAACACCCCATCACTTGATCCTGTCCTCAGCAAACTTGAGCCACTCGTCGAACCCTATGGCCTGAACGATTTGAAAGTAGCGCATACCGCGTCATTTCCTGTTCCCGCGAATTGGAAACTAGCGGTTGAGAACTACCTTGAATGCTACCACTGCGGGCCAGCGCACAAAGAGTATTCTCGCTCCCATAGCTTGAAATCACCGCAAGACATGGCTGGTTTGGTCGAGCCGCTAAAGGCTAGGGCTGTAGAAGCCGGGCTGTCACCCAATGAATTGACTCTTGTCGGCGACGCTGCGCTGACCCCATTTACCAGCGGGTACTATCGTCGCTATCCGCTTTACCAAGGCTACAAAACCGGCAGCCAATCGGGCGAGGCACTTGCACCATTGCTTGGAACGCTCAAAGGCTTCGACGGTGGCGCAACTGACTTTGATATTGGTCCATTGAATTGGTTCCTGATTTATTCGGATCACATGGTCGGCTACCGCTTCATTCCACGAGGCTTACAGGAAACCGACATTCAGGTGGTCTGGCTGGTTCGCGCTGACGCCGAAGAAGGCGAAGACTACGACAAAGAAGACCTGACCTGGCTTTGGCATGTCACATCTTTGGATGACGAACGCATCATTCGCCACAACCAGTCCGGCGTAAATTCTCAATACTTCCAACCGGGCCCCTTGGGCGAGATGGAAACCTCGATCCAGGACTTCTACGATTTCTATTTCAACATGATCAGCCCGGAACCAGAACAAAGGATGTCCGGTCATGGCTGAGGCAAAATCACGCCGTCGCGGCGGCGGCGGACGCGCCGCGCGCATAAAGGTTCAGCAGGCTACCACGGGCAATGAGGCCGTACGTGGAGGCCTAAGTGGCGGCCGCTATAAACCGCTGACCCAAGCAGATATGGAGAACATCCATCAAGCGGCCTTAACCGTTCTGGAAAACACGGGCGTTACCGACCATTTCCCGGAATTGCTTGATCTGGTGCTTCCCAAAGGCGCAGTTTTGAATGACCTCAATAGGTTGTGCTTCCCCCGCGCCCTTATGGAAGACATCCTGGCGGCTGCCGCCAGAGAGTTTTATGTCTATGCCCGCGGTGAGCGTGAAGGCAAAGACGACATGCATTGCTCGGCCGAGAGTGTCTATTTCGCCAACTCTGGCACGGCCGTCACAACCTTCGATTCTGAGACCAAGTCCTATCGTCCATCGGTTCTGCGCGACGTTTATGATTTCACCCGACTAGTGGACCGCTTGGACAACATCCATATGCTGGGCGACACAGTTTTGGCTACCGATGTGACCGATGATTTCGCTCACGATATGAACACCATATATGCAATGCTCGCAGGCAGCCAAAAGCCTGCCTGTCTGACCTTTCGCGACCGCAGCCATATCCCGCATGCCATCCGCATGTTTGATTTGGCTCAGGGTGGCGAAGGGGCTTTCATGAAGAAGCCAAGCGTCATTTTTGGCGGCTGTCCAATGGTTTCGCCGCTGCGGATCGGCAAGGAAAACATGGAGATCCTGATTGATACCGCCAAACTTGGCCTCACCGTCGATCTGGCTGTGCCTCCGCAAGCCGGGGCCACAGCCCCCGCGACGCTTGCGGGAACGTTGGTACAAACCGTGGCCGAAACGCTGGCCTGCGTTGCCATCGTAAACCTCATCACTCCAGGCTGTCCGTTTTGCTTTGCCGCCTGGCCCTTCATCACTGATTTGCGCAGCGGCTCGTTCACCGGTGGCAGCGGCGAACAAGCCCTGATCGGCGCGGCTGCCATTCAAATGGGCAACTTCTATGGTCTGCCCACATCCGTTGGCGCAGGCATGACCGATGCCAAATTGCCCGACGCGCAATACGGGTTAGAAAAGGCGCTGACCTTCACGCTTGCTGCTCATGCCGGTGCCAATCGCCTTTGCGAGTTTGGCGGTATGATCGGTAGCCTCATGGGATGTAGTTTTGAAAGTATGGTCATCGATGACGAAGCGGGTGGAATGATCCTGCGGTCGTTGCGCGGGATAGAGGTCACGGATGAAACCATGGCTGTGGATGTGATCCACGATTGCGCCATCGACCCCGGCCATTTCCTCGGCAACCCGCACACGCTGAACTATATGAACAGCGAATTCGTCTATCCGCGACTTATGGATCGTGAGCGTACAGACACATGGGAAAACGAAGGCAAAACAGATTTGTTGGACCGCGCCCGTGACAAAGCCAACTCTATTCTAAACAGTCATTTCCCCAACTATTTCGGCGCTTTGGACACCCAGGTGCGTGAAGAATTTCCCATTGTAATGAGCGCGGAAAGCATGACCAATCATGGATAACTCTAATGCCAAACAATGGGACAACGATCACTTCCTGCACCCGTGGGAAGGGATGGAAGCTTTAGGCAAAAATAGCCGTACTTTTGTCGAAAGTGCCAGCGGCATCCATCTAGTGAACGAAAAGGGTGAACGCTTGATCGACGGACCGGGAGGCATGTGGTGCACCCAGATCGGTTATGGGCGCGAAGAGATGGCCGAGGCCATGGCTGAGCAAGCTAGGAGTCTTGCCTATTTCTCGCCGTTCAGCAACACCAACTCGACTGCTGCGCGGTTCGCGCGCGAAATAGCCAAACGAGCGCCTGGAGATTTGAACAATGTCTTCTTTACCACGGGCGGCTCCACTGCGGTCGATACGGCTATCCGATTTGTCCATTTTAGAAACAACCTTTTGGGTCGACCCGAGAAAAAGAAAATCATTTCAAGGCAAAAAGCCTATCATGGAAGCACCTACTTGGCGGCCAGCGTCAGTGGAAAAGAGCGTGACCGGCTTTGGCTCGACAAAGCCGATGACCTCGCACATTTCCTGCCAGACGTGAATCCGCTCTACCGTTCACTTGGTCAAAGCGAAGAGAGCTTTCTGAAGGAGAAAGTTTCCGATCTTGAAAACGCCATTTTGGCGCTTGGCCCGGAAAATGTTGCCGCTTTTATCGCCGAACCGGTTCTGGCATCTGGTGGCGTGATCGTGCCGCCAAAAGGATATCACCAAGGCTGCCTAAACATCTGCAAGAAGTATGATGTTCTATACATCTCCGACGAAGTGGTGACAGCTTTTGGGCGATTGGGCCATTGGTTTTCGTCAGAGGCTGTTTTCGGCATTCAGCCGGACATAATAACTTGTGCTAAAGGAATGACATCTGGGTACGCGCCGATGGGTGCCGCGATTATCTCTGACCGATTGATCGCCGACGTTTCGGGAAAAGATGCAAACTTCTCAAATGGTTACACCTATTCTGGCCATCCAGTTAGCGCGGCTGCGGGTTTGAAGGGCATTGAGATCATTGAGCGGGAAAAACTTCTCGAACACGTTCAAATGGTCGCTCCGGTTTTTCAGGATCAGCTGCAGCATTTGCGACAGATTGACATCGTTGCCGATGTGCGTGGGATGGGGTTGATGGGATGCGTACAATGCTCAGTCGATGGTGATCCCAGGAGCGATCTGGGATGCGACTACGAGATTGGCGGCCAGATCGATATAGAATGCCAAAAACGTGGGTTATTAGTTCGACCTATTATCAATATGTGTGTTCTTTCACCGCCCCTTATCATCAGCGAAAGTGAAATTGAGCAGATGTTTTCTATCTTGCGCAAAGGGCTTGAAGCGACACGAACGTGGCTTGGCGGAATTTAGTGAACAATGAAGAGCTTGCGCCACTGTTGCGGATGTCCGCAGACCGGTATGCCACTGCAGCATTTGAATTCCCTCCTAAATGTCCGCAATGGGCCGTTGTCACACATCCCGACAAAATGACCTATCGGCAGCTTTGTCCGCATAGCAGACATTCGCCAAAACTCTATGAGCGACCGCTTCGAGCCCTTTGCAGACTTCTTGCCGCAACCCAGTTGCTGCAACCGCATCAGGCCGCTCGCAGCCCAAAGCGGACCTTCATCACAAAGCTTTGCAATCTCTGAGATGCGGGACGAAGCTGACTTTTCAGGTCCGGCTATGCGTTCCTTTCCTAGCAATAAATTTCGTAGTCTCTATCATGCTGGTTTTGCCCCACTGTCGAAGGAAACAACATGTTGCGTTCAATGCTTATCCCCGCAGTTCTCTTTGCGCCTCATTGTCTGACTGCTGCAGAGAAAGTGTCGGCAACGAACTTCTATGTCGTCAACCAAGAGCAAATTTCCGCGGGCGAGGACGTGTTCTGGAAAGAGGACAACTACGGGACTTATACCGTTGACGAGGGACCAATCGATCCTGGTTTTGTCCGGTGCGTGGGCTCGGGTTTCGGCGGACCCAGCGGTGTCAGCGGCGGTGGCGTCTGTGTTTATGGTGAAGAAGAGGACACGTTCACCATGAGATGGGAGGTTGTTGCCTTCGGTGTCAACAACTGGCGGATTGTTTCCTCCACCGGCAAATATTCGGGGATGACTGGAAGTGGAACGACCAAAACACGTGTGGCGTCAAAATTCCTGGCGCTACCGCACCGTATTTCTGACTGGGAAGGCGAGGTTGCCTTGCCCGCTAGGGATTGAAACTCGAACTGAAATGGTCGGGGATGATGCTGATTTGAAGGGTTGGCAAAGCCCGCATTGGGCTTGTTGTCGCCTTTCGTTACTTTTCACATTAATGACCGGTGCCAGCCCGAAGCGGACATTCTCGAAAGTTGGCACACTACTGCCGAACTTGATAGATTCGAAAAAAGGTTGCTATTGGGAAATGCGCATGACACGCCGACTTGCCGCCATACTTGCCGCCGATATGGTCGGCTACTCACGGCTTATGGCGGCTAACGAGGCGGGAACACTTGCTCGTCTCAAAGACCTACGACGGGACATCATCAATCCAAGTATCGAAAGTGCCGGAGGTGAGATTATCAAGCTTACCGGTGATGGCCTATTCGCACTTTTTAGCTCGGTCGTTTCTGCCGTTCAGGCCGCAGCGACGCTCCAGAAGGCGCTGCACGCCGCCGAAGCCGAGAGCTCCACCGAAAGCCGGATCAGCTTCCGAATAGGCTTGCACATTGGAGACGTAATCTTGGACGAGGGCGACATTTATGGCGAGGGTGTTAATCTTGCCGCAAGACTCGAAGGCATCGCTGACCCAGGCGGTGTCATACTGTCTGACGACGCATGCCGGCAGGTTCGAGGCAAAATCGAACACGACATCATAGACCTTGGCGAAGTAGCGCTCAAAAACATCTCCGAGCCAGTTCGCGCCTACAAATTGGCGATGGAGGGCAAATCAGATTCCACGCAAAACCAATCTCAACCCACTGACAAACCCTCCATCGCTGTCTTGCCCTTCCAGAACATGTCCAATGATCCAGAACAGGAATACTTCTGTGACGGCGTTTCCGAAGACATCATCACAGAGCTCTCGCGCTTTCCCGAGCTTTTCGTCATCGCCCGCAACTCCTCATTTTCGTTTAGGGGTCGCCCCGTCACCCATATAGATATCGCTCGAGAACTCGGTGTTCGCTACATGCTAGAGGGTAGCCTCCGTCGAGCCCAAAACCGCGTGCGCATTACTGCCCAACTCATCGACTGCACAAATGGAGCCCATGTTTGGGCCGAGCGCTACGACCGCACGCTAGACGACATCTTCGCGTTACAGGATGAGATTACACGCAGCGTGGTCGGCGCCATCGCCCCCCAGATATCCATTGCCGAAATAGATCGCGCGTCTGTGGCTCGAGATATCGACTTCAACTCCTACGACCTCTCGCTACGTGCAATGGCGATCTTCTACGCGGGAGGCTTCTACTCTCAGGATAAGTTCGATGAGGTCATATCGGTCTCTGATCGCGCCATTGATCTCGACCCGCGCAACGTCCAGGCCCATTGGATCAAAGCGTTTGCCTACCTGATGCGTTATCTATACCAGTTCGATGAGGACCCCACCGAAAACCTGGGCCTAGCTGAAAAAAGCGTTGAACCTCTGTTTCTTGGTGGTCAACTCGACCCGCGCGCCTTATGCGTTCGCGGTATGGTTCGTCATTTCCGTGGAGATTTTGACGGGGCCAACGCCGACTTCATTTTGGGCTTCACACTGAACCCGAACTTTGCCCGGAACATCTTCTTCATGGCCTGGCATGAGTCTTTGGTCGGCCGAACCACACAGGCGCGCGAACATGCCCACCTTGCCCTCCAGCTTTCCCCACGCGACACTGACCTCTGGGTAGGAGACGCCTATCTGGCGCTCGCCCAAGCTGCCTTCGCCGACGCTGATTTTGAAGACGCAATGCGTTGGGGTGAGCACGCCATTCAGATGACGCCGCGTGCGCCGATCCGCCGGGCTCTTATGATCGCCAGTGCCGCCCACCTCGGGCGCGCCGAAGCAGGCCTGCCACATGAGCAGGCGCTGGCGGATTTCGCCCCAGCGTTCCTAGACAGCATTGTCTCCGGAGCTTTGATCCTCTTCCGTCTACCCGAACACAATGCGCTTTTGGTCGAAGGCTTGAAGAAAGCTGGTGTTAAGCCGTAGAGTTGGTCAGGATGCCAAAGCTCGCAACTATCGCAGACAAATCGTGCCAAGGGCCAATCCAATTTTAGCGCAATGTCCTCGAAAGGTTCTAAGCAATCGCTCATTGCTTCAATCGGCGACGACTGTTTCCAGCCCAAAACGGACATTCGCAATTAGACTTTGCAATTCCCGAGAAGCGTGGCAGATCAACCATTTGCTCGCGCCGCGAGTGCTTGCGCAGCATCAGTTCACAGGAGCGGCACGAATGTCGATGCGTTGCTGCTGATGACGTCAGGCCAGTCATTCATAGCCACGAGGAAACCTTGATCACGTACCGCTCTGTCGCCGCACTCAGGCTCGACAAGAGAGACGCGGACTTCAGCTGCCATTCGCTGCTGCTCCGCCCCCAAATCCCTACAACAACAGATTAATGCCAAGTAACTTCTTTCGGCGGTTCACCAGGCTACTTGGTCACGTGCTTGTTTCACAAACACCTGCCTTAGCAGTACTAGCGTTGCGACGAGGGAAACTTCCTTGACTCTATTCTGGCAAAGGACCACAAACGTGCATTGGTGAAAATTAATCGTCGTCGCGATGCTGCCGGCCTCGATGATCCAATGGCCTTCAGACTAACTGTAGCATGTGCCCCAGCATAGGAACGGGTCGCGCTGGGGTCTTCGCGTTGAGCTCGTTCCTCGCAAGCATTCGCAACTGTCACCTGACATGCTCCAGTCATCGCGTGACCCATCAATGAAGGCGCCGTATGAACAGAACATGGCTTATAAATCGCGTGCCCGATGCCGGATAGATCAGGTCTCAGGCTCCGTTTCAATCAGTCACTCATCGTGTTTTCGCGCCGCGTTCTTTGTTTGATCCCGACACTCTTGGTGTTGCTCTCCGGAACGCAGCTTCCTGCCCAAGTCGCAGGCAATGCTGATGGATCGGTCTGTGACGAAGGCTTCGAAAACAAGAACGGATCGTGTCAAAGAGCAAACGCACCTGAAAATGCGCATTTTACCGGCAGTTCCTATGGTCCAGGTTGGGTATGCAACCATGGATTCAAGCGTGTTGGAGATTTTTGTGAGGAAATAGAAGTTCCTAAAAACGCATATCTTGCATCGACCGGAGATCGATGGGAGTGCAATCGGCTCTTCCGACAAGTCGGTGAAAGATGCGAAGAATTGATAGCGCCTCAAAATGGGTACGTCGGAACCCGGTTTGGCGCACAGGAAATACACTGCAACTGGGGATTTCGTAAGGAAAGCCAGACATGTGTTGCAATAGAAGTTCCAAAAAACGGTCGTCTGAGCGACAAAAGAAGCTCGGATGGGTGGGTATGCCTCAGAGGGTACAGGGCAGCGGAGAGCGGCTGTGAGCCTGTGGCCGTTCCACAGCATGCATACCTTGCGCCTGAAACCTACTCTGGATGGAAATGTGAACGTGGCTTTCGCGCAAACCAGGACAGTTGCGTTGCGATCCTAGTCCCTTCCAACGCTCATTTGAATCGAAGAGGTGATGGTTGGGAATGTAATCGGCCGTTCACAAGACAGAACGATAAGTGCGCCGAAAATATGCCGCGAAAATAGGTTCGCTAGAAATCAATATCGCCTGACAAATCCGGAAGGACCAAGCCGTGAACCATAACTCGATTGACGAAAACCTTGGCAAAATGCTCAAGGCCGAAAGGGCGCATTGCTGGTCCTACAGAGTAAAGATGTTTATCGCGTTATTGGTGTTTGTTGCGACCATAATTGTGGTGGTGTTTCTCTGATGCGCAAAAATGCCCCTCAAGTAACCCTTCACGGTTCAAAGATGTCAGCTCGTGGTCTGGAACAAAGAGCATTTCAGGATCGCAGTGTTCGTGAGTCGCGGAACGCTGACGTAGCAGGAGTGATTGAAGAAGAATTTGGAAAGTACTTGATTAAGGCCGGCATCCTGAGCGGTAACAGCGTTGCGCGCGCATTCCCCAAGCCACCGGCTAAAACGCAGACAATGATTGCTGATGCAGTCGGCGAAACACCAGCATTGGCCATCGAAGCATTAAAAGAAATTCTCGGTGAACGAGACAGGAAACGTAGCGGTCAACGCCGTTTGGAGAGAAACTCCGGCACCCTCGTTCCCAGTGAAAGAGAATATGCCGAGGCATTGCGACAGATTAGGCTCACCCCTGCGCAAGTCACTATGCTCAAAGCACTTACAATCGCAGGCAAGGACGGTCTGACCATTGGTCATTTGTCTCAGGCGGCCGGTTACAAATCGCGCGAGGCCTCCATCAAGGTTTTTAAGAAAATCGGACTATTGATCGCAGAATATCTGGAACTGGACCTACCCGAAGCCGGATCGGTGCAGCATGATGGCGCCGCTCAGGTCCTGGCGTTTTCTCACATCGAAAGTGACGATGAGCCAGCCACTTGGGTTATGCATCAGGAACTGCGCGACGCTGTTCGTTCGGTTCTATGACGCACGTTCCAGCCCCCGCTTTTGCAACGAACTCTGAACCGGAACAATTGCACGAAAGGTTGCTCACGTAGCTTATGTTGGAGAAAAGACCATATCCGCTCGACCTGATCTATGTGCCTGTGAAACGGGCGAAAACGCTTGATCAACAAAAAGTTCTGACGCTGGCAGAAGATATCCTGAAGAACGGCCAGAAGACCCCGATCCAGATACGCTCGGACAACAAGAGGTTCGTGCTGATTGAAGGCCTTCACCGATTAGAGGCCATTCG
>NZ_WQAG01000021.1:0-20430 GCF_013031565.1 Ruegeria sp. HKCCD7255 | reverse complement strand
AAGATCTGCTTGGAGACGGCGTGAACATTGCTGCGCGGATCGAAGCAGAGGCTGAACAGCTACGAGTTTAACTCAATCACGTCACACCGATGTTTTTTCTCGATTCCAGCATTCAGATTTCCTATACTAAAGTAGCAATCGGTGAGTGGTTGCTTTATTTAATCGATTCTGGTCGCTCCTCCCAACTGTGGGCGGAGCGACAAATTTTTTTTACGATGCTTGACGAAAAGCGTTCGAACCAGCTTCTTGATCCGATTGTTTGAATGCTTCATTTGTTTTCCTCTAAAATAAGTTAGGCTAATATTGCCGCTTTCCAAGTTCACTGAGTTTTTTTCTGCGCTCGAGCATAACGCAGGGTTTACTACTGACCGTTCTAGAGTTCGCGAACAAGACTAAGGTCTAGGATAGGGGCGGGTCCACAAAAGCAACGTGAACTGAGCAAATCGGATACTTCACATCGATCGGGCGAGCGTTCAAAAGGTCCTAACTAAAGCCGGGAGTTCGAATTTGCTAGCAAAGCGGCTTGTGTTCTATTACTCACCCGCAGTTTTCCGAGAATATTCGTTATATGAAACTTCACGGTTACTTCTTTTAAACCTAAATCTTGCGCTATCGATTTGTTGGATTGACCTGATGCCAGCATCTGTAGGATCTGCCTCTCCCGAGCTGTTAAGCCATAGATTTTCAGTCTGTCTTCAGATTGTTCCAGAGAATTGTCACTAGAGTGATCAACAGGATTATTCGCAATCAGTTCGTTGATACTAGCTAGCATCAAATCCACAGGCATAGACTTTGGAAAATAGGCGAGCGCCCCAAGTTCAATGGCTTTATCCGCAACTTCAGGAGAGGCCACTCCGGAAATTATCACTGTTTTCTGGTTTGGAAACCGCGATCTGAGTCTCACTAGACCCTCTAACCCGTCCATTCCTGGCATCTGATAGTCGATAATGGCGAGATCGATGTTTCTGAAAGCTGAAAGCGATACGTATGCTTCCTCAGCGCTAGAAGCTACCTTTACTTCAAACCCAGCTTTTTCTGTCAGATAGGCGGCCAAGGTGTCGCGAACCAGTTGGTGATCATCGGCTAGTAAAATGGTATGCATCGACGACTAGGGTGCCTCCGAAAAAGAACTATTGTCCACCAAGCGGCGATTGGCTCGACTTTCCTTACAGTATGTTCGCTGCCCAATTAAATGGTAACATCACTGTAACACCATGCATTTGGGGAGGCCAACTCTATGATATCAAAAAGTGCTCTGAGCATCGGTTTAGCACTTGTCGCGATGTGTTTTTCATCAGCTAACGCACAAAATTCAATTCAATTGACGGTAGTACTTGTTGGGGGAGAGCAAATAGAACTCTCATTGGAGGACTTGGATTCGTTGGAACAGGTTTCCTTCTCTACTTCTACAATTTGGACTGACGGAGTCCGACAATTCAGCGGCGTGCCGGTTTCCGGCCTGCTCGGGCACCTCAACGCCGAAGGTAGTCTGCTTAAACTATTCGCTTTAAACGACTATTCAATAGAAATGCCCGTTGCAGAGTTGGAGGCGGAAGTGCCGATAATTGCGACCCGTATTGACGGCGCCACAATATCGGTTCGTGAAAGAGGACCTTACTGGATAGTGTTTCCGTTTGACGACAGTCCTGACTATCAGACAGAGTCGACTTTCGCTCGCTCAATCTGGCAGTTGCAACGAATTGTTCTCCTCGAATGAGTTGTAAGCGACTCTAATCTAAAAGGCAGAGACTCGGGGAGTTGTGATGCAAGATAAACTGGCCAGGATTCTTATTCCGGCATCCGTGTTATTTCTTGTTGCGCTCGTGGTTGCCTTGGGGCGGAATCTTTGGCTTGAACAGCGCACTTTGTCCACTGCTGGTAACGAAAATGCCCAGTGGACAATTTTGCAGCTGGACACTGAGTTTGCTAATTTGCGTTCTGTTTTGCTTGGGGAATCTTCAAGTCTCAGCCCCGACAATGCAAGGATCGACATACAGACCCAAATCGCCTTGAGCCGAATAGACCTCGTTAGTGAGGGAGTCGCTCGAGAAATAATCGAGAGCGATAACCGTGCTACGGAGCTGTTGCAACAACTCCAACAATTCGCCGAAGAAGCTACCAAACTTACTCAAAGCGATAGCCTACCCGCTGTTGTTGATGAACTTTTCGACTTGACGACACTTTACAAGCCAGTGGCAAGAGAATTGTCGTTGCTGGGAGTGTCTATCGGAGCCGAAAGAACTGAAGCTCGCCGACAAGAGTTTTCATCAACTCTTAGAAATGCCGGTGTGATCGCAACTTCGGTCGTCATTTTATTGGCTGCTGTGCTTTTGTTTTTGTACAGAATGTTGCGGATATCAAGGACGCGCGACCTCGCACTTCGCGAAACGACAGCCCGGTTAGAGTCGACAGTTTCAGCTTCGCTTGACGCTATAGTGATTGGAAATGAGAAGGGAGAAATTGTAGAATTTAATCAAGCTGCTGAGCATGTTTTTGGCTCGAAGAAGAAGGAAGTTTTAGGTAGAAAAATTGAAGGCACGATTCTGCCTGCTGTACCTTCTCAAGAAGGTAATGAGGCCGATAATACCGAACTTCCCAATCTTCTTTCTGGGTTTTCTGAAAATAAGCGAGTTGAGATTTTAGGGACTAGGCGAAACGGGGAGGAATTCCCGGCTGAAGTCAATGTCATAAGGGCTTCAAAGGCCGGTAGCCCCTTGGTTGCCGTTTACCTGAGGGACATAAGTGAAAGAAAGCGCAATGAGCGAGCGCTATTGGAGGCCAAGGAGAAAGCAGAGCGAACTGATAGGGCAAAATCTCGGTTCTTGGAGATAATGAGCCATGAAATGCGAACTCCTATCACTGGCATCCTAGGAGTTTTGGACCTCCTCAAGACCACAGACCATACGGAGAAACAAAGCCACTTCTTGGAGGTGGCCATCGCGTCTGGAGAAATTCTGCTGAAGCAGGTAAACGAAGCCCTTGATATTGCGCGAATAGAGTCTGGATCTCCGGTTCTGTCACCTGCTAAGTTCAACCCACACAATAAAATATCGCAAGTCATTGCAATTCTTCAACCATTGGCGATGGCAAAAGGATTGAAACTGAAAACCGACCTTGATCCTGACTTGTACGGCTACTTCATTGCTGACGAAGTGCGTGTCGGCCAAATCGTCACGAACCTGGTTGGAAACGCTATCAAGTTTACTTCCGTTGGAAGTGTCAATGTCCAGTTGCGCGGCAACATCTCGCAGCAGATCACTAACTTAATTTTGACTGTCTCAGACACGGGAGACGGGATACCAGAAAACCAATTTGAAAAAGTTTTCGAAGACTATGTGACTCTTACACTAGACAAAGGTCGACTGCCTAGGGGAGATGGTCTTGGACTACCAATTTCAAGAAAAATTGCGAGGATGATGGGGGGAGACATTACTGTTTGCTCACAGTTGGGACGCGGAAGTCATTTTACCCTAACTATACCCATGAAAAAAGCGTCCGACTCTCTGCGAAATGGACCTAAGATCGATCACTTAAACTCAGTAAGATCCGCCCCGAGTGTGCAGAAACTTTCTGTTCTCGTCGTTGAAGATAACGCCGTCAACAACTCGGTTCTTTGTGAAATGCTATCAAGCTTGGGTCACGACGTTCAAAGTGCGCTCTCAGGGGACGAAGGATACGAATTGGCAATGAGCACAAAGCATGATGTCATTCTTATGGACATTGGTTTACCTGACACTGATGGGTGTAAACTGACTGAGAGGATCAGAATGTCGGGTGGCCCGAACAAAATCAGTCGGATTCACGGGCTTTCTGCTTACGATGAAGGGGAATATCTCGAAAATGCTCTGAAATCTGGCATGGACGGTTATTCAACCAAACCAATTCGCCTCCGGGATCTCCAAAAGGTATTGCTGGGAGAACCGTTGGATTCGGGCCCTGTGAGGGGAGATGCATCTTTAATTGATACAAAAATACTGCAAGAACTTGGCGATACACTAGGTCAAGCTCAAATGGAGGATGCTCTGCGGGAATTCTTCGAAGAGATGTTCAATTTCTGTGTGGAACACGAGATGCTTCCTGATTTGAATGAGAGAAGGGAACTAGCATCCCACCTACATAAGCTCAGCGGTGCAGCCGCTTTGTTCGGTTTTCGCTCGTTGACGAAAGTTGTTGAGCACACCCGTAAGCAAGCTGTCGAGGCAGATACAAACTCACTAGAAATCGCTTTAAGCCGCTTAAAGCAAGAGACCGAAGAGACTCGCCGGAGAATGGAAAAACTAGAATTCTGTAAGAAAACTGACGGTTCGCGCCCGCACACTAGCTAGTTTTTTGTCTACTTTTGGCGAGTTCTGTCTTGCCGAGCTATTCTAATTGGTAGGTTGATAAAATTTATCGGCAGCAAATAATGCGGAGATCAAAAACAAAAGAACGGTACTCACTCACCGGAACAAACTATCGTTCTTAGCCCGCCGACGCTGTTCGGCGGGTGTTTTTGTTGGTCTGGTCGAAAAAACTTGGGTCGAAGCGGGCAAGAAGGCGCCCGCACAGGCCAAGAGCGCCACGATCAATGCCATATATCGCGCCTCGGGCCTCTACGGTCGCACATACGCCGCTCTGAAGAAACGGCAGCTTTGTCCGCATGGCGGTCAACTCGTTCGACATGTCCGGTCCGTTTGGACCTTGTGGTGTGTGGCAGTTACCGCAGGCAGCCGGTCCCCGAACCAGATACTCTCCTCGCTCGACGCTCGGCTCCGCGAAGGCCGATAGTGGCAGAAGCACACCCGCGGCGGTCAACAGAACTCTGTTCATTTCTCATGCTCCCGAATTTTGGGTTTGTGCGCTGTATTCGGGTTAGGCAGGCGCTTCGTTGGGCGTCAGGATGGTCATGCCAACCTTATCAGCCACGGCCATGATTGCCGGGATATCGGGAGGCCCGTCAGGCTTCGGTACTTCTGCCGTTCCATCCGGCATTGCCTCACCAGCCTCGGTGAAGAACGTATCGTGCATCGCGCCTGGCGAGTTAATACACAACAAGCGACCCGGGGTTTCTCCAGTACACGTGAACGCGTGAACGGCTCCCTCCGGCACTTTTACGAAATCTCCGCCCCGGACACCGCGCGTTTCGCCATTTACAAAGAACTCAAATTCTCCCTCCAGAACGAAGAAGCTCTCGTCCTCGCCGGCGTGATGATTGGGCGGCGCACCAGCACCTGGGGCGGTTTTGATTTCAACAATTGTGTAGCGATCTCCGGTGTCCGCCGGAAAGGCGTGGAACGTCAGGAGATTTCCGAGAAGGTGATAAATTCGAGGGCGAGGCTGCGTCATTTCGACTGTTCCCAATGCTTGCGATTCTATTCGTTTATGGTACACAATTCTATTTATGAGACAAGTGTATCATTAAGTGAGATCAGTTTGGCACCCCGAACCAACCAGAAGAATAGAACTCGCGAAGCTCTTCTAGCCGCGACACGAGAGCTGATGTCCGAGGGAAAAGAAGTGACGTTGGCCAAGGTGGCAGAGCGTGCGAGGACCAGTCGCGCGACGGTCTACAGATACTTCTCAGACCCCGGGGTTCTGGCCCTTGATGCCACATTAGACATCGAGGTGACACCGACGTCCGAGCTTCTAGAAGGAATAGATGACGTTCGAAGTCGCGTGCACGCCGTGGCGCGCTACTATCTCGACTTTTCTCGCGATCACGAAGCCTACTTTCGTCAGTTTCTGGCAGAATCCTTGAAGGCTGCGTTGGAAGACGGAACGGTCAAAATGCGCGGCGCGAGAAGACTGGCTGCCTTTGCCGAAGCGCTCGAACCGATCCGCCCCGCGATGAGACCAAGCGAGTTCGAAGCTCTGACACAGCGCCTATCAATGACCTCGGGAATGGAGCAATTAATCATACTCGAGGATATTCTTCGTGTCGATCAGAAGACCGGCAATCGATTGCTCGAAGGCCTCGTTGACGCGTTGTTGGACAAGTATTTGCCAGGAGCATGAAGTGACGTCGCCAATGTCCGAATAGTCCGCAGAGCGGACATACTTCGCGATTTTGCGAACGTCTGCCTCGAGCCCATTTTGTCCGATGCCGCGCGGCGCATGAATGTTCGGCACCGCATATTTAATCGATGGTCAGGCGATAAATCCCAGCTCTTTGTCGGTGGCTGTCGCTACATATTTTTCCCTTGAGGGCATGGGTCTCGATTGCCAAGGCGGTTCGAAGGTGAAACTTGAAACTCTGCAACCGTCAGGTACGGCGCCGTTTCCAGCCCCGAGCGCGTAATAGGATGTCAAATCGGCTGAGTAGCCGAGCATTGCAAACACCATGGACGAATCTTTAAAACCGGCTCCCAACTTCGAGGCGAAGGCCACCGTCGAAGGAAGAATCAGTCTGTCGGGCACGTCCAGTTTGGCTACGTAAGACACCGCGGACATCACCGTCGATGTTGCCCGCACTATTCGATTTCTATGATGAGGGATCTTATGCCGGTCTGAATGTCGTTCCATTGAGGTGATGGAGGTGTCCTCCCCGCGCGGGCACGATATGGTTCGTTGTTATAGAACGTTGCCCGGTGTTCACGATCAGCATAGTTGTCGAGGTTGTTCGGCATCCAGTTCGTATAATTCAATGGTTCACCCGTCACCCATCTCCACCCGCCTGCTGGTTCTCGGGAACCGGGGGGCTGGTACAAACCGATATGTGGGCCCACTGCCTCCGATAGCCGTGTCCCTACGTTGGTTTGCCTCCAGAATCGGTCATCGTCGGAGATCAGATTGAAGACGAAGCTGTTTTCCGCCGGCGAGGTCAGAGTCACTAAGTGGCCGCCCGCTGCTTCGGACAGGGCGAGCGCATCGTCCCAGCTTATGTTCTCCCAGATCAGGGCGGCGATATAGACCCGTCCATCGAAAAAACCGTAGACGAGGTCTTTGCCGCTCAGTACGCGGACAGCGGCGAGCAGGCGTTCGTCGGTCTCGATAAGCGCAAGCTGTTGCAGGTCATATTTGCGCGCGTCTTTGGACGCATAAATGACCCGATCACTCTCTTCAGGGGCTGTCAAGGGGACCCCCAGGGCCTCGGCCGTGCCGCGCGTAACTACTCCGGTCGACGGAAGTTTGGCTGCCGCCTGAAAATCCGCGATCGCCCGCCGCGTCTGCTGGCCGATCACGCCATCCTCCGATCCGGCGTTGTAGCCGCGCTCATTCAGCGCCGCCTGCACAATACGCGCATCCTCGGTCGAGAGCCCCAGAGTGCGCTCGGCCGAGGCTGCTGCCTCGCGCGAGACCGTCACCCGGCCACTATCGGTAACCTCGCTTCCTGGTGCCTGGGCTAGCAACTGGGCCGTCAGTTCTTCGCGCGCCGCCAGCGCCAATTCGCTCAACGATCCTTTCGGGAAGCGCTTCAGGTAAATGTCCCAAGCCCTTTCGGTATTGATAGCCATCGCGGCCTCGAATATCGCCTCCTCCTGCGCCGACGCGATCACCGCGCCCTGACCGTCTTCGCCGAGGTTGAGATAGACCTCCAACGCCAGGTCGTTCGTGACCGTCGGCACTTGGTTGTTCTCAGTGTCGGCCTTAACGTCGCGGATCACGCGCTTCATCAATGTCAGGATCTCCACGTTCTCAGTGGGAAGGTGCCGGGCCAAAGCTTCTGTAAATGGTGAGTTGCCCGAGGTGCCGTCATAGGCCACTTGTCCGGGCGAAGCTGCGAACATCAGCATCGAGCCTTGGAAGCGGCCTGTCATCGGCGCCAGACCGCGCGTCGTGAGAGCCCGCGTCGGCGAGTAATTCTTTGTGTAAAAGTCGGTTGCGAGTGGGTTGTCGCGACAGGCGTCTATGAAGACGAGCGCAGCTCTGCTTTTTTCTTCAAGCATCTTGACGATCCGGTCGAGCGGCAGCGCTTCGCTCTGCACGTCGAAGGCGCTTTGCAGAGCAGCGTCGGTGCCCAAAAGGTAGTTTCGCCCCTCGAACTGCATCCCGTGTCCAGCGTAGTAGAAGAGCGTTAGTTCGGCGCCTTCGGTCTCGTTGAGGAAAGCCGAGAATTCAGCGGCCAGCTCCGACCTTTTGAGGTCAGTCGCGAGTGTGACCTCAAAACCCAACCTGCCCAACGTCTCCGCAACGAGGCGAGCATCGCTAACCGGGTTCGCAAGTGGGAGCGCGTTGGCGTAGTCCGCGTTACCGACGACAAATGCCGTCCGCTTCTCAGCAAGAGCGGGAAGTGCCCCAAATACCAGAACACAAACAAGAACAAATTTATGAAGCACCGCTACCTCACTTCTATCTGATCGTTGCCACCTGTCTCGGAGCGCTAACCAAGAAAGAACGATACCCCAAGCGTCGGATCTCTATCCGCTGAGAACTTATCATTTCCAAAAGAAGCATGATTAACCAAACGGCCCCAGTTGACAGGGAGGACATACAAAATCTCGCGCGCTCGCAACTCAACACGAGCACTAACTCTTCTAATAAACCCAATTACGTTGATTCTGTCATGTGGGTCAGCGAAGCGGGTCACACAACCAATCTGTCGGCTTAGAATTCGTCAGATTTGACAGAGACTAGCTTCTAGCGGACCATGTTCTTGTGAGCGCATGCATTTCGCGCCGCATTTTTTGTTGGAGTTACTATGAGCGTTCTTTACGGTATTTTGTTTTCTCTTTTCACTGCAGCGGTGGTCATCGCGGGCGACCTGCTCATAAAGGTTGCTGCAGATGGCGCGCGGGCGATTACGTCACCACCTATGATTGCGGGCATCCTACTTTATGCCTTTTCAGCCATCCTTTGGTATTTTGCGATGCGCAATGTGTCTCTTGGGCAAGCGGCTGTGGCTTACTCGATGTTGTCGTTGATAGTTCTTTGCGGCCTGGGTTGGGCTATCTTCGGCGAAACAATCGGATATCGCGAAGTTGCGGGCATAGGATGCGCCTTTCTTGCAATGCTCCTGATGATGCGGGTTGCGTGAAAACGCCTTCGAATTCGCACCAAAGTTTGAGACCGCCATAGAGGTCATGATGGAAATGTACCGAGCAATCGGGTCGGTGCACTTCGCAGCCAATAGCGCCTAAGACCGGTTATCCCTCGGTTTCAAAGTCAACGTGGATATGATTGCCGTCAAAGTCACTCAGATTGACCTGAACAAGCGCTATTCCCGGTACTGGATCAATTGTATGGGCAATGCCAAGCTTTTTAAGTTTGCCAACAAATTCGTCCAAGCCCGTTGCTTTGAAGGCAAAGTGTTCCAGAGAAGGGTTCCCACCTGCAACAGGATCCTCACTCACCCCAACCAAATGCACGACCGCAACGTCATTCAAGTACAGCCAGGCGCCGGGGAAGTTAAAATCCGGTCGCTTTCCTGGATAGAGACCCAACACTTGTCCATACCAATCAACCATATCATCAAGGTTGGCTGTGCGTACATTTACGTGGTCGAAAGCTGTCAGTGTCATTATTAGTTCCTAGAAAGTCGCTCGAACAAAATATACATGAAACCCCTTTCAGGATTTGGCCAATACCAAACAACACAATTGGCAGTGGCATTTTCGCCAATGAATTGTGTGCCTTGGATTGGATGAAAAGCGCTGCGAAACAGCCAGGAATATCGGTTTCGTCAAACAAACACGAACAGCCTACACTCATTGGAACTAGATGACACCTAGGTTTCGGAGCACTATTCAGACGACCAATACTGCGAAGAATACGGACAGGCGTATAACATGATCAGGAGAACCGCCATTACTCGTATTGTACAATCAGAGACAGAAAGTCTTCGTCGCTTGTTACAACTGTGTGGTGACCCTTTCCGTGCTTGTCTTCCATATGCCAAACGTCGCCTGGACCAATATCCTTGAAGTCGCCATCGCTCGCGGTCACTCGTACCGCACCAGAAAGACAAATGAGCTTTTGAGCGACGGGTGTAGGATGAACTGGTTCATCCCAGCCTTTCTTGAGCCTCAAAAACATGGTTTGCGTAACCGCCTCGGGCTTTGAAATTTCGATTGCTTTCGCAGGAGGCGCGAATGTTTGCTCTTCAAGTTCAACTTCAATTTCTTCCCAATGGCTTTCGCCTTGGGCGTCTGAGTACAACTTTTTGAATTTCACTTTTTTGCCCTTCTTATTTGAACAGCCCAAGTCAACATAAGACATTGTGACGAAAAGCAGCAAAACTCAAATTGGGCTCGGAAGCAGACATCGAAACAGTCTAATCGAATAACTGCTTTGTGACATGGCCAGTCGGTGCCCTATCAATAGATTAACTTCTTTAGTTCCTTGTCGGCGCGGATATCGGCTTCGGCCTGTTCAGTGTTTTTTTGGGGTTCCTGCTGTGAACGTTCCAATGTGGCGGCAATCTGAATCTTCACCCTTTCGAAAGATGTCAAAGCGACCCGCTTGAAGTTTCCAGCGCCTAAGAAAGTGCCATTTTGGTAGAATTGAGACATGCTTGCCTTCCTTTTAATCTGAGCAATAGGTTTTCTTTATTCGCGTCTGGGATGTTGGGGGTGTCTCAAATGAGACTGCCTTAAATTGCCTCGCTCACTCTGCCCCGCTTCGGCGGGGCCTTTTCTACGTGGTTCCATGGTGAAGCGGTTTGCTTCTCCTTGGCATGCCCTTAAGGGATTGATGTCATTCGGGTGCGTGGGCTACCGGTCAAGCACTGAGTTTGCAGTATGTCTGTTCCTCGCATGGCAATTGGTGTTCCCAATTATTCTGGTCCTAGGTTGGTTCAACGCGCACTTTGGCGACCAAACCTCCAATTAAACGCAGTTTCCTGTCGGAGAGAGTGGGGGCGGATTTTCAGTGCAACTGGTTGCACGAGCAGCCGTCCCCAGCTTCCTCAAATCGACATCCAACCTAAAAGTCAGATCTCATGAGCACGACACCAGACGAAAACACTGGCCCCTCAGGGCTGTACAACAGGCGTACAATATTGCTGCCGATAAACGTAAGAAAATCCGGATGCACTACAGTACCGGGAACGTACGCAAGACGATTAGGGCGACACGCAACTTCTTCCACTCCACGACCTGTAAGACGGCATATGTCCTAAAGGTCAGACCGGATTTGGACCTTGAGACCGCACGTAAGATCGCCCAGCGCGTTGACGTGTTCAAGACGAGCGTCAAACCAATAAGATGGTTCAGGCAGGCGAAGTATTCCGGCGGCTGGAGACCCGTCTGTATGTACAGTGTCGCAGATAAAGCGGCACAAAAAATGATCGCCGACGCCATCGCCGCACAATGGGATCGCCCCAGCAACCTATACGGCGCGAAGTCCGGTGATCCGCATGACAGCAGTAATGGCCGTGACGCCGCCGCCCAAAAAGTGCATCGCCAATTGGAAGACGGCTACGTGTATGTCGCCACCCTCGATATCAAAAATGCCTTCGGCAGCGTCGATCCCGACGCCCTGTATTCCCTGCCCCTAGCAAAGGAGACTATCGCCCGGAATTTAGACCTCAGAAACCGACACTTCGAAGAAGTCGATCCACCAAGTGAAGATAACACCCGGAACCCACGCAGTGGTTCATCCGAACACGGCGAAGACTGCGTCTGGCGTAAGTACCTCACTGGCTGGAAAGATGGAAAGTCCCCTCGTCAACAAGAGCAAACCGCATCGGAGCGGCATGTTCAAGTTCGACAAGGGGCAAGGATATGTGAGGATGATCCACACACGTCCCCGGAAAACGGACAGCAAGAGCAAATCCTTGCAGTCCACCGTCTAAACCACAACCACGCTTACAACTTGCGGGTGGGCGCGACATCGCGCCGACAGGAACAACGAGAGGATCAACATGCCTCTTCCGAGGTTCTGGGTTCTATTAGTACTACCTATGTTCACAGTGACATCCAAAGCGAACTTTGCCCAACAGGCATCGCCCAAGGTAGCGCTGCATCGCCGATCATCTTTGCGATGCTCTTAACCGGGCTTCCGAACGCACTTGATGACGCCCAGTATCTGGTCTGTCACGATGATATCATCGTCATGGCCCGGACACCGGAGGCGCGCAGCAGCATGATCATAGCCTTGGCTGATTTCTTCGCCGGTCAATGCCAGGCAGGTTCGCTCACGATGGAACAGAGATCGATAGCGGATGGAGAACCGTTTGAATGGCTGGGATATGCGTTCGACCCTTCGCGCGTGAACACTCCCGAAAGGGGTATCAGCGTTGGTGAACGTTCTTTCCTAGGTCTGGCCGCACGACTGAACAAAGCTGAAAACGAAGATATCAAAGACCTCGAAACATACCGCGAGAACCGAGCAAGCCATCGCCCCTGCGCTTACCCAGTCAGAACTTGGCACGCATTAAATAGATGGCGCAGCGGATGTCGCGCGGTGCATCCGGAACACGAGGACCTTAAGACATTCATTGATGGGTCACGTTGGGTTGCGGTACGGTACGCTCGTCATTACCGAAATGATCTGATTGTTACTTTGCATGACGCAATCTTCGATGACGGACCGACGCAACACTCTGAAGTCGCAGAAGACAGAAATCTCCTGCGAAGTATACTTCGCGATTTTCCGCCGCTTGCAGCCGATCAATTGCCGACCTCGAACGCGTAGTTTTGCAACCAGTTGCAACAGTTGCGTTGCATGATGTCTTCCGCGCCCCGCAGTTCAGGATGTAACCCTGCGACATGCGAGAAATCTGGTTAACCACTTGTTAACACGTTTCCAAGTGACCGCGATCAAAAATGAATCTCGCGCCACGCACATTCAGACTGACATAGTCTGCATTTGTCAGACCTATGGCTTGCCTTATCGATACTGCGCTGCTGCCCGCCATAACTGCATTACGCGATTGAACTACTACAACGTCTGCCTCACTGGATGCGACGCGGCAGTGCAGCGCGATTTGCCGAAAGCGGTCACTGAACGAGGTCAAAAAAGGTCAAATCGAAACCAGTCGTTCGCTGCGCTGGTATCCGACGTCTGAGTTGCGGACAAACCGGACTTGTGCGATTGCGGCAATTGCTGACGCAGCATTGATTTGCTGTCGCAGCACATTCATCGCTGCGTTGCAGCTGTTGTCGCCAGACCGGTCATTCAAAGCTATGATGATGCGATACTATCAAACTCTAGTTTCGCGGCACATAGGATCAGCAGCTTAGACGCCGAACAAAGCCAACGTTTGCGTTGTCGCTGGCAGTGCAGCAGGACAGGCCATGCGGGCCTTCAGCCAGTAAGCAAATTCTCGTTATGGCTCATGCAGGTGGCGAGGAAGAGGGAGTATGTCGCGGTCGTGGAATTTTTCATAAAGTCGAGATATTGCAGAGATTGGAACTTTGGTTCCTGCTTCGTGTTTGAATTGATCAGGAACGAGGCACCAATAGTGCTTCTATTTGTTGTTATGCTTTTTTGACAAGCGTAATCTTGTTTTTCTGACAGGAAATTAACGTTACTGCCGAACGCGATAGCCGGAAGCAATGATCTTGTTTATCAGAACTGCGGCGGCCTGGTGCATGTCCTTTTCATCGTTATTGCCGACTGCTGTTTCGTGGGCAGCAGCTGCGTCATGCAGAACTCCCACAATTTCATGTTCGGGCAGAAGCTCACGATCTTTAATTGCAAGCAAAAGCGCTTCACAAATTGAGAGTGCCGCCATTCCTGAATGGTCTTGCCGGTCAGCCATGGTAGACGTCCTTTTCTAACAGGCGTCCAAGCATGGAAGCGCCACGATGAATTGCACCATACTGGCATAGATTGCTGTATACTTAACTGATCGAAAGCAGTCTTGGCGTCGGATAGTTTCGCGGGCTGCTCATCGATGAAGGAAGAACACTTGCGCACTATCAAAAATAGTCCACTCACCCGAAAGCTTTCAAACTTCGTCGCTCTGACTGAGGTTGAACTTGCGGTATTGGCACGCCTGCACAAGCGTCGCAGAACCTTTGAAGCCGGACGTGACCTTGTGCATCAAGGGCAATCAGAGCAGGCGGCCTACATTCTGGCCTCGGGCTGGGTTTGTTCCTACAAAACCCAGACTGACGGGTCGCGTCAGATCGTCGATTTCCAAATACCGGGTGACTTTCTGGGCTTGCGAAGCGTTCTGTTGCACACCTCGGATCACAGCATAGAACCAATCATGGAAATCCAAGCCATTGAAGTAGTAGTGGATGATCTCCTGGAAGCATTTGCGCAGACGCCCCGGCTGGCGACAGCAATTCTTTGGGCGGTATCTCGAGATGAAGCGATGGTGGTTGAGCACCTGGTCAACATAGGACGGCGAGATGCGGGTGAGCGCATGGCGCATTTTCTTTTGGAACTTGGTGTGAGGCTGACTCAGGTCGGGATGGCAAACAAGACGGGATACACTTGCCCCCTGACACAATACCACCTTGCCGATGCGCTGGGACTGAGTGCCGTGCATGTTAATCGTGTCCTACGGCAACTGCGGGAGAAGGGGTTGGTTACTTTTCAATCCGGGCAAGTGGCATTTGATGATTATGACGGACTGGTGACGTTGGCCGGTTTTGACCCCACTTATCTGGATCAGGCCGGGCCACTGTTGAAGCAATAGGTTCACCCCTTCAGCGATGCCGGGATTTTGATGATAGTTGCCTGGTTAGAGACGCCATTCGCTTCGGCAGATTTTGGATTTCACCGAAAAAGAAGCGCAAGATAAATACAGTCCGATTGCGGTACTGGATTTCCTGCGCTTCTCAAATACTCGTTAAGAACACGCCAGCAAATATCCCGCCAACACACATCACGTTGCCGGAATCCAAACATCGTTGCACTGACGCAGGTTAGTCAATTTTTGGCAGTACCGGATTCTCGGGCACCAAATGCATTTGAGATTCCAATAAAATCTCAGGTCATTGGCCGCAGACTAACATCGATCAGCGCGCGTCTGCCATTTGCACATTATTCTAAATCACAACGCCAGTACTACCGCGGCGCTTACGAGCGTGTACCGCGGCAGACTGCGCGGGGAAGATCCAACAAACTATATGGAGGACCAAGGTGAGCACGAGATCGTCCAGTTCTTTGGTGACGTTTTCAAATCCGTTCTCTTTGTCCGGCTACCCGGATGAACTTCCTGCAGGCGAGTATGAAGTAGTTGTTGAAGAAGAACTACTACAGGGCCTGAGTTTCGAAGCATATCGCAGAACCGGAACCTACCTGACAGTTCAGGGCAAAGGCAGCAAGCCAGGTCGCACGGAAATGCGCCCAATTGACCCAGAAGATTTTGAACTGGCGCTCAAGCAAGACCAAACCTTGGCCACATCTAACAATGACAGCGATGCGGCGCTTTCCCCGCAGGAGGAATAGATTATGAACACGCCCGAATGGCTTAAACCCGGAATCTACGGCGCCCTGATCGGAGGAGTTTTCGTAGGCGTAGTTGGATTTTCTTGGGGTGGATGGATGACCGGCAGTAACGCGGACAAGATGGCCAACGCCATGTCCCGCGACAATGTAATCGCTGCGTTGGTTCCGATCTGCGTCGACATGGCGAGAACTGACACCCAACGCGCCGAAAAAATAACAACGATCAAAGAAGCTTCTTCTTTCAAGCGAAAGGATGCCGTTATGGCAGCCGGCTGGGCAACGGTACCGGGATCCCAAACCCCCAACAAAGATCTGGCACAGGCCTGCATTGAGGGGCTGAACCTGGATGGATCGTAACTCAATCACTCAACATTCGGACAACGCCGTTTGCACCAGGACAAATCGAAAAAATCAGCACTGGTTTTACTCTCACTTTATGACGGCGCTGTTTGTCGGCGTTTTCAGCTGCTTGGCGGGCTCCTTTATCTCATCAAATCCCGCATCGGCCGAAACAAATTCGATCCCGGATAATGCGCATCCCAAAAAATATGGCGACGGTTGGGAATGCGATTTGTCCTATCGGTTGGATGGCGAAGAATGCGTTGCCATTGTCGTGCCGGGAAATGCCTACCCCACAAACAGAACCTACGGCTCAGGGTGGGCATGTATGCACGGCTTTGTTGAAGTTGGCGGCACCTCATGCACTGAAGTGATTGTGCCTGAAGGTGGATATCTCGATCCATCAGGTGAGAGGTGGCGGTGCCTGCGTGGATACACAAGAGTAGACGATAGCTGCCAGAAAATCGTGGTGCCGGATAATGCTTACCTGACGAATAGCACTTATGGATCTGCATGGCGCTGCAACCGTGGCTACGAAAAAAACGGAGAAGCATGCGTGGCAGTAGCGGTGCCGGAAAACGCTTTTCTGAACGCATCAACCAGCGGGCGTCCCTGGACGTGCGAGCGTGGGTATTTTGAGCGCGACGGACGATGCGATGCCGTCTTTGTGCCTGAAAATGCTTTCTACGATGACGCGATCCATGGAGTTGGATGGAAATGCGAACGTGGCTACGAGGCGTCCGGTGATCGCTGCAATGCAATCGAGCTACCGGCAAATGCCCATATCGACCGATCCGGCAATGGGTGGCAATGCCACAAAAACTATCATCGATCAGAAGGGCTGTGTGTTCTGAACCAGTGAGAATTCAGACAGAAAGCCCACTTTCCCAAACTTCACAATTTTTGCCCGTCCTTACCAAGGACGCGCGTTTCACAATCTAAAAAGGAACAAATATGAAACCCGTACCCATTGCGTCGGATGCCAAGCAGTTCATTGCCAGCGATGCGCAAAAGCTGCCGCCTGAACAAGCAGTTTTTCCAGAGCTTCACCGCAAGACACTTGTGACAGATACACCGACTGCAATTGTGTATTGCGAAGGAAACTTCGCAAAGATCGATGGCAAGACGGCTAATGGTCTCGTTCGACATTCACAGGCCTATCGCGTTCTTTCGGTGATCGACAGCACGTATGGCGGTTGTGACAGTGGCAAAGTGCTTGACAATGTCGCAAATCAGGTTCCCATCTTCGATGATCTTGATGCCGCCGTCGCTAATGAAGCTACGATCCCGGACACGTTTATTTACGGAATGGCGCCGGCCAGCGGCAGAATGTCCCTTGAGGATCGCGAAGTTGTTGTGGATGCGATAACGCTCGGAATGAACATCGTCAGTGGGCTGCATGAATTTCTTAGCGATGACAAGGAGCTCGCCGGATTTGCCAAAATTCACGATGTCACGATACGCGACATTCGCAAGCCGCGGCCAAATCCCGACCTGCGCCTGTTAGATGGCAGTATTGGAGACGTCCAGGCGATCCGCATCGCGGTGTTCGGCACCGATTGTGCAATTGGAAAGCGTACAACCGCGACAATCCTGACAGGCGCACTTAACGCGCATGGGATCAAAACAGTTTTGGTCGGCACCGGCCAAACTGGTTTGATGCAGGGCGCCAAGTATGGTGTCGCGATGGATTCGGTGCCGCCGCAATTTTGTTGTGGCGAACTTGAGCGCGCTGTCGTTGCGGCATCCGAGGGTGAGCACCCGGATGTAATAGTGATCGAGGGCCAGGGCGCGCTAAGCCATCCGGCTTTTTGCACATCAGCCTTTATTCTGCGAGGCAGTCAGCCACATGCAGTTATTCTTCAACACGCGCCTAAACGAAAACGTCGATGTGATTTCCCCAACATGACTATGCCCGACCCTTGCGATGAAATCACCCTGATCGAGGCTTTTGCGAACACAGAGGTAATTGGCATGACGATCAACCATGAAGGAATGAATGATGTTGAGATTTCAAAGGCCATCACAGACTACAACTGCAAATTGTATCTCCCGGTCACTGACGCATTGAACCGTCCTCCAAAAAACTTGGTGAATATGGTTCTATCTGCCTTTCCGCGCTTGCAACCCGTACGTGCTACGACGATTGAATGAGTAAGCTGCGTATCGACGTTGATCTGGACAAAATTCGGTACAACGCACGGTTCCTGGTCGACCACCTTAGACCCCGCGGAATTACGGTGACAGGTGTGACAAAAGCCGTTTGCGGTCATCCTGAGATTGCAAATGCTATGCTTGAAGGTGGCGCGACAGGGCTGGCGGACGCGCGGATCAGCAATATCATGCGTATGCGCGATGCTGGAATCTCGTGCTCCATATCCTTGATCCGAACGCCCATGCTGAGCCAGGTCGCGCAAGTCCTTGATAACTGCGATGTCAGCTTCAACACTGAGATGGACATTATCGCCAGCCTGGCCATCGAGGCGCTGGGGAAGAACATTACTCACAATATTATCCTGATGGTGGAAATGGGGGATATGCGGGAGGGCATCTTGCCTGAACACCTTGAGGGCACTGTGTCTCAAATTCTTAGAATGGAAGGGATTTCTCTGAAGGGGATTGGCGCAAATTTTACCTGTCTGGGTCATGTGGCACCCTCTGCAGGAGCAATGGAATTGCTTTCGTCGCTTGCCGCCGACACCGAACTTGCAAGTGGACCCGCTCTGGAAACAGTGTCAGGCGGCGGTTCT
Organism: Ruegeria sp. HKCCD7255; assembly: GCF_013031565.1. Classification (NCBI taxonomy): domain Bacteria; kingdom Pseudomonadati; phylum Pseudomonadota; class Alphaproteobacteria; order Rhodobacterales; family Roseobacteraceae; genus Ruegeria; species Ruegeria sp. HKCCD7255. Next base: position 2,077 of record NZ_WQAG01000021.1, on the reverse strand, counting down.
GCCAGTTTGCCATGGGCGCTTGGCAAGGGGGCGACCGGAAAAATCAACAACCTGCGTCTGGGTGAGGCCATCCTGCTGGGTACCGATCCCGTTTCGGGGTACGCGATCGACGGGCTTTACACAGATGTTTTCACGCTTTGGGCGGAAGTGATCGAAACGAAGACCAAATCAAATCCAAATTCCTTGCAATTGAATTATCCTATACCTTCTATGCAGTGTGTGACTTTAGACAGTCCTTCGAAAACTCGGTCGATCCTTGGCATTGGACTCCAGGACACCGATGCAGCGGGTCTAATATTCCCTGCTGGCGTCACGTTCGTCGGAGCCACCAGTGATCATATCGTTGTTGAAAACACCAATTGTCTGCTTCGCCCTGGTGGCGAGGTAAAGCTGAAATTGAACTATAGCGCGCTCTCGCGCGGCATGGCTGCACCTGATGTAGCAAAAGTCTTCCATGGTGATGGCGCATTGGTTGACTGCACCCCAGCGAACACTGATCGCCCATATTCGAAGCGAAAGTAGCGCGCCAGGGTTGCCGCCGCCTCGGTTCTGCTTCAGCCACCCGTCTTATTCTACGGCTTTACGTAGTAAATGAGGCACCCAATCCCTATATTGGATGTAGCCGCATTCACTTTTCACACCCTATCTGGGCTCGTGGGTGTTGCGGACAATCAAAGGATCAAAATGATCTCTTTCAAAGACCTGACGACCAGAGCGGCTGCCGCACTGAAGGAAAACGATGCGGACGCGTCAAAAAAAGAAGTGACGTCGAAAGGGCAGGACGCCGTCCCCGAAAAATCAAAGCCTAAACCTCAAAACTGATAATACCCTGCCGGGAGCGGGTGGCTTGTTCTTGTTTACATCTCCGAGCGAGCGGTATCAGCAAAGGAGAACTACCCAAATGAACCAACTAATCAGCAAGACAATCGCAGTCTTTTCCAGGCCGTTTACTTTCCCTGGCTTTGACGAATTACTCCCGGCGGGCGAATACGACATAGAAACTGAGCTTTCCGCACCACCAGATTATTTGGATCCAGAAGCCTGGAAAGCATCAGTGCTAATCTTTCTGCTTCCACGGAAATCTCACCCCGGTCTGGCGCGAACCTTGACCGTTTCTCTTACTGATTTGGAGAGAGCCCGCGCAAAGGATAAATTGTCTTCAAAGCAGTTGTCGCAGTTCTTGCTCGACCAACTTTTGGCCGATCCCATGGTGCAATTGATTATGGAAGCGGATGGTGTGTCTGAGACTCAACTTCGGCACCTCTACTCGGAGTCGCTCATTTCTGAGGCAGACGACGGATCATCAGATCAACGAGCCATACCACGAGGATGCGCAAGCGGTTCTCGGTATGCTTTCGCTGTCCAAGCTGCTGAGAACGAAGGAATGCCAGTTCGTCCTATTAAAACCCCTCGGATTACAGGCCGTCCCATCGGACAGTCTGAACCAGGCAGCTCCTTCAATCTCAAGGCTTAGGGCTCGGAACTTTCTTTTCCAGTCGCTGTATAAACCAAAACAGAAATCGAGGCTAAGAACTGATGGAAGACTTCGACAACGACGCAGATACGATCATGGCTCGCGCCCACAATGACGTGCCGCAAGAACGCCCGTGTCTTCGTTGCAGAACGCCATTCTGGAGCGAAGGGTTCGGAGAGCGGATTTGTCGACGCTGCAAGGGGTTGAGCGCGTGGCGAAATGGCGTATCAGTAAGCCCTGGGTTAGCTCGGCGTCGCTGATAACCTGACGCCGGTCTTACCAGCTTTTCTGATCATATCTCATTTTATCTTATTGGTGCTGACCCGGGCCTTTTAACGTGGAACCCGATCGGTAATCGGTGCTGAAGACGAAGCGTACGCGCGGTTTGGACTCGAACCGTTCTTAGCTTATGCTGGAGAAGAAACCATACCCGCTCGACCTGATCTATGTACCTGTGAAGCGTGCAAAAACACTTGATCAGCAAAAAGTCCTGACGCTGGCCGAAGATATTCTGAAGAACGGCCAGAAGACCCCGATCCAGATACGCGCGGACAACAAGAGGTTCGTGCTGATTGAAGGCCTTCACCGACTAGAGGCCATTCG
>NZ_WQAG01000020.1:0-29119 GCF_013031565.1 Ruegeria sp. HKCCD7255 | reverse complement strand
CTGCGCCGGTGAAGGGCGTTCTAAGTAATACTCAAAACTTCCGCAAGAAGAAAAATGGCTATTTTCACATTTTTTTCAAATTTAGAATTTCATAATAAAAAACAATATCTTACATTCACCTGAGGCCACATAAGCCTTTGGTGCTGGCCCGTGCGCCCTATTCAGCAGCCGCAAACCCGAAATCAGCACTCGGTCCGAACACAATATATAGCTCAGGATACACCCCGCAGCACAAGACCTCAGAGCCACAAGTGATTCACCTTGGCCTAGAAACTGTTCTCAAAACCGCATCTGGTGGTTTCGGATTCTCTCCCCTGAGAACTTGCACTTTGGTCATTGATGGGGTCAGGTCGCTGCATGAAACAACAGGCCAGTACGCAGGCACCCAATGACAGGCACAAAGACGTTCCCACGAATTCGATCCGTTGGCCTTGATGGAGCGCTGGTCACATTTGCAGATACTATGACAGAAGCCTCAAACCGGGCAGCGATTGCTTTTCGAAACGCAGTCGAAACGCTGAACTGGGACGGGGTTATCGAAACCTCGGCTTCGCTTGCATCAACTTATCTGCGGTTTGATCCGCAGGTCCTGCCACATGAAGACGTTCTGGAGCGTTTGACACAGATGTTAGAGCGCCAGGACTGGTATGGCGCGCCTTTGCCAAAGGGCCGTAAGCTGTGGCATGTGCCCACTGTCTACGGAACCGATCTTGCCCCCCAATTGGATGAGGCGGCGTACGCCGCGGGTTTAAGCCCCGAAGAGGCTATTCACCGCCTAAGTCAATCGCGCGTACGCGTTTTGACTATCGGGTTTGCACCCGGGCAGCCCTATCTTGGCCCGCTGGGGCCAGAGTTCAACATCCCCCGGCAGAAAGAGCTGACCCCCATGGTACCGCGTGGTGCGCTGGTGCTGGCGATATCGCAATTTGTGCTGTTTGCGGGCCCAACGCCCACCGGATGGCGCCATGTGGGGCAGACCGGGTTTCAGTGCTTTCGCCCTGATCACGCCGACAGCTTTTCTTTGGACCCCGGCGATGAGGTGATTTTCACCTCTGTCACCCGCGACGAATACGACGCGCTGCAAACCGATGCCATGGGTGGTGCTGTGTTTGAAGAGATCACATCATGAGTTTGCGGGTGCACGCAATCGGCCCGGCCTGCACGGTACAGGATCTTGGACGCAGCGGATACCTGGATCGCGGTCTGTCCCGGTCTGGTGCTGCCGATGTTTTGGCTCTGTATGAAGGGGCCGCTTTGTTGGGTCAAAGTCCTGATCTGGCACAGCTAGAGATGGCCGGGCTGGGCGGCACGTTCGAGGCAACGCAAAGCCTGCGCTTTGCGCTGACCGGAGCACCCATGCAGGGCACAATCGACGGGGCGACGATTGCCTGGAACGCGTCGCATAGCCTTGAGCCCGGACAGACGCTTGTGATCGGCGCCGCCAGGCACGGCAATTATGGCTATCTTCATCTGGGTGGCGGGATCGATACGACGCCTTTTCTTGGCTCACGCTCGACCCATCTGACCGCCAATATCGGCGCTGCGATCCAAGCCGGTGACATTCTGCCAACGGGACCAGACAAAGGGGAGGCAGGTAAAAAGCTGCGGCCCGACAATCGGTTCTCGGGCGGTCTGTTGCGGATCGTCTCAAGCTTTCAGACTGAGCTGTTCGATCAATCCACTCTGGACCGGTTTTCCGCAACGACTTTCCAACGCGGAGCCCGTGCCAACCGAATGGGCATGCAGCTGGAAAGCGACGGTGCGGGGTTTGCCGCCAAAGGTCAGCTGAACATCTTGTCCGAAGTGATCACGCCCGGAGACATACAGATGACCGGCACGGGTAACCCGTTCATCTTGTTGCCCGAGTGTCAGACCACTGGAGGCTATCCCCGAATTGCGACCGTCCTGCCCTGTGACATGCCGCGCGCGGTGCAAACACCGGCGGGTGCTGGGGTTCAGTTCGAGTTTGTGTCGCTCGATCAGGCTTTGGCGGCAGATGCGGCGTTCCGGTCGGAATTGATGCGCCTGCCCCGCCGGGTCGAGGATCTCGTGCGCGACCCGCATGACATTCCCGATCTGTTGTCCTACCAATTGATCAGCGGAATGATCTCAGCCACAGAATAAGGAGTTTACCCATGCCCCGCGTCGATCTGAATGCCGATATGGGTGAAAGCTTTGGCCCGTGGAAGATGGGTGATGACGCCTCCCTTTTGAAGATCATCACATCAGCCAATATCGCCTGCGGGTTTCATGGTGGCGATTGGGACGTCATGGCTCAGACGATGGCTCTGGCGGCGGAAAACGGTGTGGGGATCGGCGCGCATCCGGGGTTCCCGGATTTGCAAGGCTTTGGTCGCCGCCGAATGAAAGTGCCTCATGACAGCCTGCGCAATCTTGCGCGGTATCAACTGGGCGCGGCCATAGGAATGGCCAAGGCGGTCGGCACGCATGTCCGACATCTGAAACTGCATGGTGCACTGGCGAATATGTGTTCGGTCGATTTCGACATGGCGCGCGCCTGTTATCAGGGTGCATTGGACGTCGATCCCGACATCATCATCATGGTTCTTGCGGCCACCAAACAAGAAGAGGCCGTGCGGGAGCTTGGATGCAAATGGGTGGGCGAAATCTTTGCGGATCGGGCTTACAACGATGATGGCACATTGGTTGATCGCAGCCTACCCGGAGCCGTCATCCACGACCCTGATCTGGCCGGGCCGCGTATTCTGAATATGGTGAAAGAAGGCGCCATAATTACCGAAAGCGGCAAACGGCTTGAAACATCTATCGATACGATTTGTCTGCATGGTGATGGCCCTACGGCCGTTCAGATTGCGCGATCCGTGCGAGAAAACCTGATCGATGGCGGCGTTGAGGTGACCAAATTCACCCGGTGATCAGGCAAACTTCATGGGTGTTCACCAGATAGCTTAGTGTTGCCCCGGCGCGGATTGGGTGCTTAGCATGCGGTGGCAGAAGATTTTCTTTTCCACCCCGCGCTGGCCGGGATCGGAATACGCAAGGAGCATTGCTTATGTCTTTTGATCTGATGTCTTATCAACCCCGGGGCGATAAGAAAAACTCGGACTTTTTCGCCGAATACCTGCCTAAGATCTACGAACGGCGCACCAGTTCGGGCTTAGCCGATCTGGTCGGCCCTATGAAGGCAATTGTCATGCAGGTCGAGCGCGACGCCTTGTTTGACACGCTGGTCGAGCTTTATGTGATGACCCCCTACCGCCACACGGCCAGCTATCTGGGCCAAACCCATAAATTCGCGATCCTGCATTCGCAGCCCCAATTTCCTGCGCTGATTGTCATGGCACCGCTCAGCGACGCGTTCGAGGATTTCATTTCGCGCGTCAATCGCATGTATCCGCTGGCACGCGGCACGCCGCAAACGCGGTATGTTGGCGAAATTTACGGTGCCAGCGATTTGGACACGTTAACCCGCACCCTCGAAGATCAAAGTATCCGCTTTGAATACAGCGGCGAAACTGAAAACCCGTTTTATTCCGCGCAGGGTTTCCGCTTTACCACCCCATCGGATTTCACGTGCAATCGGGTTGGCTACTCCAGTCAGGACTTCAACGACACTGACAGCCTTGGCCTGGGCGAACGCGTGTTGCTGAGCGATGAGGAACAAGCCCGGTTGGATCAGGCCGCAGGTTTTGGGCAAGACAGCAAGATCGCACCCCTGATGCTGGGCATCGACCATCTGGCAACACGCATTCTTGCCGGTGAACGAGAGGATGCCATTCTCGAGTTTCTGACGATGGTGCCCTATTACTTCTGGGGCGCATACAACATCTTTGACATGAACTCCTCGACCAATGTGAACCGCAACCCGACCGTGGATGATGACAAGAAATCACCCGCCAAAGTCTTCACAGCCAACAACACGCCGTCATTTGTAAACTCTTTCGCAAAGCTACCGATGCCTACCGAGGATTTCGTGCGCAATTTCGGTCGTCGCCTGCACCACATGGCGGTCGAGATACAGGATGGCGACCACAATGCCGGGGAAAAGAACGTGGATTTCGTGGTCAACACGCTGAAGGACAAAGGCGTACCCTTTCTGGCCCATGTCGTGGGCGAGTGCAAAGACGATCCCAACCTCAAACAGATCTTCTCGAAACACTCGAAGAACACCCTGTTGATCACCGAGTATATCGAGCGCTGCCACAAATATGATGGCTTCTTTACCAAGGACAATGTTGCCGCCCTGACCGCTGCGGCAGGTCAGGATGAGCAGTATCAGCATGGTCAGGTTTTCGACTGACAGCCCCTGAAAATGAAAAAGGCTGTGAACCGTGGTTCACAGCCAGTGCCCATGAGTGAGAATGTGCCGGCCCTTATGATGGGCCGATCATGAAACAGGTAACGTTGCGCGCTTGCAAGCGACGGCAGGCCAAGTCCGCCTGTTCGCGTGTCATGCCCTGGAAGGTAGCATCAAACCCGCGATTGCTTTGGTTCACCTTGCGCAAGGTGCCTTCCAGAGTCGTCATTTCGGTGAGCGCCGTTTTCAGCAGGACCTTCTCGGCCTCATACCGGGTCGTGTAACGGCCAACGTTCACGCCCCACAGATGCCCACCAGACGATGACAATCGAGTCACCACCTCTTGCTGCGGTTCAGGAATTTCGACCGGTTCGGCCGAAGCGACTTGTTCACCCTGAGGGCGCGGTGCCGGGCGTGGCGCGGTTGACCCTGCGGCCTCGGCAATGGCTTCCGCGATACCGTCCTGAATACGAGAGCGTTTCTCGTCTACAGTTTCTGCGCCAGCCTCGGCTATCTGAACCCGCGGCCTGATGACGGGACGCAAGCTGGTTTGGGGGGCACCGGTTGCCCGCGCGACCTGAATATCACCCAACCCTGTGTTGCCCGCGTAGGCCGGACGTGCCGGTTTGCGGATGGGCGCGCGAGATGGTGCGCGCCGGAAACCCATATCGAGCAATTCCGCGACTTTTGCGTTTCGTGATGCCCCGGACTTGCCGCCAAACACGGTGGCAATAATCCGTTCATCCTTACGTTTTGCCGAAGCCACAAGATTGAAACCTGCCGCCCGCGTGTACCCGGTTTTGATCCCGTCCGCGCCCTTGTAAGCCGCCAGCAGGCGCCGGTTGGTATTCGGCACGGTTTTGATCCCTGCGTGGGTCGATTGGCGTGAGAACAGGTTATAATACTGCGGGTAATCATACAGAAGATGCCGCCCCAGCGTGGTCATGTCACGCGCCGTAGACAAATGCCCGGCCTCGGTCAGACCATGCGCGTTTTTGAACGTGGTGCGGCTCATCCCCATCGCTTTTGCTGTCCGTGTCATCCGCCGAGCAAAGGCCGCCTCTGACCCGCTGAGCGCAATTCCGATCGCCGTGGCCGCATCATTCGCAGATTTCACGGCCGCAGCACGGATCAGATAGCGGAACGCAATCGTCTGCCCGGTCCGCAGTCCAAGCTTGGAGGGCGGCTCAGCCGCTGCAGCCTTGGTGATGCGTACGGGGGTGTCCAGAGTGATCTCGCCGTTCCGAACGGCCTCGAACGCGATATAAAGCGTCATCATCTTAGTCAGCGAGGCCGGGTGCAGTCGTGTATCGGCATTTCGCGAGTGCAGAACCTCTCCGGTTCGCGCATCGATTACCATTGCCGCGTAGGGTGCCGCCACCGCCTGAACGGGCGCGAACGCCATCAGCCAGACGAATGCTGTAAGGATAAAGCCCATCCGGGCAGGAACTGTCCGCCGAATCCGCACGATTTTTGCCTCTGTCTGCCTCGCGCCGCCGGGTTTTCCCGGTCAGCTCATTTATTTATTGTCTGTTAGGCTAACACAGAGTCCTCGCCAAATAAACCAAAACCCGCGCGTTTCTCCGATTCGTGAGCGGCCTCAAACGCCACTATATATGGTGTTTTTCCCCACTCCACCCACCACATTCGGATCCCTTCCAAGAACAAAGGAAACTTGTGAACAGTTTTTTCCCAACCTGCGACCAATGGGCCACATCACCCTAGCGACTGAACCAGTTCTGCAAGTCCGCTCAGGTCCTCAAGTGCCCGATATCGCGGATGCTCTGACGGTGTCTCGGCGTGCTCAATATCCCACATCAGATCATGCGGGACATGAACACCCCAACTTCCGGCATCAAGCGAAGCAACAACATCCGACCGCATTGAATTTCCAACCATCATCGCGGCCGCCGGCCCATCCCCGTGTCTCTGGAAAACATCGCGGTAGGTTTGCGGCGTTTTTTCCGAAACGATTTCTACTGCGTCAAACAACTCGCCCAAGCCCGATTGAGCCAGCTTGCGTTCCTGATCCAGCAGATCACCCTTTGTCACCAAAACAACGTTATGAGTAGGTGCCACGGCCTCGACCGCCTCGCGCGCATGCGGCAACAGCTCGATCGGATGGGCCAACATCTCTTGCCCCGCTTCGATCAAAGAGCGAATGACGCGCGCAGGAACGCGGTCGTCCGTGACCTCAATCGCGGTTTCGATCATCGACAGGGTAAAGCCTTTAATCCCATAGCCATAGCGCTTGATGTTGCGCTTTTCAGCGTCCAGCAATCGCTCCATCAGATGATCATGTTCGGCATAATCCTTCAGCAGTTCGGCAAAATGAGCCTGTGTCAGTTGAAAGAACCGTTCGTTGTGCCACAACGTGTCATCTGCATCGAAACCAATTGTTGTCACCTTCTGATCCATGCTGATTCCGTTCGGTTCCTCTTTTCTCTGACCACCTGCACGTTATATAAGCCCGGATACGAACCGAAGACTGAATCGGACCTATAAGATCAATGCGCGAAACTCCTTGGATGATGTCTGACAAATCGGACGACGATGGCGACACGTCGATCCTGGTCGAGTCGCGCCCGAAGACCAAGCGTCCACCATTGTATAAGGTATTGCTTTTGAACGACGATTATACTCCGATGGAGTTTGTTGTTCACGTGCTTGAACGGTTCTTTGGCATGACCCACGCACAAGCATTCGAGATTATGCTGACCGTTCACAAGAAGGGTGTGGCGGTCGTTGGTGTCTTTAGCCACGAGATTGCCGAGACCAAGGTGGGTCAGGTCATGGACTTTGCCCGGCGGCACCAACACCCCCTGCAATGCACCATGGAGCGTGAAGAGTAGGCGCAGCCGTCGCCAAACTCTTGCGTGGAAATATCGATGTCCTCCCGCCTCAGCTATGCATTGGAGTCTGGCCTTTCTCTATCACAACCGATCTCGGTGATCGGCGCGACGCCTGAACACAATCTGTCGGCTCTGCCTCGGGACACTCAGGTTGTTCAGCCGTTCAAACCTTTTCACGACCACTTTGCTGCAGCAGGTTTTGAAACCGTTCCGAAAAGCGACGCACCCTGTCAGGACGTGATCTTGATCCTGCCGCGCGCTAAGGCTCTGGCCCGTGCTTTGGTGCAACAGGCATGCGCGCGCGCCGACGGACAGGTGATCATAGATGGCGCCAAGACGGATGGCGTGGACAGCCTTCTGAAAGATATTCGCAAGCGTGTGGATGTTTCGGGGCCGGTCGCAAAGGCGCATGGCAAGATTTTCTGGTTCTCCGCCGATAAAACCGCATTCGAAGACGGGACCGCCCCGGCATCGCAAGAGGTGCAGGGCTTTCGCACCGCGCCCGGTGTGTTTTCAGCAGACGGGATCGACCCGGCCTCGGCCCTTTTGGCCACCAATCTGCCCGAGAAACTGGGCGCGCGCGTCGCCGATCTGGGCGCGGGCTGGGGGTTTCTGTCTGCACAGATCGCACAGAATGCGGCTGTGACAACCCTGCATCTGGTTGAGGCTGACCACACCGCGCTGGACTGTGCGCGGATCAATGTGACCGATGCCAAGGCGCAGTTTCATTGGGCGGACGCGGTGACCTGGACAGCGCCCGACCCCGTTGACACCGTGGTTATGAACCCGCCCTTTCATACCTCGCGCAGTGCAGATCCCGGTCTTGGCCAGGGCTTTATCACCTCAGCCGCAAGGAATTTGACCCGCAGCGGCCAGCTGTGGATGGTCGCCAATCGTCATCTGCCTTACGAGGCCACGCTGAATGACGCGTTCATGCAGGTTGATGAGGTCGCGGGTGACAATCGGTTCAAGGTCTTTCATGCCTCTCGCCCTCGGCGGTAAGCGCCGTTAACCTATTCCGCAACTCAGGAGGATTCGGATGTCCTTTTCCATAGCCGGCAAAACCGCGATTGTGACAGGTGGCGCCAATGGTATCGGTCTTGCCATCGGACGACACTTTGCGGATGCAGGCGCAAATGTCATGTTTGCCGATATGGACGAAAAACGCCTGAGCGAAGAGCTGGGCGACAAGGCCGAAGACGGCAATATCCGCTATTTCGCGGGCGACCTGCGCGAGAAACTGACGATCGCCAATTTGCTTTCGGCCACCCTGGATGAGTTCGATCAGGTCGACATTCTGGTCAACGGCGCTCGTCAGGTGATCCCGTCCGATCCGCTGGATACCGATGACGACTCGGTCCGCACTTTGCTCAACCAGAACCTGATGCCTGCCTTGCGGTTGAGCCAATTGGTTTCCAAACGCATAATCAAGCAAGCCGGCGAAGACGGTGACAGCCCTGCAGGTTCGATCATCAACCTTTCGTCTATTGCCGCAAGACGCACGCATCCCGACCTGATGGCCTATTCCGTGTCGACCGCTGCGCTTGATCAAATGACCCGGTCGCTGGCCGTGGCGCTGGCACCCAACCGGATCCGCGTCAATTCGATTGCGCTTGGCTCGGTCATGAGCGCATCGCTGCAATCGACCCTGAAGGAAAACCGCGATTTTCGCGATGACATTGAAAAACACACACCCCTGGCCCGTATCGCCGCCCCGAATGAGTTGACAGAGACAGCGCAATTCCTGGCCTCGGACGCGGCGGGCTTTATCACAGGTCAGATCCTGACCATTGACGGCGGGCGAACCCTGCTTGATCCTGTCGCAGCACCAGCACACTGACCCCCATGTTTGATACCGAAAAAGCCACAGCCTCTGCCTGGTTCCGCCAATTGCGCGATGACATCGTCGCAGCGTTTGAATCACTGGAAGACAACCACCACACCGGGCCGTTTTCTGATGCCGAACCGGGAAGGTTCGAAGTGAAGGAAACCAAGCGCCAGTCTGATGATGGATCGGATGCCGGTGGCGGGCTGATGTCGGTCATGCGTGGTGGTCGCGTGTTCGAGAAAGTCGGCGTCAATGTCTCGACCGTATTCGGCACCCTGGGCGATCGTGCCCAGAACGCGATGGCCGCGCGCAAGGGTATTCCCGGCATGAAAGACGACCCGCGCTTTTGGGCGTCGGGCATCAGTCTTGTGGCGCATATGCAAAACCCGCATGTGCCTGCGGTGCATATGAACACGCGCATGTTCTGGACGCCCCATGCCTGGTGGTTTGGCGGCGGGTCCGATCTGAATCCCTGTTTGGAATATGCCGACGACACCGCGCATTTCCACGCCACGCAAAGGGCACATCTGGATCCCCATGGCACAGATCACTACCCTCGCCTGAAGGCTTGGGCGGATGAATATTTCTATATCCCCCACCGCAAGCGGGCGCGCGGCGTGGGCGGTATCTTTATGGATGACTATTGCACCGGTGATTGGCAGGCGGATTTTGCCCTGACACAAGACATCGGACGGGCCTTTTTACCTGCGTTCGTTCCACTGGTCGAAAAGCGTCGCGCTCAAGATTTTGGCGAGGACGAAAAAGATACGCAACTGGTTCATCGCGGACTTTATGCCGAATACAACCTTGTTTACGACCGTGGGACCAAATTCGGGCTTGAAACGGGCCACGATCCCGACGCTGTCCTGATGAGCCTGCCGCCCCTTGCCAAATGGGTTTAGGGCCTAGAATCCGAAATCGATGAAGTTGTCATAGCAGTACCCCTGCGCTGTTCCTGCGGACATATTGGCGCCAACGCGCTTTACCGTGACTGAATAGCTTTTGCCGGTATCGGCACCTTCTGGCGGTGTGAATGAAAACTGCACTGTCCGCGCGCCCTTGATATATTCACGGCTTATGTAAATGCGTTGGCTTGACTTGGTTCTGAGCGTTCTGATGGCATAGTCACCGATACCGCACCAATAGGCCACGGGTGCCGAGCTCCCAAATGTTTTGACCTCGTAAACTCCACCGTCCAGCGGTGTCACCTCGGTTCTGAACTGCGGTCTAACGCTGATACCAAATCCGACGGCAGCCGCAATTCCGGGCGTCAATCCAAGACACAATACCAATAACAGTCTAGAGACCCACATAGAAAATCCTCGCTGTAAAATGGCCGCACGGATGCGGCTGTGCGACGCTGACACAACCTTAGCGCTTTCCAGCAGGTTTGCCATCGCTGTCTTTGAAGCACTGGCGCAGGCACTAGGTTGCAACGCGCCCGCCGACATCCTGCGGGGCCAAAGCCACCGTTTTGATCACTGCATGGCACGGCTGGCCCAGTTCTAAGCCCAGGGCCTCGACCGAACGCCGTGTTACCCGGGCCAAAACAACACCTGCGGGGGTCTTGACCGAGACAATTGCCCCTGGTCCCTCACCAGCACGCACCGCCTCGACCGTGCCCGAGAGAATGTTGAGCGCTGATAGCCCCTCGGGAGGTTTGTTGGACAGGATCACCTCTTGCGCCGGGATGCGGATGCGCAAATGCTCTCCAACCTGATGAGGAATGCGCGGCAGGAAAAGACGCGCGTCACCTGCGCGCAGTTCAGTGAGCCCGTCGGCGTGATGCTGCGCCACCTGCACCTGCAACACCGCCCCCACCGCGCGCACACCCGCAGGCGCCACAGACGGGTCCGCCAGCACATCAGATGCCGGACCATGGCGCAACACCTTGCCGTCCTGCAGTGCGACGACCGAGGTTGCCAGTCGCGCCACCTCGGCTGCGGAATGCGTGACATAGAGGATCGGCACCGAAACCTCATCGCGCAGGCGTTCGAAATAGGGCAGGATCTCGGCCTTGCGGGCCTCATCCAACGCGGCCAGCGGCTCATCGGCAAGGATCAGGCGCGGGGCGGCCAACAGCGCTCGGCCAATGGCTACCCGCTGTTTTTCCCCGCCTGACAGCATCGCCGGACGGCGATTCAGGAGATGACCGATCCCCAGCATCTCGACCACGCGGTCCCGGCTTTCGCGCTGCGCCCCCCGAGGGGCAAACCAACGACCATAGGCCAGGTTCTGGCGCACGGTCAGGTGCGGGAACAAACGGCCTTCCTGAAAGATGTATCCAAGCCGCCTGCGATGGGTCGGCAACCAACTGCCCTGATCGGTATCGAACAAAACCCAACCGTCGACGGCCACGCGCCCGGCCTGCGGCCGCAATAGTCCTGCCACCGCATTGATCACTGTGGTCTTACCCGCACCTGATCGCCCGAACAGAACTGTCACGCCCGGAGGGGCTTCAAACTCCAGATCCAGCGCGATGCCGGGCAATTGGTGCTGCAATCGGACCGAAAGGCTCATGTCCCGGCCACCCGCCGCGCCACTCGGCGCCCAACATATTCCGAGAGCAGCAGCGCTGTCATCGCGACAATGACCGAAATGATCACCAGCCGCAGCGCCGCCGGTTCACCCCCCGGCACTTGTAAAAAGGAATAGACCGCCGAGGGTAGTGTCTGGGTCTGGCCAGGAATGTTCGACACGAAGGTAATGGTCGCGCCAAACTCTCCCATTGCTTTGGCAAAAGCCAGAATTGCGCCTGCAATGATGCCCGGCAGGATCAGCGGGAGCGTTACAGTGGCAAACACGAACATGCGCGAAGCCCCCAACGTCGCACCGGCCTGTTCCAGTTTTGGATCCACCGCCTCGATCGACAGTCGAATGGCGCGCACCATCAAAGGAAAAGCCATGATCCCGGCGGCCAGAGCGGCCCCGGTCCACCTAAAGGCGACCACAATGCCGAACTCGGCCAGAAACCGCCCCAACGGGCCTTGGATACCAAAGGTCAACAACAGCAGATAGCCAGTGACAACAGGGGGCAGGATCAGCGGCAGATGCACCAATCCGTTCAACAGCTGCCGCCCCGGAAAACGCCAGCGAGCCAGCGCATAGGCGACAAAAATACCCAAAGGCAAGCTGACCAACGTGGCCCAGATCGACACCCGCAGAGACAAGCGCAGGGCTTCGAGCTCTGCAGGACCCAGCCACCCCATGGGTCAGCTCTGCGGCAGGGTAAAGCCCTGCGCCTCAAAAACCGCGCGCGCGGTATCTGTTTGCAAATAGGTCAGAAACGCAAAGGCTTGGGGGTCGGCGTTGCGTGTCGCGGCAGCGGGATAGATGATCGGCGGATGGCTGTCAGACGGGAATACCCCGATCACAGAAACACGGCTCTCCGCCAATGCATCTGACCCGTAAACAATGCCCAAGGGCGCGGCTCCGGTGGCTACCAGTGCCAGTGCCGCCCGAACGTTATCAGCCTGGGCAATACGCCCCTCAACATCAGCCCAAAGCCCCAGTTCCTGCAGTGCCGATTTCCCGTAGATCCCTGCCGGAACGGCATCGACCAACGCCATCGCCAAGAAGCCACCGTCCAGCCGCGCATTCAGGTCCAGCGCAGCATCGATCTGGGCCTCTGCTTGCGCTGGCACCCCGATCAGCACCAGGTAATTGCCCAGAAGATCAACCCGGCTTGACGCGTCAACCAGACCGTCCCGCACCAAAACATCCATCCATTGCACATTGGCCGAGATAAACAGATCCGCAGGAGCCCCCAACTGAATCTGACGGGCCAGAACCGAAGAAGCCGCATAAGAAACGGTTACCTCGCCCCCCGTTTTATCAGAGTAATCGGCAGCGATCTGATCCAATGCAGTTTTCAGACTGGCGGCCGCAAAGATCAAAACACCCTCAGCCGACGCCCGAACCGGCGCTGTCAGCACGACGCACAGCGCCATGACCATCAGCAGGCTGCGTCGGGCGACAGTCATATTTGAGCCTCCGGTTCAGAGGGTTGCGGTTCTCAACGGCATATCGGAGGCACCCGGGAACAAGCAAGGCCCTTTGCAGCCACCGATTGGCGCATATCGCCGACCTGACATGTCGCAATTGGGATTGATCCCGCGCTTTTTCCTGTCAAACCTACACCGAGCCAAAACAGGACCCGCCTCATGCTGCACCAGACCCCCGGCCTTATCGACGACATCCGCGCCCGTTTTGCCCACGTCGACAGCTGTCCGTTTCAAGGCTCCCGTATCTTTTTCGAAAATGCCGGTGGTGCGCTGACACTCAATTCGGTCACTGAAACCTCGGCCAAGTTTGCCGCGATCCCCGATAATCAGGGCCGTGACAATGTGGCCAGCCATGCGCTGGTGGATATCATCAACACCGCAAAGGCGGATATGGCGACGTTCATGAGCGCGCCAAGCGGGCAGTTTTTCATGGGCGAAAGCGGGACCGAATTGCTGTTCCGCATGATCCGAACCGCCTGTGTCAACGCGCCGTCAGGCTCGAAAGTGATCGGCAGTTCAATCGAACACCCCGCCAGCCGTAGCGCTGCGCGTCGCTGGGCCGAGATTGCCGGGTTGGACTATGTCAACGTTCCACATGATGACGCGACGGGTATGGTCACGGCAGAGGCCTATGCGGAACAGATGACACCCGATGTGGCGGTGGCAACGATCCTGCATGGCTCTCCTGTGACCGGAATGGGTATGGATGTCGCCGCCATCGCACACGCGATCCGCGCCGTCTCGCCTGACTGCTTCATCATCGTGGACGGCATCCAACATGCAGCTCACGGCCAGATCGATATCGCAAGCTATGACATCGATGGTTATGCGGTCTCACCCTACAAGGTGTTTTCCCGGCACGGTTTCGGAATTGCCTGGATCTCGGACCGGTTGACCGCCCTGCCCCATGATCAGCTCATCAACGCCCCGGCCTCGGGCTGGGAGTTTGGCACCCGCGACACCGGAGCCTATGCCACAATGTCGGATGTGGTCGCGTATTTCGACTGGTTGGGCGGCCGGGTCTCTGGCTCTGAAGATCGATCAGAACGCATTCGCGCGGCTGGCGCTGCGATCCATGCGTATGAAACACATCTGACGCACGCCATGATCAACGGCACCGGCAACCTTCCCGGTCTGCGCGAGATGGACCATGTCTCGATTCTGGCTGGCGCCGACAATCCGGCGCGCGAAGGCCTGGTTTCGATAACTGTAAAAGGCATGGCGTCGGCGGACGTGGTCACGAAACTGAACCAACTGGGTATTCGGACCCATACCCGAAAAGCCGACCATTACAGCGGCAATGTCCTCGACCCGTTGGGATTGCCCGATTGCATCCGAATCTCACTCTGCCATTACAACACTGAGCACGAAGTGGCTCAGCTGTTGGCGGCCATGAACGCCATAACTGATTGACGCCGAAAAATGATGCCGAATTCAGAAAGAATTTCCACGAAACCCTCTTGCGCCCGCCGGAACCCTTAGCTAAATGACCCCTCACGGGTGATTAGCTCAGTTGGTAGAGCGCTTCGTTTACACCGAAGATGTCGGGAGTTCGAGTCTCTCATCACCCACCATCCTTTTCCTTGATGTAAGAGTGTCTGGCCCGGTTCGCACCTTTTGTTGTGATGCGTGTGATTTTGTTGCAGCAGGAATCGAAAGGGAAAGACACCTCCGACAAATCAGACATACGCCAGATCCTATCTCGGACAGCGGCCTGCCAATCTTTATCAACCTGTGATCAGGTCGCTATTTCACGAGCTGGGACAATGCAGAAAGCTTTAAGATGTGAGCTTCAGCGGCGCTGATCGGCCCCTGTTTTCTTGGGGCAAACCCCTGAAAGCTCAGCGCGAATAAAATCCATGACGAAGTTCTTGCCTCAGACGTAAACGCTCGGGGTATTCTTGCAGGAATTGTTCAGGGGGCTTGCCCTCCCAAACCTGCGCATAAACCCGCATCTTGTTGCCGCCATAGATCTTTGCAAGGTCGTCGTTTGAATAGCCGCGCGCCCAAAGGTCATCGGTAATCGCTGCAAGGATTTTGGCAAATTCTCCATTACCGGTCGCCCCCTTGTTGAATGCATCGATCATGTAGCCGCCATCGTCGTACATGCTCGCGTTTGCAGTAGCGAACTGCACGACAAGTTCGGTTGAGAACATGTCATCCGTTGCGATTCCAACGTGGTCGACGCCGACAAGCTGGACATAATAGTCAATCATATCGGCGGCCTGCTTGGGCGAGATATCCTCGGGCCAGAAACCGTCCATCATCCATTCTGTGAACGTAGGAGAAACGTAGCCACCTGACTTGGCCGCTCGCAGCGCCTCATCGTCGGGAATGGCCCGATAACACCCTTTTGGCGTCGCATTGGGCCCATTCGCGTACAAACCTGCAGGAACCGAGTGCGTGTAGACATAGGGCACCCCGGGGTAGTTCTCATCCATGTAGTCCATGGCGTCATTGGCCGTTTTCGATCCCGTGTGGCTCAGGTCGAGTAAGATGCCGAAACGCACCATTTCGTCGATGACCGACTTGCCCCAAGGGGTCAAACCAAGGTCGCGCCCGTTATAGGCCGCCAATTGCCCGGAACCCGTGCGGAAAATGTCATTGTAAGCCAGGATCATACTCTTGATCCCCATATCCTTGAGCAATGCCATCTTTTTGAGATCACCGTTCAGGATCGTGGCGGTTTGGCTGTTCCAGATGACCGCCGTCTTGCCCTGTATGTGGGCAGCCTCAATATCGCGGGTTTCATTCACGATCAGGTAGTTTTCCGGTTGCTGCGCCATCGCCGCGCGGAAGTGGTAGTGCTGTTCTAGCAGGGTTTCAAAAGACATATCTGCTGCGGCCAGTGTCATCTCATGCCCAGTGATACCGTTGTCCCGCGCACGCTCAAAATAGGTGTGAAGCTGGTCGTAGTCCGTCCAGCCTGTGCCGTAGGGGCTAGCCAACATGCCGAGGACAATTGTGTCTTGAACAAACTGCTTCGCCTCTTCTGATGCATCCCACGTCTTGCTCTCTTCACTCGCATGGAGCGCACCACCAAGGGTGATCGCGATAGCGCTGATGGCCAACAGAGTCTTCATGACAAAACCTCCTGAGGTAATTTTTGAACGTCCATTTGTAATCCACACTAGAAAACAATCCGCGTTCTTAGACCGAACAGCGTAACGCTATCCTGGGCGGGATTCAGCAGCGGGTCGGAAATGAACTGTACTGATGGTGTGATCTGCAATCCGGGTGAGATTGAAAATCGGTAGAACGCTTCAAGCGTGAACTGATCTCCGTCGATACCTCTTGCCTCGGCCCAGTTCAGGCCCAGCCCAGCCAAATCAGTGTTGCGACGGTAGTAACCAAGACCGGCAGAAACGGATCGATCATAGAGCGCTGCGGTCCCCTTTGAGGCCCCGGCCCGAAAGAATGGCATCCATTTATTGTCAACAAACCATGCGGCGGAAACCGCTGCGCCGTAGTCTTCCGCTCGGCGGCCATCGTCGGCTGCATCCGCATGCCAAAGCGTCAGGTGGATATTGTCAAAATAGATACGATCGAAACCAGAGGTGTAGCCGAGCTCGAGCGATTTGAAGAGATTGCCGTCGCTAAACACATCAAAGTTTGGATCAGACGGGTCGGCGTTTGCGTCAGCAACACTCGCAACCGCGTAAAAGTTTTCGCTCAGCTTTAACCCACCAGCAATGCCCAGGCCCGGATTTGGGGCATTAAGTGTCGGGTTGGTATTGAAAGACAGGTTTTGGAACCCGCTGTAGGGGCTTACCAGCCCATAGATATCGACGAAATCTGTGACATCAATCTGGCCGACTTGCAGCGTCCACGAACCGTTCTCGGCCCGTTGGGTCCAGAACAGATTGGTCAGTATCAATCCAGTATCGTTGAAGGCCGTGCCGGTAATCGAAAGCGCTCCGCCATCCAGCCCAAGGAATTGCGGGGCAACATCCGTGTAGCTGTGCCGGTCTTCGATCTTGAATGTCAGGGAACCCCGCTCAGTTGCATGCCAACTTCCGTAGAAACGCGCAATCCCGCTGGCCGCTTCACCGGTTCCCAGATCAGCATTCGTCGATTGGCCCAATGCCAGGTAGTCAATGTTGAACCGAAAACCACCCTCAGCCAGTCGATCTTTCCACTGAAACCAACCCGGTGCGATGTTGCGTGGAAAATCGGAACGATATTGCGGATCGGTCAACCCGTCTCCGGGCTCTAGATCAGCTTCGACCGACGAGGGCCCGGATAGTCCCTGAGCCGACGCTGCACCAGCGAAGGCAATACTTAACGCGACAACGAGAACCTTTATCATTCAGACGCCTTTGCCCCGCCGGTTTTGCGATTTCCCGCCGCCCGGATGCGATCAGCGGCACGCTGCTTCCATTCCAACCCGTCTGCTTCGGATTCCAAAGTTTCGACCCGCTCCGTCTCTAACTGGAACGTCGCATTCATGGGCATGAGGCCATCCACAACCATCATTTTCTGAACAGAAGGATCAATCGTCAGCCTGCCTGTCAGCCGAACGGGTTCGTGGACATAGCTGGGCGTCCAGTCCCCGTTCAACCGCACACGGATCATTTGGTTGGGTGGAGGTGGCGGCATGTGACTGCACATTCCTCGTTCTGGCACCAAATACGCCACAGGCCGACCGTCCGGATCACTTGGGGCAGGAATGGCAAAGCCCGCGAGTGTGACTGTTTGACCATCGAATTGTGGATTTCCGTGCGTTCCCGCTTTTCTTCGGCGTTCCGTCACGACCTCGCGCTGATCCAGAAGCCAGTCGACATCAATTCCATCAACTGCCAAGGCATCCTCAGTATCGGTCAACAGCGCTTGCCATTTTTGCCGTTCTTCTTCGCTGCCACGATCCCCCTGCAGCCTTCCGCGCAGTCGTACGACATACAGGAGATCATCGAGCTGTTCCGGGCTGAGATCACGGTAAGGGTCTTCAAAAACCTGAGCGGATGGGTCTGGCAGGTCTGACCAGTCCAACGCAGCTCCAGGCGCTGCCATGGCAGCGTTACCGCACAAAACCAATCCTGCGAAGACTGCAGAGCAAAACCAATTTCGCATATGTGCTCTCCGACTGCTTTTTCTGATCACTCCAGTGTGTTTTTGTATATCACACCATCCTTCATGATCAGGCGGATCGTTTCGGGGCTATCTGGTCTCGGGTCGGCACCAAACCACTGATCACCCGTTCCAACGACCGAGAAGTCTTCAAGCGGGTTGCCGTCTATCAGCAGGATGTCGGCATAGGCGCCTTCCTCGATCACGCCGAGCTTTCCAGCGGTATAGGGGTTCATAAAGTCACCTGATAGAGCGACCACCTCGCCGCCCGTCGATGTCAGCGTAACCAACGACGTGTAGGGTCCGAAAAACTCATTGTTCAGGTGCTTCTCATAGGCAATCTGGATGTTGCAAGCCTCGACCGAACCAACACAGTCAGTCTGAAACCCTCGTTTGACTGGGCATTCCTTCATATTGTCGATGTATCCTGCAAATGTGGCCGAGGCGGACTTTGCCTTAGCAAGGCTCGACGGGACATTTGCCACTGCCGGAATGTCGAGCAATCCAGGATCGAAGGCCGTCAGGTTGGTGGTAATGTATGCCCCTTTTTCATTCATGACTTGTGCAATTTCACAGTCAAACGAGAAGCCGTGTTCGATAGACATAACACCTGCATCAAGCGCACTCAGGATAGCTTCCTTGCGATAGGAATGCGCCATGACATAGCTGCCATACTCATTGGCCACTTGAACGGCGGCTCTGATTTCCTCGGGCGATCCAGCTAGCAATTGCCACGGGTCGAACGCCGAAACGACACCCCCAGATTGCATGAATTTCAACTGCGTCGCGCCCATGCGGAAATTGTTGCGGGCGAACTTGTAAACATCAGCCACACCACTGACTTCCTGCGCCATGTTCAGGCGGCTCATGTTGGTCTCTGAACCCGGTGGCGCAGTGAAATTCGCGAAGTCAGCGTGACCACCTCGCGTTCCTATAAATGCGCCAGATGGAAAGTAACGTGGGCCGTCAATCTGACCCGAGTCAATCGCGCGACGCAGCCCACCATTAGCCCCTCCTGCATCCCTGACTGTGGTAAAGCCCTGCATCAAATACATCTCGGCCATCCGCGCGCCATGAATGGCGAAGTCTTCCCAAGTTGTGTTCGCCTCCATCGATGGCAATGTCGGCCCCATCAGCATGAGGTGCGCGTGCAGTTCAATAAACCCGGGGGTCAATGTCCGCCCCTCTCCGTCTATGACCGTGGCATTGGGGGCATCAATCGCATCGGTTGAAACGACCTTGATCAGATTGCCCTCGACCAATACGCTGGCGTTCTCGATACGCTGTTCATTTACGCCATCAAAAACATGCACGTTGGTAAACAGTGTTTGGGGTTCTTCCTGATCCTGAGCCAGCGCAGACGCTGCAAAAGAAAGACCCGCAGCGACGATAATCGTCGAGCAAAGGAACATTTGTAGAACAGACATAGGTACTCCCTTCATATTCGTGTTTTGAAAATTGTAGTCCGAAAAGCTTTGGATCGGTTGCCTGTTTTGAATTAGAATGTTCGAATGTGACCAAAAAAGTGGCCACCGGATAACCGAAGTTCAGACAAGGGTGACGAGCTTGCCGTTCAACTCTATCGCTCCAGAGCATAGCGAAGGTTTCATTCGTCTCTCTTTAGCGGCGCCATTTCTGCAATATCTCATCGACCGAGGGATCAGCCCGCAACCTGCCTTGGATCAGGTCGGTTTGAAGGCCGAACTGTTGTCTGACCCATCTGTGTTCGTGCACTCAGAGTTGGTATACGGCTTGGTGAATGCCTTCTCAGAAGTTTCAGGCGATCGATACCTTGGACTGAAGGTCGGTGAGACATTCGACCTAGAGGGATGGCCACCGTTCGCTCAGGCCCTGCGATCAACAAGCTCGCTGTTCGAGTTTTTTGCCCGTTTCGTGGGGCTTGTACCGCGAGAGTCTAATTCCGTGCGGCACAGCCTTGTCATCGAAGCAGACAAAGCGACGTATCGAATAGACAGGCAGCAGGAGCCAGCTGTCCCACCCATACAGGTGACCGGCTTTGGCGCCGCAATCTATGTACGCCTATTGCAGACCGTCGTTGGAAATTCTTGGGATGCTTCCCATGTGCGATGGGAAAGCAGATATATCAATGGTCTGCCGATCGGATACAAAGGTATCGAGGTTGGCCTGGGAACCGATCCAGGAATGCAAATCAGTTTTCCTGTGGAATGGCTGTATTTGCACCATGCCTCCGAAGGCTCTGCCAAGCCCATAAGCACGCCTCAACAGGATGAAGAAGTAACCGTGGTGGCCGCTCTACGATCTGTCCTGCGCGACAAATTGGATGAAACCGAATTGGGACCAGAGGTGGTGGCCGGATTGCTGGGCATACAAACGGATCGATTTCTGAAGGCGCTTCAGCAACACGGCACAACGCTGCCCCGCGAAATCAAACGGTTGCGCGTGGACCTCGCCAAAGAGCACCTCAAACAGAACCAGATGACAATTGCACAGATAGGACTGATGCTCGGCTATTCCGACAAGTCCCATTTCACCCGCTTTTTCCGAGGTCAAACCGGAATGACACCGACTAAGTTCCGTCTTGGTGGGTAGGGCAGTTTAACTAACTGTCTAAGTCCAACGCCTTCAACAATTCGAAGACTTGGCTACGCATCCAGGCCGCCATCGGGGCATTGTCGGAACGCTTGTGCCAGATGCCGATGATCAACGCTGGTTCAATATGCATCGGAGGTTCGAACACCTTTAGTTCGAATGTCTTGGCCACCTTCATTGCAAGCTGCGCGGGTACAAGCGCGATGAGGTCGCTTTCGCTCACCGCGCGGCAAACGCCGCTAAAGACGGGCACTGTCATAGCAACTTGTCGCTGCTTTCCGACGCGATTAAGGGCAGCATCGCCCATTGCAGCCAGGTTCCCTTCAGGGGAGAACAAGACGTGGTGCAGTGCGCAGAACGTATCCATGTGCATTTGCGTCCCTTCCTGAAGCCCCTCAAGCATTGGATTTTTCTTCCGAGCTATCACGTGGAACGGCGAATGGAAGAGTGGCTGCCGATTGACCCAGTCCGGCAGAAGCAAATCCGGGATCAGCGCAATGTCAGCGTTGCGTTGTTCAAGGCTGGCCACATAGTCATTTGGAACCAGATCAACCAACTGCGCTCGTAGATTGGGCGCCGATTTTTGCAAAAGATCAGCCAAAGGCGGCATCAGGAGTTCTGCGAAGAAATCGCTGGCGGCGATCCGGAAAGTGCCTTCAGCGGTTTGCGGATCAAAGGTTGCTGGTGGAGCTAGCAAAGCCTCAAGACGTTCGAGTTCTTCGCGCAAACCGGATTCAATCCTGGCTGCATAATCAGTGGCAACCAAACGGTTTCCCTGCCGGACAAAAAGGGGATCGTCCAAGGCATGACGTAGACGCGACAATGCACCCGAGACTGCGGATTGCGACATGGCGAGCCTGTCAGCCGCCTTGACGGTCGAGCCTTCGTAAAAGAGGGCGTCCAACACGCGCAAAAGATTGAGGTCCAGTGTGGCGAAATTCACTTGGCCGATATCCTATATTAGATATTGCGGTTTGCCTGATAGGTTGGCCTTCGGATAGGCTTCTGTCAACGGAAGCGCTTTCGTTTCAATCCGATGCTAATGGAGAGAAACGATGAAAGACCTGGACCAAATCGACGGAGCCATCGAATGGCTCGGTGTAAAATACAAAACCATCCTCAGCCCAGAACAGACGGGCGGTGCTATGTCCATTGTGGACAGCTGGTCCCCTGTTGGTAGCGGCCCCCCACGCCATGTGCATCAAAACGAAGACGAAATCTTTGTAATCCTGACCGGCACATGCAGGTTCTGGTTGGAAGGCGAGGAGTTTTCCGCAGGGGCTGGCGAAAGCGTATTCATCCCACGAGGCAAAGAACATACATTCAAGGTGACAGACGACGAACCGTGCCGCCATCTCGTGATCCTGACGCCCGGCGGATTCGAAGGTTTCTTTTCCGACATGGCAGCCGGTCAGTGCCGTATCCCAGAAGACATGCCCGCCATTGAGGAGAGCGCCAAACGGCACAACATGGCCTTCACCGGCCCACCATTGGATTGAACACATGACTAAGAAACACATCGTCTATCATATCCCCGTCTGTCCCTTCTCGCAGCGACTGGAAATCCTACTGGCGCTGCGCGGACTGACGGATGCCGTAGAATTTCGTGTCGTAGACATCACCAAGCCGCGCGACCCGGAATTGCTAGCCAAGACCCGAGGGACGACAGCCTTGCCTGTGCTTGAAACCAGCGACGGCCGTATTTTGAAAGAAAGCCTCGTGATACTGCGCTATCTTGATGAGGCTCTGCCGGGGGCACCATTGCGCCGCAGTGATCCTGTCGAGCACGCCATTGAGTCGATGCTGATTGCCCGCGAAGGACCCTTCACAATGGCAGGCTACCTGTTTGTCATGAATCAGGATCAGGCCCACCGAGATGAGCATTTGAATAAGCTCCTGGCGCTTTATCGAGACCTCGATGATTTCCTGGGTCATCACAATCCGACTGGCCCATTCTTGTTCGAGGACTTCGGTTTGGCAGAGGCTGTTTTTACCCCTATGTTCAAGCGGTTCTGGTTCCTTGACTACTACGAAGGGTTTAGCCTTCCCGAGGGCAAAGAGTACGACCGGGTGCGGATGTGGCGTGACGCATGCATGGCACATCCGTCAACCGCACAGGTAACCGAGGAAGAAATCGTCAAACTCTACTACGACTACGCGCTAGGGGCCGGAAACGGTGCCCTACCTGACGGCCGCAGCGTTTCAAGTTTCACCTTCGAACCACCTTGGCAATCAAGACCCATGCCGCCAAGGGAAAAGTATGCGATTACAGCCACCGACAAAGAGTTGGGGCTTGTCGCCTGACCATGGGGTAGATAGCCAACACCGGACACCTACGCGCAGCGCAGCATCGGACAAAATGGGCTCAGTGCTGCCTTCGAATGCGGTGCGGCATACACCCGTCAGCGATCCGTTTCACAGTCGCACACGGCCCAAAGCGGTCATCCGATACTTAGATTCGCAAGGCCCGAGATACGGACGAACCTGCATTTCCCTGCAACCTGTTCAACCAGTGCTGTGGGCCCTGGAGCATACACTCAGGGCCCCATCACAACACTAAAGGTCAGAAGTCGTCACGGGGTAAGATCCATTGCTGCCACGACCTTGTCGTAAGGAAGTCCGGCGGTATCGTTCAATCGACGAACTTGATCGGCGCTTTCACCATCAAACAAGCACATGCAGCGCCCGTCTTCGGGAGCAAATGTTGAACGAACATAGCTGATCTTGTCGCCATCTGCTGTCATTTTCTGTGCTGTTGCTATCGCGGCTTTTTGAGCAGCACCCAAGTCATCCATACTGATACCCTTGAGGTTTCTTTCGACCATAAAAACAGACATTTCGCTCCCTTTCCGAATAATCAAAACCCGTGCATCTATTACACTATGGAACGTTGGCTCGGGGAACTATCGATACCTTATGAGTTAATAACTCCAGGTTTGGAAAAAACGGTGTATCCTGCGTTAAGATTGTTTTTCGCTATCAGTGACGAGGTGCCCCAATATGGAGATGTCTCAGATTAGATATGTCTTATCTGCCGCAAAGCATCTGAATTTCACCAAAGCTGCCGCAGAATGCAATGTGAGCCAACCGGCACTTACCAAGGGCGTCAAGTCACTAGAGACCGAACTTGGCGCACAGGTTTTTCACCGGGAAGGCCGGAAAATATTGGTCAGCGACTTTGGAAAGTCAATGCTGCCGCATCTACAGCACATCGTTGACGAAGCAGCAGCCACACAAGCGCTGGCTCAGAATTTTCGTTTGCTCGAAAAGGTGCCGTTGCGCTTAGGTGTCCTTTCAACAATTGGGCACGTTCGCCTTGCACGGTTTCTGGCTCAATTCGAAAAAAACCACAGCGGCTTGGAGTTGTCAGTCAATGAAGCAAGCGCGTCGGATATCAGGAAAAAACTTTCTGATGGTGATATCGATGTCGCGTTGATGACGCTGACTGAAGAACTGGAAGAAGAGTTTCGGGCGAGACCACTTTATGTCGAAAGATATGTGGTTGTTTTTCCCCCCGAGCACCGCCTTGGACGGCTAAACTCAGTCTCGCTTCAAGATCTATCTCGAGAAAACTACGTAGATCGCTTGGCTTGTGAGTTGCGCGAGATGGTAATGTCCGTTTGTCAGTCAAAAGGTGTGGAGCTGTACGCTCGTTTCCGTTCTGAGCGCGAAGATTGGGTACAAGCAATGGTTGCTGCAGGCATTGGTTTTGCTTTCATGCCAGAGTACTCGGTTACTCTGTCAGGCTTGTTGCAGCGCCCGCTTGTGGAGCCAGAAGTTTCAAGAACGATCGCGGCCTTTACAGTCCCTGGCCGAAAACACTCACCGGCACTTGATGCGCTGATGAGGTCTTCGCAGACTTTTGCGTGGCCGGGATAAGAAACTTCGGTTTTGGGCGCGAAGTGGTCATTCTCTACGAATTGCTTGAATGGCTCATGGCAGCCCTAAGCGGACCTGGCACAACTCAGGGCGAAGACAACTCGGCTGTTTGTCCTCCAAGCCTTTCGCGCAGACGAATGGCATAGTTTCCCAACGCTGAAACCGACTTCAAGCTAGGGCAGAAACCGACTCTGTGCACTTTCGCATGGTCTAAACACGTAGCGACCAGTATGAAACAAAAAGGAGGACAACACGTGGAGCGAAAGCTGGCAGCCATCCTGATTGCTGATCTTGTCGGCTTTACCGCCCGAATGGAGCGGGACGAGAAGGGCACGCTCGAAGTCCTCTCAGCGCACATTGACAAAACCGCTGTTCCGCTTGTCGGTCGGCATCACGGTCGCATCGTCAAACAGATGGGTGACGGTCTGCTCGCCAGCTTCGACAGCGCTGTTGACGCTGTTTCCTGCGCGGTTGAGTGGCAAAGTTCGCCAGTGGTGGGCTCCGATCCACTTCGCTTTCGCATCGGCGTCACTCTTGGAGACATTATCATGCGCGACGGAGATGTATTTGGTTCCGGTGTGAACCTCGCGTCAAGGTTGGAGCAGCTTGCCCCGCCAGGCGGTGTGTTGGTGTCTGAAGATGTTTATCGTGTGGTCGGGAACCGTATACCGGTCGCTTGGGAGGATGCTGGTAAGCTTACGGTGAAGAACGTTGCCGAACCGGTACATGCTTGGCGCATTGGCGGGACAAGCGCAGTTTGCGCTGAACCGCCTCGCCCTGAATCATCAGGAAAAGCCACTATTGCGGTCTTGCCACTACACAACATGAGCGACGACCCCGAACAGGCCTTCTTTAGCGACGGGATCGCGGAAGACATTATTGTGGGCTTATCGCGTTTTCGGACGCTCAAGGTTGTTTCCAGAAATGCGTCTTTCAGGTTCCGGACACAGGACAAAGATCCGGCCAAAATCGCGGAAGCTCTCGGCGCAGATTACCTGGTTGTAGGCAGCGTGCGGAAGGCCGGCAGTCGCGTGAGAATCTCGGTACAACTTGCTGACGCCCGTACAGGCACTCAACTCTGGTCGGATCGATACGACCACGAACTGGAAGATGTTCTAGCGGTTCAAGACGAGGTGGCCCGAAATATCGTCGCAGTGTTGCCGGGCAGGGTCCAGCACGATGTCGTCGACCGTTCGACACAGAAACCAACGGATCAGATGAAGGCCTATGAGCTGATGCTTAAGGGCAAGGCGTTACGCGACGGCCTGAACGCCCGAGATACGGCCAAGGCGAGAGCGTTGTTGGAACGAGCGGTCGCGCTCGATCCCTCTATCGCGAGATCTTATATGTATCTCTCAGATACATATGTCATAGATCTATGGCTTGGGCTGGCGGACGCTGATGCACCCACGCACACATTGAAAATAGCCCGAAAGGGCGTGGCACTCGATAACCGCGACGTCTACATTCAGGACCAGCTTGGTTTTGCTTATCTCTGTGCCGGATTGTGGGATGAGGCTGAGGCGCAATTTAAAAAAACACTTTCCATGATAGAAAGTGAAGCGGAGTCTATGGCCTGGTGTGGTTATGCTTTCCTACTTCTCGGCCAACACGAAAAGGCGCGCGAGGTGGTTTCGAAAGCTATGGGACTGGATCCGCTGCATCCACCTGCCATCGACTGGATTATGGGGCAGGTCGAATTTTTCAACGGCAACTATGAAGCAGCGCTTAGTTTTCTAATGGGAGCAGCCCGGCTTAACTCGCTGGCTGCCGCATTTGTCACCGCATCTTACGCGCAGCTCGGACGAGAGCGAGACGCCGCCGATGCGTTGCGAGAATTCGTCACCGAACGTCACGATGAGTTCACAAGTCGAGGTATCGTGGTTGAGGATGACACGTTAGATAGCCTTGCACGCGGGTTTCGGTCTATGTGGCGGCGACCGGATGATTTTAAACTTCTCACCAATGGCCTAAGGGCGGCAGGTATGACCGGCTGACGCCGAGTTTTGCTCTTTTGTCCAACCGCCGCGGCCTCAATTACGCGTTTCTCTGCGCCCCGTTTTTTCGGCAGGTCGGAGCCCGGAGCGAACATTTCCAAATGGACTTTGCGAATTTGGAAAGTCAAAAACGTGAGAACTCGAAAATCTCTTTTGCATGAAATCACTTAGGTAGTGCCTCAGATATGCGTTCGACTAATGCCTTCTGAACAACGGCAAACCTCGGGGTATGCGCAATTTCCTCTAACGTCGCGACCCACAACGGAACTTCGATCTTAGGGTTCATGTCCTGTGTCCGTTTGAGGCGAGTATCCGCGTCGCCAAAAAATGAGGGCAGAAAGGTTTTACCAGCTCCCGAGGCAGCCATCTGCTGTAGCACCAGAAAACTGTCTGCTCCGTTGGTCATTTCGTCAGAGTCCACATTCTCCGCTAGCCATTTTGCTGGGAGGGAACGGCTCAGCGCTCCGTCAAGCCTCATCCACTTGCGATTGGGGCTACCATCGTCAAAGACACCGAAGGACAGCGTTCCTGCACGCTCTCCGATTAGCCCATCTCCGAGCTTTACCGATGGCCGCACCGCAATGTCTGCACTCAACCGAGACAAATCATGGTGACTGTTTCCGCTTAGCAAAGTCAGTTTCAGGCCGGGGTAGAGAAGTGAGATTTCGTTGAGTATTCTAGGGATAACAATCTGACAAAGACTGTCGGTCGATGTAATACGCACGTGACCCCTTGGGGAACGATTTGCTCCGACAACCGCCCGCTCCACCGAAAGTACCGCCTCTTCAACGCTTTCCATGGCCGAAAAGATCGCACTGGCTTCGGGGAGAACGGAATAACCTGACGAACTTTTTTGGAAAATCCGGCAACCATTTCTCTCCTCGAATGCGGCCACCCTGCGCAAGACGGTGGCGTGCGTGACGCCCATGGCCGCTGCGGCTGCATTAAGTGAGCCGTATTTGCTTACCGCCAGTGCGTATCGAATGTCGTCCCAGTTTTCGTTGTTCATAAATTAACAGGAGACGCCCAATAATAAACAATTACAAGAAAATTCGTTCAAGATAAGGTTCGGGCATTGAACAGGGAGACACATCATGATGAAGCAGTTCTCAATCTTCGCGGCGGGTCTTTTGTCATTGGCCGCAATTGGCACAGCTATCGCCCACGAAAGTGAAAACCCGGCTGTGAAAGCTCGAACCTCAATCATGCAGCTCTATGCCTTCAATCTTGGTACCCTTGGCGGCATGGCCAAAGGCGAGGTGGGCTATGATGCCGAGGCCGCAACACGGGCTGCAAACAACCTTGTGGTGCTAACGCAGATCGACCAATCCGCAATGTGGCCACAGGGATCTGACAATGTGTCCGATCCGTCGTCTCGAGCGCTACCTGCGATCTGGGAAAACTTCCCTGACGTTGGTGCAAAAGGGCAGGCCATGGCAGACGCCGCTGTTGCGATGCAGGCTGCGGCTGGCCAAGATCTTGATGCCCTGAAAGCGGCTATGGGCGATCTGGGCGGAAGCTGTTCGGCATGTCACAAAGCCTACAGAGCACCGAAAAACTAAATGGTAGAAAGCTGTGAAGCGGTTTTTCCTTTTCACCGCTTTCATTGCACTTTTGGTTGGGTTGGCCGGTTTGGTGCTGACGCGGCCACAAAGAATGGATCAATCTCAACTTGACGGTTTGAACCCAGATCTTGCCAGAGGTGAAATCGTGTTCCACGCCGCAGGATGCGCATCCTGTCACTCACCGCCGGATGCGGTTGGTGAAGAAAAGCTCATGCTCTCCGGTGGTCGACGGTTTGAGACGGAATTCGGCACGTTCATTGCCCCCAACATTTCCAGTCACCCAGAAGTTGGTATTGGGTCCTGGTCTGCCCTTGACTTGGCCAATGCTCTGATCCATGGGACCGGACCAGAAGGGCAGCACTATTTTCCTGCGTTTCCCTATACATCTTATGCCAACATGTCAGTCGAAGACGTTGTTTCGCTTCACGCATTCCTCGGCACGCTTCCAGCGGTCGCAACCGAAAGCGAGGTGCATGAGGTTCGCTTTCCCTTCAACATTCGACGCGGACTGGGGGGATGGAAGCTCTTGTTCATGTCGCCAGGTTGGGTGCTCGATGGGGATCTAACCGACCAACAACGACATGGCCGGTACTTAGTGGAGGCTCTTGGCCACTGCGCCGAGTGCCATACGCCACGCAACGGCTTAGGGGGCATGCAACGCGATCTCTGGTTGACGGGAGCGCCAAACCCCAGCGGAAAGGGGCGTATCCCCGGCCTGACCGTAGACCAACTTGATTGGTCTGAGGCAGACATTGCCGAGTATCTGAAATCCGGCTTCACTCCGGATTATGACAGCGCGGGTGGTGAGATGGTGGACGTCATCGAGAACACATCACGCCTCACGGATGAGGACCGTTTGGCGATTGCCGCCTATCTCAAAGCTATTCCTGTTTCGTCGACGGGGCTTCCATCCGAGTAACAGTCGTTTGGCGCTATGCTGCGGGGACTAGAACTGCCGGGTCCTTTGTCGCTTGAGACAAAGCAGAACGCCCGCAGCGTTGTCGCTACGGACGTTCTGTGTCGCTGGTCGCGGGCGTAGGATTTGAGCCTCTGACCTTCAGGTTATGAGCCTGACGA